>NZ_LZMD01000062.1 GCF_001668575.1 Mycobacterium sp. 1164985.4
CGAAAAGGAATCAGTTACAGATCCCTTCCTGACACCTCCGGAGGCATTTGAGAAGGACTAACTCGAGCTATATCAGCGGTCGAGGTCGTCACCCTGGGCATGCCGCCCGTTGGATCGCTCAGCCCGGCCCGGCCGTTCACGGTGACCGTCGCGCGGGTAGGCCCGCGGACGCGGCGAATTCAGCCACGACTGCCGCGTCTCGTCGTTCACGTGCAAACCGTTGTGCGTCAAGCCGATCGCCTCGTCGACGGGTTTGTGGGGCGGCGGATCGTCGGCGAGCAGCTGGTCGAGTATCGCGCGCCACGACTCGTCGGACTGCTCGGTCGGCCGCTCGTCACGGGAGGCCAGCGGCGTGGTCGTCGCCTCCCGCTCGGCGGGCACCCATGACGCGACACCGGTGTCATCCCAACTGATGGTGTACTCGACGTAATCGTCGTCGTCGTCGAAGGTTTCGTCGTCGTCCTGCGCGACCTCGGGCGCCGCGTCGTCGAGCGGCCGCCGGGCATAACCGAGCAGAAACACCGCGGCGACCACACCGAACAGCGCGACGAACGCGGGCAGTAACAGAGACTGCGCCATGGCGGCCGCGAACGGCGTGTGCAGGAACGACGGCAACTGCGTCGCACCCGCCTCACCTTGCACCGAATCGCCCGCCCGCGGCGGCATTTCGGAGTTGACCTGCCAGGTCATGAACGCGGCCATGCTCGCGCTGCCCAGCACGGCGCCGACCTGGCGGGTGGTGTTGTAGACACCCGACCCCGCACCGGCCAACCGCCCCGGCAGGTTACGGGTGGCGGTCGCGGCCAGCGGCGACCAGATGAACGCCATCCCGATACCCGTGGCGGTCAGCGGCAGCACCAGTCGCCAGATCGGGGTATCGGGCGCCATCTCCAGTGACAGCCACGTCATCGCGATCGCCAGCACCGAGAAACCGAATCCGACCACCGGGCGGGGATGCCACCGGTCGACGATCCGCCCGACGATCGGTGCGAGCACACCCGTCGCGATCGCCATCGGCGCGGTCAGCAGCGCCGAGCGCGTCGGCGAGAGCCCACACACCGCCTGCGCGTAAAACATGATCGGCACGATCATGCCCGTCACCACGAACCCGATCGTCGCGACGCCGAACGTCGACAGCGAGAAGTCGCGGTCACGGAAGATCTCGAGCGGCAGCAGTGGGTCCTTGCGATTGGCCGACTGCCAAAACAGGAACGCGGCCACCACCCCGGTGCCGAGCGCCATCAAGCCCCACACCCAGTGCGTCCACTGGTGCGCCTGACCCTCCTGCAGGGCGAACACGATCAGGAACAGCCCGACCCCCGACAGCAGCACCCCCGGCACGTCGAGGCGCTGGCGCTGGCGCGGCAGCTCGGGCACCAACCGCATCGCCAACGCCACGCCCACCACGCCGATCGGCACGTTGACGAAGAAGATCCACTGCCACCCGAGCGCGTCGACCAGGACCCCGCCGGCCAGCGGGCCGACCAGCGTCGCGACGCCGGCCGTCGCACCCCACACGCTCATCGCCACGCCGCGCCGGTCAGCGGGGAAGATGCGGGTGACCGTCGACAAGGTCTGGGGCGTCAGCAGGGCTGCGCCCACACCCTGCACGACCCGCGCGGCGATCAGCATGCCGATCGTGTGCGACAGCCCGCACCACAAGGAGGCGACGGTGAACACCGTTAGCCCCAGCAGATAGAGGTTCTTCGGCCCGAACCGGTCGCCGAGGCGTCCCGCCACCAGCAACGGCACCGCGTACGCGAGCAGGTAGGCGCTGGTGACCCACAGAACGGCGTCGTAGCCGGCGTCGAACCTGGCCATGATCGACGGATTGGCGACCGCCACGATGGTCGCGTCCACCAGGATCATGAAGAAGCCGACCATCATCGCCCACAGCGCATGCCACGGGTTCGATGACGCGTTCTGCCTGGTGAAAAGGGTTGAGAGCATCCTGGGTCGACTAGCACTCGGCGATCCCGCCGACGCTACGCAGCGTTGCCGATCCCGACAAAGCGGGACCGCGCGCTGCGGGCGTCAGGCGGGTTCGGGCACGACGTCGTCGCTGACGTCGCATTCGGAGTCATCCGCGCGTTCGGTCGACGACACACCGACGGCCATGAGCGCGAGCAACGCGATCACCATACCCACCGTCATCACCGCCGCCAGAGCGAACTCGTTGTTGCCGAGGGCTCCGACCAGTGGGGCGATCGCGGCGCCAAGCCCGAACTGTGCGGCGCCCAGCAGAGCGGCCGCCGTACCCGCGGCGTCGGGATGCCGCGTCAGCGCCACCGCGGGCGCGTTCGGGATGACCAGACCCATCGCGGCCAGCACCACCCACACCGGGATGACGAACCCGGCCAGCCCGCCGATGTCCGCGAGTGCGATTCCGACGAAGACGGCACCGCTGAGCGAAGCCACCGTCAACGCCCACAGCACGATGGTCTGCGGCGTGTAGCGGCGCAGCAGCAGGACGTTGCACTGCGTGGCGCCGATCAGCGCGATCGCGCCGGCACCGAAGACGAGCGCGAAGGCCTGCTGATCGAGCCCATAGCGACCCTGCAGCACGAACGGCGCCGCCGAGATGTAGGCAAACAACCCGGACATGCCGAGGGCGGCGACCAGAACCAGCACCACGAAGCGCGCGTCGCGTAGCAACTCCACGTAGGTCGCCGCGATGCCGCGCACCTTCAGTGGCCGCCGATGGGCGACGGGCAGCGTCTCGGGCAACGCCGTCGCCGCCACCAGCAGCAGAGCAGCCGCGATCAACACCAGCGCGGCGAACACCCAGTGCCATGAGGCCTTCAGCAGGACCGCGGCGCCCAGCGACGGCGCCAACACGGGCGCGACCCCGAGCACCAGCATCAGCCGCGACATGACGATCGCCGCGGCGGAGTCGGTGAACAGATCGCCGACGACGGCGATCGCCACCACCATGCCCGCGGCCGCGCCCATCCCCTGCAGGCCGCGGGCCACACCGAGCACCTCGATGTTGGGCGCGAACAGGCACGCCAGCGAGGCGAGCATGTGCAGCACGATCCCGGCCATCAGCGGCCGGCGGCGACCCAGCGAGTCCGACAGCGGGCCCACGAGCAGCTGGCCCAGCGCCAGCCCGAGGAGCGTTCCGGTCAGCGTCAGCTGCGCGACCGACGACGACACCCCGAGTTCGTCGGCGATCCTCGGCAGCGCGGGCAGATACATGTCGATGGTCAACGGACCCAGCGCGACCATGACACCCAGCACGACGATCATCCGGATCCGGCTGGGAGTCTTGCCCTCCTGGAGGGGAGTCGGGGCAGTCGTCAGATCCACAGCCGGTGATGGTGCCATGAGAACGATTAGCGTCGCTTCTCATTATTTTCTTCCCGCTCTGGCAGACCGTGAGCGCGATCACGGCCGGGCACACCGGGTGGCCACCGTTCGTTGGACTAAGCGATAGCCTGGAACGAGTCGTTCGGACAGGAGGCCCATATGAGTGCCCGGTCGAAGGCCAAGAGCCAGTTACCGGCGGTCAACGACGGCTCCGCCGACGATCCCAGCGTTGCCGCCAAGGTGCTGTCGCAGATCATCGAACGAGGCGCGCGCGTCCAGGGCCCCGCGGTCAAGGCCTACGTGGATCGCCTGCGCAAGCAGAGCCCGGATGCGTCACCCGCGGAAATCATCTCCAGGCTCGAGAAGCACTACCTCGGCGCGGTGATGGCCAGCGGCGCAGCCGTCGGATCGGCCGCGGCGTTCCCGGGACTCGGGACACTGGCCGCCGCGTCGGCGGTCGCGGGCGAGACCGTGGTGTTCCTCGAAGCGACGTCCCTCTACGTGCTGGCCGTCGCCGAGGTGCACGGTATTCCGGCCGAACACCGGGAGCGGCGACGTGCCCTGGTGCTGTCGGTGCTCGTCGGTGAGGACAGCAAGCACGCGATCGCCGACCTGATCGGCCCGGGCCGGACCAAGGGCGCCTGGATCGCAGACGGCGCGGCGACGCTGCCGCTGCCCGCGGTGTCACAACTGAACTCACGCCTGCTGAAGTACTTCGTCAAGCGCTACACACTGAAGCGCGGGGCGATCGCGTTCGGCAAGCTGCTGCCCGTCGGCATCGGGGCCGTCGTCGGCGGCGTAGGAAATCGCCTGATGGGCAAGCGCATCGTGGCCAACGCCCACAAGGCGTTCGGCACCGCGCCACCGCGATGGCCGGCGACACTGCATGTGTTGCCGGCGCCGCGCGACTGACTGCACCGCGACGACCGCGACAACCATAAAGCCGTTGTCGTGGTCTGGCCGTTGCTTCGGCGCTAGCCTTTAGGCGGCGGGATGCGGGGTAACCGTAGAGAACCTGGCGAGCGTTGAGATGCGCTCGCGCGAAGCGAAGAATCGAGGCGAGTAGCTACCGTGAGCTCACCTTCACCATTCGGACAGAACGAGTGGTTGGTCGAGGAGATGTATCGCAAGTTCCGCGAGGATCCCTCGTCGGTAGATCCCAGTTGGCACGAATTCCTCGTCGACTACTCCCCTGAGCCGACCACCGAGAGTCAGACGCAGGGCAACGGCCAACGTTCCGCCGGGCCGGTGAGCCCGCCGGAGCCCGCGCCCGCGCCGGCGCCCAAGCAGTCGGACAGCAACGGCGCCGCGCGGCCCGCGAAGGACAAGGACAAGTCGGAAACGAAACCCAAGGACGCGGCCGAGAGCACACCGAAATCGTCGGCGCCCACCAAGGCGCCCGCGGCCAAGCCCAAGGAGTCGTCCCCCAAGGAGTCGAAGGAGTCCAAGGCGCCGGCGAAGGAATCGGCGAAGGAGTCGGCGGCCAAGGCCAAGGGCGCCGACGACAAAGATTCCGGCGGCGAGGAGACCCAGGTGCTGCGGGGCGCCGCGGCGGCCGTCGTCAAGAACATGTCGGCGTCGCTGGACGTGCCGACCGCGACCAGCGTGCGCGCCATCCCGGCCAAGCTGATGATCGACAACCGGATCGTCATCAACAACCACCTCAAGCGGACCCGCGGCGGGAAGATCTCGTTCACCCACCTCATCGGCTACGCGGTCGTGCAGGCGGTCAAGCAGTTCCCGAACATGAACCGCCACTTCGCCGAGATCGACGGCAAGCCGAATGCCGTGACGCCCGAACACGTCAACCTCGGGCTCGCGATCGACCTGCAGGGCAAGGGCGGGAGCCGCCAGCTCGTGGTGGCAGGCATCAAGGGCGCAGAGAACCTGTCGTTCGGCCAGTTCATCGCCGCCTACGAGGACATCGTCCGCCGTGCCCGCAACGGCAAGCTGACCGCCGAAGACTTTGGCGGAGTGACGATTTCGTTGACCAACCCCGGCACCATCGGCACCGTGCACTCCGTGCCGCGGCTGATGCGCGGGCAGGGCGCGATCATCGGCGTGGGCGCGATGGAGTACCCGGCCGAGTTCCAGGGCGCGAGCGAGGAGCGCATCGCCGAACTGGGTGTCGGCAAGCTGGTCACACTGACGTCGACCTACGACCACCGCATCATCCAGGGTGCGGAGTCGGGCGACTTCCTGCGCACCGTGCACCAACTCCTGCTCGACGACGACTTCTTCGACGAGATCTTCCGCGAGCTCGGCATCCCCTACGAGCCCGTGCGGTGGCGCACCGACAACCCGGACTCGATCGAGGACAAGAACGCTCGCGTCATCGAGTTGATCGCCGCGTATCGCAACCGCGGCCACCTGATGGCCGACATCGACCCGTTGCGGTTGGACAAGAACCGGTTCCGCAGCCACCCCGACCTCGACGTGCTCACGCACGGGCTGACGCTGTGGGACCTGGACCGCGAGTTCAAGGTCAACGGGTTCGCCGGTGCACAGCAGAAGAAGCTGCGCGACGTGCTCGGCCTGCTGCGCGACTCGTACTGCCGCCACATCGGCGTCGAGTACACACACATCCTCGAGCCCGAACAGCAGCAGTGGCTGCAGGACCGCATCGAGAAGAAGCACGAGAAGCCGACCGTCGCGGAGCAGAAGTACATTCTGAGCAAGCTCAACGCGGCCGAGGCGTTCGAGACGTTCCTGCAGACGAAATACGTTGGTCAGAAACGATTCTCACTGGAGGGTGCCGAGACCGTCATCCCGACCATGGACGCCGTGATCGACCAGTGCGCCGAGCACGCGCTCGACGAGGTCGTGATCGCGATGCCGCACCGCGGTCGGCTCAACGTGCTGGCCAACATCGTCGGAAAGCCCTACTCGCAGATCTTCTCGGAGTTCGAAGGGAACCTGAACCCGTCGCAGGCGCACGGTTCCGGCGACGTGAAATACCACCTGGGCGCCACGGGCCGATTCATTCAGATGTTCGGCGACAACGACATCGACGTGTCGCTGGTCGCGAACCCATCACACCTCGAGGCCGTCGACCCGGTTCTCGAGGGCCTGGTCCGCGCCAAGCAGGACATGATCGACAAGGGGGACGGCGACGGTGAGGGGGCGGGCGCGTTCAGCGTCGTGCCGCTGATGCTGCACGGCGACGCCGCGTTCGCCGGTCAGGGTGTGGTCGCCGAGACGCTGAACCTGGCGCTGCTGCGGGGATATCGCACCGGCGGGACGATTCACATCATCGTCAACAACCAGATCGGTTTCACCACATCGCCCGACGACGCCAAGTCCTCGGAGTACTGCACCGACGTCGCAAAGATGATCGGCGCGCCGATCTTCCACGTCAACGGCGACGACCCCGAGGCCGCCGCGTGGGTGGCCCGGCTCGCGGTCGATTTCCGGCAGAAGTTCAAGAAGGACGTCGTCATCGACATGCTGTGCTACCGCCGCCGCGGGCACAACGAGGGCGACGACCCATCGATGACGCAGCCGTCCATGTACGACGCGATCGACGTCAAACGCGGTGTGCGCAAGAGCTACACCGAAGCGTTGATCGGCCGCGGCGACATCTCGATGAAAGAGGCCGAGGACGCGCTGCGCGATTACCAGGGACAGCTGGAACGGGTCTTCAACGAGGTGCGCGAACTCGAGAAACACGAGATCGAACCGAGCTCCTCGGTGGAGGCCGACCAGATGGTGCCCGCGGGAATGAACACCGCGGTGGACAAGTCGCTGCTGGCGCGCATCGGCGATGCGCATCTGGCGGTGCCCGAAGGCTTCAACGTGCATCCGCGCGTCAAGCCGGTGCTCGAGAAGCGCCGCGAGATGGCCTATGAGGGCAAGGTGGACTGGGCGTTCGCCGAGTTGCTCGCACTGGGTTCGCTGATCGCCGAGGGTAAGACCGTGCGGCTGTCGGGTCAGGACACCCGCCGCGGCACGTTCACCCAGCGGCACTCGGTGATCATCGACCGCAAGACGGGCCAGGAGTTCACCCCGCTCGATCTGCTGACCGTCGACAAGGACGGCAACCCGACCGGCGGCAGGTTCATGGTGTACGACTCGCCGCTGTCCGAGTTCGCGGCCGTCGGCTTCGAGTACGGCTACTCGGTGGGCAATCCCGACGCAATGGTGTTGTGGGAGGCGCAGTTCGGTGACTTCATCAACGGTGCGCAGTCGATCATCGACGAGTTCATCAGCTCGGGTGAGGCCAAGTGGGGCCAGCGCTCGGACGTCGTGCTGCTGCTGCCGCACGGACACGAGGGCCAGGGCCCCGACCACACCTCGGGTCGCATCGAGCGCTTCCTGCTGCTGTGGGCGGAAGGGTCGATGACCATCGCGATGCCGTCGACGCCGGCGAACTACTTCCACCTGCTGCGGCGCCACGCCCTGGACGGCATCCACCGGCCGCTGATCGTGTTCACGCCGAAGTCGATGCTGCGGAACAAGGCCGCCGTCAGCGACATTCGCGACTTCACCGAGCAGAAGTTCCGCTCGGTGATCGAGGAGCCGACGTACACCGACGGTGACGGCGACCGCAATCAAGCGAAGCGGATGCTGCTGTGCAGCGGCAAGCTCTACTACGAGCTGGCCGCACGCAAGAAGAAGGATCAGCGCGACGACGTGGCCATCGTGCGCGTCGAGCAACTCGCCCCGCTGCCGCGCCGGCGGTTGGCCGAGACGCTCGATCGGTACCCGAACGTCGAGCAGTACTTCTGGGTGCAGGAGGAGCCGGCGAACCAGGGCGCATGGCCGACGTTCGGTCTGACGCTTCCCGAGGTGCTGCCCGAGAAGCTGACGGGCATCACGCGGATCTCGCGGCGGGCGATGTCTGCGCCGTCGTCGGGTTCGTCGAAGGTGCACGCGGTGGAGCAGCAGGAGATCATCGACGAGGCGTTCGCCTGAGAGCGCCCGGCGACGATGCGGGGCGAGGGACGAGCCCCGAGGGGAAGCCGGGCAATTCAACACGAAGGCGGCGCCGAGGAGACGACAACCGGCACGAGGCGTTCGCCTGACGACTCGCAGTCCTTGACCGGTTGATCCCGCGCCGCTGCTGCGTGGGATCAACCCGTTAGAGGGCGAACCCGCGGTACCGGCTAACCTCGAACGCGAGTCAACCGACACGAGGGAGTGGTAATGCAGGGCTTCGCCGGAAAGGTCGCCGTGGTCACCGGCGCCGGGTCGGGTATCGGACAGGCGCTGGCCATCGAGCTGGCCAAGTCGGGCGCCAGCGTCGCGATCAGCGACGTCGACACCGAGGGCCTGGCTGCCACCGAAGAGCGGATCAAGGCGATCGGCGCGCCGGTGAAGACCGACCGCCTCGACGTCACCGAGCGCGAGGCCTTTGAGCTGTATGCCGACGCGGTCGTCGAGCACTTCGGCAAGGTCAACCAGATCTACAACAACGCGGGCATCGCGTATGTCGGCGACGTCGAGGTGACGCCGTACAAGGACATCGAGCGGGTGATGGACGTCGACTTCTGGGGCGTCGTCAACGGCACCAAGGCCTTCCTCCCGCACCTGATCGCCTCGGGCGACGGGCACGTCGTCAACGTCTCCAGCCTGTTCGGCATCTTCTCGGTTCCGGGTCAGGCGGCGTACAACTCGGCGAAGTTCGCGGTGCGCGGGTTCACCGAGGCGCTGCGTCAGGAGATGCTGGCATCGGGTCGCCCGGTGAAGGTGACGACGATCCACCCCGGCGGGATCAAGACCGCGATCATGCGCAACTCGACGGCCGCCGAGGGCGTCGACCGCGAGGGCCTGACCAAGACGTTCGACACCAGGCTGACGCGGACCACGCCCGAGGAGGCCGCGAAGATCATCCTCGACGGCGTCCGCAAGAACCGGGCGCGGGTACTGGTCGGCGCCGACGCGAAGATCCTCGACGTGATCGTGAGGATCACCGGGTCGGGCTATCAGTCACTGTTCCTGGGCGTGGTCAAGCGACTGGTGCCCAACGCGCACTGACGCGTCAAGAGTCGCCGAGCGGGTGTTCGGCGAGGAACGCGTCGGCGACGTGGCCGGGATCCCTACCGTCGGCGACCGCGGCGCGCATCTCCGCGAGCGCAGCGGTGTCCAACACACCGGCCACCTCGTTGAGCGCGAGCACCTGTGACTCGTTGAGTTCGTTGCGCCGCGACAACGGCACCAGGTTCTCCGCTCGGATCAGCGACGTGCGGTCCGACAGCATCAGCAGTTCGGCCGGGATGCCCGGCGCCGCGGTCGTCGTCCACGCCGCCGGGAACCGGCCCGAACGCACGGCGTCGAAAACAGCTTTGCTGTCACGAAATTCGGTCACCTTCGGTTTGCACGGACCGATCGCCGACGGCCGGGGCGCATCGGCGACCGCGGCGACGGTCAGCCCGTCGCAGTTGCGCACCGCAGCGGTGACGTCGCGTCCGTCCCACTTCTCGGCGGTCGACTTCGCCACCGCGAGCGCGGGCTTGTCCTCCGCCGACGTGGTGTAGTCACCCGCGGCGACGCCCTCGGGCAGCGCCGAGACCATCTCCCTATACACCTGCGTCGGCGCGCGGGCCGTCGCCTCGGGGTCGAACCTGTGCAGCAGCCGACCGGTGAAACCAGGCACCACCGTGATCGCCCCGGAGTCCATCTCAGCCAGCGGATCGTCCTCGATCTCGACGTGCGCCGCGCTCCCGTAGGACCGCAGCGCAGCGGCGTAGAGGTGGGCGGTCAGCGTCGACTCGGGATCGACCGTGGCGCCGACGGCTATCGACGGTCGCTCGGTCTGCCCGCCGCACGCGGCGCAGCCCGCCACGATCACCGCGACGAGCGCCAGCGCCAACCGCCGGCCCACCGGGGTCAGCCTTCCGATGCCTCGGCCACCGCCTGCGCGACGGCGGGCGCGACCCGAGGGTCCAGCACGCTCGGCACGATGCGATCGTGGGCCAGGTCGTCGCCGACCACCGAGAAGATCGCCTCGGCGGCCGCGACCTTCATCCGCTCGGTGATGCGTCGCGCTCCGGCGTCGAGCGCACCGCGGAACACGCCGGGGAATGCGAGCACGTTGTTGATCTGGTTGGGGAAGTCGCTGCGCCCGGTCGCGACGACGGCCGCGTACCGACTCGCGTCGTCCGGATGGATCTCGGGATCCGGGTTCGACAGCGCGAACACGATCGAATCGGGCGCCATCGAGGCGATCAGGTCGGCGGGCACGACGCCAGCGGACAGGCCGAGGAACACGTCGGCGCCCTCGAGCGCCTCGGCGATTCCCCCGGTCAGTCCGCGCGGGTTGGACGTCTGCGCCAGGTCGGCTTTGTAAGTATTCAGGTCCTGCCTGCCCCGGTGCACGATGCCCTGCGAGTCGAGCAGCGTGATGTCGCTGACCCCGGCCGCCATCAGGATCTTCGCGCACGCGACACCGGCCGCACCGGCCCCGCTGACCACCACCCGAAGGGATTCGATCTTGTGGTCGACGACCTTGGCCGCACCCAGCAGGGCGGCCAGCACGACGATCGCCGTGCCGTGCTGGTCGTCGTGCATGACCGGGCAATCCAGCGCCTCGACGAGGCGCCGCTCGATCTCGAAACACCGCGGCGCCGAGATGTCTTCGAGGTTGACGGCGCCGAAGGTGGGGCGCAGCCGGACGAGGGTCTCGACGATCTCGTCGGTGTCGTTGGTGTCGAGCACGATCGGGATCGAGTTGAGGTCGGCGAACGCCTTGAACAGGGCGCTCTTCCCCTCCATCACCGGCAGCGACGCGGCCGGGCCGATGTCACCGAGCCCCAGCACCGCGCTGCCGTCGCTGACGACCGCCACCATTCGGCTGGCCCACGTGTAGCGCGCGGCCAGCGTGTGATCGGCGGCGATCGCCCGGCTGACCTGGGCCACGCCGGGGGTGTACGCGACGGACAGCGCGCGCTCGGTGTCGAGGGCCGCGTTCAGCGCAACCGAGAGCTTGCCGCCTACGTGGGCGGCGAAGATCTCCTCATCGCTGAGGACGATATTGGATCCGTTCAATGGAAGGTCTCTCACCGCTTGCGACACGGCGCCCAGGTTAACGACGAACTGGTAGGTAACCTAATCGCCCGCTCGCCCCTCAGATCAGGCCGAGGTCCGTGACCGCCTTGCGCTCGTCGGCGAGCTCGGCCGTCGACTTGTCGATGCGGCTGCGCGAGAAGTCGTCGATGTCCAGGCCCTGCACGATCGACCAGTTGCCGTCCTTCGTCGTCACCGGGAACGACGAGATCAGGCCCTCCGGGACACCGTAGGAGCCGTCGGAGACCACCGCCATCGACACCCAGTCGTCGGCGGGGGTGCCCAGCAGCCAGTCGCGGGCGGCGTCGACAGTCGCCGAGGCGGCCGACGCGGCCGAGGAGGCGCCGCGGGCGTCGATGATCGCCGCGCCGCGCTTAGCGACCGTCGGGATGAAGTCGTTCTCGATCCAGTCCTGGTCGTTGACGGCCTCCGCGGCGTTCTTGCCGCCGACCTCGGCGTGGAAGATGTCGGGGTACTGGGTGGCCGAGTGGTTGCCCCAGATCGTCATCTTCTTGATGTCGGTGACCTTGGCGCCGGTCTTGCGGGCCAGCTGGCTGATGGCGCGGTTGTGGTCCAGGCGGGTCAGGGCCGAGAACCGCTCCTTGGGGATGTCGGGGGCGTTGGTCATCGCGATCAGCGCGTTGGTGTTGGCGGGGTTACCAGTCACCCCGATGCGCACGTCGTCGGCGGCCACCGAGTTGAGCGCCTTGCCCTGGGCGGTGAAGATCGCGCCGTTGGCCTCGAGCAGGTCGCTGCGCTCCATGCCCGGGCCGCGGGGCCGGGCGCCGACGAGCAGCGCCAGGTTCGCGCCGTCGAAGATCTTGTTTGCATCGGAGCCGATCTCTACGCCGGCCAGGAGCGGGAATGCGCAGTCGTCGAGTTCCATCACCACACCCTCGAGCGCCTTGAGCGCGGGCTCGATCTCGAGCAGCCGGAGCTCGATCGGCCGGTCGGGGCCGAGCAGCGATCCGCTCGCGAGGCGGAACAGCAGGCTGTAGCCGATCTGGCCGGCGGCACCGGTGACTGCGACCTTGAGGGGTGTTGTGCTCACGTCAGATGCTCCTTGCACAGATGTACGTTGCCCGCACCGCGGGCGGATTGCGGTCGGGAACGAAACTAGCAGGCAGCCGACCGGCCCAGCCGCGTAGCATCGACCACGGCCGACAACGTCCTGGGGAGAGGGACCCGATGCCGTCGTTTCGTGCGTTACCTCGTACCCGGACGAAGGCGGGGCCCGGGTCCGACGGTGCCGGCCAGGCACCCATCGAGAACGCGACCGTCGACTGCGGCATCTACTGTTCGGGCATCCGGCAGGCCGACACGCTCGGACCCGCTGAGGCACTGGACAAGGTGCGCGAACTGCAGCGCGAGGGCAAAAACGCGTTCGTCTGGATCGGCTTGCACGAGCCCGACGACGAGCAGATGCAGTCGGTCGCCGACGTGTTCGGGTTGCACTCGCTGGCCGTCGAGGACGCCGTGCACGCGCACCAACGCCCGAAGCTCGAACGCTACGACGACACGTTGTTCCTGGTGCTCAAGACGGTCAACTATGTCGAGCACGAATCCATGGCCAAGGCGCGCGAGATCGTCGAGACCGGCGAGATCATGATCTTCGTCGGCGACACCTTCGTGGTGACCGTGCGGCACGGCGACCACACCGGCCTGGCGGGCGTGCGCAAGGACTTGGAGTCGTCCCCCGGTTCCCTCGAACTCGGCCCCTACTCCGTCATGCATGCCATCGCCGACCACGTCGTCGACAGTTATCTCGACGTCACCTCGCTCGTCGAGGCCGACATCGACGCGATGGAAGAGGATGTCTTCTCGCCGAACCGGCCGACCAATATCGGCAGCATCTACCTGCTCAAGCGTGAGGTCGTCGAATTGCGCCGGGCCGTCTACCCGCTCACGCTGGCGCTGCAGCGGATCCTCTCGGATCACAACGACCTGATCTCGGTCGAGATCCGGCGGTACATGGGCGACGTGTTCGACCACAACACCCAGGCCTCCGACCGCATCGCCGGCTTCGACGAAATGCTCACGTCCCTGGTGCAGGCCGCTCTCGGCAATGTCGCGATGCAGCAGAACACCGATATGCGCAAGATCTCGGCGTGGGTGGCCATCGCCGCGGTTCCGACCGCGATCGCGGGCATCTACGGCATGAACTTCGAACACATGCCGGAGCTGGCGTGGTCGTGGGGGTATCCCGCGGTGCTGCTGTTGATGGCGACGGTGTGCACGCTGCTGTACCGCACATTCCGCCGCAACAACTGGCTCTAGCTCGGTTTGGCCGCCGGGCGTGCGGGATCGAGCACGTCGACACCGTCCTGCTGCCACGCCTCGCGCATCGCGTCGGCGCCCTTGAGCCGCACCCACGCCGCCTCGGTGGCGGTGATCGGCGTGGCGGCCAACACCTTCACCGGCTCGAGCGGCGCGGTCAGCGCGACGTCGTCGATCATGCTGTCGCTCAACAGGAACGCCGTGAACGGTGAGGATTCCCACAACGGGGTCTCGAGGTCGATCAACGCGTCGGGCGCCAGGACCAGCCCCTCCACCGCGGGCGCGGCGGCCACGATCGCGATCGCGCGGTGCAGCCCCCGCGGCGACGGTCCGCGCAGCGCGACCGCCACCTCCGCGCGCGGGCCGTGCAGCGCGTCGGTCACCATCTCGGTGGGGTCGAACATCGGATGGCGCGAACAGCCAAGCGACACATAGTGAACGACGCCGTCAGGGTCGGGCCCGAAGCGCAGCACGTCGATGGTCTCGGTGCCCAGGAACGTGACGTTGGCTTCGTCAGGCTCCGCGTCGATGCCCCGACGCGCGAAGTGCTCGAGCAGGTGGGCGCGAACCGTCGCGGGAACGTCGATCACTCGGCCGACGAAGCGGATGAGTCGGTGTCGGGCAGGCTGAGGTTCTTGCCCGACTCGGGATCGAACACCGCCAACTTCGAGGTGTCGAAGGCCAACTGGATCGAATCGCCTTGGCGGGCCGTCGAGTCAACGGAAACCCTTGCGACGAACTCGTTTTCGCCCACGCCGGATTCCGCGGCCAGCTCGGCTAGCTGCGCCGATCGCGCGCCGGCGCCCTCGGTTTTGAAGTGGAGGTACTTGTCGGCGCCAAGCGACTCCACCATGTCCACCGTGACGTCGAAGGAGAGGGCGCGGATCCGCGCGTACCCGTCGAGCACCGCGGCATCCTCGAAGTGTTCGGGCCGGATGCCGACGATCACGTTGGTCGGCGCGTTGCGGCGGGCCAGCAGGTCGTGGTTCTCCTGGGTGAGAGTGACCTCGCCGAACGGCAGCCGCACGCCCACGTCGGTGATCGTCGCGGGGAAGAAGTTCATCGCGGGCGAACCGATGAAACCGGCGACGAACAGGTTCGCGGGCCGGTTGTAGAGATCCTCGGGAGTTCCGATCTGCTGGGCCACCCCGGCGAGCAACACCACGACGCGGTCGCCGAGCGTCATCGCCTCGGTCTGGTCGTGGGTGACGTAAACGGTGGTGGTGCCCAACCGGTCTTGTAGGCGGGCGATCTCCGCACGCATCTGCACGCGCAGCTTTGCGTCGAGGTTCGACAGCGGCTCGTCCATCAGGAACGCTTTGGGATCACGCACGATCGCGCGGCCCATCGCGACGCGCTGGCGCTGACCGCCGGAGAGCTGACCGGGCTTCCGGTCCAAAAGCTCGCTCAGGTCAAGGATTTTCGCGGCTTCGTCGACCTTGCGGGCGATCTCGTCCTTCTTCAGCTTGGCCAACGTGAGCGGGAACGCGATGTTCTGCCGGACGGTCATGTGCGGATACAAGGCGTAAGACTGGAACACCATCGCGATGTCGCGGTCCTTGGGCGCTTTCTCGTTGACGCGTTCCCCGCCAATGCGCAGTTCACCCGAGGTGATGTCCTCGAGACCCGCGATCATGTTGAGCGTGGTCGACTTTCCGCATCCCGACGGGCCGACGAGGATGATGAATTCGCCGTCGGCGATCGTCATCGACAACTCGTGGACGGCCGTCGCGCCGTTGGGGTAACTCTTCGTCACCCGGTCCAACACAATTTCGGCCATGGAACTACCCCTTCACCGCGCCGGACGTCAGGCCGGCGACGATCCGTCGTTGGAAGATGAGCACAAAGATGATGATCGGGATGGTGATGACCATCGCGCCCGCGGCGATCGATCCCGTCGGTTCCTCGAACTGCGAACTGCCGGTGAAGTTCGCGATCGCCACCGGCGCCGTGATCGCGCGTTGGGTGGCGGTCAGCGACAACGCCAGAAGGAGGTCGTTCCACGCGAAGATGAACACCAGGATCGCCGCGGTGACGATGCCCGGCGCCGCGAGCGGGGCGATGACCTTGCGGAACGCCTGTGCCGGTGTCGCGCCGTCCATCTTCGCCGCCTTCTCCAGATCCCAGGGGATCTCCCGGAAGAACGCCGACAGCGTGTAGATCGCGAGCGGAAGCGCGAACGTGATGTACGGGATGATCAGGCCGGGCCAGGTGTCGAACAGGCCGACCGCACGCTCGATATTGAAAAGCGGTGTGACGAGCGAGATGTGGGGAAACATCGCGATCAGCAGTGCGACCCCGATCAGCAATTGCTTGCCGGGGAAGTCGAGCCGTGCGACCGCGTATGCGGCCATTCCGCCGATCACGACCGCGATGGCGGTGGTGATCAGGCCGATTCCGATCGAGTTGATCAGCGCCGAGGTGAAGATGTTGCCTTGGAATATCGCCTTGTAGTTGTCGAAGGTGATCTCGACGGGAATCAGCCTGCCGTCCTTGACACTTGACGTCGGTTTCAGCGACAGGGACAGGATCCACAGCACCGGGAACAGGGCGTAGATGACGACCAGCACGTTGACGACGGTCCATTCGGTCACGCGCGACGTAGGAGCCCGCTCGGTCATCAGCGACTCTCCTCGGCCGCCCCCGGTGCCGCTGCACCGAAGATCTTGATGTAGATGAACGCAATGATCGCCACGCACAGGAAGATCAGCACGCTGATCGCCGAACCCAGACCGACGTTGAACGCCTTGAACAAGTTGTCATAACCCAGGATCGACACCGATCCGGTATTGTTCGCCCCTCCCGTGAGGACGTAGATGTTGTCGAAGATCCGGAACGCGTCGAGGGTGCGGAACAGCAGCGCCACCAGGATCGCCGGCTTGATGAGCGGCAGGATGACCTTGATCAGGCGCTTCCACGCTCCCGCACCGTCGACCTGGGCGGCGTTGAGCAGATCCTGTGGGACGAGCGCCAATCCGGCCAGAAGTAGCAGTGCCATGAACGGCGTCGTCTTCCACACCTCGGCGAGCACTACGATCGCCAGCGAGGGAAGCTGTTCGGTCAGAGGGGCGCTGCCCTCGGGCAACAGGTTGGCCAGATATCCGGTGCCGGGTGTCCACGCGTAGTACCAGCTGTACGACGCTGCCACGGTGACGATGCCGTACGGGATGAGGACCGCCGTGCGCACCACACCCTTGCCGAAAATGGTGCGGTGCATCACCAGCGCCAGCGCCATTCCGAGCACGAACTCGATGGCCACCGATACCACGGTGATGCCGAGCGTGACGAAAAACGCTGTCCACCAGTACTGATCGGTCAGGATCGTGACGTAGTTGGACAGCCCGACGAACTCGGTGTCCTGCGGGGCCGCCATGTTGTTGCGCTGCAGACTCAGCCACACCGCATAACCGATCGGATACGCGGTCACCGCGAGCATCAGCAGAACGGCGGGGGCAATCAGCAGGAACGCGAGCCTGCGTTCCGAGCGGATGTCGTCGCTGCCGGTCGCAGCCGGTGCGGTCGCGGCGGCCGGTGGCGCGGTCACGGGATCAGCCCCTTCCCGTCGATGGCCTTCTGCACCTGCTCGGCGAGTTCGTCGGCAGTGCGCTCCGGGTCGATGTCGGTGATCGGCGCCAGCGTGGTGGAGATGCGGGTGGAGACCGCTTGGTACTGCGGCGTGGCGGGACGCACCGCGGCGTTGGTGAGTTGTTCGCGGATGATCTCGTACTGGGGGTATTTCGCCTGGAAGGCCGGATCGCTGTAGAGCGATGTGCGCACCGCGGGCAGCCCGCCCTCCACCGAGGTGTAGCGCTGGTTCTCGACGTTGCGCAGGCACCGGATCGCCTCGAATGCCTCGGCCTTGTGCCGGGTCGTTCTCGCCACGGCGAGGTTCAGGCCGCCGATGGTGACCTTCGCCGCCTCGCCCGGCTTCACGCCCGGGTACTGGGCGAAGCCCAGCACCTTCCTGCTCGCTTCGAACGCGGCCTCGAATTGTTCGTCGCTGGGCGAGAAACTTCCGACATCGTTGATGGCGTCGGCGAGCGCGGGATCCTTGTTGAGCGGGAGGAATGACACGCCGCCCTTGATCGCATTCTCCAGCAACGACGGCAGCACGTACGGCCAGTTCACCTCGAGCGCGGCCTTGCCCTGTTCGAGCGCAAGCCGTGCGGTGGTCTCGTCGGTCTGGGTGACCGACGGGTCCGCGCCCGGTGCGGTGGCGACGTTCTTGATGATCTGCAGTGCCTTGACGGTGGCGGCGCGATGTTCTTCGGTGTCGGTCAGGGTGACAGTCTCGCCGTCATCGGAAAGCACCTGTCCGCCTGCGCTTTCGAGCAAGGTGTTGAACCAGACCACCAGGCCTTCGTATTGCTTTCCCTGTACCGCAATCCAGCTCGGACCGCCCTCGGCGTGCAACCGGGTGGCCTCGGACACCATGGCGTCCCACGTCGGCGGCGGCTCCGGCATCAGATCCGCTCGGTACCAGAGCAATTGGGTGTTGGTGGTGACGGGTGCGGCGTACAGCTTGTCCTGCCAGGTGGCGGTCTGCAGTGGGCCGGGCAGCGTGTTGTTGTTCGCGTCCGCCTCGGCTTGTCCCGCGGGATCGTCGGAAAGCGGTAGCGCCCAACCGGCCTCGGCGAACTCGGCGGTCCACACCACGTCGAGCGCCATCACGTCGAGGCTTCTGTCGTTTCCGGTCAGCCGCCGCGCGAGCTGAAGCCGTTGATCGTCGGCCCCCTTCGGCAAACTGATCTGCTGAATCCGGAAGCGCCCGCCGAGCTCCTCGTTGCATCGTTTGGCGACGGCCGTGAAGGTCTGCGCCTCGTTGGCGGGCGTGTAGTAATTGATGACGATGCCGCCGCTGTCGGATCCACACGCCGTCAGCGCTGACGCCGTCGTCAGCGCAGCAACCGCCGCGGCACCCAGCCGCCGTTGGCTTCCGCGTATGGCCCCCCACGCCGGTGGGGAACTGGGGAAGCGCACCACCCGCCTCCGTCCCGCTTCGATGTCGCCGTCGAACGTCGCCGCCGCGGCGGCGCCGCGTTCGATGTCGCCGCCGCAGCAGCTCCAACGGGAATCTCCCGCGCGCAAACCGTATTGCCACAACCGTGTGGTTTGCAACACTTCAGCGGCGCGCGTCGCACACCGTTACGCAATCGGGAACCTGGGCAAACTTCGGCGCTCCGCGCGACGGGAATGTCAGATGGTCAAGCGCGCCAGCAGATCCCGTCCGCGTTCGGCGTTCTGCGGATCGCACAGCACGTCGTAACGGCCCGCGACGAGTTGCAGCGTCGAACTGAAATCTCTTGTGCCACGCGCCATCGCATACGGTATCGCCGACGTGATGAGGCCGAAGAACACACCCGCGATCAGGCCGGTGGCGAGCGCGCCCCACGGGTTGGGGCTGAAGAAACCGAGAATGAGGCCGATGAACAGGCCCAGCCACGCACCGGTCAACACGCCGCCACCGAGCACCTTGGGCCACGTCAGCCGGCCGGTGACCCGCTCGACCTGCATGAGGTCGACGCCGACGATCGTCACCTGCTGCACCGGAAACTCCTGGTCCGACAGGTAGTCCACAGCGCGTTGCGCCTCGGCATAGGTCGGGTAGGAACCGATCGGCCAACCCTTCGGCGGTGTGGGCAGACCCGCGGGGCCACGACCCAAATTCGGGTTACCAGGCGTTGCGCCCGAACTTGCTCCAGGTTGAAACGGGCTGGTCATCGGTCTTCTTTCTCCTCTGTCGCCGCGATTCGTTAAGTTGCTGCCTCGTAAGGGACAACGCCGCGATGGCCGCAATCGTGCCCGAGAATTGCGCTAGGTTGACAAGCATGACAAATCCCGGGGAGGACGCAGCAGAAACCGCATCATCCGAACCCCACGGAGGTGCGTCCGAGCCGACATCGTCCGGATACGAGGCGCCGTCGACCGAACAGACACAGGGTGCCCAGCCCGATCAGCCGGCGTACGGCTACCAGGCGCCGCCGGCGTACGACCCGTCATCGGGATATCCCCCGCCCCCGCAGGGCGCCTATCCGCCGCCTCCTGCCTACCCTCCGCCGGGCGCCTATCCACCACCGCCGCCGGGGTCCTATCCCCCGGCCTACCCTGGCGCATCGAACGTCGGGCAGGGATATCCGCCTCCGCCCTACGGCGCGCCGGGATACGGCACGCCCGGCTACGGCGGCGGTTACGGCCTACAGCAGGACAAGACGAACGGTTTGGCCATCGGCTCCTTGGTGGCCTCGGCGGTCGGCGTCCTGTGCGGTGTCGGCTCGCTCGTCGGCATCGTGCTGGGCATCGTGGCGCTCAACCAGATCAAGACCTCCGGTGAAGGCGGCCGCGGTCTGGCGATCGCCGGCATCGCCGTCGGCGCGGTCACGCTCGTGCTCAACATCATCTTCGCCATCGCCATGATGAGCAGCTGAGTGGTGAGCGGGAGCGACCCGTACGGAGCCGAACGGCCCGACCCGTTCGCATCGGTGGACTACCCCACCGATGCGGGGTTGCCTCCGCCGCTGTATCCGCCACCGGCGTCGGGCTACCCGCCGCCCTACACGTCCGCGGCCGGCCAGGGCCACTACCCGCCCACCGGTTACGGCTACGACCCGTACCGGCCTGCGAGGCCTCCCGGCACGAACGGGATGGCGATCGGCTCGCTCGTGTGCTCGCTGGTCGGCGTCTTCTGCTGCGGGGTGACGTGCATCGTCGGGGTCATCCTCGGCGTGATGGCCATGCGCGAAACCAAACGCACCGGACAGGACGGTTTCGGAATTGCGTTGGCTGGCACCATTATCGGCGGACTTGCGGTCGCCGGGTTCCTCGTCTACATCCTGCTGTATCTGAGCCTGCTCACCACCGGGTGGCAGTGGACCTGAGCATCACTCGGGCGGACGGAACGGCTCGCCTTGACGCTCCATGCCCGCGGCGCGGCCCTTTCCGGCGATCACCAGGGCCATCTTCCGGCTGGCCTCGTCGATCATCTCGTCACCCAGCATGGCCGCGCCCCTGGCCCCGCCGGCACGCGAGGTGTACCACTCGTAGGCCTCGAGGATCAGCTCGGCGTGGTCGTAGTCCTTTTGCCGGGGGCTGAAAATTTCGTTGCCCGCGGCGATCTGGTCCGGATGCAGCACCCACTTGCCGTCATATCCCAGCGCCGCCGAACGGCCCGCGACACGGCGGAAGCCGTCGACGTCGCGGATCTTCAGGTACGGGCCGTCGATCGCGAGCACGCCGTGCGCGCGGGCCGCCACGAGAATCCGCATCAGCACGTGGTGGTGCGCGTCGCCGACGTCGTAGCCCTCCGGCTGTTCGCCGACTTCGAGCGTGCGCATGTTCAGGCTCGCGGCCATGTCGGCAGGGCCGAGCACGAGCGCCTGCACCCGCGGTGCGGCCGCGATCGCGTCAATGTTGGTGAGGCCCTGCGCATTCTCGATCTGCGCCTCGATGCCGATGCGGCCGACGGGCAGTCCGTGGGTGGCTTCGAGTTGATTCAGCACCAAGTGCAGCGCCTGAATGTGGGTGGCGTCGCTGACCTTCGGGAGAACCACGATGTCGAGTGCCGCACCGGCGGTCGACACCACCTCGATGATGTCGGCGTAGGTCCACGGCGTCGTCCAGTCGTTGACGCGCACACCGCGTAGTTGGCCGGCCCAGCCCGGTTCGGCGAGCGCGGTCGCCACCCGCGTGCGGGCCTCGTCCTTGGCGTGCGGTGCGACGGCGTCCTCGAGATCGAGGAACACCTCGTCGGCTGACAGGGTTTTCGCCTTCTCGACCATTTTTGCGCTGCTCCCGGGAACGGAAAGTACCGTTCGGCGGGGTCGATACCGGTTTTCCACAACCACACTCTCTACCCTTTGAGTCATGGCGGCGGTCAACAGGGTCTATGCGGCCCGACTCGCGGGATTGGTGGTCTTGGGCCCCGACGGCGAGTCCATCGGCCGTGTCCGGGATGTGGTGGTCAGCATCAGCCTGGTGCGCCAGCAGCCGCGCGTGCTCGGCCTGGTTGTCGAATTGCTCACGCGGCGACGGATTTTCGTGCCGATCCTGCGGGTGACGTCGATCGAGCCCGGCGCCGTGACACTGGCCACCGGTAGTGTGTCGCTGCGCCGGTTCGCCCAGCGTCCCGGCGAGGTGCTGGTGCTCGGGCAGGTGATCGAAACCCGGGTCCGCGTCGACGATCCCGACCTGCCGGAGCTGGCCAACGTCGACGTGATCGTCGTCGACCTCGGGATCGAGCAGACCCGCACGCGGGACTGGATGGTCACCAAGGTCGCCGTGCGTCCGCACCGGCGCCTGGGCAGGCGCGCCAACGTGCACGTGGTCGACTGGCAGAACGTTCACGGCCTCACCCCCTCCGGTCTGGCGATGCCCGATCAGGGCGTCGCGCAGCTGCTCGAGCTTTTCGAGGGCCAGCGCGCCGTGGAAGTCGCCGAGGCCCTGCGAGAACTGCCGACCAAGCGCCGCTACGAGCTGGTCAACGCCCTCGACGTCGAGCGACTGGCCGACGTGCTGCAGGAACTGCCCGACGACGACCAGCTCGATGTGCTCAGGCGGCTGCCCGGCGACCGGGCCGTCGACGTTCTCGAGGCGATGGACCCGGACGACGCGGCCGACCTGCTGGGGTCGATGGCCCCGACCGATGCCGAGCAGTTCCTGCGTCGGATGGATCCCGAGGATTCCGAGGACGTCCGCCGCCTGCTGGCGCACTCGCCTGACACCGCGGGCGGCCTGATGACGTCCGAGCCCGTGGTGCTGGCACCGGACACCACCGTCGCTGAGGCGCTGGCCCGGGTTCGCGACCCCGACCTGACCCCTGCGCTGGCCTCGCTGGTGTTCGTCACCCGCCCCCCGACGGCCACGCCCACCGGTCACTACCTGGGCTGCGTTCATCTTCAGCGCCTCCTGCGAGAGCCACCGGCCGACCTGGTCAGCGGCATCATCGACACCGATCTGCCGAACCTGTCCCCCGCCGACTCGCTGGGCGCGGTGACCCGCTACTTCGCGGCCTACAACCTGGTCTGCGGGCCCGTCGTCGACGAAGAGAACCACCTGCTGGGCGCCGTGTCGGTCGACGACGTGCTCGACCACCTGCTGCCCCACGACTGGCGCGAAACCGAGGAACCCGAACTCACCGGCGCCGAGGGCACCTCATGACCGATCGCAGCCGCCTCGACACTCCGCTGGCCACGCGGCGGTTCTCGTTCAATGTCGACCCCGAGGCGGTCGGGAACTTCAGCGAGCGGATCGCCCGGTTCCTCGGCACCGGCCGCTATCTGGCGTGGCAGACCATCATCGTCATCGTCTGGATCGCGCTGAACCTGTTCGCGGTCGGGCTGCGCTGGGACCCGTATCCGTTCATCCTGCTCAACCTCGCGTTCTCCACCCAGGCGGCCTACGCGGCGCCGCTGATCCTGTTGGCACAGAACCGCCAGGAGAACCGGGACCGCGTGTCGCTGGACGAGGACCGCCGCCGCGCCCTGCAAACAAAGGCCGACACCGAGTACCTGGCGCGCGAACTGGCGGCCTTGCGGCTGGCGATCGGCGAGGTCGTCACCCGTGATTACCTGCGCAGGGAGCTCGACGAGATGCGGGAGATGCTCGCCGCGCTGCAGCCACAGACAGGCGAAACCGGCGACGACGGCGACGGCCGAAGCGAGCAGGGCGAGCGTCGGAGCAAAAAACCGAGTGTGGGCAGCTAACGCATTGCTGTAACGCGGCGATTGTCTAGTGGGTATGGTGACTTGGTTCACAAGCGACTGCGGACCTAGGACGGTTGAGTGCACATAAGGGGAGGAGCCGCCCTCAAGGCCGTGCGGCGTCAAACGGGGCGTCTGCGGCGTATCCCGGGCCCTCGAGTGCAGAAACTGGCATCCGCCAACGGCATGCGCGCCGGCCTCGGCGTCGCGATCATCACCCCGATCATCCTTGCCGGCAGCGTCGGCGCGTCGGCGCCGTCACCGCGCACATCCACCTCGGATGCGGCGGTGACGCCACTGGCCGCGGTCGAACCGTCACCGGGAGCGCGTTCGGGCGCGTCGGTGGTCGCGGTGGCCAAGGAACCCATGGCCTTTCACATCGCCGCCTCGACGGCGTCCGCTCCCCCGCCCGCAGCGGTGGTGAATTCGCCTGGCACACTGGGCATTCCGGCGATGGCCCTGTCGGCGTACCGCAACGCCGAGCGCATCATGGCCTCGGCGTATCCGGGCTGTGGCATCAGCTGGAACCTGCTGGCCGGTATCGGACGCATCGAGTCGATGCACGCCAACGGCGGCGCGACCGACGCCAGCGGCACCGCCATCCGCCCCATCTACGGGCCCGCGCTCGACGGCACTCTGCCCGGCAACGAGGTCATCGTGCAGAGCCGCGTGGCCGACCGGGTCACCTATGCCCGAGCCATGGGCCCGATGCAGTTCCTGCCGGGAACCTGGTCGCGGTACGCCTCCGACGGCGACGGCGACGGCAAGGCCGAGGTGCAGAACCTCTACGACTCGACGCTGGCCGCCGCCCGCTACCTGTGCAGCGGCAACCTCAACCTGCGCGACCCGAACCACGTCATGACGGCGATCCTTCGGTACAACAACTCGGTGGCCTACGCCCGCAACGTGCTGGGTTGGGCCGCGGCCTACGCGACCGGCGTGGTGCCGATGGACCTGCCCCCGATCACCGGATCGGTGCCGACGCTCGATGAAACCGACAACAGCTTGCACCTGACCGACCTGAAGGCGTACCAGGGTCTGGGCCCTGGACTTCCGCTCAACGCGCTCGGGCTGCCGTCCAACGATCCGCTGGCGCTCATGCCGCTGCTCGAACGCGACGCCGTCGCCAGCCAGATGGGCAACATGCCGGGCTTCGCCCCAGGTCAACGACTCGGACCGCTGCCCGGACCTGCACCACAAGGGCCGGCGGCCTCGCCGCAGGCGCCACCCGCGCCGCCGCCGTGGGCCCCGCCGTGGATGCAGCCGCAGCGCCCCGAATGCGCGGTGTTCTGCATTCAGGACAACCCGGCGCCCCCGCTGCAGCCCGCGCTCGGCGGACCGCCGGTCGCCCAGCCGATGCTTCCGTCCGCTCCGGCTCCCCTGGCGCCGCCCGCCCCTGGCGCCGTCGCGCCGGGTCCCGCCCCTGGCGCCGTCCCGCCGGGGCCCGCATCGGTCGGCGCACCCGCTCCGGCCGTCGGCGCGCCCGCCCCCGCTCAGGCACCCGGACCGGAGACCCCGCCGGGACCGGCACCCGGTCCAGCCACCGCGCCGGGTCCGGCGCCCGGACCGGTCGGTTAAAGGCCGCCGTCGAGTCGGCCTAGACTCGACGGTGATGTCTCAATCACCCTCTGACCTGGAAGCCGCGATCCGTCGCGCGCTGGCCAAAGTGATCGACCCCGAACTGCGGCGGCCGATCACCGAGATCGGCATGGTCAAGAACGTCACCGTCGAATCCGGCGGGGCCGTCCACGTCGAGATCTACCTGACCACCGCCGCGTGCCCGAAGAAGACCGAGATCTCCGATCAGGTCAGCCGCGCCGTCGCCGACGTGCCCGGTACCGGCTCCGTGCGGGTCAGCCTCGACGTGATGAACGACGAACAACGCACCGAGCTGCGCAAACAGCTGCGTGGCGACTCGCGCGAACCCGTCATCCCGTTCGCCCAGCCCGGCTCGTTGACCCGCGTCTACGCGGTGGCCTCCGGCAAGGGCGGCGTCGGCAAGTCCAGCGTCACGGTGAACCTCGCGGCGGCCATGGCCGCTCGGGGCATCTCGGTGGGCGTGCTCGACGCCGACATCTACGGCCACTCGGTCCCGCGCATGATGGGCATCACCGACCGGCCCACCCAGGTCGAGTCGATGATCCTGCCGCCGGTCGCCCACGACGTTCGGGTGATCTCGATCGCGATGTTCACCCAGGGCAACACCCCGGTGGTCTGGCGCGGCCCGATGCTGCACCGCGCGCTGCAGCAGTTCCTGGCCGACGTTTACTGGGGCGATCTGGACGTACTGCTGCTCGACCTCCCGCCGGGCACGGGCGACGTCGCGATCTCGGTGGCGCAGCTCATTCCCGGCGCGGAGATCTTAGTGGTGACGACGCCCCAACTGGCGGCCGCCGAGGTGGCCGAGCGAGCCGGCGCGATCGCGCTGCAGACCCGTCAGCGCATCGTCGGCGTGGTGGAGAACATGTCCGGGCTGCAGATGCCCGACGGCACAACCATGCAGATCTTCGGCGAGGGCGGCGGCAAGCAGGTCGCCGAGCGCCTGACGCGTGCGATCGGCGCCGACGTGCCGTTGCTGGGACAGGTTCCGCTCGACCCGGCCCTGGTGTCGGCCGGCGACTCCGGTGTCCCGTTAGTGCTGTCGGCGCCGGACTCGGCGGCGGGTAAGGAGTTGCGCAGCGTCGCCGATGCCCTGTCCAGCCGTAAGCGCGGGCTGGCGGGGATGTCGCTGGGCCTGGATCCGGCCGGTAGATAACGGTCTCGTGTTCGAGGCCGAACTACGTCACACCTGTCCCACATGGCGTTACAGTGCTGTTCGTGGGTAGGGCGATGTTAGCTAACGGGCGGGGCAAGCTGCTGGCCCTCGTCTCCTCGGTCGCGTTGTCTGCCGCCCTGTTCTACGCCCAGTCCGCGAAGGCGCCGGAAGAGCATCCCGCCCCGCCGGTGGCCGCGCGTCAGGACGCGCCCGCAGGTGCGCCGACGCTCAAGATGCCGACCGAAGCGGAGTTGCTCGCAGCGAGCGCTCCGGTTGCCAGCGCGGCGACCCCGTTCGAGTTGCCCGCGGGTCTGGCACCCGAAGGCGGTTTACAGGTCAACACGATTCGGGTGGCCCGCGCGATCAGCGTGTTGTTTCCCGAGATCAAGACGATCGGCGGGTATCGCCAGGACCCGCTGAAGTGGCATCCCAACGGTTTGGCGCTCGACGTGATGATCCCCAACCACAGCAGCGAAGAGGGCATCGCGCTAGGCAACCAGATCGCCGGAATCGCGCTGGCGAACGCGCAGCGCTGGGGCGTCATCCACGTGATCTGGCGGCAGGGCTTCTATCCCGGCGTCGGCGCGCCGAGTTGGACGGCGGACTACGGCAACGAGACGGCTAACCATTTCGACCACGTGCACATCGCCACCAACGGCGGCGGCTACCCGACCGGCGACGAGCACTACTTCATCTAGAGGGGCGCGGCGCTAGGTGGCGTCGGTGTCGAACGGGGTCGTCGCGGGCGATTCCGGTGCAACGGCCGGCGGCGGCTGCGATGTGTTGGCAGGTTTGTCGGCGGGCCGGTCGGCGGACTTCCGGTCGAAATTGCCTGTGAAGAACGAATCGTCGCCGTCGAGCAGATGCTTCGTCAGCGCCGCGCGCGGCGTCATACCGCGCAGCTTGTTGAGCTCGCTGAGCGGCTCGCGCAGGTCGTCGAACTCCGGGCCGAGGTCCTCGCGCAGTTGGCTGGTGACACCGCTGATGTAGTCGCGGGCCTGCCGCAACGCACCAGTCGTCCACCGGATCGCGCCGGGCAGCCGCTCGGGTCCCAGGATCACCAGACCGGCGATCACCAGGATGAGCATCTCGCCCCAGCCGACGTTCGCGAACATGGCTACGTGTTGTCGGGACCCGGGTTGACGGTCAGCGTCACCCGCCGACCATCACGCATCACCTCGATCGGCGCGTCCTGTCCGATCTTGAGCTGACGCACGGCAACGACGAACTCGTCGGCGTCGGCCACGGTCCGGTCGCCGACCTTGACGACGACGTCGTTCTCCAGGATCCCGGCCTTCTCGGCGGGGCTGCCGGCCTTGACGTTGGCCACCTGCGCGCCGGAGGCGACGTCGTTGCTGACCGAGCGAGCGGTCAGGCCCAGCGTCGGGTGGGCGATCTTGCCGTCCTTGATCAGGGACTCGACGACCGATTTGACCTCGTTGATCGGGATCGCGAAGCCCAGTCCGCTGGCGCTGTCGGACAGCGACTTACCCGCGGTGTTGATGCCGATGACGTTGCCGTTCATGTCGATCAAGGGGCCGCCCGAGTTGCCGTGGTTGATCGGCGCGTCGGTCTGCAGCCCGTCGATCACGGTGTCGGTGTCCGATCCGTCACCCGACAGCGGGACCGGGCGGTGCAGTGCGCTGATGATGCCCGCGGTGACGGTGCTGCGCAGGCCGAGCGGGGCGCCGGCGGCGATCACCTCGTCGCCGACGCGCAGCTTGTCCGAGTCGCCCATCTTCGCGACGGTCAGGTTGTCGACGTTGTCGACCTTCAGCACGGCGAGGTCGGTCTTGGGATCGCGCCCCACGAGGTTGGCCGGCACCTCTTTGCCGTCGTTGAAGACGATCTTCATCTTGTACTTGCTCGGATTGTTGGCGGCCTCGGAGATCACGTGGTTGTTGGTCACGATGTAACCGCGGCCGTCGATGACGACGCCGGAGCCCTGCGAACCTTCCTGATCGCTGGTCGCCTCCACCGTCACCACCGAATCGGCAACGGCCGCAGCCACTTTGGCGATCTGGCCCTCGGGCGGCGGACCATCGTCGGAGGTGTTGAGCGTGACCTTCGACGTGGTGAACGCCTCGACCACCTCTGCGGTCTTGCGGCCGACCCAACCACCGGCGAAGCCGATCACCAACGCGATGATCGCCAGCGAAGCCAACGCGACGTAGGAGACCCGACCGCCGAACAGCACGTCGCGCACGCCCAACTTGCCCGTCGGAACGTTCGCCTGGGGGCGCGGCGCCTCGTGGACCGCGGGGCCGCCGAGGGCGACCGGCGCGGACGGATCCCGCCAGGGATCGTCGGCCATGTCGCCGTCCTGCCCGTCGCGCTCGGCCTCGAGCGCGCCCGCGTCGGCGGGATGGCGCTGCAGCGACTCGCCGTTGGCATAGGGCCGGCCGAACGCCTCGGCCAACACCGGATCGGGCGGCTGGTTGGTCGGCGTGAACTCACCCTGCTCGCGGTACTTGTCCAGGCCCACGAACGAGCCTTCGACACCGTCGGGCCTGCCGAACGCGCGTTGCGCCGCCGGATCGACGGGCGGACGCGAGACAGGGCGGGGTTCCAGGCGCTCGCGCCCGGTCTGGTCGAGATTGGTCACCCGGTCATCACCCTCTGTGAAAGCGCCCGCCAACGCCGGCGCGGATCGCTGCTCGTCTTCGCACTTACCCTACCGGCGCTTGCGCCGCGGACGCTGTGTGCCGTCAGCAAACTGCGACTGCTGCGTCTCGACGGGCGGCTCCGGCGGAGAATGGTGTGGGATCTCGGACAATAGGCCCAAAAGTGAGCTCGGCACGGCGACCGGTCGCGATTCCCGCAACGCCGCGCGCGCTTGGCGCTGCGCGTCGACCTCAGCCGCGCACTGCGAACACAGCGACAAATGGTGCGCGGCGCGAAGATGCGGGGTCAGTCGCAGTTCGCCGTCCACGAAAGCGGCGATGGCCTCCGTGGAGAGGTGTTCGGTCGAGCCGAACTGGCGCGGGCCGACCGGTGAGTCGCTCTGGGAGGCGAACTGAGAGGGCAGCCATGAGAAGGCCCGACGGAACAAATGTCCCGGGTCGACCATCGCCCAGCTCCTCTCGCTGCGTGTCACGGCGTCCATTCGAATGTAGCGCGGCGCGCTGTGCGAAAGACGGCGAACGTCAGGCCGTTTTGGCCACGTCGCCGGGCTGACCGGAGGCGGAGGTGCCGCCGTGATTGGCGAGGTAGTCGCGAAGCGCCTGCCTACCGCGGTGGATACGACTGCGCACCGTGCCGAGCTTGACGCCCAGCGTCGCGCCGATCTCCTCGTAGGAGAGTCCCTCGATGTCACACAGGACGACCGCGGCGCGGAACTCCGGGGGCAGCGAGTCGAGCGCGGCCTGCAGGTCGGGGCCCAGCCGCGAGTCATGGAAGATCTGCTCGGGATTGGGATCGGCGGCCGGAACCCGGTCGTAGTCCTCGGGTAGCGCCTCCATGCGGATGCGTCCGCGTCTGCGAACCATGTCGAGGAACAGGTTGGTGGTGATGCGGTGCAACCACCCCTCGAACGTGCCGGGTTGGTAGTTCTGCAGCGATCGGAACACCCGGATGAAGGTCTCCTGGGTCAGGTCCTCGGCGTCGTGCTGATTACCCGACAGGCGGTAGGCCAGCCGGTATACCCGATCGGCGTGCTGGCGCACGAGCTCATCCCACGATGGCATGGTCGATTTATCGCCCGTGGCGTCGAACACCGCGGTGCCGGTCATCTCGTCTGTGGGCTCGACCCATTGCCCGTCCGAAAACTGTTCGAGGTGGGCCATTGAAGTCGGCGCCATCTTGATGGTGGTCGTCACATCCTCCTGGTCGCAGCCGCCATCGATAAGCGGCGGTTCGCTATTGGCCGCAACGCGGAGATCCGCATAGGTATTCCCTGCAAGGTCCCCTGGATGCCAGCGTCCGCCGTTTTCCATGGGACATACGTTCTCCGACCGTTCCGTGCTTGGCATATGAGCAAACTGAGCATTTCCTGAGAAAGCATTTCTACCCATTTCTGACCTGCGCGAACCCAGTGGATTTTCGTCTAGTCCGGCGCTCGAGAACGGGCGTGTCGCGATGCTGACCCCCGCCGGTTGGCTACGCTGCGGGCATGCCGGGCACCGACGACGTCATCGGACCGCACAACCGTGCCGAATCGATCGTGTCGCACGCTGAGCAGTCGATCTCCGAGGACTCGATCGTCGCCGCGGCCCGCGAACGCGCCGTCGACATCGGCGCGGGCGCCGTCACCCCCGCGGTCGGGGCCCTGCTGTGCGTGTTCGCCAAGCTGACGGCGGCCAAGGCAGTCGTGGAGGTCGGCACGGGCGTCGGGGTCAGCGGCCTGTGGCTGCTGTCGGGTATGCGCGAGGACGGCGTGCTGACGACCATCGACCTCGAACCCGAACACCAGCGCCTGGCCAAGCAGGCGTTCAGCGAGGCCGGGATCGGCCCGGGGCGGAGCCGGTTGATCAGCGGTCGCGCCCAGGAGGTGCTGACCCGGCTCGCCGACGAGTCGTACGACCTGGTGTTCATCGACGCCGACCCGGTCGACCAGCCGCAGTTCGTCGCCGAAGGCGTCCGGCTGCTGCGCCCGGGGGGCGCAATCGTGCTGCACCGCGCGGCACTCGGCGGCCGTGCCGGCGACGCCACCGCCAACGACGCCGAGGTTGCCGCCGTGCGCGAGGCCGCCCGGCTGATCGCTGAGGACGAACGGCTGACCCCGGTGCTGATTCCGCTGGGCGACGGCCTGCTCGCCGCTGCGCGCGACTGAACTTCTCCCGGGATTTCTCCCCGCGAGATTTCTTCCCGCGAGCAGACGTAAACCTGCCGCTTTTCGCCGATTTTCAGGCAGTTTCGCGTCTGCTCGCGGTACCTGGTCGACGGCCATCGCGCCGCGCCCTCTTGACCGCTGGCTGAACGCTCGTTTAGCCTACTGAACATGCGTTCAGCATCGAACGATCTGACGGCGGTCGCACGGATCCGCGACGCCGCGATCGAACAGTGGGGCCAACACGGCTTCAACGTCGGCCTTCGGACCGTCGCCGAGGCGGCCGGGGTGTCGGCCGCGCTGGTGATCCATCACTTCGGTTCGAAGGAAGGCCTGCGCAAGGCGTGTGACACCCATGTCGCCGACGTGATCCGCGAAACCAAGACCGAATCGCTGCAGACGCACGACCCCGCCACCTGGCTGTCGCAGATGGCCGAGATCGAGTCGTACGCGCCGCTGATGGCCTACCTCGTGCGCAGCCTGCAGTCGGGCAGCGAGCTGGCCAAGTCGTTCTGGCAGCGGATGATCGACAACGCCGAACAGTACCTGGACGAGGGGGTCCGGTCCGGGCTGCTCAGACCGAGCCGCGACCCACGGGCCAGAGCTCGGTTCCTGGCGATGGCCAGCGGCGGGGGTTTCCTGCTGTATCTGCAGCTGCACGAGTCCGCGGATTTGCGCGTGGCGCTTCACGATTACGCCGAGGAGATGGTTCTTCCCGCGCTCGAGGTCTACACGCAAGGGTTGATGGCCGATTCGACGATGTACGACGCGTTCCTCGCGCAGCGGGAGAAGGGAATTCCGTTCAGCAGCACCCAGAAGGGAGATCGCGATGACGGCTCAGACGGCGGGACCACTGCGGCGAGCTGACCGCCGGGGCGACGAACCAGCAGTCGAAATCCACGGCCTGTCAAAGTCGTTCGGGCGCACTCGAGCGCTCGACGGCCTGGATCTGACCGTCGCGCCTGGCCAGATCACCGGGTTCCTCGGACCGAACGGCGCGGGTAAGTCGACCACCATCCGCGTGTTGCTCGGGCTGTTGCGGGCGGACAACGGCACGGTCCGGCTGCTCGGTGGCGATCCGTGGCGCGACGCGGTGCCGTTGCACCGCCGTATCGCCTACGTGCCGGGCGATGTGACCTTGTGGCCCAACCTAACCGGGCTTCAGGCGATCGACTTCCTGGCCCGACTCCGCGGCAACGGTGTGGACACCTCTCGACGCGATCAACTGATCGAGCGCTTCGAACTCGACCCGCACAAGAAATCGCGCACGTACTCCAAGGGCAACAGGCAGAAGGTCGCGATCATCGCCGCGTTCTCGACCAACGCCGAGCTGTACATACTCGACGAGCCGACGTCGGGACTGGACCCCTTGATGGAACGGGCGTTTCAGCAGTGCGTCGGCGAAGTCGCACAACGCGGCGCCGCGGTGCTGTTGTCCAGCCACATCCTGGCCGAGGTCGAAAAGCTCTGCGACAGCGTCACGATCATCCGCGCCGGCCGAACAGTGCGGGCCGGAGCCCTCGACGAGTTGCGCCACCTGATGCGAACGACCGTGACCGCGCGAACCCGCCAGGACGGCAGGCGTCTTCAGGATGCACCCTTCGTCCACGACTTCGCGATCCGGGACGGCCACTACGTCTTCGCGGTCGACCGCAACGACCTCGACCGGGCGATGGGCCTTCTGAGCGATCTCGGGATTCTGGACCTGACGGTCACCCCGGCCTCGCTGGAAGACATGTTCCTGCGCGAGTACCAAGGGGTCGCGCCATGACGACGATCGTTGCCCCGACGGAATTACGGCGCGGCGCTTCGACCGCGTGGACGGGAACCTTGGAATTGCTGCGCCTTGCGCTGGGCCGCGACAAGGTACGGCTCAGCGTCTGGATCGCGGTGTTGACGTCGCTGATGGCCTACGCGCCCGCCGCAGTGGAACTGGCCTATCCCGAAGAGCTGCAACGGCTGACGCGCGTCGAGCTGCTCAAGACCCCCGCCGGCATGATGATGGGCGGCCCCATGTTCGGCCGGAACGAGACCGATCTCGGCGCGATGATGGCCAACGAGATGATGCTGACGTTGATCGTCGCCGCATCGATTCTCGCGATCCTCACCGTGATTCGGCACACCCGCGCCGAAGAGGAAAGCGGCGCAGCAGAGTTGGTGTTGTCGTCGGTCGTGGGCCGGTACGCCAGAACCGCGGCCGCGCTGATCCTCATCGGTGCCGTCAACGCCGTGCTCGCGGTGACGCTGACGCTGGCGATGGCCGCCAACGGGCTCGACGTCGTCGATGCCGCGGCGATGAGCATCGGTGTGACGGGCGTGGCCATGGTGTTCGGCGCCGTGACCGCCGTGACCGCACAGCTGTGGCGGCAGTCGCGTACGGCGTCCGGCGCCGCGATGGCCGCGCTGGCTGTTGCCGCGGTGGTCCGTGGCGTCGGCGACGTGATCGACAACTCCGGCAGTGCGCTGAGTTGGTTCTCCCCGATCGCGTGGGCCCAGCAGATGCGCGCGTTCGTGGACCTGCGGTGGTGGCCGGTCACGCTGCTGGTCGCGCTCACCGGTGTCCTGATCGTGCTGGCCGCGGTGCTGGAGGGCAGACGCCAGTACGACGACGGCACATTGCCCTCCTCGGGCGAGCGCCCCGACGCCCGTCCCATCACATCCGTTCTGGGGCTGCACCTGACATTGCAGCGCGGCCAGACGATCGGGTGGACCGTCGGGTTGTTCCTCGGTGGCCTGGCGTTCGGGTCGATGACCAAGTCGTTGCTCGACGCGGCCGCGACCAATGAGGTGATCCAGCGTCTGATCGCGCAGCAGGGTGCCGACAGCGCCCAGACCATGATGACGCAGTTCCTTGCGGCCGCGGCGAGCGCGTACGTCGTCGGCGCGGTGCTGCGCGTGTACACCGACGAGGAGCGGGGTCTCGGCGAGGTGGTGCTGGCCGGGTCGGTTTCGCGGTGGCGCTGGCTTCTCACCGCGGTGGGCTCGGCGCTGCTCGGCTCGGTCCTGCTGATGTTCGTCGCCGGTCTCGGCAACGGCCTGGGCGCCGGCGTCACCGTCGGCGACGCCTCGACGGTGGTTCGGCTGACCGTGGCCGGGTTCGCCTACGTGCCCGCCATGGCCGTGATGGCCGGCGTCGCCGCGCTGGCCGTCGCGGTCCGTCGACCCTGGATCGGTTGGCTGGCGGTGACGGCGGTCGTCGTCACGCTCTACCTCGGACCGCTGCTGCGGTTGCCCCGGTGGGTCATCGACCTGTCGCCGGTCAGCCGAACCACGGCGCCGAGCGACTACCCCGTGACCGCGCTCGTCGTCATGGTCGTCGTCGCCGCGGCTCTGACGTGGTTCGCCGGTGCCCTGTACCGCAGGCGCGACGCGATCTGAAGCGATGGGGCGGTCATGAAACTCCTTGTCCAGCTGACACTGTCGACCATCGCGGGTCTCCTCTTCGTCGCCCTGCTGCTGTTCGTGCCCGCGGGCACGCTGAATTACTGGCAGGCGTGGGTATTCCTCGCCATCTTCGCGCTGGCGACCACGGTGCCGAACTTTTATCTCGCGTTGCGGCGGCCCGATGTGCTGAGCCGTCGCATGCGCTCCGGGCCGACCGCCGAACGCAGAACCATGCAGAAATACGTCAGCATCGGCTATCCGCTGCTGTTCGTGGCCATCGCCGTCGTCAGCGCGCTCGACCATCGGTTCGGTTGGTCGACGGTTCCGTTGGCGGTCGTCGTAGTGGGTCAGGTACTGGTCGCCGTCGGGCTGGGCATCGGGATGGCGGTGATCCTGGTCAACAGCTACGCCGCCGCCACGGTGACGGTGCAACCGGATCAACAGTTGGTGTCCAATGGACTCTACGGATTCGTCAGGCACCCAATGTATTTCGGCGTGATGATCATGATGGTTGGGTGTCCGCCGGCGCTCGACTCGCTCTGGGGGCTGGCCCTACTCGTGCCGGGGACGGCAATCTTCGTGCTCCGCATCCTCGACGAGGAGAAGCTACTGCGCGACGAGTTACCTGGATACTCCGAGTACGCCGGCCGGGTTCGTCATCGCCTCGTGCCCTACATCTGGTGAAAGGTGGGTGGTCTCATGAAGCTCCTTCTACAGGCGTTCGCGTCGGCGGTCTTCGGTATCGCCTTCTTCGCGATGCTGCTGTTCGTTCCCGCCGGCACGCTGAACTATTGGCACGCTTGGGTTTTCATCGCCGTCTTCATGGTCGCGACCCTTGTGCCGAGCCTCTACCTCGCGGTGCGCGATCCCGCGGCATTACAGCGACGAATGAAGGCCGGTCCCGGCGCCGAAACCAGAACCTCGGAGAAACTGATCATGAGCGGGATCATCACTGCCGTCGTCGCGGTTCTCGTCATCAGCGCGCTCGACCACCGGTTCGGGTGGTCACACGTGCCGACCGTGCTCGTCGTCGCCGGTGAGATCCTGGTAGCGGTCGGCTTGGTCGCCGCGCAGTGGGTGGTCATCGAGAACTCCTACGCCGCAGCGACGATCACCGTCGAGACCGGCCAGACCGTGGTGACGACGGGGATGTACGGCATCGTGCGGCATCCGATGTATGCCGGCACGCTGGTCATGATGCTCGGCACCCCTCTTGCGCTCGGCTCGTTCTGGGCGCTGATCGCGGTCGTCGCCGCGCTGCCTCTGCTGGCGGCGAGGATCGTCGACGAGGAATCCGTGCTGCGTCAGCAACTGGCGGGCTACCCCGAGTACACGAAGCAGGTGGGCTACCGCCTCCTGCCCTACGTCTGGTGACCATCCGTCACCACGAGAACCGCTCGTAGTGTGGTCATATCCGCCTGCTGTCATATCCGGCCGTCGACATCCGTCGAACAGATGACGGAACAGGGTCGGGCGATATGACGACGGGAGCACCTCGATGATCATGGGCGGCGAACAGCTGACGACATTCGACGAGCATCGCGACCACCTACATGCGGTGGCGTACCGGATGCTCGGCTCGGCGAGCGACGCCGACGACGCGGTGCAGGAGACGTGGCTGCGCATGCGGCGCGCCGACATCACCGCCGTGCGCAACCTCCGCGGCTGGTTGACCACTGTCGTCGCCCGTATCTGCCTGGACATGCTGCGCGCCAGGGCCGCGCGAGCCGAACAACCGCTCGACGATCTCGGTGGAAGCGACGCCCCACCCGCTTCCGGTTTGGACCCCGAGCAGGAGGCCGTCCTGGCCGACTCCGTCGGCGTCGCGCTGCTCGTCGTGTTGCAGACGCTGTCGCCCGACGAGCGGCTCGCGTTCGTCCTGCACGACATGTTCGATCTGCCGTTCGCCGAGATCGCCCCGATCGTCGGTCGGTCGGAGAACACCGCCGCTCAGCTCGCCTCCCGAGCGCGCCGCCGCGTCCGCGGCCAGGACGCCCCGCCGGCCATCGAATTCGTGCGGCAGCGACAGCTCATCGACGCGTTCCTCGCCGCAGCGCGCAACGGTGACTTCGAGGCGCTTCTCGCGCTCTTGCACACCGACGCGGTGCTGCACGTCGACGCCGCCGCGGGCGGGACCGCCACCACCGTTCGCGGTGCGCAGGCCATTGCGGGCAACGCGCAGCGGTTCGCCGCGAACGCCAGGTACGCCGAACCCGCCGTGATCGACGGTGCGCCGGGTGTCGTGGTCGCACCAGCCGGACGACTGCGCCTGGTGCTGCGGTTCACTCTGGCCGACGACAGGATCGCCGGAATCGCGGTCGACGGAGATCCACATCGGTTGAGTCACCTTCGGTTGGCTCTGCTCGGCCGATAATGCGGATGTGGAACTGCTGACCGGCCTCGGCCTGGCCACCGCGGCGGGGCTCAACGCCTACATCCCGCTGCTCGCGCTCGGCCTGCTGTCGCGGTTCACCGACCTCATCAGCCTGCCCGCCGGCTGGACGTGGCTGGAGAACGGGTGGGTCATGGCGATCGTGGCGGCGCTGCTCGTCGTCGAAATGGTCGCCGACAAGGTGCCCGCCCTGGACAGCGTCAACGACGCCGTCCAGACGTTCGTGCGGCCCACTGCGGGCGGCATCGTGTTCGGTTCCGGCACCGCCGCTCAGACATCGGCGGTCACCGATCCCGGCGCGTTCGCCCAATCCGGACAGTGGATCCCGGTGGTCATCGGCGTCGTCGTCGCATTGGTGGTGTCGCTGACCAAATCGACGGTTCGGCCGGCCGCCAACGTCGCCACCGCCGGGGTGGCTGCACCGGTGCTGAGCACCGTCGAGGACGGGGTCAGCGCGGGGCTGGTCTTCGTCGCGATCCTTCTGCCGGCGCTGGTGCTGGTGGCCATCGCCGCCATGGCGTGGCTGGCGTTCCGGATTGTTCGGCGACGCCGCCGCCGCAACGCCGCACCGGGCTGACCCCGGGCGCGTTACGTGAGGGTGGTGACGTAATGCCCGCCGGAGTAGTAGTCGATGTTCAGCTTGCCGCTGGCGTCCTTGTAGCCGCAGGTGGACACCGTCCCAGTCTTGTTATACGTCCCTCCGGCGGCCTTGCATTCGCTCTTGATCGTCTGGTCCGACAGCTTCTCCGCGTGGGCGGCCGGAGCGGTCGCGGCCATCAGCGCGCCGACGGTCATGACGCCGGCGGCGACGGCGGCCGTGATGCTGGTGCGTTTCATCATGCCTCCTGTGTTCGTGGCCTCCTCGGCCGCTTCTGGTCGAACCAGCATGAGACACAGAGGCTTTTGGACATAACGGGGCGAGCACCCCATCGTCGATCGCGGGTGGGGGCCTGCGAAACGGACCGCGATTAGGGGGTTAGGGGTTCAGATCCAGACGCCCTTGCCGACGGCCACCACTCCCCCGGCGCTGATCGCGAACCGTTCGCGGTCCTTGTCGAGATCGACCCCGACCATCTCCCCCGGCCCTACGACCACGTTCTTGTCCAGGATGGCGTGGCGCACCACCGCGCCGCGGCCGATGCGGGCGCCGGGCATGATCACGCTGCCCTCGACGATCGCGCCGTCGTCGACGACGACGTTCGACGACAACACCGAATTGCGTACGGACGCCGCCGAAATGATGCTGCCCGCGCCGACCACCGATTCCTGCGCCGATCCGCCGTTCACGAATTTGGCAGGCGCCAGCATCTCCGCCTCACCGCGGATGGGCCAGCGCTTGTTGTAGAGGTTGAACACCGGGTGCACCGACACCAGGTCCATGTGCGCGTCGTAGAACGCGTCGAGGGTTCCCACGTCGCGCCAGTAGCCGTGATCGCGTTCGGTCGCGCCCGGTACCTCGTTGTTGCTGAAGTCGTACACCGCGGCCATGCCGTCGTCGACGAGCCGCGGAATGATGTCGCCGCCCATGTCGTGATCGGAGTGGTCGTCGTCGGCGTCCGCGCGGATCGCGTCGATCAGCACCTTCGTCGTGAAGATGTAGTTGCCCATCGACACGAACGCCTCGTCGGGATTGTCCGGGGTCCCCGGCGGATCGGCCGGCTTCTCGACAAAGCTGCGGATGCGGCCGGACTCGTCGGCGTCGATGACGCCGAATGCGGTGGCCTCCGCACGCGGCACCCGGATGCCTGCGACCGTGGCGCCGGCGCCGCTCTCGATGTGGAACTGGACCATCTGCTCGGGGTCCATGCGGTAGACGTGGTCGGCGCCGAACACGACGATGTAGTCGGGATCCTCGTCGTAGATCAGGTTCAGTGATTGGTAGATCGCGTCCGCTGAGCCGGTGTACCAGCGCGGGCCCAGCCGCTGCTGTGCGGGCACGGGCGTGATGTATTCACCGGCAAGACCGGACAGCCGCCAGTTCTGGGAGATATGGCGGTCGAGCGAGTGCGACTTGTATTGCGTCAGCACGCAAATCCGCAGATACCGCGCGTTGACCAGATTCGACAAGACGAAGTCGATGAGACGGTAAGCGCCGCCGAAGGGAACGGCGGGCTTGGCTCGATCCGCGGTCAACGGGTAGAGCCGCTTGCCCTCCCCGCCGGCCAGGACGATGCCCAGCACGTGTGGCAGTTCCCTCATGACACAAACCTATCGGCAGCCGCTGTCCGGGGCTAGGCATTGGTGCCCCGAGTCCGGCGCGAAACCCATCCGCACCTGCGGTGGCTTGCCCCCGGAACTAGGGTCGAAATCATGCGGGTGGCGATGATGACTCGGGAGTATCCACCCGAGGTTTACGGCGGGGCGGGAGTGCACGTCACCGAACTGGTCGCTCAGCTGCGCCACCTGTGCGAGGTCGACGTGCACTGCATGGGCACTCCGCGCGCCGACGCGATCGTCGCCCAACCCGATCCGGCGCTGCTCGGCGCCAACGCCGCGCTGTCGATGCTGTCGGCGGACCTCAACATGGTCAACGCCGCGGCGCGGGCCGACGTGGCGCACTCGCACACCTGGTACACCGGGCTCGCCGGTCACCTCGCCGCGTTGCTCTACGGCGTGCCCCATGTGCTGACCGCGCACTCGCTGGAGCCGATGCGGCCCTGGAAGGCCGAACAGCTCGGCGGAGGGTACCGCGTGTCGTCGTGGGTGGAGAAGACGGCGGTCGAGGCCGCAGACGCCGTCATCGCGGTCAGTTCCGGTATGCGCGAGGACGTCTTGCGGACCTATCCCGCGCTGGACCCGAACCGGGTCCACGTGGTGCGCAACGGGATCGACACCGACGTCTGGTACCCCGCCGCCCCCGAGCCGGGCGAATCGGTGCTGGCCGAACTCGGCGTCGACCTGTCCCGGCCCATGGTGGCGTTCGTCGGCCGGATCACCCGGCAGAAGGGCGTCGCGCATCTGATCGCCGCCGCCCACGACTTCGCCCCCGATGTGCAGTTGGTGCTGTGCGCGGGAGCGCCGGACACCCCAGAGATCGCGGCCGAAGTGACCGAGGCGGTTCAGCAACTGTCGCAGGCCCGCACCGGGGTGTTCTGGGTCCGCGAGATGCTTCCAATCGTCAAGATCCGCGAAATACTCTCGGCGGCAACGGTATTCGTATGCCCGTCGGTGTACGAGCCGCTGGGCATCGTGAACCTCGAGGCGATGGCGTGCGCGACGGCCGTGGTGGCCTCCGACGTCGGCGGCATTCCGGAGGTCGTGGCTGACGGGCACACCGGGCGGCTGGTGCACTACGACGCGCAGGACGCGGCGGGTTATGAGAGTCGGTTGGCCACGACGGTCAACGAGCTGGTCGCCGACCCCGAGAAGGCCCGACGGTTCGGCGAGGCCGGGCGACAGCGGTGCATCCAAGAGTTCTCCTGGGCGCACATCGCCGATCAGACCTTGGAGATCTACCGGAAAGTGGGAGCTCCCGCGTAGCCGGGCACACCCGAACCGTCAGCTCGTGACGTTCTTCAGTTCGTCCCCGAGCGCGGCTGCCTCGTCAGGGGTCAGCTCGACGACAAGTCGCCCGCCGCCTTCCAGTGGTACCCGCATCACGATGCCGCGCCCCTCCTTGGTTGCTTCCAGTGGACCGTCGCCGGTCCGGGGCTTCATCGCCGCCATCGAGTGCTCCCTCCACATGAGCCGGCCCATTCGCGGGCTCGGTCGGGGCCGAGACTGCCCACTCGTTTGACAGTTCCCGGCACTGAACTGCTACTGAACGCCTCTATTGTTCCCTATCGGCGCCGTTCGGTGTGCAAAGACCCGGCTAAGGGGGTTTTCTGCGTCGGCTAGGCGGGTGCCTAGGCGCCGCCTTTGACCGCCTCGACGAAGTACCCGCGCGGCACTCCTTCGGCGTCGCTCGGCGCGGGCGGTGTCGGCCACCGGCCCCAGGCATAGCCCGGTTCGGCGACGTCGGTGACGACGGCGGTCCACCCGTGGGCCTCCGCCAGCTCGCCGGGGTCATCGGTACCGAACAGCCAGGGTGACCCTTGTTCGGCCATCGACTGCAGTAGCCCCGCCATCGCGTCGGACTCGAGCAGCGCCTTTCCGACGGCGTCGTAGAGCAGCACCGAGCCGGGTGCCGACAGCGCGTCGACGGTGCGGAACAGCTCGCGAACCGTCGGTTCGTCGAGGTACTGCAGAAGGCCCTCGATCAACCAGATCGTCGGGCTCGCGGCGTCGTGTCCGGACGTCGTCAGTGCCGGTGCCCAGTCACCCGCGAGGTCTGTGCCGATCGCGACGCGGTGGGCGCGAGGCTGCTCACCTTCCAGTCGCTCGTCCTTCGCGGCGATCACGCCGGGTTGGTCCAGCTCGTAGACGGCGGTATCCGACGGCCACGGCAAGCGGTAACTCCTGGCGTCGAGGCCGGCCGCGACGAGGACCACCTGTTTGGCCGTCGCCGCCGCGCGCAGCAGCGCCTCGTCGAAGAAGCGGGTGCGCACCACGATCTCCAGCGTCGCCTCTTCTCCCGCCTCGGCGATCATGCCCGCCAGCATCTGCATGCCCGCGTCACCCGCGAGCCGCCTCGCGAAAGGATCGTCGAACAGCGGCTCTTCGCGCGTGGATTCGTGGGCCCGGATCGCCGCCACCAATATGCCTGTGGAGGCCACCGGGGTCGTGTTGTCGAAGTTCGTATTCATTTCTCGAAGTTCGTATCCGTAGTCCTCACCGCCGCGGTCGCGGTACCCAGCAGTCTGCGGTGTGATCGTCGACCATCCCGGTCGCCTGCATCAAGGCGTACGCCGTCGTCGGCCCGACGAAGCGGAAGCCGCGACGCTTGAGTTCCTTGGCCATCGCGGTCGACTCGGGCGTTACAGCCGGGACGTTGGCGAAGGTGGCCGGCCGCGGTCGGGGCGGCGGCGCGAAGGACCACAGCAGTTCGGCGAAATCGGTGCCGCCGTCCCGAAGGTCGGCGACCGCACGGGCGTTGGCGATGGTGGCCTCGATCTTGGCGCGGTTGCGCACGATCCCGGTGTCGGCCAACAACCGCGCGATGTCGCGTTCGGTATAGCGGGCCACTCGGTCGACGTCGAAGCCGTGGAAAGCGCGGCGGAAGTTCTCCCGCTTGCGCAGGATGACCAGCCACGACAGCCCGCTCTGGAAGGCTTCGAGGCTCACCCGTTCGAACAGGCCGAGCGAGTCGCGCAGCGGCCGACCCCATTCGGTGTCGTGATAGTCGCGGTACAGCAGGAAATCGGCTGGCGACAAACGAGATTCGTCGATCCAGGCGCAGCGGACGCGGCCGTCGGGTTCGACGGTGGGTTTCACCGCGGCGGTCATGACTCGTCGCCGTTCTCCGACTGAAGGGCGTGGGCGCCGCCCTCGATGTGTTCGTCGTCCTCGATTCCGTGCGCCGCGCGCAGGGTGGCGAGCTGACCGCGGAGCGAGTCGAGTTCCTGGCCCAGCCGGTCGAGCACCCAGTCGACTTCGCTGGTCTTGTAGCCGCGCAACGTCTGGGTGAACTTGACGGCGTCGACGTCGGCGCTCGTCACACCGGAGGCGGGTAGCACCGTCGCGGTGGTGTCTCGCGGCAGCGGCGGCAGCGGCTCACCGCGGCCGAACACCGCGCTGCCCACGGCGAACAGCACGACGGCGATCAGAACCAGCACGACCAGATACAGCAGAACCAGGCTCACGGGTTCGATACTGCCTCAGGGTCCTGACATCCGGCGATCGAGCGGGGTCGCCGAGCGCACGCGTGTGTACACGAATCGCGAGAAAGTCCGCCAACAACCGTGCACTCGGCGCACAGAACAGCTCAGCCGCGCGGGCGCAGCGTCACCATCGGGGGGCGATCGGCCAGCGAGACCGACGACGTCCGCGGCGTGTAACCCTCGCCGTCGGAGAAGAACTGCGTCAACCCGACCCCGGAATCCGGCACCCCGCACCGCGTCAACAGCGTCGCGATGACCTGACGGCTCATCGTGGCGAGCTCGGTCAGCGGCCGGTTGCGGTGTGTGCGGACACCGAGGTTGACCTGGGCGATCCCGTCGAGCCCCAGGCGGTCGTAGGCATCGATCAGCAGCCCGATCTCGACGCCGTAGCCCGGCGCGAACGGCACAGCTGTCAACAGCTCGCGGGTGCCGGCGTACTCACCGCCCAGCGGTTGCAGGATGCAGCTCAGCTCGGGCCGCAGTGACGCGAGCAGCGGCCGGGCGACCAGCTCGGTCACGCGCCCGCCACCGTTGGCGTCTTCACTGCCGCTGACCTTCAGCGGCCTGCGGTAGAAGCCCTTGACCAGGTGCACGCCGTCGGTGGTCAGCAGGGGACCGACCAGCTTGGGCACGAACATCGGGTCGGGGTCGATCAGATCCGAGTCGACGAAAACGATGACGTCGCCGGTGGTGGCGGCCAGTGAGCGCCACAGCACCTCGCCCTTGCCGGGTTGCGGAGTCACCTCCGGCAGCGCGGCCTCGCGGCTGATCACCCGCGCGCCCGCGGCCAGGGCCCGGATCTCGGTGTCGTCGGTCGAGCCGGAGTCCAGCACGATGAGCTCGTCGACCAGCCCGCCGAGCAGCGGAGTGATGGTTTCGACGACGCTGCCCACGGTCTCTTCCTCGTTGAGCGCGGGCAGGACGACCGAGACGGTGCGGCCGCGTTTGGCCGCCTCCAGTTCGGCGACCGTCCAGGTGGGCCGGTTCCAACTGTGGTCGCTGAGCCACCGAGAGGTGACGACGTCAGTAGCGGGAAGTTCGGGTGTGAGTGTCATGCCAGTCCCCTCACCGTGCGCGTCGGCGGCCGTCCGCCCTGGATCGACGCGACCATCTCCAGTACGCGTCGTGTGGGCCCGACCTCGTGCACACGGAACATCGCGGCCCCGTCTGCGGCCGCCAAGGCGGTGGCTGCCAGGGTGCCCTCCAGGCGTTCGGTCAGACCCACACCCAAAGTCTCCCCGACGAAATCCTTGTTGCTCAGCGCCATGAGGACCGGCCATCCAGTGTTTACAAGCTCTTTTACATGGCGCAACAAAGTAAGACCGTGGTAAGTGTTCTTGCCGAAATCGTGCGTCGGATCGATCAACACGGCGTCGCGGGCCACCCCCGCTGCGACGGCCCGTTCGGCCGCCGCGGTCACTTCGGCGATCACGTCGTCGACGACGCCGCGTTCGGTGATGCCGTAGTTGACCCGGAACGGCCTGGTCCTGGGCTGGGCGCCGCCGGTGTGCGAGCACACCAGCCCGGCGCCGAACTCCGCGGCCACCTCGGGCAAGGCCGGATCGTGGCCCGCCCAGGTGTCGTTGATCAGGTCGGCGCCCGCCGCGCATGCTTGCTTGGCGACCGTCGAGCGCCAGGTGTCGACGCTGATCAGCTGGTCGGGATAGGTGCCGCGGAGCCACTCGATGAACGGGACGACGCGCGCGATCTCCTCGTCGACGTCGACGGTGTTGCCGGGGCCCGCCTTCACCCCGCCCACGTCGACGACGTCGGCGCCCTCCTCGATCACCCGGTGCGCCGCCGCCTTGGCGGCCTCGTCGGTGAACGCGGCGCCGCGGTCGTAGAACGAGTCCGGGGTTCGGTTGACAATCGCCATGATCAGCGCGCGATCGGCGGCGACGGGCCGGCCCAGGAATCGGCCGCGGTGGGTTGTCACGCCTTCCAGGCTACGGCCGTGCGATTCGTGCGTGATCCCGATCGGTCAGCGAACGTTTTCACGCACAAATCGCTAATTCTTGGGCCGCTTGCCCGCCTTCACTTCCTCGGGGTACTCGTCGTAGAACTCGACGTAGCCCTCGTCGCGGCCCGCGAGAACGTAAATCGGGTCCTCGATCTCCTCGGCGTCGAAGCCCTGCTTGCGCAGATCGACCTTCTGGCTCTTGAACGTCGACGTCTGCGCGAGCTCGTCGACCACCCGAATGAACAACGGCACCGCGTATCCGGGCAACTTGTCGTACAGCGTCGCCGCCAGCGACTTGCCGTCGAAGTCGGTGCCGTCGTTCAGCTTGACCGCCGCCATGCCAGCCCGTCCGCCGGCGCCTTCGACCTCGACACCGTAGACGGTGCACTCGTCGACGCTCGGGTCGATCGACAGGGCCGCCTCCACCTCGGTGGTGGCGACGTTCTCGCCCTTCCACCGGAACGTGTCACCGAGCCGGTCGACGAACGCCGCGTGGCCGAAGCCCTGCGAGCGCATCAAGTCGCCGGTGTTGAACCACACGTCGCCCTCCTTGAAGGCGCCGCGCACCAGCTTCTTCTCTGATTCCTCGTCGTCGGTGTAGCCGTCGAACGGCTGGAAGCTGCTCACCTTGGACAGCAGCAGGCCCGGTTCGCCGTTGCGGACCTTCTTGACCCGGCCCTTGTCGTCACGCAGCGGCTCACCGCTGTCCTGGTCGTACTCGACGAAGGCGACCGGAGACGGGCAGATGCCGGTGGTCTTGTCCAGGTTGAAGAAGTTGACGAACGCGGTGTTGCCCTCGCTGGCGGCATAGAACTCGCAGACCCGGTCGATGCCGAAGCGTTTGGTGAAGTCGTCCCAGATCGCCGGTCGCAGGCCGTTGCCGCCGATCACCCGCACCTTGTGCTTGCGGTCGGTGTCCTTCTCGGGCTGGTTGAGCAGGTACGTACAGATCTCGCCGATGTAGACGAACGCGGTCGCGTCGTAGCGGATCACCTCGTCCCAGAACTTCGACGCCGAGAACGACTTCCCGATGGCCAGCGTCGCGCCGGCGTTCAGCACCGACGACATCGCGACCGTCAGCGCGTTGTTGTGATACAGCGGCAGGCAGCAGTACAGCGTGTCCTTGCTGTTCAACCGCATTCCTAGGCCGCCGAACCCGGCGAGTGCCCGCAGCCAGCGGTAGTGCGTCATCACGCTGGCCTTCGGCATACCGGTGGTGCCCGACGTGAAGATGTAGAAGGCCTTGTCCTTGGCCAGCACGGCCGCGGTGGTCGCGGGATTGCCGGTCGGCGCCGTGGCGGCCAGACGCTTCAACTCGTCAATGGTGACCAGGCCGTCGGTGTCGGCCCCGGACTCGGTGATCGGTTCGACGAAGTCGGTGTCGGCGACGACAGCCTTGGCGCCCAGCAGCCCGAGGCTGTGCTCGAGCACGTCACCGCGCTGGTGGTAGTTCAGCATTCCGGCGATCGCGCCGCACTTGACCGCCGCCAGCATCAGCAGGACCGGCTCGGCCGAGTTGCGCAGCATGATGCCGACGACATCGCCGTGCCCGACGCCGCGGGCGGCGAGAACGGCGGCGTACCGGTTGACGCTCTCGTTGGCTTCGCGGTAGGTGACCTCATCGTCGCCGAACCGCAGGAAGACCTTGTCGCCGTAGCGGGCGGCGCGCTCCTGGAAGACCTTGCCGATCGATGTCTTGGCCGAGGGTCGGGCACTGAACCCGGTAACCACGCCGCTGACTATCGTCGGCACGTCCGCGATCAGTCCCGGCACGCGGGCGGCGATGTCCAATATCCCGACGCTGCTGCGAGTCCCCGACTTCTCGGTCATGCGCGTTCGTCCCTCCCTGTTCGTTTGTCGCACACCCTAGTGACCGTGCTCTTGGCGCGGCGCGCACGCCGCCAGGGCCGACTCGACATCGGCGACGACGTCCAATCGGTCCAGCGCGCCCTGCGCGACGTATCCGCTGTCGCGCAGTTCGTGCAACCAGGCCAAGAGGCCGTCGTAGTGCCCGATGGGGTCGAGCAGCACGACCGGCTTGTCATGCATACCCAAATAGCCCGCTGTCCAGGCTTCGAAGAACTCCTCGAGAGTGCCGATCCCGCCCGGTAGGGCGATGAACGCGTCGGCCCGTCCCTCCATCACCTCCTTGCGCTGACGCATCGTGTCGGTGACGACGAGCTCGTCGGCATCGACGTCGGCGACCTCGCGGTGCACCAGTGCCTTCGGGATGACGCCCACGGTGTGCCCACCGCGGGACCTGGCCGCGGTGGCCAGCGCGCCCATCGCCGATACGTTGCCGCCGCCGGAGACCAGGCTCCAGTTCCGCTCCGCGATCGCGTGTCCGACATCTTCGGCCAGCGCGATGAGCTCGGGGTGTGTGGGGCCTGATGCGCAGTAGACGCAGACCGCCCACTGACGGTGCGACTCGCGTGGGGGGGTGGGTTCTCCGGACACGAGGTCAACCTAGCGGCACGACGATCAAGCGGCCCCTGGGCCGCGTTGAGGAGTGTGGCGATCGATTTAGCCATAGACTCCGGCGGTGCCGATTGAGTGGGTCACCTCGCCGCCCGGACCGGCACTCGATTCGATCGAAGCCGGTCTGCAGAAGCGATCCGGTGCCGTCCTGATCGGGCCCGCCGGCGTGGGCAAGACATCGCTGGCGCGCGCCGCGGCCGAACGGTTCGCAGCCAACTACCACCGCGTCGACTGGGTCACCGCCACCGCGCCGATGTCCGCGGTCCCGTTCGCGGCGGTCAGCGGGCTGATCGAGGTCGCCGACACCGGCAAGACCGCGGATGTGCTGCGCAGGGCGCGGGAGACGTTGGGCGACGGACGACTGCTGGTGGTCGACGACGGTCATCTGCTCGACCCGCTGTCCGCGGTCCTGATCTACCAGCTCGCGGTCAGCGGGGCCGCGACGCTGATCGTGACGGTGGCCCCTGCCGGGGTGATGGCCGACGGGGTCTCGGCGTTGTGGGACGACGGCCTCGTCGAGCGCATCGACCTACAGCCGCCGGGTCACGACGACCGTCGCCTGGCCGCCTCGGTCGACGAGTTCGTCGCCGCGTTGCCCGCAGCCGCCCACCGCGTTTTGGAGTACCTGGCCGTCGACGATCCGCTGGTGATCGGTGAGCTCGAAGCGTTGACCGGCCGCGAATCCGTCGAGGCCGCAGCGGCTTCGGGCGCGGTCGTTGTCGACGACGGCTGGGTGCGTCCGGCGCACCCGTTGTTCGCCGACGCGGTGCGCGGGGTGTTGGGTGGCGTCGAGTTGCGCAGGCTGCGCGGTGAACTCGTCGACCGGCTGGCCGAGCGGCCCGGATACGGGGTCGTCGACCGGTTGCGTCGCGCGGTGCTGGCGCTGGACAGCGACAGCCCGCAGGAGCCCGCCGAGTTGTCCGCGGCCGCCGCCGAGGCGTTGCGACTCGGCGATCTGGTCCTCAGCGAACGGCTCGGCCGCGCTGCACTGCAGCGCTCCGAAGACTTCTCGACGCGGCTGACGCTGGCGTACGCGCTGGCCTGGCAGGGGCGCGGCCGCGACGCGGACGCGGTGCTCGCCGACGTGGACAGCGCTGCGCTGTCGGAGACCGAGCTGATGGCGTGGGCGCTGCCGCGCGCGGCGAACCAATTCTGGATGCTTTCCGAGCCCGAGCGCGCCACCGCGTTCCTGCGCGCGACGAGGAACCGGGTGTCCACGCCGATGGCACAGACCACGCTGGACGCGTTGTCGGCGACATTCGCGATGAACGCCGGAAACGTCACTCGGGCAATGGACATCGCCACAGAGGTGCTGGCCTCGCCGGCCGCCGACGACACGGCTGTGGGCTGGGCCGCAGCGGCCGCGGCGCTGAGTTCGGCGCGGACCGGTCGCTTCGCCGATGTCGACACGTTGGCCGAACGTGCGATGGCCGCGGGTCATCCGGGGCTGTTGCGGTTCACCAGCGGGTTCGGTCAGACGACGGCGCTGGTGATGGCCGGTGAGCTGGACCGGGCGCAACAGCTGGCGCAGCGGCTCACCGACTTCGCGCAGCTGCAGCAACCCGGGCGCGCGATCGGTGAGGTGCTGGTGGCCGACGTGTTGATCGCCAAGGGTGAACTCGAGGAGGCGGTGCGTCTGTTGCGTCGGGCGGCGGCCGCACTGTCGCCGACCGGCTACTCGTGGGGCCCGTTGGCGTGGATGCTGCTGGCGCAGGCGCTCGGGCAGCTCGGCGCGGGCGCCGAAGCGGGAAAGGCCTTGGCGCGCGCGGAGTCTCGACACGGTTTGAAGTCGATGCTGTTCGCCCCCGAGTTGGCCCTGGCGCGGGCGTGGACGATGTGGGCGCGTCGCGACGAGCACGGTGCGGTCGCCGCGGCCCGTGAGGCGGTGCGCAACGCGGAGCGCGGCGGGCAGTCGGCGGTCGCGCTGCGCGCTCTGGTGGACGCGGTTCGGCTCGGCGACATGCGGGCTGTCGATGCGATCGAGCGGGTCAGCGCCGAATGCGACTGTGTCGCCGGACATCTGGCTTTCGGCCACGGTCGGGCGCTCGCGGCCCGGAATGCGGCCGCACTGGCGGAGGCATCGCACGGATACGCGGCGCGCGGGTGGCACGGCGCGGCCTCTGACGCCGCCGCTCAGGCTGAAGCCCATCGCTGAGATTTGGTGTCGGGACCGGTGCCGCCGCGGTCCTAGGCTTGACACCCATGAGCGAATTGTTCGCCCGGACCGACCGATTGCGGGGCTGGGCTGGCCTCCACGACCGCATCGCGACTGACCTCTCGCAATTGAGCGGCGGTGTCCCGGAGGCCGCCGGAGTCCAGGCTAGCCAAGGCTCGATCGCGGCCGGCGTCGGCGCTGCGTTGTCGAGTGCGCTCAACGCACGGCTAGGGACGGTGCAGGGCGCGGCCGACGACGGATCGACAATCTCCGAACTGTTGCGCAAGGCCGAGCAGCTGTACGAACAAGGCGACCGCGAGGGCGCCGAGACGTTGCGAATGGCTGCCGAAGAGCTTGCGGATCAACGGGATACGCCCGGCCAGGTGGCGGATTTGGCTGCGGGTGCCGGCGTCCCCGTGAGCGGTGAGGGCGCCGCCGCCAACAACCAGATGATCGGCCAGGCGCTCGGTCAGGTCGGAGCGCTGGCCGGTGCGGTGACGGCGCCGCTGCTGGGACTCGCCCAAGGGCTGCAACAGGTTCCGCAGCAGATCATGCAAGCGGCCCAAGGAGCCACGACATCTGCGGCCGAGGACCCGAAGCGCCGCGACCGCAAACCAGAGGACACCGACACGCGATCCGAGGATCCCGAGGAGCCACCCGAGCCCGCGGCCCGGGCAGAGCCGAGCGCCCAGGCCGCACCGCAGGGCGACACACCAGCACGGCCTTCCGCGCCGCCGGTCGTCGCAGAGCCGCCGCGGCCTGCGCAGACGCGTCCGCAGGTGGGCTAGCCAGCAGATACTGCGCTGAGGGCTGCTCGCTGGGCGCGATCACGACCCTAACCGCAGAAACCCGCGCTACAGGTTACGGGCGGCGTCGTCGTCGGACCTGGACTCCGGCGGAGCGACCGGCACTGGTCCCGCGCCTGTCTCGCCACGTTCCGGTCCGGACGCGCCGTCCCACGGGCGGTCGTCGGCGCGCTGCAGCAGCTGGCGGTCCTCGCGACCGTCGGCCTGATCGGCCTCGCGCTGGGCGTCCTCGCGTGGCTGCTGCGCCGTCGGTCCCGCCGGGGCACCAGCGCCCGCGGCTGCGGCACCACCAGGTGCGCCTCCGCCGGATGCCGTGCCCACGGCACCCTGGCCGGTCGAGGGCGGGCCGCCCGCCGACTGGGCGCCCTGCATGGCCTGCTGCATCAGCGAGCCGAACATCCCGGTCTGCCCGCCGAGGGCCTGCGATGGCGCACCCGCCATCTGCCCCATCTGGCCGGCCTGCTGACCGACCTGACCGAGCATCCCGACGATCTGGCCGACCGACTGCGAGCCGACGTCATCGGAATTCTCGTAGGCGGCCTGCGCAGCACCCACCTTGCCTGAAAAGGTGTTCTCCTTCGCGGACAGCGCGGCGACATTGGCGGTCAGCTGAGCGGCCAGGGTCGGCAACACCGCCGAGATGGTGGCGCTCATCGCGTCCTGTCCCGGCGCGATCGTCGGGATCTCGGGCAGCTCGACCGCCGCCGCGTTCCAGCTGATGCCCTCCGGCTTTCTCAGCGGCCCACCCATGCGCGCTCCTCGTCACCAGTCGTCATCGTCGTCATCATCCAAGTCGTGCTCGAGCGGCGCTGGCACGGCCAGCCCGGCAACGGTGCCGCCGCTGGCGCCGCGCTGCCCCATCATCGGCGCCATCCCGCCCATCCCGCCACCGGCGGCCATCGGGACGGCACCGCCGGCCGCGGCCGCGCCGGCCGTCGCGCCCTCGCGGGCGGGCGCGGTGCTGACGGCCTTGCTGCCAACAAGATTCGCCATCTGCGGCGTCTGCAGCGGTGCACCCCCGGATCCGGGCAGCGAAGCCGCGCGCACCATGCCCGATCCGCCGCCTGAACCCGAGCCGCCGGCCAGCGGATGGTTGGAGAACGACGAGAACGGAAGCCCCGCGGCCCCGAGCGAGTCCGCCTTGCCGCCCTGGCCGAACAGAGACGTCAGCTGTTGCAGCGGCTGCGAGAGCTGCTGGCCCATCTGCTGCGGCACAGCCATCAGCGACTGCCCGAGCTGCATGGGCAGCTGCGCGGCCATCGAGCCCATCTGGCTCATCATCTGCATGGCCTGTTGGGAGCCGTCGCCCGCCTGCTGCGCGGCATCCTTGCTGCTGTCTTGCGCCTCCTTGCCGCCGGGCACCGGCGGAGCGCCGAACAGCGGGATGCTCGGTGGAACGCCGAGGGTGTTGGCGAGTTCGGTGGTGTTCGCCGTGACGTTGGCGATGTTCTGAGATAGCCCCATCTTGATCCGGCTCTGCACCAGCTCCTGGGTGTTGCTGAACGGCATCGCCGCAATCGCTTCACACTCCTGCTGGACCTCTTGGGCGATCGTGTTGGCCAGCGTCTTCGTCTTCACGACGGTGGCCTCCATCGCGCGCAGCTTGGCGGCGATCGCGGCCGCCTGCGCCGCATTGGCCTCGTGCCCGCCGATGATGGTGGTGGCCTCGCCCGCCGCGGCGACCGCGCCCGCGCCCTCCCATGAGTCGGACAGCTTCATCAGCTGGCCCTGCTGTTCGGGGACCACATTGCCGCTGATCTTGCCCGCGAGCGCCTCGTAGGACGCCGCGGCGGCGGCCAACGTCTCCTCGTCGACGTTCGGCCAGCCCGGGCCGGTCACGGTCTGGCCACCGTACGGGCTGGAATCGGGCGTGATGCCCATGGCGCGACCCCCTTGATGACACGCTTCGGGTCTCAAACTTACCGTGCCTCCGGTAGCTGTCCGCGCGCCGATTTCGACCCGCACGACGCGCGATCAGGGCATCCTTACGTCCTGGAGACTGCCGTCGGATAGCCGGAGCCACCGCTGCACGCCGATCTCGGCGAGAAACCGATCGTCGTGGCTGACGACGATGAACGCGCCGCGGTAGGCATTCAGGGCGGCCTGGAGCTGCCCGACGCTGACGAGGTCGAGGTTGTTGGTGGGCTCGTCGAGCAGGAGCAGTTCGGGTGCCGGTTCGGCGAACAACACGCAAGCCAGCGTCGCGCGCAGTCGCTCACCGCCGGACAGCGCGCCCACCGGCAGATGGATGCGGTCGCCATGGAAAAGGAATTGCGCCAGCAGATGCATGCGACGGGTGTGCGAGAGGCTCGGCGCGAAGGCGGCCAGACTCTCGGCGACCGTGTCGCGCGGATCGAGCAGGTCGAGCCGCTGCGACAGGTACGCAATGCGACCGCTACCGCGAGCCACCGTTCCGCCGTCCGGTTCCACATCTGCAGTCACGATGCGCAGCAGCGTCGACTTGCCCGTCCCATTCGGACCGGTGAGCGCGATGCGCTCGGGGCCGCGCACCGACAGGTCGACGTTGTCGAGGACCGAGCGGCCACCGACCAAGAAACGTAGCCCTTTAGCGGTGAGCACGTCTCGGCCTGCGGGAACCGCGGTGTCGGGCAGATCGAGCACGAGGGTGTCATCGTCTCGCACCGCGCGTTCGGCCTCCTGCAGACGGTCTCTTGCGTCGCCTACCCGTGCCGCACCGACCCGGTCAACGCGGCCCGCCGACTCCTGCGCACGCCGCTTCTGCGCTCCGGCAACAATTTTCGGCAGTCCGGCGTCCTTCATGTTGCGGGCTGCCGTACCGGCTCGCCGCGCCGCCCGCTCGCGAGCCTGTTGTTTCTCCCGCTTCTCGCGCTTGAGGAGCTGTTGCGCGCTGCGCACGTTGCTCTCGGCGACGCGTTGCTCGAGCTCGACCGCTTCGGTGTACATCGTGAAATTGCCACCGTATGAATGGAGTTCGCCGTTGTACAGCTCGACGATTCGGTCCATCCGGTCGAGCAGCATCCGGTCGTGGCTGACCACGAGTAGGCAACCGGCGAAGTCGTCGAGCGCGCCGTAGAGCCGATGCCGCGCGTCGAGATCGAGGTTGTTGGTTGGCTCGTCGAGCAGGAGCAGGTCGGGGCGGATCAGGAGCTGGGTGACGATGCCGATGCTCACGATCTCGCCACCGGACAGCGTGTCGAGCCGACGGTCGAGCGCGATATGGCTCAGGCCGAGGCGATCCAGCTGCGCCCGCGCGCGTTCCTCGACGTCCCAGTCGTCGCCGATTGTGGCGAAGACCTCCTCGTCGGGATTGCCGTCGGCGAGGGCGTCGAGCGCCTCGATCACGGGAGCGACGCCCAAGAGCTCGGCGACGGTGCGATGCGCGATGTAGGGCAGCGACTGGGGCAGATATCCGAGGCGGCCCTCGACGGTGACGGAGCCCGACGTCGGCGTCAGCTCTGCAGCGATGAGCTTGAGCAACGCGCTCTTTCCCGCACCGTTCGGGGCGACCAGACCGGTTCGGCCCTCGCCGACGGTGAAGGACAGGCCGTCGAACAGCGGCGTGTCATCGGGCCACGCGAAAGACAGATCTGAACAGACGATGGAAGACATGTGAGTGGTCTCTTCGTGAATCGCACGGAAAGCAGGGACGGTCCGGTCCGGGCAGCACCCGGAGACTTCGTCAACTCACACGTGTTCAGGGTAGGTGTGCGGTCAAGCGGTTAAATACCGGCGCAACACGTCGGCCGCGGCGGTGATCTTCTCGATCTCGACGCGCTCGTCGACACGGTGCGCAAGGTTCGGGTCGCCGGGCCCATAGTTGACCGCCGGAATGCCGAGCGCGGCGAATCGGGACACGTCGGTCCATCCGTACTTGGCGCGAACCTGGCCTCCTGCGGCCTTAACCAACGCCGCCGCGGCCGGTTTGGTCAGCCCCGGCAACGCCCCGGCCGCCGCGTCGGTCAGTTCGATCTCGAGGTCGAGGCCGTCGAACACCTCCCGAACGTGGTGCAGCGCCTCGTCGACGCCCCGGTCGGGCGCGAACCGGAAATTCACCGTGACCGATGCTGCGTCGGGGATGACGTTGCCCGCGATACCGCCGTCGATGCGCACGGCGGAAAGGCCTTCGCGGTAGGTGCAGCCGTCGATCTCCACACTGCGGGGCTGATACGACGCAAGCCGGTCGAGCACCGCGCCGAGCTTGTGAATGGCGTTGTCGCCCAACCACGATCGCGCCGAGTGGGCGCGGGTGCCGGTGGCGCTGATCACGACCCGCAGCGTGCCCTGGCAACCGGCCTCGATGTAGCCGCCGGACGGTTCGCCGAGGATCGCCACGTCGGCCTGCAGCCAGTCGGGCAGTTCCTTCTCGATGCGGTTCAATCCGTTGGCGGACGCCTCGATCTCCTCGCAGTCGTACATCACCAGCGTCATGTCGTGCGTCGGTTCCGCGACGGTCGCGGCCAGGTGCAGAAACACCGCGTCGCCGGACTTCATGTCGGAGGTGCCGCAGCCGTGCAACTCGCCGTTGACGAGGCGGCTCGGCAGGTTGTCGGCGACCGGCACGGTGTCGAGGTGGCCCGCAAGCAGAACCCGCGATGGCAAGCCCAGGTTCGTTCGGGCCAGCACGGCGTTGGCGTTGCGGATGACTTCGAGATTCGTCTGTTCGCGCAGCGCGGCCTCGACCTCGTCGGCGATGCGCGTCTCATGGCGCGACACGCTGGGGATGTCCACCAGCGCAGCGGTCAGCGCGATCGGATCACCGTGCAAATCGAGGCCCACACGGCTGACGTTAGTCTTATCCGCGTGACTTCTGCTGCAGGTATGGGGCTGGCGACGATCGCCGCCGACGGATCGGTCCTCGACACATGGTTCCCGGCACCCGAACTCGGCGGTGACGGCCCGTCGGGCACCAGCCGGCTCTCGGTTGCCGAGGTACCCGAGGAGTTGGGCGCGCTGACCGGGCGCGACGAGGATCGCGGAGTCGACATCGTGGCGGTGCGGACGGTGATCTCGTCGCTGGATGACAAGGCCGCCGACGCCTACGACGCCTATCTGCGGTTGCACCTGCTCTCACACCGGCTGGTCGCGCCGCACGGCCTGAACGCCGACGGCTTCTTCGGGGTGCTGACCAACGTCGTGTGGACGAACCACGGGCCGTGCGCGGTCACCGGCTTCGAGATCGTGCGGGCGCGGTTGCGCAAGCGCGGCCCCGTGACGGTCTACGGCGTGGACAAGTTCCCTCGGATGGTCGACTACGTGTTACCGACCGGCGTGCGGGTGGCCGACGCCGACCGGGTGCGCCTGGGCGCGCATCTGGCCGAGGGCACCACCGTCATGCACGAGGGCTTCGTCAACTACAACGCGGGCACGCTCGGCAGCTCGATGGTCGAGGGCCGCATCTCGGCGGGCGTGGTGGTCGGCGACGGATCCGACGTCGGCGGCGGCGCGTCGATCATGGGTACGCTCTCGGGCGGCGGCACCGAGGTGATCTCGATCGGCAAGCGGTGTCTGCTCGGCGCCAATGCGGGCCTTGGCATTTCGCTCGGCGATGATTGTGTGATCGAGGCGGGGTTGTACGTCACGGCGGGCACCAAGGTGCAGACCGGCGACGGCAAGACCGTCAAGGCGCGAGAGCTCTCGGGAGCCAACAATCTGTTGTTCCGGCGCAATTCGCTGTCAGGGGCCGTCGAGGTGGTCAAGCGGGACGGCACCGGCATCACGCTGAACGAGGCCCTGCACCAGAACTGACTGGGCTTCCCCTTGTTTCCTTGGTTGCGCGAGCGTGCGTGTTTGCACACGACACGCCGCGCATCAGCGACAGTTTGTGCACGCTGAGCTCTCCGTGAGCGCGCGGTCAATCCGCCGCGGCGTTGGGCTTCAACGGCGGACAGCGCCCGTCGACGACGGCCAACTCGAAGTGCCAGATCTCGTTGGCATAGACCTGGCACAGGCCGAACTCGCGACCGTTGGCGATCAGCCACTTGTCCGCCTCGACAGGACCGATGTCGACGGCCTGACCGGTGACGTGCTTCGACTTCTCCGGCGAGGCCACGAATTCCCGTGCAGCTCCGATGCTTCCGTACTTGACGACACCGTCGGCGAACAGCCTCTCCTGGAAACCCTTCGATCGCCACCCCGACGAGATGCGCATCTCGATGCCGTCGCTCTCGGCGCGGCGGGCCGCCTTCTGAACCGACTCGCGCAGCTGCGGGTCGAGCCACTCCACGATCGGATCGTGAGTGTCGAATGGGCTGAGCGTGCGACTGTCGGGCAGCCAACCGCCGACGGTGTCCTGCGCTGCCGGTCCGAGCTTCATGGGTTCCTGGCCGACGACGGGTGCCGGGGCCGGTGGCGGCGCGGCCGTGCCACACGCCGCAACTGCCCACACCGACACGGCCGCGAGCGTGCACATGAGGCTGAGTTTTCGCGGCGTGTCGTGTACAAACACGCACGCTCGCGCTAATAGGGGCCGAGGGGTCAATCCTCGCCGGCCAGGCTGCAGAACTCCTTTTCTTCGG
>NZ_LZMD01000063.1 GCF_001668575.1 Mycobacterium sp. 1164985.4
CCGAGGGCAACGAATTCTGCATCCTGGCCGCCGAAGATTGACCCCTCGGCCCCTATTAGCGCGAGCGTGCGTGTTTGTACACGACACGCCGCGAAAACTCAGCCTCATGTGCACGCTCGCGGCCGTGTCGGTGTGGGCAGTTGCGGCGTGTGGCACGGCCGCGCCGCCACCGGCCCCGGCACCCGTCGTCGGCCAGGAACCCATGAAGCTCGGACCGGCAGCGCAGGACACCGTCGGCGGTTGGCTGCCCGACAGTCGCACGCTCAGCCCATTCGACACTCACGATCCGATCGTGGAGTGGCTCGACCCGCAGCTGCGCGAGTCGGTTCAGAAGGCGGCCCGCCGCGCCGAGAGCGACGGCATCGAGATGCGCATCTCGTCGGGGTGGCGATCGAAGGGTTTCCAGGAGAGGCTGTTCGCCGACGGTGTCGTCAAGTACGGAAGCATCGGAGCTGCACGGGAATTCGTGGCCTCGCCGGAGAAGTCGAAGCACGTCACCGGTCAGGCCGTCGACATCGGTCCTGTCGAGGCGGACAAGTGGCTGATCGCCAACGGTCGCGAGTTCGGCCTGTGCCAGGTCTATGCCAACGAGATCTGGCACTTCGAGTTGGCCGTCGTCGACGGGCGCTGTCCGCCGTTGAAGCCCAACGCCGCGGCGGATTGACCGCGCGCTCACGGAGAGCTCAGCGTGCACAAACTGTCGCTGATGCGCGGCGTGTCGTGTGCAAACACGCACGCTCGCGCTAATAGGGGCCGAGGGGTCAATCTTCGGCGGCCAGGATGCAGAATTCGTTGCCCT
>NZ_LZMD01000064.1 GCF_001668575.1 Mycobacterium sp. 1164985.4
TTTTTCCCGTTTAGGGGTGGATGTTTTTTGATGCCAGTTTTTGGTGTCTTTGGTTATGGTCGAATTTTTTCGGACAGTTTTTGTTTGGAGAGTTTGATCCTGGCTCAGGACGAACGCTGGCGGCGTGCTTAACACATGCAAGTCGAACGGAAAGGCCCTTTCGGGGGTACTCGAGTGGCGAACGGGTGAGTAACACGTGGGTGATCTGCCCTGCACTTTGGGATAAGCCTGGGAAACTGGGTCTAATACCGAATATTTCCTGCTGGCCGCATGGTCTGGTGGGGGAAAGCTTTTGCGGTGTGGGATGAGCCCGCGGCCTATCAGCTTGTTGGTGGGGTGATGGCCTACCAAGGCGACGACGGGTAGCCGGCCTGAGAGGGTGTCCGGCCACACTGGGACTGAGATACGGCCCAGACTCCTACGGGAGGCAGCAGTGGGGAATATTGCACAATGGGCGCAAGCCTGATGCAGCGACGCCGCGTGGGGGATGACGGCCTTCGGGTTGTAAACCTCTTTCAGTACCGACGAAGCGCAAGTGACGGTAGGTACAGAAGAAGCACCGGCCAACTACGTGCCAGCAGCCGCGGTAATACGTAGGGTGCGAGCGTTGTCCGGAATTACTGGGCGTAAAGAGCTCGTAGGTGGTTTGTCGCGTTGTCCGTGAAAACTCACAGCTTAACTGTGGGCGTGCGGGCGATACGGGCAGACTGGAGTACTGCAGGGGAGACTGGAATTCCTGGTGTAGCGGTGGAATGCGCAGATATCAGGAGGAACACCGGTGGCGAAGGCGGGTCTCTGGGCAGTAACTGACGCTGAGGAGCGAAAGCGTGGGGAGCGAACAGGATTAGATACCCTGGTAGTCCACGCCGTAAACGGTGGGTACTAGGTGTGGGTTTCCTTCCTTGGGATCCGTGCCGTAGCTAACGCATTAAGTACCCCGCCTGGGGAGTACGGCCGCAAGGCTAAAACTCAAAGGAATTGACGGGGGCCCGCACAAGCGGCGGAGCATGTGGATTAATTCGATGCAACGCGAAGAACCTTACCTGGGTTTGACATGCACAGGACGGCGGCAGAGATGTCGTTTCCCTTGTGGCCTGTGTGCAGGTGGTGCATGGCTGTCGTCAGCTCGTGTCGTGAGATGTTGGGTTAAGTCCCGCAACGAGCGCAACCCTTGTCTCATGTTGCCAGCGCGTTATGGCGGGGACTCGTGAGAGACTGCCGGGGTCAACTCGGAGGAAGGTGGGGATGACGTCAAGTCATCATGCCCCTTATGTCCAGGGCTTCACACATGCTACAATGGCCGGTACAAAGGGCTGCGATGCCGTGAGGTGGAGCGAATCCTTTCAAAGCCGGTCTCAGTTCGGATCGGGGTCTGCAACTCGACCCCGTGAAGTCGGAGTCGCTAGTAATCGCAGATCAGCAACGCTGCGGTGAATACGTTCCCGGGCCTTGTACACACCGCCCGTCACGTCATGAAAGTCGGTAACACCCGAAGCCGGTGGCCTAACCCCTTGTGGGAGGGAGCCGTCGAAGGTGGGATCGGCGATTGGGACGAAGTCGTAACAAGGTAGCCGTACCGGAAGGTGCGGCTGGATCACCTCCTTTCTAAGGAGCACCACGATGTTTGGGCCGGCCCGCAGATCGCGGATTTTCCGGTGTCCCAGACGGATTCGTTGGATGGCCTCACACCTGTAGTGGGTGGGGGTCTGGTGCAGCAACAAACGTTGAGCCGCAACGGGGTTCAGTTTCGGCTGGATTGCGGTGAAAGGATTGCCAGACACACTATTGGGCTTTGAGACAACAAGCCCGTTGGTTCCCTGGCCACTGTGTGTGGTGGGAGGACGTGTTGTCGCCCTGTCTTTGGTGGTGGGGTGTGGTGTTTGATTTGTGGATAGTGGTTGCGAGCATCT
>NZ_LZMD01000065.1 GCF_001668575.1 Mycobacterium sp. 1164985.4
CCGCCTTGGCCGAGCCGATCGAGATCGACGTCACCGGCCCGGGTGAGGGCGCGGTGGCCTACGGGCACCTGCAGATCCGCGTCGAGGAACTCTCGCGCGCCATCGTCGTCGTGGACCTGCGTGGCAGCGGGACCTACGCCGACAACGTCGAGATCATCGTCGGCGACTCGGCCGGTCTCGGCGTGATCTGGATCGCCGACTGGGCCGACGACATGGTGCACGTCAGCGCGCATCACGCGCGCCTGGGCAAGGACGCGGTGCTGGGGCACGTCAACGTGACTCTCGGCGGGGACGTGGTTCGGACGGCGGCGACGGTGCGCTTCACCGCGCCCGGCGGCGACGCCAAACTGCTCGGCACCTACTTCGCCGATGACGGTCAGCACTTCGAGTCGCGACTGCTGGTCGACCACGCCCACCCGAACTGCAAGTCCGACGTGCTGTACAAGGGTGCGCTGCAGGGTGATCCGGCGTCCAACCGGCCCGATGCGCACACCGTGTGGGTCGGCGACGTGTTGATCCGCGCGGAGGCGACCGGCACCGACACTTTCGAGGTGAACCGCAACCTGCTGCTCACCGACGGCGCGCGCGCCGACTCGGTGCCGAACCTCGAGATCGAGACGGGTGAGATCGTCGGCGCCGGGCACGCAAGTGCCACCGGACGTTTCGACGACGAGCAATTGTTCTATCTGCGCGCCCGCGGCATCCCCGAAGATCAGGCGCGACGCCTGGTGGTGCGCGGTTTCTTCAACGAGATCATCGCCAAGATCGCCGTGCCCGCGGTGCGCGAACGCCTGACCGAAGCAATTGAACGAGAACTAGCGATCACGGCTGGATTGAATTCAGAGACGAGAGAACAGCAACAATCATGACCACACTGGAAATCAAAGACCTGCACGTCTCGGTGCAGACTCCCGAGCAGACCGAGATCCCGATCCTCAAGGGTGTCGACCTGACCGTGAAGTCGGGGGAGACCCACGCGGTGATGGGGCCGAACGGTTCGGGCAAGTCGACGCTGTCCTACGCGATCGCCGGTCACCCCAAGTACACGGTGACGTGCGGTTCGATCACGCTGGACGGGCAGGACGTGCTGGAGATGAGCATCGACGAGCGCGCCCGCGCAGGCCTGTTCCTGGCAATGCAGTACCCGGTCGAGGTGCCAGGTGTCTCGATGTCGAACTTCCTGCGCACCGCCGCGACGGCCGTCCGCGGTGAGGCGCCGAAGCTGCGGCACTGGGTCAAAGAGGTCAAGTCCGCGATGACCGATCTCGAGATCGACGCGTCGTTCTCCGAACGCAGTGTCAACGAGGGCTTCTCGGGCGGTGAGAAGAAGCGCCACGAGATCCTGCAGCTGGCCCTGCTCAAGCCGAAGATCGCGATCCTCGACGAGACCGACTCCGGCCTGGACGTCGACGCACTGCGGGTCGTCAGCGAGGGCGTCAACCGGTACGCCGAGAGCGAGAACGGCGGCGTGCTGTTGATCACCCACTACACCCGCATTCTGCGTTACATCCAGCCGCAGTTCGTGCACGTGTTCGTCGACGGCCGCATCGTCACCTCCGGTGGTCCGGAGCTGGCCGACGAGCTCGAGGAGAACGGCTACGTCCGGTTCACGCAGACGGCGGCCGCGGAGGCGTAACCCATGACCGCCTCCGTTCGCCCGCTGGATCTCACCGCCATCCGCGCGGACTTCCCGATCCTCAAGAAGCAGATGCGCGGCGGAAACACGTTGGCGTATCTGGATAGCGGGGCGACCTCACAGCGGCCGGTGCAGGTGCTCGACGCCGAGCGCGAGTTCCTGGTGACCTCCAACGGCGCGGTGCACCGCGGCGCGCACCAGTTGATGGAGGAGGCGACAGACGCCTACGAGGACGGGCGCGCCGAGATCGCGGCGTTCGTGGGCGCCGACCCCGACGAGCTGGTGTTCACCAAGAATGCCACCGAGGCGATCAACCTGGTGTCCTACGCCGTGGGGGATTCGCGGTTCGGGCAGGCCGTCGGGCCGGGCGACGTCATCGTCACGACCGAACTCGAACACCACGCCAACCTGATTCCGTGGCAGGAATTGGCACGTCGGACCGGCGCGACGCTCAAGTGGTACGGCGTGACCGAGGACGGGCGCATCGACCTGGCTTCGCTGCAGCTCGACGAGCGAGTGAAAGTCGTTGCTTTCAGCCATCATTCGAATGTGACCGGGGCACTCGCGCCGGTCGACGAGCTGGTCTCGCGGGCGAAAGCGGTGGGCGCGCTGACCGTGCTCGACGCGTGCCAGTCGGTGCCGCATCAGCCCGTCGACCTGCATGCACTCGACGTCGACTACGCGGCGTTCTCCGGCCACAAGATGCTCGGACCCACCGGGATCGGCGTGCTGTACGGCCGTGGCGCTCTGCTGAACTCGATGCCGCCCTTCCTCACCGGCGGGTCGATGATCGCGACGGTCACGATGGAGGAGACGACGTACGCGCCGGCGCCGCAACGCTTTGAGGCGGGTACGCCGATGACGTCGCAGGTGGTCGGATTGGCCGCGGCCGCACGATATCTGCGTGCGATCGGCATGGACGCCGTTGAAAAGCACGAGATCGAACTGGTCGCCGCGGCGCTCGAGGGGCTGACCGCGATCGACGGTGTGCGCGTCATCGGCCCGACGTCGCTGGAGAACCGGGCGTCGCCGGTCAGCTTCGTCGTCGACGGTGTTCACGCGCACGACGTCGGCCAGGTGCTCGACGACGACGGCGTGGCGGTGCGTGTCGGTCATCACTGCGCATATCCGCTGCACCGCCGATTCGGTATCGCCGCCACGGCGCGTGCGTCGTTCGCGGTGTACAACACGTTCGACGAGGTCGATCGCCTGGTGGCCGGTGTGCGCCGGGCCGTGGAATTCTTCGGCAGGGACTGACGTGCGGCTGGAGCAGATCTACCAGGAAGTGATCCTCGATCACTACAAGCATCCGCACAACCGCGGGTTGCGTGAGCCGTTCGGTGCGCAGGTCCATCACGTCAACCCGACGTGTGGCGATGAGGTGACGCTGCGGGTGGCGCTGTCCGATGACGGTGAGCAGGTGGTCGACATCTCCTATGACGGGCAGGGCTGTTCGATCAGCCAGGCCTCGACCTCGGTGCTGACCGACCAGGTGATCGGGCAGAGCGTAGGCGACGCATTGAAGACCGTCGCCGCGTTCAGCGAGATGATCTCCTCCCGCGGGACCGTCGAGGGAGATGAGGACGTGATCGGCGACGGCATCGCGTTCGCCGGCGTCGCGAAGTACCCGGCGCGGGTCAAGTGCGCGCTGCTGGGATGGATGGCTTTCAAAGATGCGCTGTCACAGGCATCGGAGAGATTTCAGGAGGCAGGATGAGTGACACCGCAGTGCCCAACGAGGAGCTGTTGTTCGATCTCGAGGAGGCGATGCGCGACGTTGTCGACCCGGAGCTCGGTATCAATGTCGTCGATCTTGGCTTGGTCTACGGGATCAACGTCGAGCAGGGGGAGCAAGGCAACGTCGCGTTGATCGACATGACTCTGACCTCGGCCGCCTGTCCGCTCACCGACGTGATCGAGGACCAGTCGCGCACCGCTCTGGTCGGCGCGGGGTTGGTCAACGAGTTGAAGATCAACTGGGTGTGGAATCCGCCGTGGGGCCCGGACAAGATCACCGAGGACGGCCGCGAGCAGCTGCGCGCACTCGGCTTCACCGTCTAGTTACACGAGGCCGCTTCCTTTGAATCACGGCGTGCACAAATCTGTGCCGCCGTGACCGAATCGGGAATTGTCGAACTTCGTGTCTTCAGCGACCGATGTCTCGACCGAACCGGCAAGCCCGGTAACCGATTCCACGGCGGACGCGTCGAGGGTCCGCACCGCGCTGGTCGCCAGCCTCGTCGGGACCACGATCGAGTGGTACGACTTCTTCCTCTATGCGACCGCGGCGAGCCTTGTTTTCAATCAGGCGTTCTTTCCGGATCAGAGCTCTCTGATCGGGACGCTGCTGTCGTTCGCGACGTTCGCGGTCGGGTTCGTCGTCCGCCCGATCGGCGGGTTCGTGTTCGGCCATGTGGGCGACCGAATCGGCAGGAAGAAGACGCTGGCGCTCACCATGGTTCTGATGGGCGGAGCCACCGCTCTGATGGGGGCGTTGCCCACCGCCGCGCAGATCGGCGTGCTCGCGCCCATTCTGTTGGTGCTGTTGCGCGTCATCCAGGGTTTTGCGCTCGGCGGCGAGTGGGCGGGCGCGATTCTGCTCGCCGTCGAACACAGCCATCCGCGCCGGCGTGGGCTGGCGGGCAGCGTGCCTCAGGTCGGCCTCGCGCTCGGACTCGCGTTGGGCACCGGTGTGTTCGCGCTGCTCCAAATCGCCCTACCTGACGACGCTTTCGAATCGTATGGCTGGCGCATCGCATTCCTGATCAGCATCGTGCTTGTGGTGTTCGGCTTCATCGTGCGGTGGAAGGCGACCGAGACCCCGGCCTTCGAGAAGGTCCGCGACGAGGACGCCCGGTCGGCGGTACCACTGCGCGACGTCTTCCGGCGGCCCGCGCTGCGCAACACGGTGCTGGGTCTGTTGTCGCGGTGGGGCGAGGGCGCGGCGTTCAACACGTGGGGCGTGTTCGCGATCTCGTATGCGACCGGCACGCTCAAACTCGAGCGGGTACCGGTGCTGATCGCCGTCACCGTCGCCGCACTGTTGATGGCGGTGCTGCTTCCGGTCTCCGGATTGCTGACCGACCGGTTCGGCGCGAAGACGGTGTACGCGAGCGGAATCGTGGCCTACGCGGTCGCGGTGTTCCCGGTGTTCACGCTGTTCAACACCGGCAGCATGACGGCCTACGCGCTCGGAATGCTGGTGGTGTTCGGCGTGATTCACGCGTGGTTCTACGGGGCCCAGGGGACGCTCTACGCGTCGTTGTATCCGGCGCGGATCCGCTACACGGGGCTGTCGACGGTGTACCAGTTGTCGGGGGTGTATTCCTCCGGGCTCACCCCGCTCATCCTGACCGCATTGATCGCGGCGACAAACCAGTCGCCGTGGCTGGCGTGCACCTACCTCGTGGCCACCGCGCTGATCAGCGTGGTGGCGACGCTGTTGTTGCGGCCGAAGGCGTTGACGGAAATCTGATTGCGCGCTCCGAGGGGTGATGCGCGGGCCAGAATGACTTCGTGGTCACGGTGCCTGCGGTCGTCTGGCGGGGCGGGTTCGCCCGCCGCGCGCTGACGGTCGGCGGCTGCGTCGGGCTCTGCCTCGGGGCGCTGGCATGGCTGGACTCCGGCTTTCTTCTCAGCGGGGTGATCGTCACGGTCGTCGTCGGCACCTGCTACGGCATCTGGATGGCGCGCCGCCTGGAACGGTACTGGCCAGGAGCGAAGGCGCTAACGGGTGACGAACGCGTGGCCGTGGTCCGCTCGGTCCGGGCCGGTACCGGCCTCGACGATTCGCGGTTTGCGGGACCCCGGACCGACTACGCCCGTGGTTTGTGCGCCGCGGCGGATGAGGCGCGTTCGCTGCGGTGGGTGCTCGTCGTCGTCCTGGTTGTCGCACTGTGCGTGGCGGCCTGGGACGCCGTCTTCGGCTCCTGGGGTAGCGCGGTCGCATCGGTCATCTACCTGGTCGCGCTGCTGGTGGAGGTGTTCTGGTGGCCGAGGCGGCAGTCCCGGCTAGTGGCCCACGCCCGTACCCTCGATGCGATATGACGCATCCCTACGTCCCTACATCCCTACATCGCTACCCGCCGCCAACTGCGCGGGGTCGCCCCTTTCTGTGCAGGGCACCGACCTGGTATTTCCAAACGGCAGCGTTCCGTTGGCCGGGCCCGTCGCGGCGATCGCCGGGTGTAGCGGATCGTCGACCCGTTGCCGGTCGACGCCGAACTCGACCTCGATGCAAACGCTGCGGTCTGGCTGCAACGCGCCCACTACGCCGGCGGCTATGCTCTGAAAAATATTCTGCCCCAGCAACATCCGACACTGTGGCCGGAACACTTCGACGTCGCCGTGACCGAGGACGAGGTGAACTACGGCGTATCGGCCGGCGACGAGACCCACCCGAGGCCGGGCACGACATCGACTCGCTGACGGCCGAGATCGCGGATTTCTTCAAGCGTGGCCGCACCGAACTGGGTATTCGTCCGTAGGCTGGGAACACACAGCTGACCATCAGCGTTAGGAATCTACGTGGCTACCCAAGACATCACCGCCGACCAATTCAACGACACCATCAACGACAACGAGATCGTGCTGGTGGATTTCTGGGCGTCGTGGTGTGGCCCCTGTAAGGCATTCGCACCGACGTTCGCGGCATCGTCGGAACAGCATCCCGACGTCGTGTACGCCAAGGTCGACACCGAGGCCGAGCAGGCGCTCGCCGCGGCCGCCGACATCCGGTCCATCCCCACGTTGATGGCCTTCAAGAAGGGCAAGCTGGTGTTCAACCAGGCCGGCGCGTTGCCGCCCGCGGCCCTTGAAGAGCTGGTGCAGCGCGTCAAGGAGTTCGACATCGACGCTGCGATCGCCGCCCAGAACAACGGCCAGCCGGAGTAAGTCTCCGCACGCGATAGCGTGCATGCGTGACTGAATTCGTTCTCGTCGATCAGCCGCGTCGCGGCATTGCCGTGGTGACGCTCAACCGGCCCGAGCGGATGAACTCGATGGCGTTCGACGTCATGGTCCCGCTCAAGAAGGTGCTCGACGAGCTGACTTACGACAACTCGGTGCGCGCGGTGGTGCTCACCGGCGCCGGCCGCGGATTCTCCTCGGGGGCCGACCACAAATCGGCGGGCTCCGTCCCGCACATCGACGGGTTGACCAGACCCACGTTCGCGCTGCGGTCCATGGAGGTCCTCGACGACGTCATCCTCGCGCTGCGCAAGATGCACCAGCCGGTGATCGCCGCGGTCAACGGCGCGGCGATCGGCGGGGGCCTGTGCCTGGCGCTGGCCTGTGACATCCGCATCGCGTCCGACGAGGCCTACTTCCGCGCGGCTGGAATCAACAACGGCCTGACCGCCAGCGAGCTGGGGCTGTCCTACCTGCTGCCACGCGCCATCGGCACGTCGCGGGCCTTCGAACTGATGCTGACCGGCCGCGACGTCGACGCCGCCGAGGCCGAACGCATCGGCCTGGTCTCGCGAGCGGTGCCCGGCAACGCATTGTTGGACGTTTGCTATGACATGGGCGAGCGGATCGCGGGGTTCTCCCGGCCGGGAATCGAGTTGACCAAGCGCACACTTTGGAGTGGACTGGACGCCGGTAGCCTGGAAGGGCACATGCAAGCCGAGGGGCTCGGACAACTGTTCGTCCGTTTGCTCACCGCCAACTTCGAAGAAGCGGTGGCAGCGCGCGCCGAGAAGCGGCCCCCGGCCTTCACCGACGACAAGTAAGGACGGTCACGCGTGATCACCGCAACGGACCTCGAGGTCCGCGCCGGCGCGCGCACGTTGCTGTCCACCGACGGAACCGCGCTTCGGGTGCAACCCGGCGACCGGATCGGCCTTGTCGGCCGCAACGGCGCAGGCAAGACCACGACGATGCGCATCCTCGCCGGAGAGGGTGAGCCGTATGCGGGCAGCATCGTCCGCAATGGCGAAATCGGTTATCTACCACAGGATCCCAGAGAGGGTGACCTGGATGTGCTCGCACGTGACAGGGTCCTCTCGGCCCGCGGCCTGGACACCCTGTTGGCGGATCTCGAGAAGCAGCAGCTGCTGATGGCCGAGGTCGCCGACGACACCGCCCGAGACAAGGCCGTCCGCAAGTACGGCCAGCTCGAGGAGCGTTTCGCCGCGCTGGGCGGTTACGCCGCCGAGAGCGAGGCGGGCCGCATCTGCGCGAGCCTCGGCCTGCCCGAGCGGGTGCTGACCCAGCCGCTGCGCACGCTGTCCGGCGGTCAACGCCGTCGCGTCGAGCTGGCCCGCATCCTGTTCGCGGCCTCCGACAGCGGGGCAGGGTCGTCGACGACGCTGCTGCTCGACGAACCGACCAACCACCTCGACGCCGACTCGATCGGCTGGTTGCGGGACTTCCTGCAGAACCATCCCGGCGGTCTGGTGGTCATCAGCCACAACGTCGACCTGCTCGCCGACGTGGTGAACCGGGTCTGGTTCCTCGACGCGGTACGCAGCGAGGTCGACGTCTACAACATGGGTTGGCAGAAGTACCTCGACGCGCGCGCCACCGACGAGGCCCGTCGCCGCCGCGAACGCGCCAACGCCGAGCGCAAGGCGTCCGCCCTGCGCGCCCAGGCCGCCAAGATGGGGGCTAAGGCCACGAAAGCCGTTGCCGCACAAAACATGCTGCGGCGCGCCGATCGCATGATGGCCGCGCTCGACGAGGAACGCGTCGCCGACAAGGTGGCCCGCATCAAGTTCCCGACACCCGCGCCGTGCGGGCGCACCCCGCTGGTCGCCAAGGGGCTGACCAAGAACTACGGGTCCCTGGAGGTGTTCACCGGCGTCGATCTGGCCATCGACCGGGGATCGCGCGTCGTGGTGCTCGGACTCAACGGTGCCGGTAAGACCACGCTGTTGCGCCTGCTGGCCGGCGTCGAGACGCCGGACGCCGGACAACTCGAGCCCGGTCACGGCCTCAAGCTCGGATATTTCGCGCAGGAGCACGACACGCTCGACGACAACGCGACGGTGTGGGAGAACATCCGGCACGCCGCCCCCGACACCGGCGAGCAGGAACTGCGCGGGTTGTTGGGCGCCTTCATGTTCAGCGGTCCCCAGCTGGATCAGCCCGCGGGCACGCTGTCCGGTGGCGAGAAGACCCGACTGGCGCTGGCGGGCCTGGTCGCGTCCACCGCCAATGTGCTGCTGCTCGACGAACCGACGAACAACCTCGACCCCGCCTCGCGCGAACAGGTGCTCGACGCGCTGCGCAGTTATATCGGCGCGGTCGTGCTGGTGACCCACGATCCCGGTGCGGCCGAGGCGCTCGAACCGCAACGTGTCGTCCTGCTTCCCGACGGCACCGAAGACTTCTGGTCCGAGGACTACCGCGACCTCATCGAGTTGGCCTGATCCAGATCGTGAACCGTTTCGTCAATTTCAAGCGTCGTGTGTAACCGCTTCCTACGCTGGGTATCCGTCCGGTCATCCAAGCGGGGAGGTGCTGATGAAAAAGCTGGACAAGTCGAGAGACCAGTTGATCAACGAGTTGCGGAGTGCTTACGAGGGTGGCGCAAGCATTCGCACGCTGGTCGCGTCCACGGGCCGCTCGTACGGCTCGATCCACAGCATGCTGCGTGAGTCGGGCACGACGATGCGCAGCCGCGGCGGGCCGAACCACCGCAGCCGGCGCCGCTAGTCCGGCTGCGGTACGGCCTCCCGGTCGCGCCCCTGCCGCAGCGACGCCTCGACCAGGTCCAGTACGGCACTGAGCTTTTCGGGGTCATCACCCGATGCCAACCGCGCGACCAGACCGTCGAGGACGAGGTCGAGATAGGTCTGCAGGACGGCGCTGGGGACGTCGTCGCGCAGTCGGCCGGCCTGCTTCTGCATCCGTAGTCGCTGTGTGGTGGCTGCGGACAACTCGGCGGACCGCTCCGCCCAACCCCGGTGAAAATCGGGGTCATTGCGGAGCTTTCGCGCGATCTCCAACCTCGTGGCCAGCCAGTCGAACTGCTCTGGCGCGGCCAGCATGTCACGCATTACCTGAACCAGTCCCTCACGCGCGGCGACGTCGGCCATGCGCTCGGCGTCCTCACGGGCCAGTTCGAAGAACAGCGTGTCCTTGTCCCGGAAGTGATGGAAGATGGCGCCGCGCGACAGCCCGATCATCTGCTCGAGCCGCCGCACGGTCGCCTTGTCGTAGCCGTACTCCGCGAAACACCGGCGGGCGCCGTCTAGGATCTGCCGACGACGCGCCGCCAGGTGGTCGTCGGTGACCCGGGGCAACGCGGTTGTCCCTTCCGGCTACTGCGTTTTGAGCATGTTGCGCAGCACGTACTGCAGGATGCCGCCGTTGCGGTAGTAGTCCGCCTCGCCCGGCGTGTCGATACGCACGACCGCGTCGAACTCGATGGTTTCTCCAGAGCCGTCCGCCCCATCATTCTTCGCAGCGGTGACGTGCACCGTCTTCGGAGTCTTGCCCTCGTTGAGTTCCTCGATGCCGGTGATGTCGAACGTCTCCGTGCCGTCGAGGCCCAGCGACTCCGCCGTCTCACCCTCGGGGAACTGCAGCGGGATCACGCCCATGCCGATCAGGTTCGACCGGTGGATGCGCTCGAACGACTCGGTGATCACCGCGCGCACGCCCAGCAGCCGCGTGCCCTTGGCCGCCCAGTCGCGCGACGAACCCGAACCGTACTCCTTACCGCCGAGCACGACCAGCGGAATGTCCTGCGCCGCATAGTTTTGCGCAGCATCGTAGATGAACGCCTGCTCGCCGCCGTTGGTGAAGTCGCGGGTGTATCCACCCGAGACGTCATCGAGCAGCTGGTTGCGCAGCCTGATGTTGGCGAACGTCCCGCGGATCATCACCTCGTGGTTGCCGCGGCGCGAGCCGAACGAGTTGTAGTCCTTCTTCTCCACGCCGTTCGAATCGAGGTACTGCGCCGCCGGGGTGCCCGGCTTGATGCTGCCCGCGGGGGAGATGTGGTCGGTGGTCACCGAATCACCCAGCAGCGCCAGCACTCTGGCGCCCTTGATGTCGGTCACCGGTTCCGGGTCGGCGGGCATGCCGTCGAAGTACGGCGGCTTGCGCACATAGGTCGAGTCGTCGGCCCACTCGAAGGTGTTGCCGCTCGGCGTCGGCAGGTTGCGCCAGCGCTCGTCGCCCTTGAAGACGTCGGCGTAGTTCTTGGTGAACATCTCGGTGTTGATCGCCTCGGCGATCGTGGCGTCGATATCCTTCTGCGACGGCCAGATGTCCTTCAGGTAGACCTCGTTGCCGTCCTTGTCCTTGCCGAGGCAGTCCTTCTCGAAGTCGAAGTCCATCGTGCCGGCCAGCGCGTAGGCGATCACCAACGGCGGGGACGCGAGGTAGTTCATCTTCACATCGGGGTTGATGCGGCCCTCGAAGTTCCGGTTGCCCGAGAGCACCGCGGTGACCGACAGGTCGGCGTCGTTGACGGCCTTGGAGATCTCCTCGGGCAGCGGGCCGGAGTTGCCGATGCACGTGGTGCATCCGTAACCCACCAGATAGAAGCCGAGCTTCTCCAGGTACGGCCACAGTCCGGCCTTGTCGTAGTAGTCGGTGACGACCTGCGACCCCGGCGCCATGGTGGTCTTCACCCACGGCTTGCTCGCCAGGCCCTTCTCGACGGCGTTCTTGGCCAGCAGCGCCGCACCCAACATCACCTCCGGGTTGGAGGTGTTGGTGCAGGACGTGATCGCCGCGATGACGACGGCCCCGTGGTCGAGTTCGAACTCGCCCAGTTCGTCGGACTTGATCGTGACCGGCTTACTCGGGCGGCCCTTGGCGCCCACCGCGGCCGACGTCGAGGGCTCGTGGTCGTGCGTGTTGCCATTGGTCATGAACTCGTTGTTGCGCACCGGGTCACTGGCCGGGAACGTGTCGTCGATTCCGTCGTCGAGCTTCGTGTACTGCGTGGGCTGCTGCTCCTCGACATAGTTGTGGATGTCCTTGCGGAACGCTTCCTTGGCCTCGTTGAGCGCGATCCGGTCCTGCGGCCGCTTCGGCCCGGCGATCGAGGGCACCACATCGGAGAGGTTGAGTTCGATGTACTCGGAGTACTTGGGCTCGCGCTTCGGGTCGTGCCACATGCCCTGTTCCTTGGCGTAGGCCTCGACGAGAGCGAGCTGCTCGTCGCTGCGCCCGGTCATCCGCATGTAGTCGATCGTCACGTCGTCGACCGGGAAAATCGCGGCGGTGGAACCGAATTCCGGGCTCATGTTGCCCAGCGTCGCGCGGTTGGCCAGCGGCACCTCGGCCACACCCTCGCCGTAGAACTCGACGAACTTGCCGACCACCCCGTGCTTGCGCAGCATCTCGGTGACGGTGAGCACCACGTCGGTGGCGGTCACACCCGGCTGGCGCTCGCCGGTCAGCTTGAACCCGACGACGCGCGGAATCAGCATCGACACCGGCTGGCCCAACATCGCGGCCTCGGCCTCGATACCGCCCACGCCCCAGCCGAGCACGCCGAGTCCGTTCTGCATGGTGGTGTGGCTGTCCGTGCCGACGGCGGTGTCGGGGTAAGCGACGCCGTCACGTTCCCACACCACGCGGGCCAGGTACTCGATGTTGACCTGGTGCACGATCCCGGTGCCCGGCGGCACCACCTTGAAGTCGTTGAAGGCGCCCTGGCCCCAGCGCAGGAACTGGTAGCGCTCGCCGTTGCGCTCGTACTCGATCTCGACATTGCGCTCGAACGCGTCCTCGCGGCCGAACAGGTCGGCGATCACGGAGTGGTCGATGACCAGATCGGCGGGGGCCAGCGGATTGACCTTGTCGGGGTCGCCACCGAGATCGGCGATGGCCTCACGCATGGTGGCCAGGTCGACGATGCAGGGGACACCCGTGAAGTCCTGCATGATCACGCGGGCGGGGGTGAACTGGATCTCGACGCTCGGTTCGGCGTCCGGATCCCAGTTGGCGATGGCTTCGATGTGGTCCTTGGTGATGTTCGCGCCGTCCTCGGTGCGCAGGAGATTCTCGGCGAGGACCTTGAGGCTGTACGGCAGCTTGTCGGTGCCCGGCACGGCGTCGAGGCGATAGATCTCGTAGCTCTTGTCGCCGACTTTCAGGGTGCCGCGGGCGTCAAATGAATTGGGGGAAGAATTTTCCGTATTACCTTTGCTCACATCAACTCCCGGCTAGTTCTCGCAGCCGACGGGCTGTGTCGGCCGCAGTCCAACTCTAACAGTACGCTTGTCCTGCAAAACGGTGAGGGTCGTTTCTCAGTCTCGTCCCGCGCCGCGCGTGCTGTCACCCCGTCGGGTACCCATCACGTACGGTTCTCCTGTGATCGGACCGCATGTGATTCCGTCCCTGCCGGCCTACATCCCGCCCGACGTCTGCGGACCGGTCGGCATGGACCCGGCGACCACGCCGGTGGACACGTGCATGAATCTCGTCATCCAGGATGTCCGCGATGACGGTGTGAGCGCCTCACCGACGCCGGAGAACGAGGGCCTCACCGACGTGGTGTCCGAAGCCCAGCAAAAGGGCATCGACCTCAAGATCGTCGTCGTCGACCAGAACCCCCCGATCGACACCCCGCTGCGCGATATCGCTACCGAGGTGGGGGACGCCTTCCCGGGTTCCACGGTGCTGGTGCTCAGCCCGACCGACTCGGGAACCTTCAGCACGACGTTCGACCGCATGACGTTGGAGGCGGGTCAGGACGTCGCCGAGGGTCGCGGTCCCGTACAGGGTTCGAAGAATTTCGTCAGCGAGTTGACGACGACGCACTTTCCGTGGACTGCGTTCACGATTCTCGTCGTCTTGGGAGTGGTCGCCGCCGTTATCGGTACGCGACTTTTGCAGCTCCGCGCGCGGCGTGCCGATTCCCGCGAGAAGGTCTGAAACCGAACTGCGGCAACGGTTTTGACCTGAAGGCGTGCCGTCTTCGCAATAGCGAAGTCACGGCCCGATAACACTTCATTCAATTACAAAGTTGTAATTCGCAACTTAAGTTTCTTTGGCGTCAGATGTGACGTACGGTGCAATCGGTAACTGTGTTGTAGATGTGCATGTTGTGACAGATGAGCACAGTACCCCGACGAATGTGTCCGCACGTTCGCCTGAAGCAATAGGAGAACTGAGTCGGATGAGACGCACACCTGGCGCATCCGCTACGCGGCCGTGCGGACGTTTCTGCGCGGCCCTTCTCGCGGCGGCCATGCTGTCCGCGACCCCCGGCCTGGCCGTCGCGCAACCGAACAGCCCCGACGGCATCGCGGCACTGGTCGCTGCCGTGGCCGACGCCGATCAGAGGCTGCAGGATCTCGGCGCGCAGATTCAGCAGCAGCAGGAGAGCGTCAACAAGGCGATCCTGGACGTGCAAACCGCACGGGACAACGCTGCGGCCGCACAGCGTGAGGTCGACGCGGGCCGGCAGCGCGTCGAGGACTCCAACATCGCGATCGAGCAGGCGCAGAAGCGATTCGACTCGTTCGCTGCCGCGACCTACATCAACGGCCCGTCCGACTCGTACCTGACCGCCGGCGACCCAGCCGAGGTCATCAAGACCGCCGCCGCGGGCCAGACCTTGGCCATCAGCTCACAGCAGGTGATTGCCGATCTGCAGCGGGCCCGCACCGAGCAGGTCAACCGTGAGTCCGCCGCGCGATTGGCGAAGCAGAACGCCGACAAGGCCGTCGCCGACGCCGAAGCCAGCCAGCAGTCCGCGGTAGCGGCGCTCACCAACGCGCAGGACACGTTCCGCGCCCAGCAGGTCGAACTCGACAAGCTCACCGCCGAGCGAAAGGCGGCCCAGGCCAGGCTCGCCGAGGTGCGCAAGGCGTCCGCGCCCGCGCAGGCGCCCGCCGCGGCACAACCGGCGGCCGCCGCGACGCCGGGGAGCCCGGACTGGGACCGCGCGCCGGAGGGCGTCGATCCCGGCACCGGCAACTGGGCAGGACCCTGGGATCCGACGCTGCCCGCGATCCCCAGCGCGTTCGTCAGCGGTGATCCGATCGCGATCATCAACACGGTTCTCGGCATCGCGTCGACCTCGGCGCAGGTGACCCAGGATCTCGGCCGCAAGTTCCTGCAGTCGGTGGGGTTGCTTCCCGAGCCGGCTGCCGCGCCGGCCTTCACCAACGGCGCGATTCCGCGCGTCTACGGACGGCAGGCCACCGAATACGTCATCAAGCGCGCCATGTCCCAGATGGGCGTGCCCTACTCCTGGGGCGGCGGCAACGCGGCAGGACCGAGCCGCGGTATCGACTCCGGTGCCAACACAGTCGGTTTCGACTGCTCGGGGCTGATGCTCTACGCGTTCGCCGGTGTCGGCATCAAGCTCGACCACTACTCGGGCTCGCAGTACAACGCGGGCCGCAAGGTTCCGTCGTCACAGATGCGCCGCGGCGACATGTTGTTCTGGGGGCCCAACGCCAGCCAGCACGTCGCGCTCTATCTCGGTGACGGGCAGATGCTCGAGGCGCCCTACACGGGTTCGGTGGTGAAGATCTCGCCGGTGCGCACCAGCGGCATGACGCCGTACGCGACTCGTCTCATCGAATGGTGAGCGATGAAAGCGCTCGCAGATCTGTAAGGAAACACGTTAGGAAGACTTTGCGTTTCAGACTGATTCGGTTCTTGAGTGGTTGTGCGCTGCTGGTGGCCACGGTGGCGCTGACCGTTGGGCTGGCGACGCCGGCCACGTCGGCGCCCGAGGACGGCCAGTGGGATCCGACGCTGCCGAAGTTGATCAGCGCCGGCGCCCCCGGCGACCCGTTGGCGATCGCCAACGCCTCGCTCGCGGCGACCGCCCAGGCCACCGAAGTCACGATGGGGCTGGGTCGCAAGTTCCTGACGACGTTGGGCCTCGCGCCCCCGGAGGCCGCGACGGCGAGCGTCGCGCCGGGGCGGGTCCGCGGACCGCAGGCGATCGAGTACGTGATCCGCCGCGGCGCCTCGCAGATGGGCGTGCCGTACTCGTGGGGCGGCGGTAAGCCGAGCGGACCGAGCACGGGCATCGACTCGGGCGCCAACACCGTCGGCTTCGACTGCTCGGGCTTCACCCAGTTCTCGTTCGCGGGCGTCGGCGTGCTGATCCCCAAGTACTCCGGCGACCAGTACAACACCGGACGCAAGGTGCCGACGTCGCAGGCCAAGCGCGGCGACCTGTTGTTCTGGGGTCCCGGCGGCAGCCAGCACGTGGCGCTCTACCTAGGCGGCGGCAAGATGCTGGAGGCCTCGGGCAGCGCGGGCAAGGTGACGGTGAGCCCGGTGCGTCAGTCCGGCCTGCAGCCGTATGTGGCGCGCATCATCGAATCCTGAGCGCAGCCTGAGCCGAAGCTGAACGTTTCGGGTGGCGTCGACGGATTCTGCCGTGCCTGGAATAGTTGACGGCGAGCGTGCCGCCCCGACCGGGTGGCGCGCCACTGACCAGCGAGTTATGTGGAAGGAACGTTGATGACCTCACCGAGTGGGCCGTCGCAGGGGCCTGGAGGCTACCCCGGCCAGGCACCGGCACAGGGATACCAGGGCTCGCACGCCGCGCCGTCGAGCCCCGCTTCCCAGAACGGCGGTCTGCAGCAGGAGGTCCACACTCTCGAACGGGCCGTTTTCGAGGTGAAGCGGATCATCGTCGGCCAGGACCAGCTGGTCGAGCGCATGCTGGTCGGCCTGCTCGCCAAGGGTCACGTACTGCTCGAGGGCGTGCCGGGCGTCGCCAAGACGCTGGCCGTCGAGACCTTCGCGAAGGTGGTTGGCGGCACCTTCGCCCGCATTCAGTTCACACCGGACCTGGTGCCGACCGACATCGTCGGTACCCGCATCTACCGGGTGGGCAAGGAGGAGTTCGACATCGAACTCGGGCCCGTGGTGGTCAACTTCCTGCTCGCCGACGAGATCAACCGCGCCCCCGCCAAGGTGCAGTCGGCTCTTCTGGAGGTCATGGCCGAGCGCAAGATCTCCATCGGCGGCAAGACGTTCCCGCTGCCCCAGCCGTTCCTGGTGATGGCCACACAGAACCCGATCGAGCAGGAGGGCGTGTACGCCCTGCCCGAGGCCCAGCGTGACCGCTTCCTGTTCAAGCTGAACATCGACTACCCGTCGCCCGAGGAAGAGCGCGAGATCATCTACCGGATGGGCGTCAAGCCGCCGGAACCCAAGCAGATCCTGGCGCCCGGCGACCTGCTGCGTTTGCAGGACGTGGCTGCCAACAACTTCGTGCACCACGCGCTGGTCGACTACGTCGTGCGGGTGGTCACCGCGACGCGTCAGCCCGAGAAGTTCGGGATGCCCGACGCCAAGGCGTGGATCGCCTACGGGGCGTCGCCGCGCGCATCGCTCGGCATCATCGCGGCGTCGCGTGCACTCGCGCTGGTGCGGGGACGCGACTACGTGATCCCGCAGGACGTCGTCGAGGTCATCCCCGACGTGCTGCGGCACCGGCTGGTGCTGACCTACGACGCGTTGGCCGACGAGATCTCGGCGGAGACGGTGATCAACCGTATCCTGCAGACCGTGGCCCTGCCGCAGGTGAACGCCATTCCGCAGCAAGGTCATTCGGTGCCGCCCGTCGTGCCCGCCGCCGCTGGAGCGGCCAGCAATCGGTGACCAGCTCCCGACGCTCCATTGATCTGCCGTCGCTGAAGCGCGGCGAGATCCGTGACCCCGCGCTGAGTGCGGCGCTGCGCAAGCTCGAATTGACCGTGCGGCGCAAGCTCGACGGTGTGCTGCACGGCGACCACCTCGGCCTGCTACCCGGCCCGGGTTCGGAACCGGGGGAGTCGCGGCTTTATCAGCCCGGTGACGATGTGCGCCGGATGGACTGGTCGGTCACGGCACGCACCACGCATCCGCACGTGCGGCAGATGATCGCCGACCGGGAGCTCGAAACCTGGCTCGTCGTCGACATGTCGGCCAGCCTCGACTTCGGTACCACCGGTTGCGAGAAGCGCGATCTGGCCGTGGCCGCGGCTGCGGCGATCACGTTCCTCAACAGCGGAGGCGGTAACCGCATCGGCGCGATCATCGCCAACGGTGACACCGTGCGACGGGTGCCGGCGCTGTCGGGCCGCATGCACGAGCAGGAGATGCTGCGCGCCATCGCGACGATGCCCAAGGCCCCGCCCGGCGTCCGCGGCGACCTCGCCGCCGCGATCGACGCACTGCGCAGGCCCGAACGGCGCCGCGGGATGGCGGTCATCATCAGCGACTTCCTCGGGCCCATCAACTGGATGCGCCCGCTGCGGGCGATCTCGGGTCGCCACGAGGTGCTGGGCATCGAGGTGCTCGACCCGCGCGACGTCGAACTGCCTGCCGTCGGCGACGTGGTCTTGCAGGACGCCGAGACCGGCGCGACCCGTGAGTTCACCATCGACGAGCAGTTGCGCGACGACTTCGAGCGGGCGGCCGCGGCGCACCGCGCGGAGGTGGCCAGGACGTTGCGGCGATGCGACGCACCGCTGTTGACGCTGCGCACCGACCGCGACTGGATCGCCGACGTCGTCCGGTTCGTGGCCAACCGCAGGCGTGGCGCGCTGGCGGGCCACGCCTGACATCGAAATGATTAGGCGCACATGACATTGCCGTTGCTCGGACCCATGACGCTGTCGGGTTTCGAAAACGCCTGGTTCTTCCTGTTCCTCATCGCGGTGCTCGCAATCGTCGGGCTCTACCTCGTCGTGCAGGTGGCGCGGCACCGGCGGATGCTGCGCTTCGCAAACATGGAGCTGCTGGAAAGCGTTGCGCCCAAACGGCCCTCGCGCTGGCGCCATGTGCCCGCAATCCTGCTCGTGATCGGGCTGGTGTTCTTGACGGTGGCGATGGCGGGCCCCACACACGACGTCCGCATCCCGCGCAACCGCGCGGTGGTGATGCTCGTGATGGACGTTTCGCAGTCGATGCGGGCCACCGACGTCGCGCCCAACCGCATGGCCGCCGCGCAGGAGGCGTCCAAGCAGTTCGCCGACGAGCTCACCCCGGGCATCAACCTCGGACTGATCTCGTATGCCGGCACGGCGACGGTTCTGGTCTCGCCGACCACGGGCAGGGAGGCGACCAAGGCCGCGATCGACAAGCTCCAGTTCGCCGACCGCACGGCGACCGGTGAGGGCATCTTCACCGCTCTGCAGGCGATCGCCACCGTGGGTGCGGTGATCGGCGGCGGCGACGAACCCCCGCCGGCGCGCATCGTGTTGTTCTCCGACGGCAAGGAGACCGTGCCGTCGAACCCGGACAACCCGAAGGGCGCCTACACCGCGGCGCGCACCGCGAAGGACCAGGGCGTGCCGATTTCGACGATCTCGTTCGGCACGCCGTACGGCTACGTCGAGATCAACGACCAACGCCAACCCGTGCCGGTCGACGACGAGATGCTCAAGAAGATCGCCGATCTGTCGGGCGGCGAGGCGTTCACCGCATCGAGCCTTCAGCAGCTGCGCGAGGTCTACGCCAACCTGCAGCAGCAGATCGGCTACGAGACGATCCGGGGGGACGCGAGCGTGGGCTGGCTGCGGCTGGGAACGTTCGCGCTCGTGATGGCGACCCTGGCGGCCCTGTTCATCAACCGTCGTCTACCGAACTGATGCGCAAGGGATGACGATCTGACATGACGCTTCCGCTGCTGGGTCCGCTCTCGCTGACCGGCTTTCAGCACATCTGGTGGTTCCTGCTGTTTCTGGTGCTGCTGCTGGCGCTGGCCGTGCTGTACGCCGCCGCGCAGGCCGCCCGGCGAAAGCGGTTGCAGCGCTTCGCCAACACCGAATTGCTCGACAGCGTCGCGCCCAAACGGCCGAGCCCGCTGCGCCACGTTCCCGCGGCGCTGCTGGCGATCTCGCTGCTGCTGTGCACGATCGCGCTCGCCGGACCCACCCACGACCAGCGGCTGCCCCGCAATCGTGCGGTGGTGATGCTGGTGATGGACGTGTCGCAGTCGATGCGCGCCACCGACGTCGAACCGAGCCGCCTGGCGGCCGCGCAGGAGGCGTCGAAGAAATTCGTCGACGAACTCACCCCGGGCATCAACCTCGGCGTGATCGCCTACGCCGGCACTGCCAACGTCCTGGTATCGCCGACCACCAACCGCGACGCGAGCCGTCGCGCGATCGAGAATCTGCAGGTGGCCGATCGCACCGCCACCGGTGAGGCCATCTTCACCGCGCTCTCGTCGATCTCCACCGTCGGCGCCGTGATCGGCGGTGGTGACACGCCGCCGCCCGCGCACATCGTGCTCTTCTCCGACGGCAAGGAGACCGTGCCGAACAACCCGGACAACCCGAAGGGCGTGTTCACCGCCGCGCGGGCCGCCAAGGACCAGGGCGTGCCGATCTCGACGATCTCGTTCGGGACCCCGAACGGCTCGGTCGAAGTGAACAACGAGCGGGTGCCCGTTCCCGTCGACGACGAGGGCATGAAGAAGGTCGCCGCGCTCTCCGGGGGAGAGTCCTACACCGCGTCCAACCTCGACGAACTCAACAAGGTCTACGAGACCCTGCAGGACCAGATCGGCTATGAGACGGTTCGCGGCGAGGCAACCACGGGCTGGCTCCGGCTCGGTGCGCTGTTCGCGGCCGTGGCGGCCGTCGCCGCGCTGCTGATCAACCGCCGGCTGCCGCTGTGAGCGCCCCGCTTCACTAAGGCGATTTCTTAAGAATGGCGGGCAGGCGATAGGTTGGCGGGCATGACTGCGCAGGCGAGCAATGACACCGGAGCGACCGCCGAAGCTGAATCGACAGGCGGTCGCCCGCCTTTCGTCTCCCGCTCCGTGCTGGTGACCGGCGGCAACCGCGGTATTGGTCTGGCCATCGCACAGCGCCTCGCCGCCGACGGTCACAAGGTCGCCGTCACCCACCGCGGTTCCGGGGCCCCCGAAGGGCTGTTCGGGGTGGTGTGCGACGTCACCGACAACGCCGCCGTCGACCGCGCATTCAAGGAGGTCGAGGAGCATCAGGGTCCGGTCGAGGTGCTGGTCTCCAACGCCGGCATCTCCAAGGACGCGTTCCTCATGCGGATGACCGAGGAGCGCTTCGAAGAGGTCATCAACGCCAACCTGACCGGGGCGTTCCGAGTCGCCCAGCGGGCCTCGCGCACCATGCAGCGCAAGCGGTTCGGCCGGATCATCTTCATCGGCTCGGTGTCCGGCATGTGGGGCATCGGCAACCAGGCCAATTACGCCGCCGCCAAGGCCGGCCTGATCGGCATGGCCCGCTCGATCTCGCGGGAGCTGTCGAAGGTCAACGTGACCGCCAACGTCGTCGCGCCCGGCTATATCGACACCGAGATGACCCGTGCCCTCGACGAGCGGATCCAGGCCGGGGCGCTCGATTTCATCCCCGCCAAGCGCGTGGGCACCGCCGAGGAGGTCGCGGGCGCGGTCAGCTTCCTGGCGTCCGAGGATGCGAGCTATATCGCCGGCGCGGTGATCCCCGTCGACGGCGGCATGGGTATGGGCCACTAGATCTTCACGTAGAGAGAGGGACTTTCACATGACCGGTTTGCTTGAAGGCAAGCGCATCCTCGTCACGGGAATCATCACCGACTCGTCGATCGCGTTCCACATCGCCAAGGTCGCTCAGGAGGCCGGCGCGGAATTGGTGCTCACCGGGTTCGACCGGATGAAGCTGATCCAGCGCATCGCCGACCGGCTGCCGAATCCGGCGCCGCTGCTGGAACTCGACGTGCAGAACGGCGAGCATCTCGACTCGTTGGCCGACCGCATCACCGAGGTGATCGGCGACGGCAACAAGATCGACGGCGTCGTGCACTCGATCGGCTTCATGCCGCAGTCGGGGATGGGCATCAACCCGTTCTTCGACGCCCCCTACGAGGATGTGTCGAAAGGCATTCACATCTCGGCGTATTCGTACGCTTCCCTGGCCAAGGCCACGCTGCCGATCATGAACCGCGGCGGCAGCATCGTCGGCATGGACTTCGACCCGACCCGCGCGATGCCCGCCTACAACTGGATGACCGTGGCCAAGAGCGCGCTGGAGTCGGTGAACCGCTTCGTCGCTCGCGAGGCCGGGCCCTACGGTGTGCGCTCGAACCTCGTCGCGGCGGGCCCGATCCGCACGCTCGCCATGAGCGCGATCGTCGGTGGCGCCCTGGGCGCCGAGGCCGGCGAGCAGATGCGGTTGCTCGAGGAGGGCTGGGATCAACGCGCCCCGGTCGGCTGGGACATGAAGGATCCGACCCCGGTCGCCAAGACCGTGTGCGCCCTGTTGTCGGACTGGCTGCCCGCCACCACCGGCACCGTCATCTACGCCGACGGCGGCGCCAGCACCCAATTGTTATAAGGATGGACTGCTCGGACATCGAAGCCGTCCTGCTGCTCTCGTTCGGCGGTCCGGAGCGCCCCGAGGACGTGATCCCGTTCCTGGAGAACGTCACTCGCGGGCGCGGCATCCCGCGGGAACGGTTGGCGGCGGTCGCCGAGCACTACCTGCATTTCGACGGCGTTTCACCGATCAACGGCATCAACCGCGCCGTGATCGAGCGGCTACGCGCTTACATCGACGTGCCGGTGTACTTCGGCAACCGCAACTGGGAACCGTACGTCGAGGACGCCGTGACCGCCATGCGCGACGACGGAGTGCGGCGCGCGGCGGTGTTCACCACGTCGGCCTGGGGTGGCTATTCGAGCTGCACCCAGTACGTCGAGGACATCGCCAGAGGGCGGCGGGCTGCCGGCGCCTCGGCCCCGCAGCTGGTCAAGCTGCGCCAATACTTCGACCACCCGCTGTTCGTGCAGATGTTCGCCGATGCGGTCACCGCCGCCGCGCGCACGGTACCCGAGGGTGCGCGGCTGGTGTTCACCGCCCACTCGATTCCGCTGGCCGCGCGATCACGCTGCGGCACTCAGCTTTACGAGCGGCAGGTGGCCTACGCCGCCAGCCTCGTCGCGGCCGCGGCGGGATACGCCGATTATGACCAGGTGTGGCAGTCGCGGTCTGGGCCGCCGCAGGTGCCCTGGCTGGAACCCGATGTGGGGGAACATCTCTCGTCGCTCGCAGAAAGCGGAACCAAAGCCGTGGTCGTCTGCCCGATCGGGTTCGTCGCCGATCACATCGAGGTGGTCTGGGACCTCGATCACGAATTGCGCCTTCAGGCCGAGGAGGCCAGCGTGGCGTTCGCCAGGGCCGCGACGCCGAACGCCGAACTCGCGCGCGTCGCCGCCGAGCTGATCGCCGAGTTGCGTGACGGCCGCGAACCCGAACGGATGGCCGGTACGAATCCACCGCCACTGCAGGGGGTTTCGGTCGACGGCGTGGTGTGCACGCCGGCCTGCGGCTAGCCCTGCCAGGCCGAGTGCAGGACCGCGTCGACCGCGGCCAGTCGCGCCGAGCGCACCACGGACGACAGCGGTCGCAGCGCATCGTTGGCGATCTGGACCTCGGTGGAGCTGTGCATGCCGATCGGAATCAGCCCGGCGCTGACCGAGATGATCGCGTCGACGTGCGCGGCGTTCTCCAGCACGCGCACCGCCCGGCTGGGGGCGTGGTCGGGAAGGCGGTGCATGCGGGTGGATTCGAGCACCTGCTCGACGAGCCCGCGCGGATCCTCCACATCGATCTCGGCCGCTCCCGTGCGCAACGTCCCGAGCGCGTCGGCCGCCGAGCGAACCGCCGACCGCAGTGCGTACTCCGCCTCGCCGAGGTCGACGTGTTCGGCGGGTGTGGACGCCTCGGGGATCGAGTACACCGTCCACGACAGGCCGCAGGGGTCGCGGTCGTACCCGTCGTCGTCCTCGGGACCGTCGTCGTACTCGAAATCCGGTACCAGCCCGATGGAGCCGGCTCCGGAGACGACGATGGCCTCGCCCGCGGTCACCGCGTCGCGCTGGAACTGAGTCCCTGCGGGCAATCCCCGGACGTCACCGGGGACCGGCAGCGCCAGTCCGATCGGCGGCCCTGTGACACCGGGGCCGGCGGCCGTGCGCAGCGTCTGCAGCAGCGACACCGCCCCCGCATCCACCAGATCGGGCCACGGCAGGCCGGTCGCACCGGCCGCCACGGAGTCATAAGCCGTCACGGAATGCTTTGGCGCCCAATGGGAAAGCGCGTCGAGCAGGTCGTCGGGTGCGGCCATGCCAGCCAACCAGGCATTGGCCCACACCGACAGCGAAACACTGGGACACCACATGATGTCCGAAGTGTAGTTGTTACGCCCGCACACGGTCGGGCGCGACGATAGGGTGGCGTCATGCCCGCTGCGCTGATCTGGTTGATCGCGGCGCTGGCGCTCGCCGGCGCCGAGGCCCTGACCGGTGACCTGTTCTTGCTCATGCTCGGTGGCGGGGCGTTGGCCGCCGCCGGGTCGAGCCTGATCTTCGACGATCTGTGGGTCCACGGCGCGGTGTTCGCCGTCGTGTCGATCCTGTTGCTGGTGCTCGTGCGTCCCGCGCTGCGCAGGCATTTTCAGGCCGGTACCGGCCTGCCCGACCCGGCCAAGGCGCTCGAGGGCAAGAGCGCGCTGGTGCTCGATCGGGTGGCGCAGCACGAGGGGCAGGTGAAGCTGGACGGTGAAGTCTGGACGGCACGCCCGCTCAACGAGAACGACGTGTACGAACCGGGGGACAATGTGACCGTCGTGCACATCGACGGCGCCACCGCTGTCGTCCAGAAGCTCGCCTAGAACACACTGGGTACGAGGGAAGGAATCGTCATGGATGGAGCTGTCGCCGGCTTGGTGCTCGTCGGCGTGCTGGTGGTGTTCGCAGCCATCATCGTCGCGAAGTCGATCGCGCTGATACCCCAGGCCGAAGCCGCGGTGATCGAGCGGCTCGGGCGCTACAGCAAGACCGTGTCCGGTCAGCTGACGCTGCTGCTGCCGTTCATCGACAGGATCCGCGCGCGGGTCGACCTGCGCGAGCGCGTGGTCTCCTTCCCGCCGCAGCCGGTGATCACCGAGGACAACCTGACGGTCAACATCGACACCGTCGTCTACTTCCAGGTGACCAACCCGCAGGCCGCGGTCTACCAGATCAGCAACTACATCGTCGGCGTCGAGCAGCTGACCACCACCACGCTGCGCAACGTGGTCGGCGGCATGACGCTGGAGCAGACGCTGACCTCCCGTGACTCCATCAATGGTCAGCTGCGCGGGGTGCTGGACGAGGCCACCGGTCGGTGGGGCCTGCGCGTGGCGCGGGTGGAACTGCGGAGCATCGACCCGCCTCCTTCGATTCAGGACTCGATGGAAAAGCAGATGCGCGCCGACCGCGAGAAACGCGCCATGATCCTGACCGCCGAGGGCAACCGGGAAGCGTCGATCAAGCAGGCCGAGGGTCAGAAGCAGGCGCAGATCCTCGCGGCCGAGGGTGCCAAACAAGCGGCCATCCTCGCGGCCGAAGCGGACCGGCAGTCGCGCATGCTGCGGGCCCAGGGCGAACGCGCCGCCGCGTACCTGCAGGCTCAGGGCCAGGCCAAGGCCATCGAGAAGACCTTCGCCGCGATCAAGGCGGGCCGGCCGACGCCGGAGATGCTGGCCTACCAGTACCTGCAGACCCTGCCCCAGATGGCCAAGGGCGAGGCGAACAAGGTGTGGCTGGTGCCCAGCGACTTCGGTTCGGCGCTACAGGGTTTCACCAAGCTGCTTGGCGCGCCGGGGGAGGACGGCGTGTTCCGCTACACCCCGTCGCCGGTCGATGACGTGCCGGCCAAGACCGACGACGACGAAGAGGTCGCCGACTGGTTCAACACCGAGACCGATCCCGAGATCGCCCGCGCCGTGGCGAAAGCCGAAGCCGAGGCGCGCACCTCGGTGGACGGTCCAGCCGCCGTCAGCGCTCCGCCGTCGTTCCCGGGGATCGGCCAGCAGCCGAACGTCCCGCCACCGGCGCCGAACGTGGGCGGCGGGGCGCATTCGCGCTGAGCCAGCGCGTTATCCCGTCACCCGCACGGGTTGATCGGCGTCGTTTACGGCGGCCTGATCGCGGTGATGGCGCCGGTGCACGCGAATCTCGTAGACCAGCCCCGCGACGCCCAAACTGGCGGTGCAGAACGAAATCAGCACGAGCAGCGGGCTGACGTTGCCGGTGAGTGCGTCGCCGAGGACCACGACCGCAGCGGTGCCCGGCACCAGCCCCGCCAAGGTGGCCAGCGTGTAGGGCAGCACGCGCACCGATGACACGCCGGCCGCGTAGTTGAGCACGGCGAACGGCACGGCCGGGATCAGCCGCATCGACAGCACCGTCGGCCATCCGCGCGCACGCAATCGCGCGTCGACGGCCTGGATCCGTGGATGGCGCGCCACCCGGTTCAGTTGCAGGCCCACCGCCCGCACGAGCAGCAGCGCGATGACCGCGCTGACGGTCGCCGCGGTGACCGCGAGGGGGATGCCCAGCACGGGGCCGAAGAGCAGGCCCGCGGCGAGCGTGAACGCCGTGCGCGGGAACGGGAACACCGTGACCACGATGTGTGCAGCCAGAAACGCCAGCGGGAACCACGGCCCCACCGAGGTGGCCCAGTCGCGCAACTGCACCGCGGTCGGCACTGGGACCAGCAATGCGATTGCGACGAGAATCACAATCGCCGCCGCCGACCCGAGCAGACGCGCCCGCGAGACGCTCGAGAGCGTCGCGATGACCGCACCGCGGACTGCGCGAAGGGTGCTGACGACGGAGTTCACGCTTACCAAGACTACGGAACCGCCGCCGCTGACACGTGCTCGCGATGCCGTGAGTCGACCGCCCGGCGGACATCGGTGTGATGGCAATCATTTAGCCTGATGATCGTGCAGAAACCCACTGCGGTCGAGGCCGATCGGGAGCGTTGGCGCTCAGCGGTCGCCGGGGTGCTGGCAAAGAGCACCCGGCGCGATCCCGCCGATCTGCCCGCCGAACCCGAGCGACTGCTGGATTCACCCACCTACGACGGCTTCGCGATCCGTCCGCTGTACACCAGCGTCGACGCGCTGCCCGAACCGCCGCTGCCGGGGCAGTGGCCGTTCGTGCGCGGAAGCGACGCGCTGCGCGACGTCAAAGCAGGTTGGAGGGTCGCCGAAGCGTTTCCGGCGAACGGGCCCGGCAGCGTGGACGAACACAACGGCGCGATGTTGCTCGCCCTCACCGAAGGTGTCAGCGCCCTTGTCGTGCGCGTCGGCGCATCGACCGGCGTCGCGGCCGCCGAACTGGACCGCCTCTTCGACGGCGTCTTCCTCGACCTCGTCCCTGTGCTCTTCGAGATCGCGGGCACGGACTACCTTTCGGCGGCCGAAGCGGTGCTCGGATTGCTCGGCGACCTCGACGCGGATCAACGCTCCCGGCTGTCGGTCGACCTCGGCGCCGATCCGCTGACCGCGCCGCTGAGCGGACGCGAAGCCCCGGAGGCCGCGGCCGTCGTGACCACCGCCGCGAAGCTCGGCGAGTACCGCGGCGGCGTCCGAACCATCACCGTCGACGGCCCCGCGTTCCACAACCGCGGCGCCAACGCGTCGTGGGAGCTCGCCGGCTTGGTGTCCGCGGGGGTGAGCTACCTGCGACTGCTGGGCGATGGAAGCCTTGATATCTCGGATGCGTTGCGCCAGATCAGCTTCCGCATCGCCGCCGACGACGACCAGTTCATGACGATCGCGAAGCTGCGGGCGGCGCGGCTGCTGTGGGCCCGCGTCGCCGAGGTGGTCGGGGCGCCGGAGCACGGAGCGGTCACCCTGCACGCCGCGACGTCGCTGCCGATGATGGCCAAGCGCGACCCGTGGGTGAACATGCTGCGCACCACCGTGGCCGCGTTCTCGGCCGGTGTCGGGGGAGCGGACACCATCGAGGTGCATCCGTTCGACGTCGCGATCGCCGGCGGCTACCCGGGGACCTCCGCGAACTTCGCACGCCGCATGGCCCGCAACACGCAGCTGCTGCTGCTGGAGGAATCGCATCTGGGCCGCGTGCTGGACCCGGCGGCGGGTTCCTGGCATGTCGAGGACCTGACCGAACAACTCGCCGAACAGGCGTGGAAGCACTTTCAGGACATCGAATCCCGCGGTGGCTTCGAACAGGCCCGTGACCACATCGCGGCCCAGATCGCGGAGGTCGCCGAGCGGCGCGCCGACGACATCGCTCACCGGCACACCGCGCTGACGGGCGTGAACGAGTTTCCCAACATCGCCGAACCGGTGCTGCCACAGGGCGATTCGCTGTCCGGAGTGGCCCGCTACGCGGCCGGCTTCGAGGCGCTGCGCGACCGCTCCGACGCCTACTTCGAGAAGAACGGCGCCAGGCCGAAGGTGCTCCTGCTGCCGCTCGGCCCGCTCGCCGAACACAACGTGCGCACCACCTTCGCGACGAACCTGCTCGCTTCGGGCGGCATCGAAGCGGTGACCGAGGCGGACCCGACCCCGCCGATCGCCGTGATTTGCGGCACCGACGCCCGCTACGCCGAGGAGGCGTCCGCCGCGGTGGAATCCGCGCGTGCGGCCGGTGTGTCGCGGGTGCTGCTCGCGGGGCCGGAAAAGGCTGTCGCGGAAGCGGAATCGAAACCGGACGGCTATCTGACCGCGAAGATCGACGCGGTCGCCACATTGTCGGACCTGCTCACCGGATTGGGGGCCTGAGGTGACTGCCACGGCTGGGATCGGGAAAACCATCGGTAGCTTCGCCGACGTCCCGCTGCACGGCGACAAGCGTGCGGAGGCGCCGACCGAGGCAGCCGTCACCGCACACGTCGAGGCGGCCGCCGCGGCACACGGATACGGCGCCGATCAGGTGGACTGGGTGACGCCGGAGGGCATCGACGTCAAACCCGTCTACATCGGAGCCGACCGCGATGCCGCCGTCGCCGCAGGCTATCCGCTCGACACCTTCCCGGGTGAGCCGCCGTTCGTGCGCGGGCCGTACCCGACGATGTACGTCAACCAGCCGTGGACCATCCGGCAGTACGCGGGCTTCTCCACGGCGGCGGAGTCCAACGCGTTCTACCGGCGCAACCTCGCCGCGGGTCAGAAGGGTCTGTCGGTCGCGTTCGACCTGGCCACCCACCGCGGTTACGACTCCGACCACCCGCGGGTGCAGGGCGATGTCGGAATGGCCGGTGTGGCAATCGATTCCATCCTCGACATGCGCCAGCTATTCGACGGCATCGACCTGTCCACGGTGTCGGTGTCGATGACGATGAACGGCGCCGTGCTCCCGATCCTCGCGCTGTACGTCGTCGCCGCCGAAGAGCAGGGCGTGCCGCCGGAGAAGCTCGCCGGGACCATCCAGAACGACATTCTCAAAGAGTTCATGGTCCGCAACACCTACATCTATCCGCCGCAGGCGTCGATGCGGATCATTTCCGACATCTTCGGCTACACCAGCGCCAAGATGCCGAAGTTCAACTCGATCTCGATCTCCGGCTACCACATCCAGGAGGCCGGTGCGACAGCCGATCTCGAGCTGGCCTACACGCTGGCCGACGGTGTCGAGTACATCAAGGCGGGTCTCGACGCCGGGCTCGACGTCGACAAGTTCGCACCGCGGCTGTCGTTCTTCTGGGGCATCGGCATGAACTTCTTCATGGAGGTCGCCAAGCTGCGTGCCGGCCGGCTGCTGTGGAGCGAGTTGGTCGCTGATTTTGGACCCAAGAACCCCAAATCAAAGTCATTGCGTACTCATTCGCAGACCTCGGGCTGGTCGTTGACGGCGCAGGATCCGTTCAACAACGTCGCGCGCACATGTATCGAGGCCATGGCGGCCACCCAAGGGCACACCCAGTCGCTGCACACCAACGCGCTCGACGAGGCGCTGGCGCTGCCGACCGACTTCTCGGCCCGCATCGCCCGCAACACCCAGTTGCTGCTGCAGCAGGAGTCGGGCACCACGCGCCCGATCGACCCGTGGGGCGGCTCGTACTACGTCGAGTGGCTCACCCATCAGCTCGCGACCGCCGCGCGGATGCACATCGGCGAGGTCGTCGAGCACGGCGGGATGGCGCAGGCGATCTCCGACGGCATCCCGAAACTGCGCATCGAGGAGGCCGCCGCGCGCACGCAGGCGCGGATCGACTCCGGGCAGCAGACCGTGATCGGCGTCAACAAGTACCAGGTCGACGAGGACCACGACGTCGAGGTTCTCAAGGTCGAGAACAGCCGGGTGCGCGCAGAGCAGATCGCCAAACTCGAACGGTTGCGCGCCGAACGTGACCAGGCCGAGGTGGATGCCGCGCTGGCCAAGCTGAGCCGGGCGGCGGGCACCCGCGAGGCCGCGGGCGCCGACGGGCTCGGCAACAACCTGCTCGCCCTGGCGATCAACGCCGCGCGCGCCAAGGCCACCGTCGGCGAGATCTCCGATGCGCTCGAGCGGGTTTACGGGCGCCACGTCGCCGAGATCCGTACGATCGCCGGCGTCTACCGCGATGAGTTGGGGGGGAACGGCGTCAGCAACATCACGAAAGCCACCGACCTGGTGCAGAAGTTCGCCGAAGCCGACGGTCGTCAGCCGCGCATCCTGATCGCGAAGATGGGCCAGGACGGACACGACCGCGGCCAGAAGGTGATCGCGACCGCGTTCGCCGACATCGGATTCGACGTCGACGTCGGCTCGCTGTTCTCCACGCCCGAGGAGGTCGCGCGACAGGCGGCCGACAACGACGTACACGTCGTCGGCGTCTCGTCGCTGGCGGCCGGGCACCTCACCCTCGTGCCCGCCCTGCGCGAGGCCCTCGCCGAGGTCGGCCGGCCGGACATCATGGTCGTGGTCGGCGGAGTCATCCCGCCGGGCGACTTCGACGAGCTCTACGCCGCGGGCGCCACCGCGATCTTCCCGCCCGGCACAGTCATCGCCGACGCGGCGGTCGGCCTGCTGCACAAGCTGGCCGAGCGGCTGGGATACCGCCTCGACTAGATGGCCGACCGGACCGCCGACCTCGCGGCCGCCGTGGTGGACGGCGACCGTGCCGCCCTGGCGAGGGCCATCACGCTGGTCGAGTCGACGCGTGCCGACCATCGCGAGCAGGCGCAGGAACTGCTGCTGACGCTGACCCCGCACGCGGGCAGCTCGCTACACGTCGGGATCACCGGAGTGCCCGGCGTCGGCAAGTCGACGACGATCGAAGCGCTCGGCATGTACCTGATCGAGCAGGGTCACCGCGTAGCGGTGCTGGCCGTCGACCCGTCGTCCACGCGCACTCGGGGCTCGATCCTCGGCGACAAGACCCGGATGGCGCAGCTGGCCGTGCATCCCGACGCCTACATCCGTCCGTCGCCCACGTCGGGAACCTTGGGCGGGGTCGCCAAGGCCACGCGCGAGACGATCGTGTTGTTGGAGGCGGCGGGTTTCGATGTGGTGCTGGTCGAGACGGTCGGCGTGGGCCAGTCCGAGGTGACGGTCGCGAACATGGTCGACACGTTCGTGTTCCTGACCCTCGCACGCACCGGCGACCAGTTGCAGGGCATCAAGAAGGGTGTTCTCGAACTCGCCGACATCGTCGTGGTGAACAAGGCCGACGGTGAGCACGCGATCGAGGCCAAGCGGGCCGCGCGTGAGCTCTCTGGCGCAATCCGCCTCATCTATCCGCGCGAAACACTCTGGCGCCCACCAGTTCTCACGATGAGCGCGCTCGAAGGAACCGGTCTCGAGGAGCTGTGGGCGACGGTGCTCAAACACCGCGACGTGCTCACCGAGGCGGGGGAGTTCGAGAGTCGCAGGCGCGCACAGCAAGTCGAGTGGACATGGTCGATGGTGCGCGATGCGGTCCTCGACCGGGTGCTGTCGAATCCGAACGTGAAGCGGGTCCGCGCCGAGATCGAGCGTCAGGTGCGCGACGGCGAGCTCACCCCCGCGCTTGCTGCGCAGCAACTGCTCGATGCCTCTGACGGCGGCGAACCTAACAAATAGGTAACGCCAGGTTTATTTGCCGGGGCTACGAGTAAATTAAATAAATTGTGACGGGTGTCAACTACCGGGAGCGCAGCGTCGCGCTTCCGCATGGTGTCCAGGGCGCGGCGGATTCCAACTTCGCGTGCAGCTTGCGGGCCTTCTCGCGATTGTTCCCCGGTCGCCGGTACGGCGGCGGCGCGCTGTCGATCTACCTCCACGGTGAGCCGGTCGTCGACGTGTGGACCGGCTATTCGGACCGCCGCGGCACCCAGTTCTGGAACGCCGACACCGGCGCGATGGTCTTCTCGGTCACCAAAGGCCTGGCGTCGACCGTCATCCACCGCCTCGCCGACCGCGGCCTGATCGACTATGACACCCCGCTCGCCGAATACTGGCCCGAGTTCGGCGTGAAGGGCAAGGCCGCCATCACGGTGCGCGAGCTGATGCAACACCGGGCCGGCCTGTCGCACCTCAACGGGTGCACCAAGGCCGAACTGCTCGACCACCGCGCCATGGAGCAGCGGGTCGCGGCCGCGTCCGTCAACAAGCTGCTGTTCGGCCATCAGGCCTATCACGCGCTGACCTACGGCTGGCTGATGTCCGGGCTGGGCCGCGCGATCACCGGTAAGGGCATGCGCGATCTCATCCGCGAGGAGTTGGCCGAGCCGCTCGACACCGACGGCCTGCACCTGGGCCGGCCGCCGGTCGACGCGCCGACCAGCGCCGCACAGATCCTCGCGCCGCAGGGCGCGATGGCCAACCCCGTCTTCAACTTCGTCGCCCCGCGCGTCGCGGCGCTCGGGGTCTCCGGCATCTTCAGCTCGATGTACTTCCCCGGCATGAAGTCGGTGGTCCAGGGCGATACCCCGTTCCTGGACGCCGAGATCCCGGCGGCCAACGGCGTCGCGACGGCCAGGAGCCTGGCCAAGCTATACGGTGCGATCGCCAACGGCGGCCGCATCGAAGGCAAGCAGTTCCTGTCCGAGGAGCGCGTCGCGATGCTGACCGGCCGGCCGAGCTATTGGCCGGACCGCAACATCGTCATGCCGCTGAGCTTCAACCTCGGATACCACTCGCTGCCGGTGCCGCCGGGACTGATGCCCGGCTTCGGCCATGCCGGGCTCGCCGGGTCGGTCGGTTGGGCCGATCCGAGCAGCGGGCTCGCGTTCGGCTTCGTGCACAATCGGCTCTTGACGCGGATGGTGCTGGACCAGGCGACGTTCGCCGGTCTCGGCGTTTTGATCCGGCGCGATGCGGCGCGGGCGCGCAGGCGCGGTTATCAGACGGTGCCCGATCTGGGCGCGCCGTACTCCGAAGTGTCGCGGCCGGTCGCCGGTTAGCGCTCGATCTGCGCGGTCACTGGGGCGCGCTGCTGAACCACTTGGTCTTCTGGCGCCAGGATTCGGCCGAGGTCAGCGCGAACCCAGCGCCGCACATACAGGCGAAGACCCAGACCAGCGTGGTGCCGCCGTCGTGCTGCTGCAGTGCCGGGATGTAGGCCGTGAGCAGCCGCACCACGCACGCGGCGATGCCCGCGGCGGACGAGATCAGATAGACGTTGGCGATCTTGCGCGACCGCGGATCCCTGCGCAGCACCAGCAGGGCCCGGCTGCCGTAGCCGAGCAGATAGATCAGGATGCCGCACAGGATGAGCCAGTACATGTTCAGCCAGAAGTCGGTCGGCACCTGGAAGAAGTCCGGCTTGAAGATCCGTGCGCCGTTGCCGAGAGAGAACGTGACGAGCAGCAGCGGAATGCACAGCGTCGCCGGTATCTCCACGTACTGCTTGAACGACCGCTGGAGCAGGTGGTCGTCCTGCAGCCGGCCCAGGGCGTTGTAGACGACGGCCGACGCGGCGACGATGTAGCAGTCGTGGCCGATGAAGTCCTCGAGGTTCCATTTCCCGGTCAGCGCGTGCAGCGCGACCCCCAGCGTTTCGGACGCCCACGGAGACATCAGAAGGACCGCCATGCCCTGCAGTGCGATGTTGAGGGTGGCCGCCACCTCCCACCGGGAGGACCAGGTGACACGGCGAATCCACAGGCTCCACGCGATACAGCAAAGCGTTATCGCGATGAGTGTCGCCAAAGCCATGAGGATTGCCTTCGGGCCGCCGTGGTACTCAGCAAAGTCTACGGCTAAAGGGGCGGAGCGTCACTCCGCGGTCGCAGTTCGGAGAGTCTCGGAATCCGGGTGCGCGCCTTGGTCGTTTCGCGCACGGCGGTCTGCCCGGATCCGCCTGTGCGTTCGAGATATTCGACGCAGCTCAGGACTTCTTGCCTGGTCATCAAACCGAACCTGATCTGCAGGTCGGGATAATTCAGACCGAACCGGTCGGCGACCCGCCGCAGCTCCTCGGCATCGGGATAGTCGGGCTCTTTGATACGGCGGTAATAGGTGCTGCTGGACGTGCCCAGCGCGTCGTAGATGTCCTTGGCTTCGATGTCCCCGTCGAGCAGGTAGTCGAGCAGCGCCTTGAGTTGTCTGCCGTTCTCGTCTGTCCGGGGCACCTACCCACTGTAAACCAACGTCCCGGGTTTGGGCAGTGCGGTCCGCAAACTGGAGGTGTTTGCCTAAATTGACACTGACGTCACAGTTTTGAGAGGTGTCTCCCATTTTTGGGACACGTGAGCTATCTTTGGTCCCATGGTTGCTCCCTACCTGGCTTCGCCGACAGAGGTTCTGCGCCCGCTCGGCGAGTTTGCTGCGGCAACGGTCCGCATCACGGACTACGACGCTGCGGACGCCGGTGTCTCCGCCAGCATGGCGAAAGTGTCCACACCCGCGAGCGATGAGCTGACCGCAGAACTCGACGGCGCCACCGACTGGCTCGGCCTGCCCGCCGACGAGATCCTGGTGGCGGCCCTCAGCAGGACGATCGCCCGCACACTCGGCGAAGGCCTCGTCCAGGTCGACATCGCCAGCGAGCGCGGCGCCCTGCTCGACGCTGTTCCGCTTGTGTGCGTGACGGCGCAGCGCGCCGGCGGCACCGAGGTGCTGGCCGCCGTGCATCACACGCTGGCCGCGGCCTCCGAACGCGACGAAGCCGCTTCGCCAGAGGTGTACTTCAACTACATCGGTGAGCTACCCGCCGAAACCGTAGCGGTGCAGGAGACCCCGCCGGGTCTCGGCCATGCGCTCGAGGTGCGGGTCTACCGCGTCGGCGGCGACGTGCGTATCGACTGGTGGTATGACACCAGCCGGTTCGAGGCCTACACGATCGAGGAGCTGGCCGAACAGTTCCCACTCTCGCTCGTCGAGATGACCTCGGACGCACTGTCTCCGGCCTGACGTCCTGAAGGCGGTAAGATTCACCGCAACGGCGTGGATCCGGCCATCACCGGGGAGCTTTCGGAAGAACGGCCCGTCACCACCTGATTTCGGTTGGTGCGAGCTCAGTAGAACCGAACGGGTGGGCCCGTCAGCGCCCTAACCGAGCGGCGCACGTCTCCGTGGGGGCCGTGCGCAAGCGGGGTGGTACCGCGGCGTTCGCGCACCAGCGTGGCCGTCGTCCCCGTGCCTTGAACGAACACCGCGGTCTCCGGCGAGGAGGCCGTCATGAGGCACAGGAGCTATGACCGCCTACCCGAAGCCGTCCGCTGGGGCGCCCAAGTTTCCCGCGCTGGAAGCCGAGGTCCTCGAATATTGGGACCGCGACGACACCTTCCGCGCCAGCATCGCCCGCCGCGACGACGCCCCCGAGTACGTCTTCTACGACGGCCCGCCGTTCGCCAACGGGCTGCCGCACTACGGACACCTGCTGACCGGATACGTCAAGGACATCGTTCCGCGGTATCGCACCATGCGGGGTTACAAGGTGGAGCGCCGTTTCGGTTGGGACACCCACGGCCTGCCCGCCGAACTCGAGGTGCAGCGTCAGCTCGGCATCACCGACAAGGCGCAGATCGAGGAGATGGGTATCGAGAAGTTCAACGATGCCTGCCGCGCCTCGGTGCTCAAGTACACCAACGAGTGGCGTGCCTACGTGACCCGGCAGGCCCGCTGGGTGGACTTCGACAACGACTACAAGACCCTCGAGCCCGAGTTCATGGAATCGGTGATCTGGGCCTTCAAACAGTTGTGGGACAAGGGCCTTGCCTACGAGGGCAATCGCGTGCTGCCGTACTGCTGGAACGACGAGACCCCGTTGTCCAGCCACGAGCTGCGGATGGACGACGACGTCTACCAGAGCCGGCAGGATCCCGCGATCACCGTCGGCTTCCGGGTTGACGGCGGTCAGCTCGACGGCGCGTATCTGTTGATCTGGACCACGACCCCGTGGACCCTGCCGTCCAACCAGGCGGTCGCGGTGCACCCCGAGGTCACCTACGTGCAGGTGAAGGCGCCCGACGGACGGCGTTTCGTGCTCGCGGAGGCCCGGGTCGCGGCGTACGCGCGGGAGCTGGGTGAGGAGCCGGAGGTGCTGGCCACCTACACCGGTCGCGACCTCCTCGAGACCCGCTACCTGCCGCCGTTTCCGTACTTCGCCGACGCACCCCGATCGTTCCGGGTGCTGTCCGCCGACTTCGTCAGCACCGAGGACGGCACCGGCATCGTGCACATGTCGCCGGCCTACGGCGAAGACGACATGCTCACCGCGCAGGCCGCGGGCATCGAGGCGGTGACGCCGGTCGACCCGCGCGGCCGCTTCGACGCCACCGTGCCCGATTACGCCGGACAGCACGTCTTCGACGCCAACCCACAGATCATCCGCGACCTGAAGAACCAGTCCGGACCCGCGACGGCCCACGGCGCGGTGCTCTTGCGGCACGACACCTACGAGCACTCCTATCCACACTGCTGGCGGTGCCGCAACCCGCTGATCTATCGCGCCGTGTCGTCGTGGTTCATCAAGGTCACCGAATTCCGCGACCGCATGGTGGAGCTCAACCAGCAGATCACCTGGTATCCCGAGCACGTCAAGGACGGCCAGTTCGGCAAGTGGCTGGCCGGCGCCCGCGACTGGTCGATTTCGCGGAATCGCTACTGGGGCACTCCGATTCCGGTGTGGAAGTCCGACGATCCGGCCTATCCGCGCATCGACGTCTACGGCAGCCTCGACGAACTCGAGCGCGACTTCGGCGTACGCCCGACCGATCTGCACCGGCCCTACATCGACGAGCTCACCCGGCCCAATCCGGACGATCCGACGGGCAAATCGACGATGCGGCGCATCGAGGACGTGTTCGACGTCTGGTTCGACTCGGGCTCGATGCCCTACGCGCAGGTGCACTACCCGTTCGAACACGCCGAGTGGTTCACGGGCGGGGCGGGCGGCGACGAGGCGCACTTCCCCGGCGACTTCATCGTCGAGTACATCGGCCAGACCCGCGGCTGGTTCTACACGCTGCACATCCTGGCCACCGCGCTGTTCGACAGGCCCGCGTTCAAAACCTGTGTGGTACATGGGATCGTGCTCGGCAACGACGGCCAGAAGATGAGCAAGTCGCTGCGCAACTATCCGGATGTGACCGAGGTCTTCGACCGCGACGGCTCCGACGCCATGCGCTGGTTCCTGATGGCCTCGCCGATCCTGCGCGGCGGCAACCTGATCGTCACCGAACAGGGCATCCGCGAAGGTGTGCGCCAGGTGCTGCTGCCGCTGTGGAACGCCTACACCTTCCTCGCGCTGTACGCGCCGAAGAAGGGGACCTGGCGCACCGACTCCGAGCATGTGCTGGACCGCTACATCCTGGCCAAGCTCGCCGTGCTGCGCGACGAGCTCACCGCGTCGCTCGACGTCTGCGACATTTCGGGTGCCTGTGACGAGCTGCGGCAGTTCACCGAGGCTCTGACGAATTGGTATGTGCGACGGTCCCGTTCACGGTTCTGGGAGGAGGATCCGGACGCGATCGACACCCTGCACACCGTGCTGGAGGTGACCGCCCGGCTGGCGGCTCCGCTGCTGCCGTTGGTGACCGAACGGATCTGGCGCGACCTGACCGGCGAGCGTTCGGTGCACCTGACCGACTGGCCGGAAGAGGGGCTGCTGCCCGCCGATACCGAGCTGGTCGAGACGATGGACCTGGTGCGGGAGGTGGCCTCGGCGGGATCGTCGCTGCGCAAGGCCAAAAAGTTGCGCGTGCGGCTGCCGCTGCCGAAACTGACGGTGGCCGTGGATAATCCGCAACGACTGGAGCCGTTCACCGACCTCATCGCCGACGAGCTCAATGTCAAGGCGGTCGAGCTCACCGACGATATCGACGCCTACGGTCGGTTCGAGCTGACGGTCAACGCCCGCGTCGCGGGTCCCCGGTTGGGCAAGGACGTGCAGGCGGCCATCAAGGCCGTCAAGGCGGGAGCCGCCGTCGCCAACGCCGACGGAACGCTCACGGCGGGACCGGCGGTGTTGCAGCCTGAGGAGTACAGCTCGCGGCTGGTCGCGGCGGACCCCGAATACACCGCCGCGCTGTCCGATGGGGCCGGTCTGGTGGTGCTCAACGGCACCGTGACCGAGGAGTTGGAGGCCGAGGGCTGGGCCAAGGACCGCATCCGCGAACTGCAGGATCTGCGCAAGTCGACGGGTCTCGATGTGTCTGACCGGATCAGCGTGGTGATCTCGGTGCCGCAGGAACGGCAGGCGTGGGCCCAGACGCACCGCGATCTGATCGCGCGCGAAATACTGGCGACCAGTTTCGATTTCGGCGATCCGGCCGACGGCAGCGAGATCGGCGACGGTGTGAAGGTCGCGATCGCCAAGGCCGGCGTGCCGTCCTAGCGGACGGTCACGGCCTGGCGAACACCGCGCACACGGTCTGGGTGAAGTCGCCGAACACATCGGCAACGAAGCGGCGCCGCCGATAGCCGATCGCGTCCAGAAGGGGCCCGTGGTCGGAGGAGACGACGAGCGTGGCCCCGATCGCGGTGAGCCACCACAGACCGCGCGCGAGCACGCGCAGTGCGACGCCGGTCCGGGCGAAACCCGCCCGTAACCGGTGTTCCTGGAACCGCACGTGCTCGTGTTCGTCGGCGACGATGCGCGCGGCCCCATCAGCCTGCGCAGCCGCACGAGCACGGCGTCGGACCAGCGCCGTTGCATGGGCTCCCCGCCGAGATAGCCGAGCAGGCGCAACAGCAGTGCGGCGTGTTGTTGTTCCTCGGCGACGAAAAGCCTTGCAGTACAGGTGTAGTCGTGATCACCGGCAGCCTCGGCTTTGCGCAGGAGCTGGGCCCCGTCGCCGCTCTCGCCGAGCTGGAAGCGGCGCACCGATTCGATCAGCGGCCCGCGCACGGAGCCGGGCAGCTCGCACCGGGCGCCGAAGTCGACGGCGGCGTCGAATTCACCCATCGGTGACCCGGGCGCCGCGGCCGGCGAACACCACCACATCGGCGGGGTGCAGCTGCCTGCCGCGTCGGTGCTCGACCTCGCCGTTGACGGTGACCAGCCCGTCGGCGATCACCGTTTTGGCGTCGGCCCCCGAGTCGATCAGCCCGGCCAGCTTGAGGAACTGGCCCAGCCGGATCGACGCATCCCGGATCGGGACAGCGAGGGGTTCGGTGCCCGGCTCTGCCATGCAGGTCAGGCTAGCGCCTTAGCATCGGCAGCTGTGGACGCTCGCTGGGTTCTGCACCTCGACATGGACGCCTTCTTCGCGTCGGTCGAGCAGCTGACCCGTCCCACGTTGCGGGGGCGCCCGGTGTTGGTCGGCGGGCTGGGCGGCCGCGGCGTGGTGGCGGGGGCGAGCTACGAGTCGCGGGTGTACGGCGCGAAGTCGGCGATGCCGATGCATCAGGCCCGCCGGTTGGTGGGCGCCGCCGCGGTGGTCCTGCCGCCGCGCGGCGTCGTGTACGGCGTCGCCAGCCGGCGGGTGTTCGAGACCGTGCGGTCGATGGTTCCGGTGCTCGAGCAGCTTTCCTACGACGAGGCTTTCGGTGAGCCGGCCGAACTCGCGGGCGCACCGGCGAGTGAGGTCGAGGAGTTCTGCCGGACGCTGCGGGCGCGGGTGCTCGAGGTGACGGGGCTCGTCGCGTCGATCGGTGCGGGCTCGGGCAAGCAGACCGCCAAGATCGCGTCCGGGCTGGCGAAACCCGACGGGATGCGGGTGGTCAGCCGCGATGAGGAACGCACGCTGCTCGACGGCCTACCGGTACGCCGGCTGTGGGGGATCGGGCCCGTCGCAGGGGAGAAGCTGCACCGGCTCGGCATCGAGACCATCGGCGCCTTCGCCGCGTTGAGCGAGGCCGAGGCGGCCGACATCCTCGGCGGCACGGTGGGCCCGGCGCTGCACCGGCTCGCCCGCGGCATCGACGACCGGCCGGTGGCCGAGAACGCGCCCGCGAAACAGATCAGCGCCGAGTCCACCTTCCCCGAGGATCTGACCACCCTCGACCAGCTCCGCGAGGCGATGGGGCCCATCGGCGAGCACGCCCACCGCCGCCTGGAGAGGGACGGCCGCGGCGCGCGCACCGTCACCGTGAAGCTGAAGAAGTCCGACATGAGCACGCTCACCCGCTCGGCGACGCTGCCGTATGCCACCACCGACGCCGCCACGTTGATCACGACCGCGCGCCGACTCCTGCTCGACCCCGTCGAGGTCGGCCCGATTCGCCTTCTCGGCGTCGGATTCTCGGGACTCTCGGATGTTCAGCAGGAGTCGTTGTTCCCGGACCTGGAGCTGGCGTCGGATGACGACGCGACGCAGACGGGGCTGCCGCCGACCGTCACGGAGCTCGCCGCCACCGCACCCGCGTGGCGCATCGGCGACGACGTCACCCATCCGGACTTCGGACACGGCTGGATCCAGGGGGCCGGCCACGGCGTGATGACGGTGCGATTCGAGACGCGCACCAGCGGGCCGGGGCAGGCGCGCACCTTCCCGGTCGACACGCCCGGTATCGAGCGGGCCAATCCGGTCGATTCCCTCGACTGGCCCGACTACGTCGCCGAACTGGCGCGCTACCAGAGCTCTCCGTAGACGGCCGAGATCGTGAACCCGTGGTCGCCGTACGTCTGACAGGTCACGGTGCCCTGATGTCCGACACCGCAACTGGCGCCCCAGTTTTCGAGCCGATAACCGGCGGGCAGCACGTCGACGCCTTCACGGGTGAACGTCGGCGTGGGGGAGTGGCGGTACTCGGCCGGGCCGCCGCTGGTCAGAAAGGTCTGGTTGGTTCCGGGCGGCGCGTCCATTGGCACCCAGTCACAGCCGATGGGTCCGCCGTTGGGACCGATGCCGCAGAACACACCGTCCGGTGTGCGGAAGAACACGTGGTAGTTGGGCGGCGGTCCGGGCCGGTAGAAGCCTTGCGCGACGGGGTAGCCGTCGATCTCGTCGGCTCCAGGCGGCTCGGCACCCGCCACCGCCTCGGCGGACAGGGCCAGGGCCAGGACTGCGGTCATCGTGGCGCCTCGGCGAATCATGTTCTCGAAGTGCACGCGTCCACGTTGCCATGCGCGTCAACCCCAGCGGCGACGGCGGCCGACAGCGCACCCCGTGGTGCGGAATTCATCCGCATCGGCGTTTTGGGATGATGGTGCGGTGACTGACGACCCGGACGTGGCCGACGAGACGACCGACAAGGTGGCGCCGCCCAGGCGACGGCTACCGCTGTTGCTCGGCATCGCCGCCGCGGTGCTGGTCACCGACGTCGTCACCAAGGTTCTCGCGGTCAAGCTGCTGACCCCGGGCCAACCGGTGTCGATCATCGGCGACACGGTCACCTGGACTCTGGTGCGCAACTCGGGCGCCGCGTTCTCGATGGCCACCGGCTACACCTGGGTGCTCACGCTGATCGCCACCGGCGTCGTCATCGGGATCGTGTGGATGGGTCGACGGCTGGTGTCGCCGTGGTGGGCCGTGGGGTTGGGCATGATCCTCGGCGGCGCGCTCGGCAACCTGATCGACCGCTTCTTCCGTTCGCCCGGACCGCTTCAGGGCCACGTCGTCGACTTCCTGTCGATCGGGTGGTGGCCGGTGTTCAACGTCGCCGACCCGTGCGTGGTCGGCGGCGCGATCCTGCTGGTGGGGTTGTCGTTGTTCGGGTTCGACTACGACACCCCGGGCAGGCGCAAAGCGGACGACGACGAGGACACCGCCGGGCGGCAGAAGGCCGCCGAGGACGAATAGATGGCCGATCGGTCCCTTCCCATCCCCGAGGGCCTGGCGGGAATGCGCGTCGATGCGGGTCTCGCGCGTCTGCTCGGCTTGTCGCGCACGGCCGCCGCGGCGTTGGCCGAGGAGGGCGGTGTCGAGATCGACGGCACCCGCGCCGGCAAGTCGGACAAGCTGGTCGCGGGCGCCTGGTTGGACGTGCGGTTGCCCGAAGCGCCTGCGCCGGTTGAGAACACACCCGTCGATATCGACGGCATGGCGATCCTGTACTCCGACGAGGACATCGTTGCGGTGGATAAGCCGCCGGGTGTCGCCGCCCACGCCACGGTTGGCTGGTCGGGTCCGACGGTGCTCGGCGGCCTGGCCGCGGCGGGCTTCCGGATCAGCACCTCGGGCATCCACGAACGCCAGGGCATTGTGCACCGCCTCGACGTGGGCACCTCGGGCGTCATGGTCATCGCCCTGTCGGAGCGCGCGTACACGGTCCTCAAGCGGGCCTTCAAACAGCGCACCGTCGAGAAGCGCTATCACGCGCTGGTGCAGGGACATCCCGATCCGTCGAGCGGAACGATCGACGCACCCATCGGGCGTCACCGCGGACACGACTGGAAGTTCGCGGTCACCGAGAACGGCAGGCACAGCGTGACCCACTACGACACCCTCGAGGCGCACCGCGCGGCGAGCCTGCTCGACATCGAGCTGGAAACCGGTCGCACACACCAGATTCGGGTGCATTTCGCCGCGCTGCACCACCCATGTGTCGGCGACCTCACCTACGGAGCCGATCCGACGCTGGCCAAGCGGCTCAAGCTGGAACGGCAGTGGTTGCACGCTCGCTCGCTGGCGTTCGCCCATCCCGCCGACGGGCGTCGCATCGAAATCACCAGCCCCTACCCGGCCGACCTGCAACACGCCCTCGACGCACTGCGCAATCACGAACTGTGAGCGACACACGCAAATTCGGCCTGCTGCTCGGTGTCGGAGCCTATGCGTGCTGGGGGACGTTCCCCGCCTTCTTTCCGCTGCTGAAGCCCGCATCGGCCGTCGAGGTGCTGGCACACCGCATCGTGTGGAACTTCCTGCTGATGGTCGTCGTGGTCGCCGCCGTGCGCAGGCTCGGCGACCTCAAGAAGATGACCGGCCGCACCTGGCTGCTGCTCGCCGCCGCGTCGGCGCTGATCTCCATCAACTGGGGAATCTATGTCTATGCCGTCAACAACGGGCATGTGGTCGACGCGGCCCTCGGCTACTTCATCAACCCGCTGGTGGTCGTCGCGCTGGGGTTGATCGTGTACCGGGAGAGGCTCAACCGGGCGCAGTTCGCCGCGTTGGCCGTCGCGCTCATCGGCGTGGTGGTGCTGACCGTGGAAGTGGGCGCGCCGCCGTACATCGGGATCGGCCTCGCGCTGTCATTCGGCCTCTACGGCGCGGTGAAGAAGGCGGTCTCGACCGATCCGCGGGTGAGTGTCGGGGTAGAGGCGGGCATCGCCACGCCGTTCGCGCTCGCCTACATCGCCGTCCTGCAGAGCACCGGCCACGGCACCTTCACCGGTTACGGCGGCGGCCACGTCGCGCTGATGGTGCTGTCCGGGGTGGTGACGGCCCTGCCGCTCCTGCTGTTTGCCGCTGCCGCGCAGCGATTGCCGCTGGTGACGATGGGCTTGCTTTTCTACATGACCCCGGTGATGCAGATGAGCTGGGGCGTGCTCATCGGCAGGGAGCCGATGCCGCCGGCCCGCTGGCTGGGTTTCGCGCTGATCTGGGTGGCGCTGCTCATCTTCAGCGCCGACGCCATTCGCCGGTCCCGCGCCGAGCGAGAACTTTGCGAGGCTTCCAGTTGACCTGGGGTTCTTCGGGCGGTTCGGCGGATCCGAACCGGTAGTCGCGGTTACCCGTCTAGGGCGCCGGCGGATTTCCCCACGCACCTCGGAGACACGCTTCTGCGACACGCCGGGAAGTGTCGGAGTGCGGTCATAGACTGGCCTCCCTATGAGCCTTTCGGATTCGCGTTCGTTCGTGCACCTGCACAACCACACCGAGTACTCGATGCTGGACGGTGCCGCGAAGGTCAAGCCGATGCTCGCGGAGGCTCAGCGGCTCGAGATGCCCGCGATCGGGATGACCGACCACGGAAACATGTTCGGCGCCAGCGAGTTTTACAACGCCGCCACCGATGCCGGGATCAAGCCGATCATCGGTGTCGAGGCCTACATCGCGCCCGCGTCGCGCTTTGAGACCAAGCGCGTGCTGTGGGGTGATCCGAGCCAAAAGGGTGACGACGTATCCGGCAGCGGGTCCTACACCCACATGACGATGGTCGCCGAGAACGCGACCGGGCTGCGTAACCTGTTCAAGCTGTCGTCGCTCGCATCGTTCGAAGGCCAGCTCGGCAAGTGGTCGCGGATGGACGCCGAGCTGATCGCCGAACACGCCGAGGGCATCATCGCCACCACCGGCTGCCCCTCGGGCGAGGTGCAGACTCGGCTGCGGCTCGGTCACTATGACGAGGCCGTGGCTGCCGCCGCCAAGTGGCGGGAGATCTTCGGGCCGGACAACTTCTTCCTCGAGCTGATGGACCACGGCCTCGACATCGAACGCCGCGTGCGCGAGGGCCTGCTCGACATCGGGCGCAAGCTCAACATCCCGCCGCTGGCCACCAACGACTGCCACTACGTCACCCGCGACGCCTCCCAGAACCACGAGGCCCTGCTGTGCATCCAGACCGGCAAGACGCTGTCGGATCCGAACCGCTTCAAGTTCGACGGTGACGGTTACTACCTCAAGACCGCCGCAGAGATGCGCGCGCTGTGGGACGGCCAGGTGCCCGGCGCGTGCGACTCGACGCTGCTGATCGCCGAGCGGGTGACGTCCTACGAGGACGTGTGGACGGTGCGCGACCGGATGCCGGTGTTCCCCGTCCCCGAGGGCCACACGCCGGAAACCTGGTTGCGCCATGAGGTTCACGAGGGGCTCAACCGGCGCTTCCCGTCGAGCGAGGTGCCGCAGGAGTACCTCGACCGCGCCGACTACGAGATCAAGGTCATCTGCGACAAGGGCTACCCGTCGTACTTCCTGATCGTCGCCGACCTCATCAACTACGCGCGGTCGGTCGACATCCGGGTCGGGCCCGGCCGCGGATCGGCCGCCGGCTCGCTGGTGGCCTATGCGCTGGGCATCACCAACATCGACCCCATCCCGTACGGGCTGCTGTTCGAGCGGTTCCTCAACCCCGAGCGTGTGTCGATGCCCGATATCGACATCGACTTCGACGACCGTCGCCGCGGTGAGATGCTCCGCTATGCCGCCAACAAATGGGGCAGCGACCGGGTGGCCCAGGTGATCACCTTCGGCACCATCAAAACGAAAGCCGCACTCAAGGATTCGGCGCGTGTGCATTATGGCCAGCCGGGCTTCGCCATCGCTGACCGGATCACCAAGGCGCTGCCTCCGCCGATCATGGCGAAGGACATCCCGCTGTCGGGGATCACCGATCCCAACCATGAGCGGTACAAGGAGGCCGCCGAGGTCCGCGGCCTGATCGACACCGATCCCGACGTGCGCACCATCTACGAGACCGCGCGCGGGCTCGAGGGTCTGGTGCGCAACGCCGGCGTGCACGCCTGCGCGGTGATCATGAGCTCCGAGCCGCTGATCGACGCGATCCCGCTGTGGAAACGTCCTCAGGACGGCGCGGTGATCACGGGCTGGGATTACCCGTCGTGCGAGGCCATCGGCCTGTTGAAGATGGACTTCCTCGGGCTGCGCAACCTGACGATCATCGGTGACGCGCTGGAGAACATCCGAGCCAACCGCGGCATCGAGCTCGACCTGGAATCCGTTCCGCTCGACGACAAACCGACCTACGAGCTGCTGGGCCGCGGCGACACGCTCGGCGTGTTCCAGCTCGACGGCGGACCGATGCGCGACCTGCTGCGGCGTATGCAGCCCACCGGCTTCGAAGACGTCGTCGCGGTGATCGCGCTGTACCGGCCCGGACCGATGGGCATGAACGCCCACAACGACTACGCCGACCGGAAGAACGGCCGGCAGGCCATCAAGCCGATCCACCCGGAACTCGAGGAATCACTGCGCGAGATCCTCGCCGAGACCTACGGCCTGATCGTCTACCAAGAGCAGATCATGCGCATCGCGCAGAAGGTGGCCGGTTACTCGCTGGCCCGAGCAGACATTCTGCGCAAGGCCATGGGCAAGAAGAAGCGCGAAGTCCTGGAGAAGGAGTTCGAAGGCTTCTCGGAGGGTATGAAGGCCAACGGCTTCTCCGCCGCCGCCATCAAGGCGCTGTGGGACACGGTGCTGCCGTTCGCCGACTACGCCTTCAACAAGTCGCACGCCGCCGGCTACGGCCTGGTCTCGTACTGGACGGCCTACCTCAAGGCCAACTACCCGGCCGAATACATGGCGGGGCTGCTCACCTCGGTGGGTGACGACAAGGACAAGGCCGCGGTGTACCTGGCCGATTGCCGCAGGCTCGGCATCACGGTGCTTCCGCCCGACGTCAACGAGTCGCACCTGAACTTCGCCTCGGTGGGCGAGGACATCCGCTACGGGCTGGGCGCGGTGCGCAACGTAGGCGCCAATGTCGTTGCCTCGGTGATCAATACGCGCACCGAGAAGGGGAAGTTCATCGACTTCTCCGACTACCTGAACAAGATCGAGATCGGGCCCTGCAACAAGAAGGTCACCGAGTCGCTGATCAAGGCCGGCGCGTTCGACTCGCTGGGGCACCCGCGCAAGGGGCTGTTCCTGATCCACACCGACGCCGTCGACTCCGTGCTCGGCACCAAGAAGGCCGAAGCGATGGGGCAGTTCGACCTGTTCGGCGGCGCCGATACGGCCACCGATGCGGTGTTCACCATCAAGGTGCCCGACGAGGAGTGGGAGGACAAGCACAAACTCGCGCTGGAACGCGAGATGCTCGGCCTCTACGTCTCCGGTCATCCGCTCAACGGCATCGCCCACCTGCTGGCAGCCCAGGTCGACACGGCGATCCCGGCCATCCTCGACGGCGACGTCGCCAACGAGACGCAGGTCCGGGTCGGCGGCATCCTGGCATCGGTGAACCGACGGGTCAACAAGAACGGGTTGCCATGGGCGTCAGCGCAACTCGAGGACCTGACCGGCGGCATCGAGGTTCTGTTCTTCCCGCAGACTTACTCGACGTTCGGCGCCGAGATCGCCGACGACGCCGTCGTGCTGGTCGGCGCGAAGGTGGCGATCCGCGACGACCGGATCTCGCTGATCGCCAACGACCTTGTGGTGCCGGACTTCTCGAACGCGCAACTGGATCGCCCCTTGGCGGTCAGCCTGCCGACGCGGCAGTGCACGGTGGACAAGGTCACCGCGCTCAAGCAGGTCCTCGCACGTCATCCCGGCACCTCACAGGTGCATCTGCGGTTGATCAGCGGGGAACGGATCACCACGCTCGAACTCGACACGTCGCTGCGGGTGACACCGTCGTCGGCGTTGATGGGCGATTTGAAGGCGTTGCTGGGTCCCGGCTGCCTGGGCGGCTGACGATCAGTTCAGGACATTGACCGCCCGTGCGACGACCAGCCCGGCGGTCCCCAACGCGACGATCGCCTGCACCGTCATCAACATCTTGGCCCAGCGTGCGAGCGGCATGGTATCGGTCGGGGAGAATGCCATCACGTTCGTCACGCTGACGTAGAAGTAGTCGACGAAGGTCGGGCGCCAATCCGGTTCGGCCACAACGGGAGTCGTCATCTGCGGAAACAGGAAGTCGGGGTAGGGCCGCTCGCCGGCGTGACGGGCGAACGGCCCGCCCCGGTCCAGTTCCCAGTACCAGATGCCGAATACGATCACATTGGTGACGATGATCGACGCGCCGCTGCCGAGCAGCACCGCCGCGTCGTTGCTCTCGCCGCCGCTCACGATGCCAACGGCCAGCACGACCGCCGACAGTGTGTTGTCGAGCGTGATCACCGCAAGCAAGACCCAGGTGGCGTACCGGCCGAACCGCGTTCGCCGCGTCATCACCCGCGGGTTGATCGCCAGCAGTGCCAGCAGCAGGAGCCCCTCCGACACCACCAGCGGCCACCGCGGAACCAGCGTGTAATCCCTCGGGATCGCCGCGCCGCAGCCAGAGCGGCACGTGATGCTGTTCCGGCGGTGACTCCATTACGTCAGTGTGATGCGCCAGGATGGCCGTATGGAGTCACGACACGTCAGCACTCAGATCGCGGCGCCGCCCCAGGCCGTCTACGAGTTCGCCGCGGACCCGCAGACATGGCCGCGGTGGGCCGCCGGGCTCGCGGAGGGCGGTCTGCGGCAGACGACGAGCGGATGGGTGGCCGACTCGCCGATGGGCGAGGTGACCGTCGAGTTCTCGCCGCGCAACGACTTCGGCGTGCTCGACCACGTGGTACGTCTGCCCACCGGGGAAGCGGTCTACAACCCGATTCGGGTGCAGCCGTGGAGCGTGCCGACCGACGGTGACGCGTCGCGATGCGAGGTGGTCTTCAGCGTGCGCCGACGAGAGGGAATGACCGACGAGGAGTTCGAGGCCGACACCGAGGCGGTGGCCGCCGATCTGGCGACGCTGAAACGACTGATCGAGGGCTAGAGGCGCGACGAACAGAGGGCGCTGAACACCACCCAGGTGACGGTCCCCACCGCGGCGCCGGCGAGCACCGCCGTGGCGGCCGTCGCGGTCGCGACTCCGACCGCCAGCGCGACCACGACGCCCAGCACGAGGGCGATCAGTTTGTACGCGGGCCACGGCACACCCGCAACCGAAACGTCGCACGTCACGCGGGCGGCCGCGGTGCGGAAGTTGCCTGCGGTGGTCATAGGAACACGATAGCTCGTAACTGAGTTTTCGGCCAGCCGAAACACCGGATCAGGTCGGCGGATGTCCGCGCGTCTAAGCTGGTGAGATGGCACTTTCCGGAGAGTATGCACCCAGCCCATGGGACTGGGTGAGAGAACACGCCGACCAGATCACCGAGTCCGGAACGACCGAGGGCGTGGACCTGAAGGGCAAGCCTCTCATCCTGCTGACGACGGTCGGCGCCAAGACGGGCAAGATCCGCAAGACCCCGCTGATGCGCGTGGAGCACGGCGGTCAGTACGCGATCGTGGCGTCGTTGGGCGGCGCACCGAAGCATCCGGTCTGGTACCACAACGTCAAGGCCCATCCGCGGGTGGAACTGCAGGACGGCCCGGTGACCAGGGAGTATGAGGCGCGCGAGGTCACCGGCGACGAGAAGGCGCTGTGGTGGGAGCGCGCCGTTGCGGCCTGGCCGGACTACGCCGACTACCAGAAGAAGACCGACCGCCAGATCCCGGTCTTCGTGCTGACCCCGATTTCTTGAAAATTGCTGGTTGGTGGCACCATTGACCAGTGTCCGCTGAACTGAGCCAGAGCCCGAGAACGTCGCCGCTTCGCGCGGCCGATATCGACGAGGCCGCTCAGCGAATTGCGCAGGTCGTGGTGCGCAGCCCCCTCCAGCTCAGCGAGCGGCTGTCGGACGCGACCGGCGCGACGGTGTACCTCAAGCGCGAAGATCTGCAGCCCGTGCGGTCCTACAAGCTGCGCGGCGCACACAACCTGCTGATGCAGCTGTCGGCCGACGAGCTGGCCGCCGGTGTGGTGTGTTCGTCGGCGGGCAACCACGCACAGGGCTTCGCGATGGCGTGCCGCTCGATGCGTGTCCGCGGCAGGGTATACGTGCCGGGTAAGACGCCGAAGCAGAAGCGTAGCCGCATCCAATATCACGGCCGCGAGTTCATCGAGCTGATCGTCGGCGGCCGAACCTATGACGACGCCGCCGCTGCAGCGCTGGAGGACATCGCGCGCACGGGTGCAACCCTGGTGCCGCCGTATGACGATCTGCGCACGATGGCCGGGCAGGGCACGATCGCCGTGGAGATCCTCGACCAACTCGACGGGGAACCGAACCTTCTCATCGTCCCGGTCGGCGGCGGTGGCTGTGTCGCGGGCATCACGACCTATCTGGCCGAACGCACAAGCGGAACCTCAGTGCTGGGGGTGGAACCCGCGGGCGCGCCGTCGATGATGGCGGCGCTGGCCGCGGGCGAGCCCGTGACCATCGACGCCGTCGACCAGTTCGTCGACGGCGCAGCGGTGAACCGTGCGGGAACCCTGCCCTATGAGGCGCTGGCTGCCGCAGGCGACATGGTGTCAATGACAACGGTCGACGAAGGCGCGGTGTGTACCGCGATGCTCGACCTGTATCAGAACGAGGGCATCATCGCCGAGCCGGCGGGCGCGCTGTCGGTGGCGGCGTTGCTGGAGACCGACATCGAACCGGGATCGACTGTGGTGTGCGTGATCTCGGGCGGCAACAACGACGTGTCACGATATGGCGAGGTGTTGGAGCGCTCGCTGGTTCACCTCGGCATCAAGCACTACTTTCTCGTCGACTTCCCGCAGGAGCCGGGCGCGCTGCGTCGCTTCCTCGACCAGGTCCTCGGCCCGAACGACGACATCACCCTGTTCGAGTACATCAAACGCAACAACCGCGAAACCGGCGAGGCGCTGGTCGGCATCGAACTGGGTTCGGCGACGGACTTCGAGGGCCTGCTCGAGCGGATGCGCGCCTCCGACATCCATGTCGAGGCGCTCGAGCCGGGCTCACCGGCCTACCGCTACCTGCTCTGAGAGCGGATCACCGCGAACGAGTGCCCGTCGAGGCGGGTGCTTTCGGGACCGGCATCGGGCTCACCCCACGCCAGCACCACCTCTCCGGTGACCGGGACGTCGACCGCGTCGGTGCCGAGGTTGCAGGCGATGGACAGCGACCGGCGGCGCATCACGATCCAGTGCCGGTCCTCGTCGTAGTCCACCTCGAGGTTGTCGAGCCACGGGTCGGCGAGGTCGGGCTCGTTGTGCCGCAACGCGATCAGCTCGCGGTACACCTTTCGCAGCCGCCCGTGGTCACCGTCGTCGATCTCGTCCCATTTCAGCTTCGACCGCCGGAACGTCTCGGGATCCTGCGGGTCGGGGATCGCGTCGGCATCCCAGCCGTGCTCGGCGAACTCCCGCTTGCGCCCTTCGGCGGTGGCGCGGGCGAGTTCGGGCTCGGGGTGCGAGCTGAAGAACTGGAACGGCGACGATGAGCCCCATTCTTCACCCATGAAGAGCATTGCCGTGTAGGGACTTCCGAGGGCAAGGGCAGCTTTGACCGCGAGTTGGCCGAAGCTCAGGTTCTGCGACGGACGGTCGCCGACGGCGCGGTTGCCCACCTGGTCGTGAGTCAGCGTGTACGCCAGTAGCCGGGTGGCCGGAATCGTGGCGGTGTCCAGCGGTCGCCCGTGCCTGCGGTGCCGGAACGACGAATACGTACCCGCGTGGTAGTAGCCGTTCTTCAGCGTGGTGGCCAGCACCTCCAGCGTGCCGAAATCGTTGTAGTAACCCTGCTGTTCACCGGACACCGCGGAGTGGATCGCGTGGTGGATGTCGTCGTCCCACTGCGCGGTCATCCCGAGTCCGCCGCCGTCGCGGGGAGTGATCAGCCGCGGGTCGTTGAGGTCGCTCTCGGCGATCAGCGACAGCGGCCGCCCCAATTCCGCGGCGAGCGCATCGGTTTCGGCCGACAGCTCTTCGAGGATGTGGATCGCCGTGGTGTCGACGAGCGCATGCACCGCGTCCAGTCGCAGGCCGTCGGCGTGGAAGTCGCGCATCCAGCGCAGCGCACAGTCGATGATGTAGCGCCGCACCTCGTCGGCGTCGGCGTCGGCGATGTTGATCGACTCGCCCCACGGGTTGCTGCCGGTGGACAGGTACGGGCCGAACTTGGGCAGGTAGTTACCCGACGGGCCCAGGTGGTTGAAGACGGCGTCGATCAACACCCCGAGCCCCCGTTCGTGGCAGGCATTGATCAGGCGCACCAGCGCGTCGGGTCCGCCGTACGGTTCGTGCACTGCGTACCAGAGCACACCGTCGTAGCCCCACCCGTGGGTTCCGCCGAACGCGTTGACGGGCATCATTTCGACGAAGTCGATCCCGAGGTCGACGAGGTAGTCGAGCTTGTCGATCACGGCGTCGAAGGTGCCTTCAGGGGTGAAGGTTCCGACGTGCAGCTCGTAAATCACCGCACCCTCGATCGAGCGACCGGACCAGTCGCCGTCCGTCCACGCCGACGGATCCGGTTGCCACAGCTGCGATCTCTCGTGCACGCCGTCGGGCTGGCGGGGGGAGCGGGGATCGGGAAGCACCTTCGGGTCGTCGTCGAGCACGAAGCCGTAGCGGGCGTCGGGTGCGGCCTCGACCTGGGCGCTCCACCAACCGTCGCCGGTCCGGCTCATCTCGTATAGTTCACCGTCGACGTCGAGGCGAACCCGCTGCGGTCGGGGCGCCCATACGCAGAATTCAGCCATCGACCCGCTCCAACAGCACGACCGGTAGTTCGGTGAACAACTCGGCGGCCAGCACCCGTCCATTGTGTCGGCGCCCGCCGATGCGGTCCGACCACGTACCAGGCGGCAATTCCAGTGAGGTGTCGCCCCAACCGGTTTCGGACAGCCGCACCGAATGCCGCGTGACGGCGGTAAGCACGTCCTCACCGCGCAGGAACGCCACGAGGTGTTGCGCCGCCGGGCCGTGGGCCAGCAGCGGGGTGTAGCGGCCCGAAGCGAACGTCACGGGCCGGTCCCGCCGCACCGCGAGTGCGGAGCTCACCACCCGGAGCTTCGGATGGCGCATCGCCTCCAACGCGTCGCGACGGGCCTGATAGTCCACCGGCCTGCGATTGTCCGGATCGACCAGGCTGTCCTCCCACAGCTCGGTGCCCTGATAGATGTCGGGGACGCCGGGCACGGTGAGCGCCAGCAGTTTCTGCCCCAAGGCGTCGCTGCGGGCATGCAGGTCGAGGCGCTCCACCAACGAGGTCATCTCGGTGGCCACGGGGCCGTCGAACACGGCATCCAGCCAGGTGTGCACGGCGGTCTCGAATTCGGTGTCCGGATCGTTCCAGGTGGTGTGCTCGGCGGCCTCGCGGATCGCCTTCTCGGCGTAGGCGTGCACGCGCTGGCGCAGCTCGTCGGTGATCACACCGTCGACGGGCCAGACGCCGAACACGTTCTGCCACAGGAACAGTCCAGTGCGGGCGTCGGGTGGAGGGGTGCTCAACGTCCACTTGCCGATCAGCTCCGCCCACAACGACGGCACCTGGGACAGCAACCCGATCCGCGCCCGCACGTCCTCGCCGCGCTTCGTGTCGTGAGTGGTCAAGCCGACCATCGCGCTCGGCCACATCCGCGCGCGCACCGCGGCCCGCTGGTGGAACTCGGCGACGCTCACCCCGAAGTGATGCGGTTCGGAACCCACCTCGTTGAGCGAGACCAACCGGGCGTCGCGGTAGAACAGGCAGTCCTCCATCGACTTCGCGGTCGCCGCCCCGCACAGCTGCTGCAACCGGACTTCGGTCTCCTCGTTGACCGCGAGCGCCGTCGCGATTAGCGCCAGGGGCGCCGCCAATTGCGGCTCTGCGGAGGCTGTTTCGGCGAGCGCGCTCGGCAGGATGCCTGACAGGGAGCGGTAGTCGGAGCGGTACACGTCGATGCGGCTGAGCAGAGCGGCGATAGCCGCGGACAGCTCCTCATCATCGGCACCGGTGGCGCCGACGATGGTGCGACGCAAGCGAGCCAGCTCGCTGCCCAGGGTTTCGGTCACCGCATTCGCCTTGAGGGTGCGGGCGAGTTCGGGCATTGCGCCATAGGCCAGCCCGGTGGAGTCGAACAGGTCGGTCAGGGCGCCTGCGCCCGACGGATCGATGAATACCCCGCCGATCTCGCGCATCGCGTCATAGCCGGTGGTGCCGGCCACGGGCAGCGTCGGTTCCAGCGGCTCGTCGGCGGCCAGGATCTTCTCGATGACGATCCACGCGTCCGGTCCGGTCAGTTCGCGCAGCCAGGTCAGGTAGCCTGCCGGATCGGACAGGCCGTCCGGGTGGTCGATGCGGATGCCGTCGACCAAACCATCGTCGAACCACCGCTTCACCTCGGCGTGGGTAGCGTCGAAGACGGCGCGGTTTTCCTGACGCAGCCCGGCCAGCGAGGTGATCGAGAAGAATCGCCGATAGCCGCAAATCCCGTTCTTCCAGCCGATCAGGTGATAATGCTGGCGGTCGTGCACCTGTGGACCCGTCCCGCCCTCAGTGCCGGGAGCGATCGGGTAGACGAGGTCGCCGAGGCGCAGCACGGGTTCGTCACCGCTGGAGTCGATCTCGAGATCGTTTGCGTCGTCGTCGGATCCGAGCACCGGCAGCACGACGCGTCCGCCGTCGAGATCCCAATCGATATCAAAGAAGGAGGAGAACGACGAATCGCGCCCGTGCTTGAGCACGTCCCACCACCACGCGTTCTGCTGTGGCTTCTCGACGCCGACGTGATTGGGCACGATATCAACGACCAGCCCGATGCCCTTCTCACGCGCCGCGCGCGACAGCCGGGCGAATCCCTCGGACCCGCCGAGTTCGGCTGACACGGTGGTCGGGTCGGTGACATCGTAGCCGTGCGTAGAGCCTTCGGCGGCGGTGAGGATCGGCGACAGGTACAAGTGCGACACGCCGAGGGCCGAGAAGTAGTCGAGAAGTTTCTCGGCATCGGCGAAAGTGAATGCGTCACCGCGCATTTGGAGACGGTAGGTCGAAGAGACCGGCATTGCAGGCGCCATCACGCAGTCTTACGCATCACCAGAAGGGAGCGCGCCGGCAGCGAGATCTTCTCGCCGGCCTTGGCCACCAACTCGGTGGACCCGGTGGCGTCGGCGGTGTCCAGCGCCGCGGTCCACTCTTTGGCGTAGCTGCCCGTCGGGGTGACGAAGTCCTGGGAATGGTCGTGTGCGTTGAAGCACAACAGGAAAGAGTCGTCGACGACTCGCTCTCCGCGTTCGTTCGGCGCAGAGATGGCATCACCGTTGAGGAACACCGCGACGCATTTACCGAGTCCGGCGCCCCAGTCCTCGAGCGTCATCTCTTCACCGGCGGGCGTCAGCCACGCGATGTCGCGGACCTGTTCGCCGCTGCGGATCGGCTTGCCTTCGAAGAACCTCCGCCGGCGGAACACCGGATGTTCCTTGCGCAGCTGGGTGACCGTACGGGTGAAGGCGAGCAGGTCGGCGTTCTTCTCGCACAACGACCAGTCCATCCAGGAGATCTCGGAGTCCTGGCAGTACACGTTGTTGTTGCCGCTCTGGGTGCGGCCGATCTCGTCGCCGTGCGAGATCATCGGCGTGCCCTGCGAGAGCATCAGCGTGCCCATGATGTTGCGCATCTGCTTACCGCGCAGCGCCAGGATCTCCGGGTCGTCGGTCGGACCCTCCACGCCGCAGTTCCAGGACCGGTTGTGGCTTTCGCCGTCGCGGTTGTCCTCGCCGTTGGCCTCGTTGTGCTTCTCGTTGTAGGACACCAGGTCGTTCAACGTGAAGCCGTCGTGGCAGGTGACGAAGTTGATGCTCGCGCCAGGTCGCCGGCCGGTCGCCTCGTAGAGGTCGGACGAACCGGTCAGCCGCGATGCGAACTCGCCGAGGGTTGCGGGCTCTCCCCGCCAGTAATCACGCACAGTGTCGCGATACTTCCCGTTCCACTCGGTCCACAAACCTGGGAAGTTGCCGACCTGATAGCCGCCTTCGCCGACGTCCCACGGTTCGGCGATCAGCTTGACCTGGCTCACCACCGGATCCTGTTGCACCAGGTCGAAAAACGCGCTCAGCCGGTCGACGTCGTAGAACTCGCGAGCGAGGGTGGCGGCCAGATCGAAGCGGAAGCCGTCGACGTGCATCTCGAGCACCCAGTAGCGCAACGAGTCCATGATCAGCTGCAGCGTGTGCGGGTGGCGGGCGTTGAGGCTGTTACCGGTGCCGGTGAAGTCCTTGTACAGCCGGAGGTCACCGTCGAGTAAGCGGTAGTAGGCGGCGTTGTCGATGCCCCGGAAGTTCAGCGTCGGGCCTAGGTGGTTGCCCTCGGCGGTGTGGTTGTAGACCACGTCGAGGATGACCTCGATCCCCGCCTCGTGGAAGGAACGCACCATGCCCTTGAACTCGGCGACCGCGCCGCCGGCGTGTTTGTTGGCCGCGTACTCGTAGTGCGGTGCGAGGAAGCCGAAAGTGTTGTAGCCCCAGTAATTTCGCAGTCCGAGGTCGACCAGACGGTGGTCGTGCAAAAACTGGTGGACCGGCATCAACTCGATCGCTGTCACGTTCAGCGACTTGAGGTGGTCGATGATGACCGGGTGGCACAGCCCGGCGTAGGTGCCGCGGAGTTCCTCCGGGATTCCGGGATGCCGCTGCGTCATGCCCTTGACGTGCGCCTCGTAGATCACCGTCTCGTGGTACGGGGTGCGTGGTGCGCGGTCGGACGCCCAGTCGAAATACGGGTTGATCACGACGCTGGTCATCGTGTGGCCGAGAGAATCGACGCGGGGCGGCGTTCCGCCCGATGCGAGGTCGTCGGCGTTCAGGTCGTAGGAGAACAGCGCCTGCGAGAACGTGAAGTCGCCGTGGAACGACTTACCGTACGGGTCGAGCAGCAGCTTGCTCGAATCGCATCGGTGCCCGGCCGACGGGTCCCACGGGCCGTGGACGCGAAAACCGTAGCGCTGGCCCGGCGTGACCGTCGGCAGATAGCAGTGCCAGACGTAGCCGTCCACCTCGTCGAGGTTGACCCGCTCTTCGCGGCCGTCCTTGCCGATGAGGCAAAGTTCGACCCGATCGGCGACCTCGGAGAAGACCGAGAAGTTCGTTCCCGCGCCGTCGTACGTGGCGCCCAGGGGATAGGCCGCCCCCGGCCAGACGGTGGGCACCGCCGCCGGTTCACCGCCGGGCATCACCCAACCCACCAACCGGTGGCGGCGGCGATCTGGCGACCGAGTTCCGGTGCCATGGTGCGCATATAGGTCTTCGAGATGTGATGCGCGTCGTGGTAGAGCAACACGTTCCCCTCCACGGCTCGGCAAATATCCTTGCGGCACACCGCATCACTCATGTCGAGCGGTTTGAGCAACGGGAACCGCTTGACGAAATCGAGTGTCGGGTTGTGTTCCGAGAGTACGTCGGATCGGCGAGTTCCACAGGAGATAGCGTCGCCGCCGTCGGCGAGGCAGTCGGCGGCGAAGAAGGGCTCCCCGTTGCGCACCAGCCACGGCGTGTCACGCATGGCCAGGATCGGGATGTTGTTGTCGGACAGTTCCTGCCAGATGCCGATGTATGTCCCGGGCATCACATCGCCCGGTCTGATGTTCCATGGCCGCGTGGAGGTGGTGAAGACGTAGTCGGGACGGTCGGCGATGAGCTTGTCCATCACCCGCTCGTTCCACTCGTGGCACTTCGGGTACGGGCGGTTGTCGCCCATCACCAGCGGCACTTCCTCGGTGGTCAGGGGACAGCCCATCTTCAGATAGGTCACGATCTTGAAGTGGTGCCGCTTGCCGAGCAGGTCCAGCGCGGTGATCCAGTGTTCGGCGTGCGAGCCGCCGGCCAGCGCGATCGTGCGCTTGGCGTTCTTGTCGCCGTAGGTGCAGTTGATCACGTCGACGTTGTCGAAGTCGCTGATGCAGCCGTCCTCCGTGGTCTCGGGCAGATCGTTCTTGGCCTCGAGCACGGTCGGGCGCATCGGTAGCTTGGGCACCCTGATCTTGCTCATCAACGCCGCGGCGCCGGGGTAGTCCTGCGTCGACAGCGCGACCAGCTCCGCGCCGTTCGTGCGCTGGACGAGCACATGCTCACGCCAGGTGAACGACGTCACGGTCAGCGCGACGCCCAGAAGCACGACCACCGAGCCCAGCACCACCGGCGGCCTGCGCCGCCGCGCCTTCTTCGGGGCGACCGCGCGTGAGGCGGGGGCGGTGCGGTACCGCAGCGGGTTCTCGACGTACTTGGTGGTCAGCCACGCCAGCGCCCCGGAGACCAGCAGCACCACCGCACCTTCGATGACGGAGGCGCGACGGTGCCCGCTGTAGGCCAGCCAGAAGATCAGCAGCGGCCAGTGCCACAGGTACAGCGAGTAGGCCATCGCACCAAGCGATACGAACGGTGCCGTCGCCAGCAAGCGGTTGGGCAGCGGCATCCGGCCCGCGGTGTGCGAGTCGGCCACCCGGTTCGCCGCGGAGAGGATGAACAGCATGGTGGCGGCGACCGGGACCAGCGCCCATGGGCCGGGGAACTCCTTGACCCCGTCGATCACCGCGCCGCACGCCAGGATCGCTGCCAGCGCGACGACCGCCGCGAACGTGCGCAACCACATCGGCATGCGGAGGTGGGTGACGACGGCGCCGACGAGCGCGCCGAGCAATAGTTCCCACGCCCTGGCGAAGCTGTCGTAGTAGGCGGTCGCCTGATCGGTGTTGTGGGCATAGATCGCGTAGACGAATGACGCGATGGTCAGCACGCTGAGCAGCACGACGAACGCCGCACGCATGTGCCGTTTGAAGATGCGCCGAAACAGCAAGGCGGACAGGAAGATCAGCGCCAGAAACGCGATGTAGAACTGGCCCTGCACCGACATCGACCAGATGTGCTGCAGCGGGCTTACCGCCTCGCCCGCGCGCAGGTAGTTCGACGCCGAGTTGGCGAGTTCCCAGTTCTGGAAGTAGCCGAGGCTGGCCAGGCTCTGGTCGGCGAACGTCTCCCAGCGCGTCTGCGGCTGGATCGCGACCGTCAGCACCGCCGACGCGGCGAGCACGACGATCAGCGCAGGCAGCAGCCGCCGGATCAGCCGCGTCACCTCCGGGCCCGGCCGCAGGGACGCACCTGGTGTCATCGCCGCGCGCAGCAGCCGTCCGCCGAAGAAGAAGCCGGACAGCGCGAGGAACACGTCGACGCCGCCCGAGACCCGGCCGAACCACACGTGGAAGACCGCCACGAGCGCGATCGCGATGCCCCGCAGTCCGTCGAGATCGAGCCGGTAGGCCGCGGAGTCGCGGGTAGCGCTCGTGGCTTTCGCGGCGCGCGACGGTCGTCCCGAATCGGCGATGGGCGCCGGCCGGGGAGGGGCGAGGGTCATCATGGTCGACGGATAATCTACCGAAGGTGCCAGCCATGACGCCTGCCGAGATCGGTGCGGTCGACGCCGCCCACGTCTGGCATCCCTACAGCACGATCGGCGCGGAAGCGCTGGCCCCCCTCGTCGCGGTGGGGGCTCGCGGGGCGTGGCTCACCCTCCACTACAACGGCCGCGAGCTGCAGGTTCTCGACGCGATGGCGTCCTGGTGGACCGCGATCCACGGCCATGGTCACCCCGTACTCGACGCCGCGATCACCGAGCAGCTCGCCACCATGAACCACGTCATGTTCGGCGGGCTCACGCACGAACCGGCCGCCCGGCTCGCGCAGTTGCTCGTCGAGATCACGCCCGACGGCCTGGACACCGTCTTCTTCAGCGACTCGGGTTCGGTGTCGGTGGAGGTGGCCGTGAAGATGGCGCTGCAGTACTGGCGCAGCCTCGGCCGCGGCGCCAAGCACCGCCTGATGACGTGGCGCGGGGGATACCACGGCGACACCTTCACACCGATGAGCGTGTGCGACCCGGACGGCGGCATGCACTCGCTCTGGACGGACGTGCTGATGGCGCAGGAGTTCGCGCCGCCGGTGCCGCGGGCCTACGACGCGGGATATGTCGAGGCGTTCGAGAAACAGCTGGCCGAACACGCCTCCGAGTTGGCCGCTGTGATCGTCGAGCCCGTCGTGCAGGGGGCCGGCGGCATGCGGTTCCACGACCCGCGCTACCTCGCAGCGCTGCGCGAGATCTGTTCCCGGCACGAGGTGCTGCTGATCTTCGATGAGATCGCGACCGGCTTCGGCCGCACCGGTGAACTCTTCGCGGCCGACCACGCAGGCGTGAGTCCCGACATCATGTGCGTCGGCAAGGCGCTGACCGGGGGTTACGTCACGCTTGCGGCGACGCTGTGCACGAGCGAGATCGCGCACACGATCAGTTCGAACGAACCGGGCGCGCTGATGCACGGACCCACGTTCATGGCGAACGCGCTGGCGTGCAGGGTCGCGGTGGCCGCACTCGAGGTGCTGATCGGTCAGGACTGGCGGTCGCGGGTGCGCGAGATCGAGGCGGGACTGCGGTCGGGGTTGGCCGCGGCGACGGGGCTACCCGGCGTGGCCGACGTGCGGGTGCTCGGCGCGATCGGAGTGATCGAGATGGACCGACCCGTCGACCTGAAGGTCGCGACGCCCGCCGCGCTGGAGAACGGGCTCTGGCTGCGCCCGTTCCGCAACCTGGTCTACGCGATGCCGCCCTATATCTGTACTGCCGACGAGATCGACCAGATCACCTCGGGGATGGTCGCGGTCGCCCGCGCGTTGGGTTGAGGCGCCGTTTGTGCGCTCGCGCGCGGGTGCCCTAACCTGAACGCTGTTCAAGTCCGATGCTGAGGAGCACGGTGACGCGCGCAGGTCTCTCCCCGCTGGCGTGGCTCGACGATGTCGAAAGGCAGCGGCGTGCCGCGGGTCTGCGGCGCTCGTTGAGAGCCAGGCCGCCGGTCGGTACCGAACTCGACCTCGCATCCAACGACTACCTGGGCCTGTCGCAGCATCCCGCGGTCATCGACGGCGGCGTCGCCGCGTTGCGGACCTGGGGTGCGGGTTCCACTGGATCGCGCCTCGTGACGGGCAACACTGAACTGCATGAGGCGTTCGAGCGGGCGCTGGCCGACTTCGTGGGTGCGGAGTCGGCGTTGGTGTTCTCGTCGGGTTACACGGCCAACCTCGGCGCGGTCGTCGCGCTGTCGGGTGCCGGATCGCTGCTGATCTCCGACGCCCTGACCCACGCCTCGCTGGTCGACGCCTGCCGCCTGTCACGAGCGCGGGTCGTCGTCACGCCCCACCGCGACGTCGCCGCGGTGGAGACGGCGCTCTCGGCGCGCACCGAGGAACGCGCAGTCGTGCTGACCGACTCCGTGTTCTCCGCCGACGGCGACCTCGCCCCGCTGCACGCGCTGCACGACGTGTGCCGCCGCCACGGCGCGCTGCTGATCGTCGACGAGGCCCACGGCCTCGGGGTGCGCGGCGTGGGCGGACGCGGATTGCTGCACGAGGTAGGCCTGGCCGGTGCGCCCGACATCGTGATGACGACGACGCTGTCCAAGGCGCTCGGCAGCCAGGGTGGCGTCGTGCTGGGCCCGACGGCCGTGCGCGACCACCTGATAGACGCAGCGCGACCGTTCATCTTCGACACCGGGCTCGCGCCGGCCGCGGTGGGTGCGGCCCGGGCGGCGCTCGACATCCTGATCGCCGAGCCGTGGCGCGCGCAGGCCGTCATCGACCGCGCTGCGGCGCTCGCATCGATCTGTTCGGTGCCGGAGCGGCCGGAGTCGGCTGTGGTCTCGGTGATTCTCGGGGACCCCGACGTGGCCTTCGGCGCCGCGCTGACATGCCTGGACCGCGGTGTGCGGGTGGGGTGCTTCCGGCCACCGACCGTGCCCGCCGGCACGTCGAGGCTGCGGCTCGCCGCGCGCGCATCGCTGACCGACGATGAAATGCTCTCGGCGAGTGAGGTTCTCGCCGATGTGCTGGCCACCGTGCGCCGGTGACCACGCTCCTCATCACAGGCACCGACACCGGCGTCGGCAAGACCGTCGCCACCGCCGCGCTGGCGTGCCACGCCCGCCTGTCCGGCGTCGACGTCGCGGTGTGCAAACCCGTGCAGACCGGCAGCCCCCGCGACGACGACCTCGCCGACGTCGGCCGGCTTTCCGGCGTCGCCCGGCTGCACGGCGGGTGGCGGTATCCCGAGCCGTTGGCGCCGGCCGCCGCCGCCGGCCGTGCGGGCATGACGCTGCCCACGCGCGCGGAGCTCGTCGAGTCGGTGCGGGCCGTCGACGCGCCGCTGACCCTCGTCGAGGGGGCGGGCGGGTTGCTCGTCGAGATCGGCGCCGGAGTGACGCTGCGTGACCTCGCGGTGGACCTCGGCGCTCCGGTGCTGGTGGTCGTCGCTGCGGGTCTCGGCACGCTCAACCACACCGCGCTCACGCTGGAAGCCCTTGCTCGTGAGGGCGTTTCGTGTGCCGGGTTGGTGATCGGAGCATGGCCGCCCAACCCTGACATCGCCGAACAGGGCAACCGCTCAGCCCTCGCCGAGCGTGCCCCACTCCGGGCGATTCTGCCCGCGGGTGCCGGCGCGTTGACCGCCCAGGAGTTCGAGGTGATGAGCGCGGCGGCGTTCGACCCCGACTGGTTCACGAGCCTGGTCTGACGATGGTGCATTCGGTCGAGTTGACGTTCGACCCGGACACGGACGCGAAGCTCCGCCGCGTCTGGGACGACCTGACGCGGGCCGGGATCCGTAGTCAGGCGAGCAACACGTCGCCGAGCAACCGCCCGCACATCACCGTGACCGTCGCGGAGGACATCGACGAGGCGGTCAACGCCGCGCTGTGCCCGGTGCTGTCGCGGTTGCCGTTGCCTTGCACGGTCGGGGCGCCGATGCTGTTCGGCGGCGGCAGGGTGTTCACGCTGGTTCGACTGGTGGTGCCGTCGGAGGAACTGCTGGGTCTGCATCGCCAGGTGCACGAACTGTGTCTGCGGCACATGCCGAAAGGCGTGTTGGGGCACGCCGATCCGGGACAGTGGACGCCGCACGTCACGCTGGCGCGCCGCGTTGCTCCCGACAAGCTGCCCGCCGCGATGAGGGTCAAATCCGTCGGCCGCGATGTGCGGGGCACGCTGACCGGGCTGCGTCACTGGGACGGCGACAACCGCATCGAGTATCCGATCAGTTGACCGTCGCACTGACGCTTTTCGGCACGCACATCCGCCAGCCGTCGATGACAAGCTCGCGCAGTTCGTCGTACTCGATCGCGTCGAGGTTGACCAGCATCCAGTTGAACCGCATCTCCGACTCACGCGGCAGGGCGAACTTGTCGGGCTCGGCGGCGACCATCGCCGCCCGCTCCTCCTTGGGAAAGGCGACGCCCATGACAGTCTCGTCGCGCGAGAACGCGACGTAGACGATCTGCCCGACGCGAAACCTGATCCGGTCCCGGACGATCGCCTCGTAAGAGCGCGGCAACGTCGCGGTGATGCGCCGGACGTCGTCGAGGGTGATCATGGGCGAAACGCTAGTCGAGCGCGATGACATCGCCACTGATCTGCCATTTTGCGCCGGTCCGTCCGGTAACTTACGCCTCGGTGGCAAAGCAACCCGACGACGCCGCCAGGGCTTCGGGGTGGAGTCCGGGGCGGCAACACTGGTGGACGACAACGACGATCGCGATCGTTGGCGCCATCGTCGGTGGCACCTCGCTGATCATGAACTTCTTCTACCAGCCGAGCCCGCCCCCGACCACCATCGAGTCGGCCCACTCGGAGTTTATGAAACTCAGTTACTCCGACCGGATCGATCGGTGCGTGCCGTACATCTCCGGGCATGCCGACGCCTGGCGCGATAAGTGGCGCACCGCGCTCGAGGACTCCGGCGCCTCCCGCCAGAAAGCCCCGGTGCCGTTTGCGGCTCTCGACGATGCGAACGCCGCGGGCCAGGCGATCGTCAATACGCATCTGACCGTAGTCGACTACGCCGAGAAGTCGGCGCCCACCGATGAAGGCGAGAATCTGCTCTCATGCGTGTATGCCCCGGTCCTGAAGATGGACCCCGGCCGCACGTATCCGGATCTGGCATCCCTTGTCGGGAGCGGCAATGAAGCGCCGAAAGCCGACAACATCGTCGTAGATGAGAGTCCGGTCTACGACCAAGGTGAGTTCGCCGATGTGACGGCCGAGGGCCGCCCGAACAAGATCGTCGAGGTGATCATTCGGCCTGGCCCCAGCGAAACCCGCCGCCAGCTCGGCTTCGCAATGGTGGGCGGGCACGAACAGGGAGTCCAGATGTGGGCCCTCACCGCATCTGTCGACGCCGGCGATCCCCGGTGGATGAACGACGTTCAGAACTACCGCGGCTTCTAGACCGGTTGATCTTTCCGCTCGCGGATCCCGCTGATCAGTAGGTTCACCCCGAAACGGAACCGCGCGGACGCATCCTCGGTCAGCACCGACTGGTCGACGGGGAGATCGGCGCCCGCCGCATCCCACTGCAGACGCGACTGCTCGTCAACGGTGAAACCGAGCACGTAGTAGACGATCGTGCGGGCGGCCAGTTCGGCGTGGGCCGCGGGCACACCGGCATCGACCGCCGCCGCGGTGAGCCGCTCGACGATGCGCGCCATCGCCGTCGACTGCCCGGCCGCGAAGCTGGCCGACACCAACTCGGCGCCGTCGGTGTGCGACAACAACGCGTCGCGCAGGGCCGCGCAGACGGCCGAAACCCGCTCGCGCCAGCTTCCGGCGGCGTCGCCGACGGGCTCGAGGATCCGGTCGGCCACCGCGCCCAGCAGCTGCTGCTTGCTGGTGAAGTGCCAGTACAACGCGCCGGGGGAGACCTCGAGCTCGCGCGCCAGCCGCCGCATGGTCAGGTCGGCCAGGCCGTACGTGTCCAGCAGCGTGGTCGCCGCCCGCACCACGTCGCGTTTGTGAAGCTGCACGGCCGTACCCTAACCTGAACAGCGTTCAATTGTCGGCCCGCCGACGTGTTCAAGTGTCGGCCCCGCCGACGTGTTCAATTGTCGGCCCGCCGACGTGTTCAAGTGGCGAGAGGTGATCCGTGAGCGACATTCTGGCAGTGGCCCGCGAGCAGGTGCTCGAGCGCGGCGAAGGTCTGAACCAGGACCAGACGCTGCAGGTGCTGCAGCTGCCGGATGATCGCCTCGACGACCTGCTCGCGTTGGCGCACGAGGTGCGGATGGCGTGGTGCGGTCCCGACGTCGAGGTCGAGGGCATCATCAGCCTCAAGACCGGCGGGTGCCCCGAGGACTGTCACTTCTGTTCGCAGTCAGGGCTTTTCGCGTCGCCCGTACGCAGCGCGTGGCTCGACGTCCCGAGCCTGGTGGAGGCGGCCAAGCAGACCGCGAAAACCGGTGCGACGGAGTTCTGCATCGTCGCCGCCGTGCGCGGACCCGACGAGCGGCTGCTGGCGCAGGTCGCCGCCGGCATCGAGGCGATCCGCAACGAGGTCGACATCCAGATCGCGTGCTCGCTGGGCATGTTGACCAAGGAGCAGGTCGACCAGCTGTCCGAGATGGGCGTGCACCGTTACAACCACAATCTGGAGACCGCGCGGTCGTTCTTCACCAACGTCGTCACCACGCATTCGTGGGAGGAGCGCTGGGACACCCTGCAGATGGTCCGCGAGGCGGGCATGGAGGTCTGCTGCGGCGGAATCCTCGGCATGGGCGAATCCCTCGAGCAGCGCGCGGAGTTCGCCGCCAATCTGGCCGAGCTCGATCCGCACGAGGTCCCGCTGAACTTCCTCAACCCGCGACCGGGCACCCCGTTCGGCGACCTCGAGGTGCTGCCTGCCGTCGATGCGCTGCGTGCGGTCGCGGCGTTCCGCCTGGCGCTGCCGCGCACCATGCTGCGCTTCGCGGGTGGCCGGGAGATCACCCTCGGCGATCTGGGCGCCAAGAAGGGCATCCTCGGCGGCATCAACGCCGTCATCGTCGGCAACTACCTGACCACGCTGGGCCGGCCGGCCGAGTCGGACCTCGAACTGCTCGAGGATCTGCAGATGCCGATCAAGGCGCTCAATGCCAGCCTCTGAGGCGGCAGTTAGAACGTACGGGTATGGCGTTCAACGTCTACACGGGTGAGCCCGACGGCACCGCGGTGCCGACCGCGGCCCAGCTTGGTCTGGAGCCGCCCCGATTCTGCGCCGAGTGCGGCCGGCGGATGATCGTTCAGGTACGCCCCGACGGCTGGTCGGCGAAATGCTCGCGACACGGGCTGACCGATTCGAAAGATCTGGAACAGCGATGAACGACTCTGCGGCGCCGAAGATCTCGCGTACCCGTGCGACGCTGACGGTGGTGGTGCTGCTGGCGGCGGTCGGCGCGCTGATCGGTGCACTGTGGGCGTGGCTGGCGCCGCCGATCCACGGCGTCGTCGCGCTGGCGCGTGACGGCGACCGTGTCCGCGCCCATCTGGGCAACGAGGGAGACCACTTCTTCGTCGCGGCGTTCCTGCTCGTCGGCATGCTCTGCGTCGTTTCGGTCGTCGCGGCCACGGCGGTGTGGCAGTGGCGGGTGCACCGCGGTCCGGCGATGACCGCCGCGCTGGTGTCCGGATGCATGCTGGCGGCGGGCGTGGCCGCCGGAGTGGGAGCGCTTCTCGTCCACTTGCGCTACGGGACCATCGACGTCGCCGCCGCGCCGGTGACCAACGAACACCGCGTGCACTACGTCACCGAGGCGCCGCCGGTGTTCTTCGGGCACTCGCCGATACAGGCGGTGCTGACGATCCTGTTCCCGGCAGCCGTCGCGGCGCTCGTCTACTCGCTGGCCGCCGTGTCGACCGCGCGCGACGATCTCGGCGCATGGCCGCCGGTCGAGGTGCCGGCATTCGTCCCGCCGACCGCCCCGGCGGTTACAGCGGAGAGCGCTCCACCCGCCGGCCCGTCATCACCTTGACCGCGATGCGGACCAGCCGCGTCATGCCGACATAGGTCATCGGGTTCAGCAGCGTCGGCCAGGTCGTGCGCACCAGATGCTCGGAGAGCGGCTTGCCGTCGAACCGGTCGATCAGCCAGCGCAGCGCCATCGGCGCCGACATCGGGTGCAGCAACATGTGCTCGCTGAACATGTCGCGGTGGTACGTCACCGAAGCGCCGCCGCTGCGGTAGATCTCGGTGAGTTCGTCGATGTCGTCGACCGAGACGATCCGGTCGTGCACGGCCTGCACGACCAGCACGGGCGGCGTGGGCACGGCGGTGCCCAACTTGATGCTGTCGAAGACGTGCTTGACCTCGGGCAGGTCCAGGATCTCGTTGAGCGGCCGGTCGACCAGCTTGCCCATGTCCATGCCCGCAAACCGCAGCACGGCCTGCGCGGTGGTCATGTCCTGGATGCGCAGCAACATCGCCTTGCCGGTTTCTGTGGCGTGTTCCTGGATGACCCGGTCGAGGTCCGGATAGACGTGGCTCAGCGCCGCGACCACCATCGCGGGCAGCCCGGAGTACAGGCTGCCGTTCAGCCGCCGGTAGGCGTGTCCGAGGTCCCCGACGGGGGAGCCGAGCACCGCGCCGACGATGTTGAGCTCGGGCGCGTACTGGTTGTGCATTTCCGCGGCCCACGACGAAGCAAGCCCACCGCCGGAATAGCCCCAGAGCCCGATGGGCGCGGACTCATCCAGCCCGAGTCGTTCGCAGCTCACCGCGGCGCGCAGGCCGTCGAGGATGCGATAGCCCGGTTCGTAGGGCGTGCCCCAAAGGCCCCTCGTCCCCTCGTGGTCGGGCACTGAGACCGCCCATCCCTCGGCGAGTGCCGCGGCGATCAGCAGGAACTCCAGCTGGGCGAGCGCGCCGGTGGCCACCGCCTTGCGGCGCAGCGCGTACGACGGGAAGCAGCGTGAGGACACGGCGTCGATCGCGCACTGGTAGGAGATCACCGGCACGACGCTGCGGTTCGCCCGTTCGGCCGGCACGATCACCGTGGTCACGGTGGCCTCCGGTTCACCGTTCATGTCGGTGGTGCGGTACAGCAGCTGCGTCGCGGTGAATTTCTGCGGGATCAGACCGAAAAAGGCCAGCTCAACGTCGCGACTGCGCAACACGGTGCCGGGTTCGGCGTGCTGGAAACCGCTCGGCGGTTCATAGAACGGATCGTCGGCCGGAAGCAGCGGACGGGCGCCGCGCGACAGGTCTTCGTGGGGTACGTGCCCGATCCACTCGGCACCTGAGGCTGGCGCGGCGTTGCCCAGAGACATTTCGCCATTGTTACTTAAGGAAGCCTTAAGAATCCAGTCGACTCACCCGGGCGGGCGCAGGGCGGCGAATTCGTCGGTCACCCGGTAGCGCGCCTCGGTGAACCGATACAACGCCGCCGGTCGGCCGCCGCTGCGACCCGACCGCGCCGTGGTGCCCGTGCGGGTGATCACGTTGCGACGTTCGAGCACGCGTTGCAGATTGGTCGCGTCGACGTGGTGACCGAGGGCGGCGCTGTAGATGTCCCGCAGCGCAGACAGTGCGAATTCGGTTGGCGCCAGGGCGAACCCGATGTTCGTATAGGACAGTTTGGCGACCAGCCGGGTGCGGGCGTGTTCGACCATCGTGCCGTGGTCGAACGCCATCGGCGGCAGGTCGCTGACCGGATGCCAGCGCGTGTCCGGGGGCAGTTCCGGCGTCGCGGGGGAGGGCACCAGCCCGAGGAACGTCGACGCGATGGTCCGGTCGCCGGGGACGCGGTGTGGGTCCGAGAAAACAGCGAGCTGCTCGAGGTGGGCAAGCTCACGCAGGTCCACTTTCTCGGCGAGTTGACGGCGGACGGAGCTGGTGAGGTCCTCGTCGTCGCCGAGTCGCCCGCCGGGAAGCGACCATCTGCCGCGCTGCGGATCGAGTGCCCGTTGCCACAACAGCACGTGAAGTGCTGGTTTCCGGTCGGTGGCTCCCTGGGTGTCGTCTCGGACCTCCCGAACCTGGAACACAGCGGCGAGCACCTCGTGCGCGGTGCTAATATGTGCCATGTTTTCGATTATAAGTCGAAAACCCGATCTGGACGAAGGAGGCGGCCATGACGGTTCTGGACCGTATGCCCGCAGACGACCTCTCGAGCCGCATCATCGACGGCCCCACCGGCTTCTCCGGGGTCGACGGCGACGAGGAATGGGCTGCCGAGGTTCGTCGCCTTGCCGACCTACGGGGCGCGACGCTGCTGGCGCACAACTATCAGCTGCCCGCGATCCAGGACGTCGCCGATCGCGTCGGTGATTCACTGGCGCTGTCGCGGATCGCCGCCGACGTCAGTGAAAACACCATCGTGTTCTGCGGCGTGCACTTCATGGCCGAGACCGCCAAGATCCTGTCACCGGACAAGACGGTGCTCATCCCGGACCAGCGTGCGGGTTGTTCGCTCGCCGACTCCATCACCGCCGACGAACTGCGTGCGTGGAAAGCCGAACATCCCGACGCGGTCGTGGTGTCCTACGTCAACACCACCGCAGCGGTGAAGGCCGAGACCGACATCTGCTGCACGTCATCGAACGCGGTCGAGGTGGTGGCATCGATTCCTGAGGACCGCGAGGTGCTGTTCTGCCCGGACCAGTTCCTCGGCGCACATGTCCGGCGCGTGACCGGTCGCAAGAACCTGCACGTGTGGGCGGGTGAATGCCACGTACACGCCGGGATCAACGGCGACGAGCTCGCCGATCAGGCCCGCACGCACCCCGATGCCGAACTGTTCGTGCACCCCGAATGCGGTTGCGCGACATCGGCTTTGTACCTCGCGGGGGAGGGCGCGTTCCCGGAGGAGCGGGTCAAGATCCTGTCCACCGGCGGGATGCTCGATGCCGCCCGCGAGACCGGCGCCCGCCAGGTGCTGGTCGCGACCGAGGTTGGGATGCTGCACCAATTGCGCCGCGCCGCACCGAGAGTCGACTTCATGGCGGTCAACGACCGCGCCTCCTGCAGGTTCATGAAGATGATCACCCCCGCCGCGCTGCTGCGCTGCCTGGTGGAGGGCAAGGACGAGGTGCACGTGGATCCCGAAACCGCCCGGTTGGCGCGGGCCAGCGTGCAACGCATGATCGAAATCGGCCAGCCCGGCGGCGGAGAATGACCCGCCCGGCGGCCTGCGGTGCCGGCAGGTGGGGCAGTCATTGGCAGCAGCGCGCCGACGTCGTCGTCATCGGCACCGGCGTGGCAGGGCTGGTGGCGGCGCTGGCCGCACATCGTCGTGGCCGAAAAGTGATGGTGCTCAGCAAGACCGGTGATACGGCGACGTTCTACGCCCAGGGTGGTATCGCGGTCGTGCTGCCCGACGCGCTGCGCGAGGACGGCGACTCGATCGAGTCGCACATCGCCGACACGCTCACCGCAGGTGCGGGGCTTTGCGACCCCGACGCGGTGCGCTCGATCGTGACCGACGGATACCGTGCGGTCGCGGAACTGGTCGACCACGGCGCGCGATTCGACGAGTCGACACGGGGGACGTGGTCGCTGACCCGCGAGGGCGGGCATTCGTGGCGCCGGATCATCCACGCCGGCGGCGATGCGACCGGCGCCGAGGTGCAGCGCGCCCTCAACGGCGCCGCCGCCACGCTCGACATCCGCCACAACCACGTCGCGGTCGAGATCTTGCAAGATGCGGGTGCGGTCACCGGCGTGCTGGTGCTCAACGACGACGGTCTAGGGGTGGTGCACGCACCGTCGGTGATCCTCGCGACCGGCGGATTGGGCCATCTCTACTCGGCGACGACGAACCCCGAAGGATCGACGGGAGACGGTGTCGCGCTGGCCAGTTGGGCCGGAGTTCCGATCAGCGATATCGAGTTCATCCAGTTCCACCCCACCATGCTCTTCGATGGCAATACTGCGGGCAGGCGTCCGTTGATCACCGAAGCCGTCCGTGGAGAGGGCGCGAGACTCGTTGACTCCGAGGGCCGGTCCGTCACCGAAGGCGTGCACCCGATGGGTGACCTGGCACCGCGCGACGTCGTGGCAGGTGCGATAAACGCCCGCATGGAGCAGATGGGAGCGCCGTGCGTGTTCCTCGACGCCCGGCGAATCGTCAATTTCGAGAAGCGATTCCCGACGGTGACCGCGGCCTGCCGGGCGGCCGGTATCGACCCGACGCTCGAGGCTATCCCCGTGCTGCCCGGCGCCCATTACAGCTGTGGCGGCGTGGTCACCGATGTGTACGGACGCACCGAACTCGAGGGCCTGTTCGCCGCCGGCGAGGTTGCCCGCACGGGCATGCACGGCGCCAACAGATTGGCGTCGAACAGCCTGCTCGAGGGACTCGTGATCGGAAGCCGGGCCGGAAACGCCGCCGCCGCATACGCTTTGGTCAGCGGACCCGTGACGGCGCGGCCGCCCGCGCCGGTCGTACGGCGGGCGCTGCCACGCGCCGACCTGCAGCGGGCGATGACGAAAAACGCCGGCGTGGTCCGCGATGCCGACGGCCTGTGCGTCCTGGCCAAGGAACTCGATACCGCGCCGAAACGGATCATTGCGTCGCGCGCCGACTTCGAGGACGCGGCGCTGACCACCGCCGCGGCGGCCGTCGCCGCGGCAGCCTTGACCCGCACCGAGTCTCGGGGGTGCCACCATCGCCGCGACTACCCGGACACCGACCCGGCGCAGGCACGCTCTTTGCTCCCGGCGGGGGTGTGCTGCTGATGGAGTTGACCGCCGACGAGCTCACCGAGGCTCGCAGGGTGATCGCCCGCGCCCTCGAAGAGGATCTGCGTTACGGCCCGGACGTCACCACGCTGTCGACGGTCCCCGCGGACGCCAGAACGACGGCGTCGATGGTGGTCCGCGAGCCCGGTGTGATCGCGGGTGTGGACATCGCGCTGCTGGCCTTCGACGAGGTGATAGGCGCCGGCGATTATCTGGTCAAGCACCGCGTCGAGGACGGTAGCCGGCTCGAACCGGGTGGTGTCGTGCTCACCGTGGAGGCTCCGACGCAGGGATTGCTCACGGCCGAACGGACCACGTTGAACCTGGTGTGCCACCTGTCGGGTATCGCCACCGCGACGGCGGCGTGGGTCGATGCGGTGGCCGACACAGGGGCCAAGATCCGCGACACGCGAAAGACGTTGCCGGGCTTGCGCGCGCTGCAGAAGTACGCCGTGCGCGTCGGTGGCGGCGTCAACCACCGGATGGGGCTCGGCGACGCGGCGCTGATCAAGGACAACCATGTCGCGGCCGCCGGGTCGGTGGTGGCGGCGCTGCGGGCCGTACGCGCGGCCGCGCCCGACCTCGAATGTGAAGTCGAAGTCGACTCGCTCGAGCAGCTCGACGAGGTGTTGGCCGAGAACGTCGAGCTCGTGCTGCTCGACAACTTCCCGGTGTGGCAGACCCAGATTGCGGTTCAGCGCCGTGACTCTCGCTCGCCTGCAACGAAACTGGAGTCTTCCGGCGGGCTGTCGCTGGAGAGTGCGGCGGAATATGCGGGCACCGGCGTCGACTATCTGGCGGTCGGGGCCCTCACCCATTCTGTGCGGGTGCTCGATATCGGACTCGATATCTAGAACGGCCGATAGCATCGAGCGCGTGGATGAGGATGCGTCGCGCCGTCTCACGTTGTTGGTCGGCATCAGCCTGGTCTTGGCCGTCGCCGCGCTCGCACTCGCGGGGTGGACGCTGTACAAGACGAGCGGATCCGAGCCCGGATTCGACTCAACTCAGGTCGCCGACGCGAAAACTAAAATCTGCAGCGCGGCGGACGTCGTCCGAAAAGGCATCACGCTCAACACGAACATGCAGCCCGAGGGTGGTGCCCAGGACGTCACCGGCGCGCAGGCGGTGGCCGCCAACGCGCGGATCTCGTTGTACGACGGCGGTCAGTACCTGCTCGACCGGCTCGATCCGGCCACGCCGGTCGTGCTCACCGAGAAGGTCCGCCAATTCGCGGACAACCTGATGGACATCGGTGCCAACGCCACGGCGGGGGTGCCCAACGACGATCCGGCACAAGCGAAACGGCTCGCCGACGCCGACGCCGAGAACAAGAGCATCACCGAGCTCTGCAAGTAGCTCAGCGGCTCAGCAGAGTCCTGGCCGCGGCCTTCGCGGCGTCAAGCGTTGTCGTATCGCCGGCGATCCGGGAGAGCATCAGCGCGCCCTCGACGAGCGCGATCAGGGCCAGCGCGGTCTGCTCGGCCTCGCTCTGTGTCCAGCCGTCGGCGCGCAGCCGGTCGGCGACGGCGTCGCGCCAGCCCGTGAAGGCGGCTCTCGATGCTTGCCGGACCACTGCGCTGGCGTCGACCGATTCGGTGGCGATCGGTTCGATGGGGCAGCCGTCGCGCGGGTCGGCGGTAAGCCCTGAGGCCATCAGGTCGATCCAGCCGTCGATCAGGTCGGGGACCGGCGATTGTGTGGTGAGCAGTGTGCGAAGCCGCTGCTCGATGGCGGTGCCGACGCGCTGGACAACTGCGGCGGCCAACTGCTGCTTGCCCTCGGGGAAGTGGTGGTAGAGCGAGCCGGCCTTGACGTCTGCTGTCTCGAGGATCTGGTTCACCCCGGTTGCGGCGTAACCCTGCCTGCGGAACAGGAGCGCCGCGGTGTCGATCAGCGCGGTACGGCTACGGTCCGGACGAGGCATGCCCTTGACTTTACTAGAAAGATCGCTCAAGAATAGTTGAGCGTTCATTCCAGAAAGGGTTGGCCATGCACCAGCTGATGTTCGAAGACGCCGGAAAATACGTCTGGCGTGAGGCGCCCGACCCACAGCTGACCGGGCCGGGCCAGGCGCTTGTTCGACCGCTGGCCGTGGCGTGCTGCGACCTCGACGTCGCCGTGGTGGCCGGTAGGCTGCCGATGCCGCCGGGCCACGCGGTGGGGCATGAGGGCGTCGCCGAGGTGGTGGCTGTCGGTGAGGACGTGCGCGGCGTGAAGGTCGGAGATCGGGTCATCGTGCCGTTCCAGATGAGCTGCGGAGAGTGCAGCGCCTGCCTGCGAGGGGCGACGGGGTCCTGCTCGGCGCTGCCGTTGATGGCGATGTACGGGATGGCGCCGCTGGCGGGACTCGATGGCGGCGGCTTCATGGCCGACGTGGTGCTGGTGCCCTATGCCGACGCGATGCTGATGCGGTTGCCTGAGGGGGCGGATCCGGTGGCCGTTGCCTCGATGTCGGACAACATCCCGGATGGTTGGCGCGGTGTCGGCCCCTACGTCGACGAATTGGCGGCGCTTGCGCCGGCCGACCGACGGGTGCTGGTCGTTGGTCGGCTGTCGATCGGCCTGTACGCGGCGGCGACGGCGGCCGCTGCGGGCATGCACGTCGACTATGTCGACACCGATCCGCAACGGCTCGCGGTGGCCGAGAAGCTGGGTGCGGTCGTGCATGACCGCGAGAAGCCTGACAAGAGCGCCGACCCGTATCCGGTGACGGTGCACACGTCGGCAGACCCGGGGCTGTTGGCGGCGGCTTTACGGGCGACGTGGCCGGATGGGGTGTGCACCGACACCGGCATCTACGCACAGGGCTCGGTGGAGATGCCGCTGCTGCCGATGTACACGCGCGGGGTTCGGTTCGTCACCGGTCGGGTGAACGCGCGCGCGGTGATGCCGGGGGTGCTGGAACTGTTTGCCGGACATGATCTTTCGCCCGTAGTGGAGCGAGTCGTGCCGTGGGAGGAAGCGCCCGCAGCGTGGCCGGCGATGCGGAGCAAGACGGTGTTCAGCCGGGTGTAGCTCAGGCGACTTCGGCGACGAAGATGCCCATCTTCTTGGCTTGAACACGGGCCATGAAGGGTAGGCCTTCCGCATCGCCGCCCGCTGGCACGATGCGCGGGTTGACGATGTGGACCGTGCGCGAGCCGTAGAGCAGGTCGGCCTCGCCGGCGGCGAGCACGTTCTTCACCCAGTCGGTCTTGCCGTGGCCTAGCGCGACGGCGAGGAGATTGCCCTTGCGGTAGACAGTGACGATCGTCTCGTACGGCTTTCCGGACTTTCGGCCGCGGTGCTTGATCGTCACCATCCCGGGCATCAGCCGGGAGAACGGCCTGATCATTTTGTTCAGGTATCTGACCTGCAGATTTTCGAACCACGGCGGAAACACCATCGGCACGCCGGGTGCGTTGTTCGGGTGCTCACTGGCTCGCATGGCGCCTCCATAACCGATTTGGTCTGCTCTGGGAGAATGGACAGCGTGAATCTATCGCCGGGCCCGATCGCCCGCATCGACTTGCGGGGTGCGCAGCTGTCAGCTGCGCGCCTGCGGTCCGCCCTGCCGCGCGGCGGAGTGGACGTGGACACCGTGGTTCCGAAGGTCCGCCCGATTGTCGACGCGGTCGCGGAGCACGGCGCCGACGCGGCGCTGGAGTACGGCGAATCCTTCGACGGAGTGCGACCCGCACAGGTCCGAGTACCTACCGCTCAGTTACAGAGCGCCCTGGCTGAGCTGCCGTCCGATGTCCGTACCGCGCTCGACGTGGCCATCGAACGCGCGCGGGCCGTCCACGCCGACCAGCGTCGTACCGACACGACTACGACCCTCGCTCCCGGCGCCACCGTCACGGAGCGCTGGGTGCCGGTCGAACGCGTCGGGCTCTACGTGCCCGGCGGCAACGCCGTCTACCCGTCGAGCGTCGTGATGAACGTCGTGCCCGCACAGACCGCGGGGGTTGACTCGCTCGTGATCGCCAGTCCGCCGCAGGCGCAGTTCGGCGGCCTTCCGCACCCGACGATCCTGGCCGCCGCCGCGATGCTCGACATCGACGAGGTGTGGGCGGTAGGCGGAGCCCAGTCGATCGCGCTGCTGGCCTACGGCGGCACCGACACCGACGGCGCAGAGCTGGCCCCCGTCGACATGATCACCGGCCCCGGCAACATCTACGTGACCGCCGCCAAGCGCATCTGCCGTTCCCAGGTGGGTATCGACGCCGAGGCCGGCCCCACCGAGATCGCCATCCTGGCCGATCACACCGCCGACCCCGTCCACGTCGCCGCCGACCTCATCAGCCAGGCCGAACACGACGAGATGGCCGCCAGCGTGTTGGTCACCCCCAGCGTCGAATTGGCCGACGCGACCGACCGCGAACTGGCCAACCAACTCCAGACCACGGTGCACCGCGAGCGGGTGACAGCCGCGCTCGGCGGTGAGCAGTCGGCCATCGTTCTCGTCGACGACCTTGACGCGGGCATCCGCACTGTCAACGCCTACGCCGCCGAACACCTCGAGATCCAGACCCTCGACGCGCGCGACGTGGCGGGTCAAATCCGTTCCGCTGGTGCGATCTTCGTCGGACCCTACGTACCCGTCAGCCTCGGCGACTACTGCGCCGGCTCCAACCATGTGCTGCCCACCGCCGGCTGCGCACGGCACTCCAGCGGCCTGTCGGTGCAGACGTTCCTGCGCGGCATCCACGTCGTCGATTACGACGAGGCCGCGCTGAAAGACGTGTCCGGCTACGTGATCACGCTCGCCGAGGCCGAAAACTTGCCCGCACACGGCGAAGCGGTGCGGCGGAGGTTCGGGAGGTGACGATCGGAGAGAAGGTGACGCTCGACGATCTTCCGCTGCGGTCCGATCTGCGCGGCAAATCGCCGTACGGCGCACCGCAACTGGACGTTCCGGTGCGGTTGAACACCAACGAGAACCCCCACCCGCCGACGCGGGCGCTCATCGACGACCTGACAGCTTCGGTCGCCGCCGTCGCGGTCGACCTGCACCGCTACCCAGACCGCGATGCGGTCGCGCTGCGTACCGACCTCGCGGCCTATCTCACGGCGCAGACCGGCACGCAGCTGACCGTCGAAAACCTCTGGGCGGCAAACGGCTCCAACGAGATCTTGCAGCAGCTCCTGCAGGCCTTCGGCGGGCCCGGCCGCAGTGCGCTCGGGTTCGTGCCTTCGTACTCGATGCATCCGATCATCTCCGACGGCACCCAGACGGCGTGGCTGGTGGCCAACCGGGGCGACGACTTCAGCCTCGACATCGAGGTTGCCGTGGCGGCCATCGGCGAGCGCAACCCGGACATCGTGTTCGTGGCGAGCCCGAACAATCCGTCGGGACAGAGCGTTCCGCTCGACGACCTGCGACGCCTCCTCGACGCCATGAGCACCGGCGTGATGATCGTCGACGAGGCGTACGGCGAATTCTCCTCGCAACCGAGCGCGGTGCGCCTGATCGAGGAGTATCCGACCCGGCTTGTCGTCAGCCGCACGATGAGCAAGGCGTTCGCATTCGCGGGCGGTCGGCTCGGGTACCTGGCCGCCGCCCCCGCGGTGATCGACGCGATGCTGCTCGTCCGGTTGCCGTACCACCTGTCCTCAGTCACGCAGGCCGCCGCCCGCGCGGCGCTTCGTCACGCCGACGACACGCTCGGCAGCGTCGCCACCCTCATCGCCGAACGCAACCGTGTCACAGAGTCTCTGTCCGACATGGGTTTTCGTGTGATCGACAGCGACGCCAATTTTGTCCTGTTCGGCGAATTCGCCGACGCCCCCGCCACCTGGCAGCGCTACCTCGACGCGGGCATCCTCATCCGCGACGTCGGCATGCCCGGATACCTCCGCGTCACCATCGGTCTGGCCGAGGAGAACGATGCGTTCCTCGCAGCGAGCGCTCGCCTGGCCGCGACCGAACTATCCCCAGTAGGAGCATCGTGAACGAACCCCGTCGCGCGACGATCGAGCGCAAGACCAAGGAGTCCGACATCGTCGTCGAACTCGACCTGGACGGCACCGGACAGGTGTACGTCGACACCGGTGTGCCGTTCTTCGATCACATGCTCACCGCGCTGGGCAGCCACGCGAGTTTCGACCTGACCGTGCGCGCCAAGGGCGACGTCGAGATCGAGGGGCATCACACGATCGAGGACACCGCGATCGTGCTCGGGCAGGCGCTCGGCCAGGCGCTGGGCGACAAGAAGGGCATCCGCCGGTTCGGCGATGCGTGGATCCCCATGGATGAGACGCTCGCGCACGCTGCGGTCGACGTGTCCGGCCGGGCGTACTGCGTGCACACCGGTGAGCCGGATCACATGCTGCACTTCACGATCGCCGGTTCCTCGGCGCCGTACCACACGGTGGTCAACCGGCACGTGTTCGAGTCGGTGGCGATGAACGCCCGCATCGCGCTGCACGTGCGCACCATCTACGGTCGCGACCCCCACCACATCACCGAGGCGCAGTACAAAGCCGTCGCCCGCGCGCTGCGCCAGGCCGTCGAATACGACCCGCGTGTGACCGGTGTGCCATCGACGAAAGGCACTCTGTGACAAACCAAGTCGTCATCCTGGACTATGGTTCGGGCAACCTCCGCTCGGCGCAGCGCGCGCTGGAGCGCGTCGGCGCCGATGTCACCGTCACATCCGACGCCGACGCCGCGATGAACGCCGACGGCCTCGTGGTGCCCGGCGTCGGCGCGTTCGAGGCGTGCATGGCCGGGTTGCGCAAGATCGACGGTCCAAAGCTGATCGCCGACCGGGTCGCGGCCGGTCGTCCCGTGCTGGGCGTGTGCGTCGGCATGCAGATCCTGTTCTCACGCGGCGTGGAGTTCGGGGTAGAGACGACGGGTTGTGGCCAGTGGCTCGGCGCCGTCGTGCGCCTCGACGCACCGGTCATTCCGCACATGGGCTGGAATGTGGTCGATGCCCCGGAGGACAGCACGTTGTTCGCGGGCATGGAGGCGGGCACCCGTTTCTACTTCGTGCACTCGTATGCCGCCCAGCAGTGGGAGGGCAGCTCCACCGCCAAGCTGACGTGGGCCACCCATCACGTGCCGTTCCTCGCCGCCGTCGAGGACGGTCCACTGTCGGCGACGCAGTTCCACCCCGAGAAGAGCGGCGACGCCGGCGCCGCATTACTCGCCAACTGGGTGAAGGCATTAGGTTGACCACCGATGAGCGCTGGCGCGAAGAGGAGACCACCACAGTGCCGGAACGACTGATTCTTCTTCCCGCCGTCGATGTGGTCGAGGGCCGAGCTGTGCGCCTGGTGCAGGGCCAGGCCGGCAGCGAGACCGAATACGGCTCCGCGCTGGAGGCCGCGCTGACCTGGCAACGCGACGGCGCCGAGTGGATCCACCTCGTCGACCTCGACGCCGCGTTCGGCCGGGGCAGCAATCGCGAACTGCTGGCCGAGGTGGTCGGCAAGCTCGACGTCGCCGTCGAACTGTCCGGCGGTATCCGTGACGACGATTCGCTGTCAGCGGCGCTCGCGACCGGTTGCGCCCGCGTGAACCTCGGCACCGCCGCGCTGGAGAATCCGCAGTGGTGCGCGAAGGTCGTCGCCGAACACGGCGAGAAGGTCGCCGTCGGACTGGACGTGAAGATCGTCGACGGAGATCACCGCCTCCGCGGTCGCGGTTGGGAGACCGACGGCGGTGACCTCTGGGAAGTGCTCGAACGGCTTGACCGAGAAGGTTGTTCGCGCTTCGTCGTCACCGACGTCACCAAGGACGGCACGCTCAACGGACCGAACCTCGAACTGCTGTCGAAAGTCACCGACCGTACCGACGCCCCGGTGATCGCATCCGGAGGTGTGTCGAGCCTCGACGACCTGCGGGCCATCGCCACGCTTACCGACCGTGGCGTGGAGGGAGCGATCGTCGGAAAAGCGCTGTATGAAGGGCGATTCACGCTGCCTGAAGCTCTGGCCGCGGTGGAGCGGTAATGGCGCTGGACGCGGCCGACCTCGACGCCCTGGTCGCTGAGGCCGCACAGATTCTCGACGACGCGTCGACCCCGTTCATCGACGGACACCGCGCGGACTCGGCGGTGCAGAAGAAGGGCGACGACTTCGCCACCGAGGTCGATCTGGCCATCGAACGCCAGGTCGTCGAGGCGTTGACCGCCAGAACCGGGATCGAGGTGCATGGCGAGGAATTCGGCGGCGCGGATCTGAAGTCGCCGCTGGTGTGGGTGCTCGACCCGATCGACGGGACGTTCAACTACGCCGCGGGTTCTCCGATGGCGGCGATTCTGCTCGGGCTGGTGCGCGACGGGGAACCGGTCGCCGGACTCACCTGGATCCCCTTCACCAAGGAGCGCTTCACCGCCGTCGTGGGAGGGCCCCTGCGCTACAACGGTGTCGAGCAACCGCAAGTGGACCCGGCGGAGCTCTCCGACTCGATGGTCGGGGTCAGCACGTTCAACGTCGAATCCCGTGGCAAGGTGCCGGGACGCTACCGTCTCGCCGTCATCGAAACCCTGAGCCGCAAGTGTTCCCGCATGCGCATGCACGGCGCCACCGGTATCGATCTGGCGTACACGTCGGCGGCAATCCTCGGTGGGGCAATCAGTTTCAGCGGCCACGTGTGGGACCACGCTGCCGGGGTGGCGTTGATCCGCGCCGCGGGCGGAATCGTGACCGACCTCGCGGGCAACGACTGGACCGTGGACTGTCCGTCGGCCCTCGCCGGCGTCCCCGGCGTGCACGGGGATCTGCTCGATCTGCTTGCTTCGGTTGGCGATCCCGAGGACTTCTGATGGACTCGAAAGACCTTGCCGTACGGGTCATCCCGTGCCTGGATGTCGACGACGGCCGGGTGGTCAAGGGCGTCAACTTTGCGAATTTGCGCGACGCGGGTGATCCCGTGGAGCTGGCCGCGGCCTACGACGCCGAGGGCGCCGACGAGCTGACGTTCCTCGATGTGACGGCGTCGTCGTCGGGACGGGCCACCATGCTCGAGGTGGTGAAGCGCACGGCCGAGCAGGTGTTCATCCCGTTGACGGTCGGCGGCGGGGTGCGTTCGGTGGCCGATGTGGACGTGCTGCTGCGGGCGGGGGCGGACAAGGTCGCGGTCAACACGGCTGCGATCGCCCGCCCCGAGTTGCTCGCCGAATTGTCCCGGCAGTTCGGGTCGCAGTGCATCGTGCTGTCGGTCGACGCCCGCACGGTTCCGGCGGATCAGGAGCCCACGCCGTCGGGGTGGGAGGTCACGACGCACGGTGGGCGCCGGGGCACCGGTTTCGACGCCGTCGAATGGGCAACGCGGGGAGCCGACCTCGGCGTCGGCGAGATCCTGCTGAACTCGATGGACTACGACGGCACCAAGGCCGGTTTCGACCTGCCGATGATTGCGGCCGTGCGCGGCGCCGTTAACGTCCCAGTGATCGCCAGCGGCGGCGCCGGGGCACCCGAACATTTCGCGCCCGCCATCGCCGCCGGGGCGGACGCGGTGCTGGCCGCCAGCGTGTTCCACTTCCGTGAGCTGACTATCGCGCAGGTGAAGGAGGCCATGGCGGCCGAAGGGATAACCGTCCGATGACACTCGATGCCGACATCGCGTCACGACTCAAGCGCGATGCCAACGGATTGATCACCGCCGTGGTTCAGGAGCGCGGCACCGGCCAGGTGCTGATGGTGGCGTGGATGGACGATCTCGCGTTGGCCCGTACGTTGGAAACCCGCCGGGGAACCTATTATTCGCGGTCACGCCAACAGCACTGGGTCAAGGGAGAGACGTCGGGCCACACGCAGTACGTTCACTCGGTGCGCCTGGACTGCGACGGCGACACGGTGTTGTTGGAGGTCGATCAGGTCGACGGCGCCTGCCACACCGGCGATCACAGTTGCTTCGATGCGGACGTACTGCTCGCGCCGGAGAACGGCTGAGTCCTACACGTCGATGATGCGGGTGGCCTTGGCGCGTGCCGTCCACCGGCCTTCGTCGTAGCCGACGACCACGGGATGGGCGAACGCGGCGCTGACGTTGTCTGTCGTCACCGTGTCTCGCGTCGGTCCGATGGCCGTCGTGCGACCCTCGGCGATCAGCAGCGCGTGCGTCGTCGCGGTCGAGCAACAGAAGCTTCGGTTCGGAGACCAGGGCGCGGGCGATCAACGTCCGCCCCCGCCCACCCTGGGATAGCGTCGGCCACACGTCAGCTGCCTTGTGCGACAACCCGACCGCATCGATCATCGCGTGCACCCGGGTGAGTTCGTCCGCGCTCGGCGTCCACCGCATCGGGGTGTCGATGGTGCCCGTGATGCCGGTCGACACCACCTCGCGTACCGACAGCGAGTACTGCAGTCGGTGCCGCGGGTTGACGTGACCGATGGAGCGGGCGCAGGCGCGCCAGGTCCACCCGGCCCATCTGCTCGCCCAGGATGCGCACGGTGCCGGTCGTCGGGAACTGCATCGCGGCGCAGAAGCCGAGAAGAGTGCTCTTGCCCGCGCCGTTGGGTCCGAGCAGCGCCCAGTGCTCGCCGGCGTGAACGGTCAGCGAGATGCCGTCGAGTATCTGCTTGCCGTTGCGGCGGAACGTGACATCGGCGAGCTCGAGGACCGGCGTCATGCCGATTGGCGTTGCCGCAACACTTCCAGGGCCTTGTCGGCGTGGCTGTCCATGCTGATCTCCGATGCGATCACGGCCAAAACGGTGCGATCGGTGTCGATCACGAACGTGGTCCTCTTGACCGGCAGGAACTTGCCCAGCAGGCCTCGCTTCACGCCGAACTGCGTGGCAACTGCCCCGTCGGCGTCCGACAGCAGCGGGTAGTCGAACCGCTCCTTGTCAGCGAACTGCGCCTGCTTGTCCACCGCGTCGGTGCTGATCCCGACGCGCCTCGCGCCGACCGCGGCGAACTCCGCGGCCAGGTCACGAAAGTGACAGGCCTCCTTGGTGCAACCCGGCGTCATCGCGGCGGGGTAGAAAAACAGCACGATCGGGCCGTCGGCGAGCAGGTCGCTGAGGCTCCGCACCTTGCCCCTCTGGTCCGGCAATTCGAACTCGGCAACTCGGTCACCCGTCTTCATGTCCGTCACGCTACGCCGCGAACCTGAAAAGCATTGGTGTGGGACGTGGTTACCGTGAGAGCCTCGCCTTGATGGTGGATCTCGACGCGTTCGTTGCCGACGGTTACGTGAAGCTCGACGCCGCGGCGCCTCGCCGTGTCGCCGATGCGGCGCGCGCGGCGTTGTGGCAACAGTTGGGGTTGTCGCCCGATGAACCCGAGAACTGGGTCGAGCCCGTCCGCTGGGCCGGAGACATGAGCGGCGCCGGCCCGTTCGGCGAATTGGTACGAAGCCCGAAACTCACTGCGGCGCTGGATCGCATCTGCGGTCGAGGTGGTTGGTCACCGAGCCACGCCTTGGGGAACATCCCCGTTCGATTTCCCGTATCGCCGCCAAATGACGACCGCGGCTGGCACATCGACGCCAACACACCTCAGGCCGACGGGGGATGGGTGATCACCGGTCGTCCCCATACCGTCCTGCTGCTCACCCTGCTGTCCGACGTGGGCCCCGACGACGCTCCCACGCGGATCAGGGCCGGCTCCCACTGCGACGTGGCGCGCGTTCTGGGACCCGAGCCGCTCGGCCTCGCCGAGATGGGCAGGCTCGTCGACGACGCCAGCGCGGCGCGTCCCGAGGCGCTCGCCACGGGCCAGCCCGGGGACATGTACCTGCTGCACCCGTTCACCGCGCATGCGGCGGACGAGCATCGAGGCAGGACACCGCGGTTCATGGCGCAAACGCCGATCATGCTCGTCAGCCCGCTCACGCCCACGTCGTCCTCACCACTGGGATGCGTCTGGGACACTTGACACGTGCAAACCGCCGCCTCGTCGTCAGCCCTCGGCTCGTCGCTGGCGATCACCACCTCGCGGGAGGACTTCCGCGCGCTGGCCGCCGAGCACCGCGTGGTGCCGGTGACGCGCAAGGTGCTCGCCGACAGTGAGACGCCGCTGTCGGCGTACCGGAAACTGGCCGCCAACCGGCCCGGGACCTTCCTGCTGGAATCGGCCGAGAACGGCCGTTCGTGGTCGCGCTGGTCGTTCATCGGCGCCGGTGCGCCGTCGGCCCTGACCGTCCGCGACGGCGAGGCCGTGTGGCTGGGCGCGACGCCGCAGGACGCCCCCCAGGGCGGCGATCCGCTGCAGGCGCTGCGGGCCACGCTCGAGCTGCTGAAGACCGAGCCGGTGCCGGGCCTGCCGCCGCTGTCGAGCGGGCTCGTCGGCTTCTTCGCCTACGACATGGTCCGTCGCCTGGAGAAGTTGCCGTCGCTCACCCTCGACGATCTGGGCCTTCCCGACATGCTGCTGCTGTTGGCCACCGACATCGCCGCCGTCGACCACCACGAGGGCACGATCACGCTGATCGCCAATGCGGTGAACTGGAACGGCACCGACGAACGGGTCGATTGGGCGTACGACGACGCCGTCGCCCGCCTCGACGTGATGACCGCGGCGCTGGGTGAGCACCTGCCGTCGGCGGTGGCGACGTTCAGCCGGCCAGAACCGACACACCGCGCCCAGCGCACCCGCGAGGAATACGAGGCAATCGTCGAGAAACTGGTGTGCGACATCGAGGCCGGTGAGGCGTTTCAGGTCGTGCCCTCGCAGCGCTTCGAAATGGAGACGCCCGCCGACCCTCTCGACGTGTACCGGATGCTCCGGGTGACCAATCCGAGCCCGTACATGTATTTGATGAACGTTCCGAACGCCGCAGGCGGACCGGACTTCTCGATTGTCGGCTCCAGCCCTGAGGCGCTCGTGACGGTCAAGGACGGCCGGGCCACCACACATCCGATCGCGGGAACCCGGTGGCGCGGCGCGACCGAGGAGGAAGACCTTCTGCTCGAGAAGGAACTGCAGGCCGACGAAAAAGAACGCGCCGAGCATCTGATGCTCGTCGACCTGGGCCGCAACGATCTCGGCCGTGTCTGCCAGCCCGGCACCGTGCGGGTCGAGGACTACAGCCACATCGAGCGCTACAGCCACGTCATGCACCTGGTGTCGACGGTGACGGGCCTGCTGGCCGACGGCAAGACGGCGCTCGATGCCGTGACCGCGTGCTTCCCGGCCGGGACCCTCTCGGGTGCGCCGAAGGTGCGAGCGATGGAGTTGATCGAGGAGGTCGAGAAGACGCGTCGCGGCTTGTACGGCGGGGTGCTCGGTTATCTCGACTTCGCGGGAAACGCCGACTTCGCGATCGCCATACGCACCGCGCTGATGCGCGACGGAACCGCATACGTGCAGGCGGGCGGTGGCGTCGTCGCCGACTCCAACGGGCCCTACGAGTACACCGAGGCGGCCAACAAGGCCCGCGCGGTCCTCAACGCGATCGCCGCCGCCGAGACGCTGACCGAGCCGTGATCAGGGTCGCCCAGCTCGGTCTGGTGCTCGCCGCGGTGGGGCTGTGGGTGGCCTCGCGGATGACGTGGGTCGAGGTGACCTCGTTCGACGGTCTCGGCCAGCCGAAGACCGCCGCCTTGTCCGGGGGTAGCTGGTCGACCGCTCTGGTGCCGCTGGCCGTGCTGCTGCTGGCCGCTGCCGTGGCCGCGCTGGCCGTGCGGGGGTGGCCGCTACGGCTGTTGGCCTTGCTGGTGGCGGCCGCCAGCGCCGGGACCGCCTACCTGGCCATCAGCTTGTGGGTCATCAAAGACGTGGCAGTACGCGCGTCCCACATCGCGGAGTCGCCGGTCGCGGACCTCGTCGGTACGCAGCGGCACTACGTCGGGGCGGTGATCACCGTCGTCGCCGCCGTGGTGGCGCTGGCGTGTGCGGTGCTGTTGATGCGGTCCGCGACGAGCGAGCGCTCGGGGGCGGCCCGCTACTCGAGACGCTCGGTCGCGCGGCCCGACGAACCCGCAGGCGAGATGTCCGAACGAGCGATCTGGGACGCCCTCGACGCGGGGTCCGATCCGACCCAGGATCCGGCGAATCCGGACAACAAGGGCCGGTGATCGTGGGTGTTGTGGTGGCGGCTACCCTTCGTGGTTGAAGATCGTTCAGTGTTTTCGGGGGAAGGGAAGCGGCAGTCATGAGTTCGGCGACGGTACTCGACTCGATCATCGAGGGAGTCCGCGCCGATGTCGCCGCCCGCGAAGCCGTCATCCCACTCGCCGACATCAAGGCGAAAGCCAAGGACGCGCCGCCTCCGCTCGACGTGATGGCCGCGCTGCGGGCTCCCGGCATCGCGGTGATCGCCGAGGTGAAGCGCGCCAGCCCGTCGCGTGGTGAGCTGGCCCCCATCGCCGATCCCGCGGAGCTCGCGGCCGCCTACGAGAGCGGTGGTGCGCGCATCATCAGCGTGCTGACCGAACAGCGTCGATTCAACGGTTCGCTCGATGATCTCGACGCGGTGCGCGCAGCCGTCTCAATCCCCGTGCTGCGCAAGGACTTCATTGTCCGGCCGTACCAGATTCACGAGGCCCGCGCGCACGGTGCGGACATGTTGCTGCTCATCGTTGCGGCGTTGGAGCAGCCGGTGCTGGAGTCGCTGCTCGAGCGCACCGAATCGCTGGGGATGACCGCGCTCGTGGAGGTGCACACCGAGGAGGAGGCCGACCGTGCGCTGTCCGCCGGCGCCACGGTAATCGGTGTCAACGCACGCGATCTCAAGACGCTGAACGTCGACCGCGACTGCTTCGCACGGATTGCCCCCGGTCTTCCGACCGACGTCATCCGCGTCGCGGAATCGGGAGTGCGTGGCACCGCCGATCTACTGGCCTACGCTGGTGCCGGCGCCGACGCGGTGCTCGTCGGCGAGGGACTGGTCACCAGTGGTGATCCCCGCAGCGCCGTTGCCGATCTGGTCACCGCAGGCACCCATCCGTCGTGCCCGAAACCCGCGCGTTGAGAAGTGGCCGATCTCGCCGGGCCTGAGCTGCCCCGTTCCAGTGCGGCCGTAGCAGAGCCGACCTCCCACGACCCGGACGAGCGTGGCCACTTCGGCGTCTACGGCGGAAGATTCGTCGCCGAGGCGCTGATGGCCGTGATCGAAGAAGTCACCACGGCCTATGAGAAGGCCCGTGGGGATCAGACCTTCCTCGACGAGTTGGATCGGTTGCAGCGGCACTACAGCGGACGTCCGTCCCCGTTGTACGAGGCCGAGCGGCTGTCCGAGCACGCAGGCGACGCCCGGATCTTCCTGAAGCGAGAAGACCTCAACCACACCGGATCCCACAAGATTAACAACGTGCTCGGTCAGGCTCTGTTGGCCAGGCAGATGGGCAAGAGCCGCGTGATCGCCGAGACCGGCGCGGGCCAGCACGGCGTGGCGACCGCGACGGCGTGCGCGCTGCTCGGCCTGGAGTGCATCATCTACATGGGTGCCGTGGACACCGCGCGTCAGGCGCTCAACGTGGCGCGGATGCGGCTGTTGGGTGCGACGGTGGTGTCGGTCGAGGCGGGTTCGAAGACGTTGAAGGACGCGATCAACGAGGCATTCCGCGACTGGGTCACCAACGCCGACAACACGTATTACTGCTTCGGCACGGCCGCCGGACCGCATCCGTTCCCGACGATGGTGCGCGACTTTCAGCGCGTCATCGGCCTGGAGGCGCGCGCGCAGATCCAGGCGCAAGCGGGTCGGTTGCCCGACGCGGTGACGGCGTGTGTGGGCGGCGGTTCAAATGCGATCGGAATCTTCCACGCATTCATCGACGACCCCAACGTGCGCCTCGTCGGTTACGAGGCGGCGGGCGACGGAGTCGAAACGGGCCGACACGCAGCGACTTTCACCGGTGGGTCACCCGGCGCGTTTCAAGGGTCGTTCTCGTATCTGCTGCAGGACGAGGATGGTCAGACCATCGAATCGCACTCCATCTCAGCGGGTTTGGACTACCCGGGTGTCGGGCCGGAACACGCCTACCTCAAGGACATCGGCCGCGCGGAGTACCGGCCCATCACCGACACCGAGGCGATGGACGCGTTCTCGTTGCTGTGCCGCACCGAGGGCATCATCCCCGCGATAGAGTCGGCGCACGGTCTCGCGGGCGCTCTGCAGTTGGGCCGCGAACTCGGGCCCGGGTCGATCGTGCTGGTGAATCTGTCCGGGCGCGGCGACAAGGACGTGGAGACCGCGGCGAAGTGGTTCGGCTTGTTGGACGGTGCCCCGTGAGTCGGCTGGCACCTCTGTTCGAGACCTGCCGAAGCGAGGCACGCAGCGCGCTGATCGGTTATCTGCCGACCGGATTTCCGGATGTGCCGACCTCGATTTCGGCGATGACGAAGCTGGTCGAAAGCGGGTGCGACCTGGTCGAGGTCGGCATCGCGTATTCCGATCCCGGAATGGACGGGCCCACGATCGCGGCGGCGACCGAGGTCGCGCTGCGCGGGGGAGTGCGCGTACGGGACTCGCTGGCCGCGGTCGAGGCGATCAGCAACGCCGGCGGCAGAGCCGTGGTGATGACGTACTGGAATGTCGTGTTGCGATGGGGCATCGATGCTTTCGCCCGCGATCTGGCGTCGGTCGGTGGGCTCGGGATGATCACGCCCGACCTGATCCCGGATGAGGCCGACGAGTGGCTGGAAGCGTCGGAGACCCACGACTTGGACCGGATCTTTCTCGTGGCGCCGTCGTCGACGCCTGAACGGCTGACGATGACGGTGAAGGCGTCGCGCGGATTCGTCTACGCCGCATCGACGATGGGCGTGACCGGTGCGCGTGACGCGGTATCGACCGCGGCGCCCGAACTGGTCCGCCGGGTGAAGGCCGTCTCGGATATTCCGGTTGGCGTCGGCCTCGGGGTCCGTTCGGGCGCGCAGGCCGCCGAGATCGGCGCCTACGCCGACGGGGTCATCGTGGGATCGGCGTTGGTGTCGGCGCTGCAGAACGGTGTCGACGCGGTCGGGGCGTTGACAGCCGAGCTCGCCGACGGCGTCAGGCGAAGGGTTACTGCGTGACGACGACTGTCTTGGCCGCCATCCCCAGCCCGGCGCAGGGCGTGTGGCATCTCGGTCCGGTCCCCGTTCGCGCTTACGCGGTGTGCATCATCATCGGCATTATCGCGGCACTGATCATCGGTGACCGTCGCTGGGAAGCACGCGGTGGTGAGCGTGGGGTCATCTACGACATCGCCTTGTGGGCGGTGCCCTTCGGATTGATTGGCGGCCGGCTGTACCACGTGGCGACGGACTGGTGGCGCTACTTCGGCGACAATGGCGCCGGGCTGGCGGGCGTTTTCCGCATCTGGGACGGTGGCCTGGGGATCTGGGGAGCAGTCGCCCTTGGCGGTGTGGGCGCGTGGATCGCGTGTCGCCGCAGGGGGATTCCGCTACCGGCGTTCGCCGATGCAATCGCGCCGGGAATCATTCTGGCGCAGGGAATCGGCCGACTCGGTAATTACTTCAATCAGGAACTGTGGGGCGCGGATACGACGCTGCCCTGGGCGCTGAAGATCTACGAGCGCCGGGACTCGGCCGGGATGATCGACAACCTCAACGGAGTGTCGACCGGTGAAGTCGTTCACCTCGTTCACCCCACGTTCCTGTACGAACTGCTTTGGAATCTGCTGATTTTCGTGGTTCTCATCTACGTCGACCGACGCTTCAAGCTGGGCCACGGCCGCCTGTTCGCGCTGTACGTCGCGGGTTACTGTGTGGGCCGGTTCTGGATCGAGTTGTTGCGGGCCGACGATGCGACGCTGATCGAGGGCGTCCGAATCAACTCCTTCACAGCGACGTTCGTGTTCATCGGGGCGGTGGTGTACATCATGGCCGCGCCGAAGGGGCGAGAGGACCCCGCCAGCCTCAAGGGCAAGGCGCAACCGGAGCGGACGACGGTCGAGGAGCTCACGGAGGAATTGGCCGCGGTGGCCTCGACGACTGGTGTGGTCGCGGCAGCAAAGGCCGCCGCGGCCGACGAAGAGTCGGAGACGGTGAAGGCCGAGGCGCTCACCGCGGATGTGCCGGAAGACGAGGCGATCTCAGTCGAGGACGTTTCGGCGGAGGAGCTCGGCGCGGACGTGGCGGGTGTACCGGCGGACGACCTCGAAGAGGCCGAGGAGTTCGCGGCTGAAGGCGATGATGAGCCCGCGGAAGAGCAGGAGCCCGAGGCCGAGGCGGTGGCCGAGGCCGAAGCCCTGGCTGAAGACGTGGACGAGGCCCCCGCGGAGGAAATCGCCGAGGCGGAGGAGTTCGCCGAAGCCGGCGAGGCCGCCGAACTCGGTGGTGTGGGTGCTGTCGAAGGTGAGGAGGCCAGCGACGCGCTGGCCGATGCCACCGAGGTACACGAAACCGCCGTCGAGGGTGAGGCGGCCGCCGAGGACTTGGCCGATGAGGCGGCGACACCGGCCGCTGCGGTGGCAGCTTCGAAGGCGAAGCGCCGAATGCGGTTGTGGCCGAAGCGTAAGCAGAAGGACGTCGCCAAGGCTGAGCCCAGCGGCGTTTCGGCCGAAGCGGAGGCACCCGAAGCCGAGGCCGTCGCAGAGGCCGAGGAACTGGCCGACGAGGTGGCGAAGGCGCCGTCTGACGACATCGTCGAGGCGGAACAGTTCGCTGAGGAGGGCGAGGCTGCCGATCTTGGCGGCGTCGGCGCCGTTGAAGGCGAAGAGGGGGGCGACGAGCTTGCCGATGCGTCCGAGGCGCATGAGGCCGCCGTTGAGGGCGAGGCCGCGGCCGAGGAGTTGGCCGATGAGGCCGAAGCCGAAGCCGAGCAGCCATCGGACGAGGCCGAGACTGAGGCGGAGTCGTCAACCCAGGAGACGTCGGAAGACGCGGAAGCGGGCGAACCGGCCGAGGTCGGCGGCGTCGGTGCTGTCGAAGGTGAAGAGGCCAGTGACGCCCTTGCCGATGCGTCCGAGGCGCACGAGTCTGCGGTCGAGGGTGAGACTGCAGCCGAGGAGTTGGCCGACGAGGCCGAAGCGGACACCGTTGCAGAGACCGCCGACACAGGTGAAGCGCACGAGCCAGAGACCGCGGAAGCCGAGGAAGAGGCCATCGCCGAAGAACTGGCGGAGGCCGCCGAGCAGCTATCAGCCAACCCCGAGGCCGAGGCCGAGGAGTCGACCGACGAGGCATCGGAAGCCACCGAGCCTGAGCCCGATGAGCCGGAAGCCGAGATAACCCCCGACGACGAGGCCACCCCCGAGCGCGAAGCCGCAGCCGAAAAGACAAGCCAACCCGACGACTCCGGACGCGGCCGGGTGCGCAATTGGTTGCGCCGCCGCCGGAACCGCTAGACCTTTCTCGCAGTTGTCCGCAGCCGACTTTCGGCTGCACCTACAGTGTCAGTGGCTCCGCGTAGTGTCGAACTCATGTTCGAAGACGCCTCGAGTAGCGACCTGCTCACCCTGATGGGTGAAGAGGCTCGCGAGGAATCTGCGGCCATCGGCCGCCGGCTCGCTCTGGTCGCCGAACTCTACGCGCGGCGCGTATTAGAACATCGGGAAGCGCAGATGTTCTTCACCGACGTCGCGGTCGTCGTGGCAGCAGAGATATCGCCGGCCCAGAACATCAGTGACGCACGGGCACTCGGTCAGGTTCGTGCGGCAAATGCGTTGCACGAACGGCTTCCTCGCGTAGCCGAGATCTTCCGGCGCGGGTGGATCGACTACCGTGTGGTGTCCACCATCCTGTCGCGCACCGAGAACGTCGAGCCCGACATCATGCCCGCACTCGACGAGGCCCTGGCCGCGAGGGCCGAGAAGTGGATGAAACTCTCTGCTCCCAAACTCATTGACCGTGTCGACATGTTCGTGGGCCGTTTCGACCCCGAGGCGGTGCGGGTGCCTCGCAAAGCAGAAGACAACCGCCATGTCCACGTCGAGCCAGGGTGTCCGGGAATGGCCTGGCTCGCAGGCAATCTGCGCGCCACCGACGGTGCGGCACTGGACAATCGGCTCGATGCAATCGCCGCCACTGTGTGCGAGAACGACCCGAGAACGAAGGACCAGCGCCGCGCCGACGCGTGCGGACCGCTCTCTCGCCTGGAAGCGACGATGCCCTGCGAATGTGGGCGAGATGACTGCCCGGCGGCCAGAGAACGCACGGCCATCACTACGGCGGTCATCCATGTGCTGGCCGAGCAGGCAACGCTCGACGGCACAAGCAACAAGCCCGGCTACCTGAAGGGCTTCGGGGTGTTACCCGCCGAGTCGGTACGCGAGGCGGCCAAGACCGCGCGGTTGAAGCCACTGAATACCCCGGATAGCAAGGCCGACAACGGATATAGGCCTGACACCGCACTGCGCGAATTCCTGCAGTGGAGGGACCTGACCTGTCGATGGCCAGGTTGTGACAAACCGGTGCAACGTTGTGATGTCGACCATACTGTTCCCTGGCCGCAGGGACCCACGCATCCCTCGAATACCAAGCACTACTGTCGAACTCACCACCTGCTCAAGACATTCTTCTGTGGTCCGAGCGGCTGGACCGATCGACAGCTCGCCGACGGCACGATCGAGTTGATCGCACCCACGGGTCACGTATGGCGTACCGAACCCCATGGCGCAAGCATGTTTCCAGCGCTCGGACAACCGATGGGCGAGTGCGAGGTCCCATCGGATATCGCCGACGGCGCCGCGGGTCGAACGCTGATGATGCCCCGTCGCAAACAGACCCGCGAGGACGACCGTCGCGACCGGATCAAGGCCGAACGTCGCCAGCGCGCCGAACTGATCGCCGAGGAAGATCGACAACGGCAAGCCTGGTTGGCCGCCAACTACCAACCCCCACCGTTCTGACACGCCCGGCCGTCGTGAGCCGCGAACACATTTCACGGCTGCCCAGCGAATCCCCCTGAGCGACATACTGTTGAGCGAGGTGCCGGTATCCGGCAGTTCTCGTGAGCACCGCAAGCGCCGGGGTTACCCCGTGCGTCTGTATGGCCACAGAATTCTTACTGACCCGCACCACGCTGTCTGGCATGCTGGGGGCCATGACGGAGCCGCAGTTCGGTGGCAGTGAGCATGGCAGCACACCTCCGCCGCCCCCACAGGATTCGACCTACCAGCAGCAATATCCGCCGCCGCCCGGCGAGTACGGCCCGCCGACCGGCGAATACGGCCCGCCCCCTGGCGGCTACCCGCCCGTATACAGCGATCCGTTGGCTCCCTACGGCCGTCATCCCATCACCGGCGAGCCGTATTCTGACAAGTCGAAACTGGTCGCGGGCCTGCTGCAGCTGCTCGGACTCTTCGGCCTGGTCGGCATCGGCCGCATCTACCTCGGTTACACCGGGCTCGGCATCGCCCAGCTGTTGGTCGGCCTGATCACGTGCGGTATCGGCGCGATCATCTGGGGCATCATCGATGCCATCCTGCTGCTCACCGACAAGGTCCGCGATCCTCAGGGACGCCCGCTGCGCGATGGCACCTAGCGTCGGCACACGCCGCAAACAGCTGTACGGCGCGCTCGGTACCGGCGCCGTACTCGCTGGCGCACTGACTTATATCGGCATCGCTGACCCACACCGCCAGAACTCCGTCTTCCCGGCATGCCCGTTCAAGGCGATCACCGGCTGGAACTGCCCCGCCTGCGGCGGCCTACGAATGACACACGACCTTCTACACGGCGACCTCGCCGCAGCGGTCGTCGACAACGTCTACCTGCTCGTGGGGCTTCCACTCCTACTGGCCTGGCTTCTGGTCAGGTGGCGTCAAAGCAAACCACTCATGGACACACAAATGACCATCGTGATTATCGTCTCGGCCCTGACCTGGACAGTGGTGCGCAACCTCGCCGGATTCCCGCTGGTCCCGACCGTTCTCGACGGGTGAGGCCGTAACTGCACTGATACAATCGGCTGCGGGCCGGTGCAGTCCCGGACATGAACTCTTCCGGACTGCGAAGGTGCCTCTCGATGCTCTTCTCGGCATTCCCCGAACCTCAGGGTCTCTATGACCCGACCAATGAAGCGGACTCCTGCGGTGTCGCCATGGTCGCCGACATCCAGGGCCGACGCTCCCACTCAATCGTCGCCGACGGGCTGACGGCCCTCGAGCACCTCGACCATCGCGGGGCCGCAGGAGCCGAGACCAACAGCGGTGACGGCGCGGGCATCCTCATTCAGTTGCCCGTCGAACTGCTCCGCGACGTCGTCGACTTCGACCTCCCGGCCCCCACCCTCGACGGAAGCAACACCTTCGCCGCCGGCATCTGCTTCATGCCCCAAGAAGCCGCGGCCCGCGACGCCGCCCGCGAAACCGTCGAGGCCATCGCCGACGACGAGGGGCTCAAGGTCCTCGGCTGGCGCGTCCTTCCGATCGACCCTCTTGGCGCCGACCTCGGCGCGACGGCGTTGGACTGCATGCCGCACATGGAGCAGCTGTTCGTCACCTCGACCAGCGAGGTCGGCGGCATCAACCTCGACCGTCGCGTCTATCCGTTGCGCAAACGCGCCGAGCGTGAAGGCGTCTACTTCCCGTCACTGTCCAGCCGCACCATGGCTTACAAGGGCATGCTGACCACAAAGCAGCTGCCCCAATACTTTCCAGATCTGCGCGACGAACGGTGCCGCAGCGCGATCGCGATCGTGCACAGCCGCTTCTCGACGAACACCTTCCCGTCGTGGCCCCTGGCGCACCCGTTTCGCTTCGTCGCCCACAACGGTGAGATCAACACCGTCCGCGGCAACCGCAACCGCATGCGCGCCCGCGAGGCGATGCTCGCCAGCGCCAACATCCCCGGCGATCTCTCCCGCGTCTTCCCGATCTGTACGCCGGACGCCTCCGACTCCGCCTCGTTCGACGAGGTGCTCGAACTTCTGCACCTCGGGGGCCGCAGCTTGCCCCACGCCGTCCTGATGATGATTCCGGAGGCCTGGGAGAACGCCACCACCATGGACGACGCCGAACGCGCCTTCTGGCAGTTCCACGCGTCGCTGATGGAGCCCTGGGACGGTCCCGCCTGCGTCACCTTCACCGACGGCACACTCGTCGGCGCGGTGCTGGACCGCAACGGATTACGCCCTGGCCGATGGTGGCGCACCATCGACGACCGCATCATCCTCGCGAGCGAGAGCGGCGTCCTCGATGTGCCCTCTGCTCAGATCGTGGCCAAGGGCCGCCTGCAGCCGGGCAAGATGTTCCTCGTCGACACCGCCGCCGGCCGCATCGTCTCGGACGACGAGATCAAGGCGAACCTCTCGGCACAGGAGTCCTACGGCGAATGGCTGCACGCCGGCCTGCTCGACATCGCCACCCTGCCCGACCGCACCCGCGTCCAGCCCAACCACGACAACGTCGTCAAGCGCCAGGTCGCCTTCGGTTACACCGAAGAAGACCTGCGCGTGCTGCTGACACCGATGGCCGCCTCCGGGGCGGAACCGCTCGGCTCCATGGGCACCGACACTCCCGCCGCGGTGCTCTCGCAGCGCTCGCGACTGCTCTACGACTACTTCGTGGAGCTCTTCGCCCAGGTGACCAACCCGCCACTGGACGCCATCCGCGAGGAGATCGTCACCTCGATGGCCCGCATCATGGGACCCGAGCAGAACCTGCTCGAACCGTCCGCAGCGTCATGTCGCCAAATCGTGCTCCGCTGGCCGGTTCTCGATAACGACGAACTCAACAAAATCGTCCACATCAATGACGACGGCGAACACCCCGGCCTGCGCACCACCGTGCTCAAGGCCCTCTACGACGTCGAACGCGGTGGCGAAGGCCTCGCCGAGGCCCTCGAAGACCTCCGCGCCAAAGCCTGCGAGGCGATCGCCAAAGGCGCTCGCACCCTTGTCATCTCCGATCGCGACTCCGACCACAGGCGCGCCCCAATCCCATCGCTGCTGGCCGTCTCGGCCGTGCACCACCACCTCGTGCGCACCAAAGAACGCACCACGGTTGCGCTCGTTGTCGAGAGCGGCGACGCCCGCGAGGTGCACCACATCGCGATGCTCATCGGCTTCGGCGCCGCCGCGGTCAACCCGTACCTCGCATTCGAGTCGATCGAAGACCTTGTCCGGGAAGGTGAGCTGACCGGCATCGAACCCGCCGCCGCCGTGCGCAACTACTGCAAGGCTCTCGGCAAGGGCGTGATGAAGGTGATGAGCAAGATGGGCATCTCCACCGTCGCCTCCTACACCGCCGCGCAGGTCTTCGAGGCCGTCGGCATCGACAAGGCCGTCATCGACGAGTACTTCACCGGCACGCCGAGCCAACTCGGCGGCGTCGGCCTCGACGTCATCGCCGAGGAGGTCAAACAACGCCACCGCCGGGCCTACCCCGAGAACCCGACCGAGCGCGTCCACCGGCGTCTCGAGGTCGGCGGCGAATACGCATTCCGCCGGGAAGGCGAACTGCACCTGTTCACCCCCGAAGTGGTGTTCCTGCTGCAGCATTCGACCCGCACCGCCCGCCAAGACGTCTTCCAGCGCTACACCGACGAGGTGGACCGCCTCTCTCGCGAAGGCGGAACCCTGCGAGGCATGTTCGACTTCAAAAAGGTCAGGCCGCCGGTGCCCCTCGATGAAGTCGAGCCCGTCGAAGAGATCGTCAAGCGCTTCAACACGGGCGCGATGAGCTACGGCTCGATCTCGGCCGAGGCGCACGAGACGATGGCGATCGCGATGAACAACCTCGGCGGCCGCTCGAACTCGGGGGAGGGCGGCGAGGACACCGACCGGCTCTACGACCCCAAGCGGCGCAGCGCTGTCAAACAGGTCGCCTCCGGCCGCTTCGGCGTCACCAGCGACTACCTGGTGAACGCCACGGACATCCAGATCAAGATGGCACAGGGCGCGAAACCCGGTGAGGGCGGCCAACTTCCGGGCTTCAAGGTGTACCCGAGCATCGCCAAGACGCGGCACTCCACGCCAGGAGTCGGCCTCATCTCGCCGCCACCCCACCACGACATCTACTCCATCGAGGATCTGGCCCAGCTGATCCATGACCTGAAGAACGCCAACGACCAGGCCCGCATCCACGTCAAGCTGGTCAGCAGCGTCGGCGTCGGCACGGTCGCCGCCGGTGTGTCCAAGGCCCACGCCGACGTCGTGCTGATCTCCGGTTACGACGGCGGTACCGGCGCGGCACCGTTGACCAGCCTCAAGCACGCCGGTGTGCCGTGGGAGATCGGGCTCGCCGAGACGCAACAGACGTTGATGCTCAACGGGTTACGCGACCGCATCACCGTGCAGTGCGACGGCGGAATGCGCACCGCGCGCGACGTCATCGTCGCCGCGCTGCTCGGCGCCGAAGAGTACGGCTTCGCCACCGCGCCGCTGATCGTCTCGGGCTGCATCATGATGCGCGTCTGCCACCTCGACACCTGTCCGGTCGGCGTCGCCACCCAGAACCCGGAACTGCGCGCCCGATTCACCGGTAAGCCCGAGTTCGTCGAGAACTTCTTCCGCTTCATCGCCGAGGACATCCGTAAATATTTGGCGGAGCTCGGGTTCCGCAGCCTGGACGAGATGATCGGGCACGCGGAGCTGCTGGACACCGACAAGGGTGTCGCGCACTGGAAGAGCCAGGGCCTCGACCTGTCGCCGATCTTCGCGGTGCCGCCGGACGGGCACACCGGCGAAGCCACGCCGCGGCGCAAGATCCGTGAGCAGTACCACGCGCTGGACCAGGCGCTGGACCAGACGCTCATCCAGCTCGCCGAGGGCGCGCTCGAGGACGCCCATCCGGTCCGCCTCGAACTGCCCATCCGCAACGTCAACCGGACCGTCGGCACGCTGCTGGGCTCCGAGGTGACCCGCCGCTACGGCGCCCAGGGACTGCCCGACGGCACCATCCACATCGCTCTGAGCGGTTCCGCCGGCCAGTCGCTCGGTGCCTTCCTGCCGCCCGGCGTCACGCTGGAACTCGTCGGCGACGCCAACGACTACGTCGGAAAGGGGTTGTCCGGCGGCCGTATCGTCGTGCGACCGCCCGACGACGTGTTGTTCCTCGCCGAGGACAACGTGATCGCCGGCAACACCCTGCTGTTCGGCGCGACGTCCGGTGAGGTCTACCTGCGTGGTCGTGCCGGAGAACGCTTCGCCGCCCGCAACTCCGGTGCGCTGACCGTCGTCGAGGGCGTCGGCGACCACGCCTGCGAATACATGACCGGAGGCCGCGTGGTGGTCCTCGGCAAGACCGGTCGCAACATGGCCGCGGGCATGTCCGGCGGCATCGCGTTCGTCCTCGGCCTGGACCCGCGACGGGTCAACACAGAGATGGTCGAGCTGCAACGCCTGGATCCGGAAGATCTCGCCTGGTTGCGGGAAGTGATCTCCCGGCACGCCCAGTACACCGGCAGCAGCCTGGCCACGTCCGTCCTCTCGGACTGGCCCAGGCGCAGCACACAGTTCACCAAGATCATGCCCCGCGACTACCAGCGCGTCCTGGAAGCCACGCTCACCGCCAAGCGGGAGGGGCGCGACGTCGACACTGCGATCATGGAGGCCAGCCGTGGCTGATCCCACCGGATTCCTGCGAGTTCCGAAGGTCGAGGCGGCCAAGCGGCCCGTCGACGAACGCGTCGGCGACTGGCGTGAGGTCTACGAACAGCAGGACCCGAACCGTCGCGCCGCGGAGGTGGCCCAGCAGGCCCGGCGGTGCATGGACTGCGGAATTCCGTTCTGCCACTCCGGAACCGCCGGCTGCCCGCTCGGCAACCTGATCCCCGAGTGGAACGACCTGGTGCGCCGCGGCCGATGGGACGCGGCCAGCGACCGCCTGCACGCCACCAACAACTTCCCGGAGTTCACCGGCCGGCTGTGCCCGGCGCCGTGTGAGGCCGCGTGCGTCCTGTCGATCTCCGAGGAGCAGACCGGCGGCAGCGTCACGATCAAGCGCATCGAGCAGACGATCGCCGACCGCGCATGGCTCAACGGCAAGGTCGAACCGCAGCCCGCCGCCATCGCGTCCGGTAAGCGCGTCGCGATCGTCGGCTCCGGACCGGCGGGATTGGCTGCGGCACAACAGCTCACCCGCGCCGGCCACGAGGTCACGGTCTACGAGCGCGACGACCGCATCGGTGGTCTGATGCGCTACGGCATTCCGGAATACAAGCTCGAGAAGGCGACGCTGGATCAGCGCTTGGCCCAGATGCGCGCGGAGGGAACGCGTTTCGTCACCGAGACCGAGGTGGGCGTCGACGTGTCCGTCGAACAGCTCCGCGCGCAGTACGACGCCGTCGTGCTGGCCGTCGGTGCGCTGCGTGCGCGCGACAACGAGGTCGAGGGCCGTCACCTCAAGGGTGTCCACCTCGCGATGGAGCACCTGGTGCCCGCCAACAAGGAATGCGAGGGCGACGGGCCCAGCGCGATCAGCGCCGAGGGCAAGCGCGTCGTGATCATCGGCGGCGGTGACACCGGCGCCGACTGCCTCGGCACCGCGCATCGGCAGGGCGCGCTGTCGGTGACCCAGCTCGACTACAACCCCGAACCGCCCGAGACCCGCGACGACTCACGCACACCGTGGCCGACATGGCCGCTCGTGCTGCGCACCCGGCTCTCACCCGCACACGCCGAGGGCGGTCACCGGCGCTACGAGGTCGCCGTCCAGCGTTTCCTCGGCGACGATACCGGTCACCTCCGCGCGCTGGAGATCGCCGAGGTCAAGGTCGAACGCGATGCCGACGGTCGCCGCGTCATCACTCCAGTCGGGGAACCGATGGAGATCCCCTGTGAGCTCGCGCTGTTGGCCATCGGTTTCGAGGGCGTCGAGCGCATGCCGCTGCTCGACGAATTGGGGTTGACCCTCAACGGGCGTGGCGCGCTGCCGTGCGGCTCGGACTGGCAGACCGACGCGCCCGGCGTGTTCGTCTGCGGCGACGCGCACCGCGGTGCGTCTTTGATCGTCTGGGCGATCGCGGAGGGCCGCAGCGCGGCGCACGCGGTCGACACGTACCTGATGGGGGAGTCGGATCTGCCGGCCCCGGTGATTCCGGGCGCTCTTCCGCTGGCCGTCGTCTGAATCGATAACGACTATGCTCGAGTGTCGTGAATAGACGCGGGAAGATCGTCTGCACCCTCGGTCCGGCCACCGCGACCGATGACGCCGTTCGTGCGCTGGTGGCGGCCGGAATGGACGTCGCACGGCTCAACTTCAGTCACGGCGACTATCCCGATCACGAAGCCACCTACAAACGGGTCCGGTCCGCGTCAGACGCCACCGGTCGGGCGGTCGGCATTCTCGCCGACCTTCAGGGCCCCAAGATCCGGCTCGGCCGGTTCAAGGACGGTCCCACCTTCTGGGCCACCGGAGAGACGGTCCGCATCACCGTCGACGACATCGAGGGCACCGCGGACCGCGTCTCGACCACCTACAAGCGCCTCGTCGAGGACGCCGCGCCGGGGGACCGGGTTCTCGTCGACGACGGCAACGTGGGCCTGGTCGTCGAGCGCATCGAGGGCAACGACGTCATCTGCACCGTCACCGAGGGCGGTCCGGTCAGCAACAACAAGGGCATGTCGTTACCCGGGATGAACGTCTCGGCGCCCGCATTGTCCGAGAAGGATGTCGACGATCTGGAGTTCGCGCTGCGCCTCGGCGTCGACTTCGTCGCGCTGTCGTTCGTCCGGTCACCGGCCGACATCGAACTCGTGCACGAGGTGATGGACCGGGTCGGACGCCGGGTGCCCGTCATCGCCAAACTCGAGAAGCCCGAGGCCATCGACAATCTCGAGGCCGTCGTGCTGGCGTTCGACGCCATCATGGTCGCCCGCGGCGACCTCGGCGTGGAGCTGCCGCTCGAAGAAGTCCCGCTGGTGCAGAAGCGCGCGATCCAAATGGCAAGGGAGAACGCGAAACCCGTCATCGTCGCGACGCAGATGCTGGAGTCGATGATCGAGAACTCGCGACCCACCCGCGCCGAGGCCTCCGACGTGGCCAACGCCGTGCTCGACGGCGCCGACGCGGTGATGCTCTCCGGCGAGACATCGGTGGGCAAGTACCCGCTCGAAACGGTCAAGACGATGGCCCGCATCATCCATGCGGTCGAAGAGAACTCGGTGGCCGCGCCGCCGCTGACTCACGTGCCCCGCACCAAACGCGGGGTCATCTCGTATGCCGCCCGCGACATCGGCGAGCGTCTCGACGCGAAGGCGCTCGTGGCCTACACCCAGTCGGGCGACACGGTGCGCAGGCTCGCGCGGCTGCACACCCCGCTGCCGCTACTGGCGTTCACCTCGCTGCCCGAGGTGCGCAGCCAGCTCGCGCTGAGCTGGGGCACCGAGACGTTCATCGTTCCGCACATTCAGACCACCGACGGAATGATCCGCCAGGTCGACAAGTCGCTGCTCGAACTCGGCCGCTACAAGCGCGGCGATCTGGTGGTCGTCATCGCCGGTATCCCGCCGGGCACAGTGGGATCCACGAACCTGATCCATGTGCACCGGATCGGCGAGGACGACGTGTGACGGCGGACTTCGACGAGCTGCTCGAGATACTCCGCCTCCGCCAGATCGCCGACGACATCTACCTCGGCTCGCACCCCAGCAAGAACCCCGTGCGAACCTTCGGCGGACAGATGATGGCCCAGTCGTTCGTCGCGGCGGGGCGCAGCCTGAACCACCCGACGCCGCCGAGCGCGATGTCGGCTCACTTCGTTGCCGGCGGCGATCCGGAGAGGGACCTCGAGTACCACGTGGTGCGGCTCCGCGACGAACGCCGCTTCGCCAACCGCCGCGTCGACGTCATCCAGGACGGTGAACTGCTGACCACGGCGATGGTGTCGTTCCTGGCCGGCGGCCGCAGCCTCGAGCACGCGATCACGCCACCGGACCTACCGGACCCGGAGTCGCTGCCGCCGGTGGACGACCTGCTGCGCGGCTACGAGGACGTCGTCCCGCACTTCGTCAACGCCTTACGGCCGATCGAGTGGCGCTATACCAACGATCCGAGCTGGGTGATGCGCGACAAGGGCGAAAAACTGCCGCACAACCGGGTGTGGATGAAGGCGCTCGGCCAGATGCCCGAGGACCCGGTGCTGCACGCCGCCGCACTGGTCTACTCGTCGGACACCACCGTGCTCGACTCGATCATCACCACACACGGCTTGTCCTGGGGCTACGACCGGATCTTCGCGGTCACCACCAACCACTCCGTGTGGTTCCACCGGCCCGTGCGCTTCGACGAATGGCTGCTGTACTCCACGACTTCACCCGTGGCAGCGGACTCCCGCGGCCTGGGCACCGGCCATTTCTTCGACCGGTCCGGTCAGCCGGTCGCCACCGTGGTGCAAGAAGGGATCGTCAAGTACTTCCCGCCGCGTTGATTACGGCGTCGGTGTCAGCGTGACGTCGAACTGGTCCTCCACGCGCTGCTGAAACTGCTCGGAGCACTGTTGTACCGCGTCCTGGTCATTGCCCGCGCGCGAGATGCAATCGATGTAGTCGGAGCCGCCGACCTCGTTGAAACCCCAGACGGCGAGCCAGATGACCACGATGGCCTCGATGATGCTCAGAATCCCGAGCACGATGCCGGCCATGGCGACGCCGCCGTTGGTGGCCTCACCGCGTTTGGCCCTGTTCCATCCGATGAAGCCGAGGATCACGGCGACGACGCCGAGCACGACGCCGCCGAAGACGGACAGCAGCGCGATGATCGCGACGACCAGGGCGGCGATGCCGATGCCGTTCTTCGGCGCGGTCGCCGGCGGGGGGTAGGTGTAGCCCTGCGGCGGAGCCTGCGGATAGCCGCCGGGGTAGGCGCCGTACTGAGGCTGCTGCGGAGGCGGCGGTGGCGGCTGCTGCGGAGGCGGTGGGGGCTGTGACGGCTGTTCCGGCTCGCTCATGCCGAGGAGGTTACTCCGCGACCAGCGAGAATGAGGGTAGGACACTCAATCTGGCCAGGTAGATGGTGCGTGGCGACGACGACCGTTCGGTCGGCGGCGAACAGTGGACCAGGGGTGAGCAGATCGACGAGAATCCGGTCGGAATCCGCAGCGTCGAGGTGTTCGGTGGGTTCGTCGAGCAACACCGTCGGCGCCCTGCAAAGCAGCGCGCGCGCCAGCAACAGGCGCCTGCGCTGCCCGGCCGATACGGCGGCCGCCCCGCCGGTGAGCACGGTGGCCAAGCCCTCCGGTAGCCCATCGAGCCAGTCACCGAGACCGACCCGCCGCAATGCGGCCCGAATCTCGTCGTCGCTCGCATCACCGCGTGCCACCAACATGTTGTCGCGCACCGTGGTGGCGAAAAGGTGGGCGTCCTCGGCGAGAAAGACCGCGGTGGGATCGCTTTCGGCGATCGACACCAACATCGTCGTCTTGCCCGACCCGCTCGGGCCGACGATCGCCAGTCGATCGCCGGCTGCCGGCGACACCTCCGGGACGGCCGGTCGCTGACGCCTTGAAGCGATCGGATCGGTGATCTCGGTGAGCCGGCGAGCGGCGATGCGCGACCGGGTGAGCTGCACCGCTGCCGCGGGCAGTGCGGCGCTGGCCTCGAACGCCGACAGCGGCAACAGCATCAGGACCGCGAGCGTCGTCGGCGGGACCGAGTCGGCGATGCCGACCGCCGCGACGACGGCACCGAGCACGCTGGCGCCGATCGCCGCGGTCGACGCGGCGGCGGCCATCGCGGCGGGCACCGCCGCCAGGTCGGTGGCCCGTCCCCAGTCGCGGTGCCGACGCTCGGCCTGGGCGAGCACATCATCGAGTCGGCCGCCGACACGGAGCTCCGGCGCATGCTCGAGGGCACGCATCACCGCCACGTCACGCCCCGAATGATGCTGCGTCGCAGCCTCTTCGGTCGCTTCGGCGGCGCGGGCGGCCAGCGCGGGGGCGATGACGCCCGCGATCAGTAGGCACAACGCCAGCACGACCGCCGCTTCAAGAGAGATCAGAGCGATCCCGACCACGGCCGCCGCTCCCAACACGGCGGCGACGGCGATCGGCAGCACCGCCCGCACCAGGACGTCGGCGAGGTCGTCGACCGATGCGCCGATCCGGGCCACCAGCTCGCCGCTGGGCATCCTCATCGCGGTGTCGGCAGGCGCGTCCGCCAGTCGTCGGTAAAGCGACTCTCGGGTGTCCGCCGCCGACCGCAGCGCCGTGTCATGTGCCGCCAGCCGCTGGCAATAACCGAGGACGCCGCGAGAGATGCCGAGCGCGCGCACGGCCACCACCGCGACGGTGAGGTCGAGCACGGGAGGCATCTGCCATGCCCGCGTGATCAGCCACGCCGAGATCGCGGCCAGCGCCAGCGCGCTGCCCAGTGACAGCACCCCGAGCAGCACCGCGAGCGACAGCCGCCCCAGCCGAACCCTCAGCAACTCACGCATCGACGAGCTCCCCCACGGACAGGACTCGGTCACCGATCGCGCGCACCGGGGCGCGGTGCCCGACGACCACCACCGTCGCGCCGGCGCGCGCCCGATCGACGATCGTGTCGAGGACGCGGGCTTCCATCGTCGCATCGAGGTGGGACGTCGGCTCGTCGAGCAGCAGCACCGGCGCCGAGACGCCCAGCGCCCGCGTCAACCCGAGCCGTTGGCGCTGGCCGAGCGACAGGCCCGTACCGTCTCGGCCGAGCTCGGTGTCCAGGCCGTCGGGCAGCGTCCTGAGCACCTCGTCGAATCCGGTTGCGCGGCAGGCCTCGTCGAGGTCGGGTATGGGCCCGAACAGTTCGAGGTTCTCGCGGACGCTGCCCGGCACCAGCATCGGGCGATGCGGCAACCAGGCGACCTGGGTCCACCACGATGGCAGGTCGAGGTCGCCGACATCGACTCCGTTGATCGACACGTCACCGGGGTGTAGGCCGAGGATCGTGTGCAGCAGCGTGGATTTCCCGGCACCGTTGGGACCGGTCAGCACCGTCACCCGCCCTGGCTGTGCGTCCGCGTCGAGCGCCTCGAGGTGGATGGTGACCCGCGTTGCGCGCACGACGCGGGTACCCGCGCGGTGGTCAGGCACGCTATCGAGAAGCCGCAGCGCCGCGTCGGCGGCCGTCTTGCCGTCCTGAGCGGCGTGAAACTCCACCCCGACCCGGCGGAGCGGCCAGAACACCTCGGGGGCGAGCAGCAGCGCGGTCAGACCCGCGGTCAGCGTCATCTCGCCGAACACCAGTCGCAGGCCGATGCCGACGGCGACCAGTGCGACGCCCAAGGTGGCCAGCAGCTCAAGGACGAGCGCCGACAGGAAGGCCATCCGCAGCGTGGCCATTGTCGAACGCCGATGCGCGGCAGCCAGTTCGGTGATGCGGGTGACGGATCCCTCCAGGCGGCCCAACGCGCGCAGCGTCGGGATGCCCGCCACCAGGTCGAGCATCCGCGACTGCAGCGTGCTCATCGCCGCCAGGGCGGCCTCGGAGCGTTCCTTGGTCAGCAGCCCGATCAGCACCATGAAGATCGGGATCAGCGGTAGCGCGATCAGAACGATGAGCGCCGAGCGCCAGTCGACCGCGGCGATCACCAGCACGGCGGCCGGGGTGAGAATGCCGGCGAGGAACACCGCGGGCAGATACGCCGTCAGGAACGGTCGCAGGCCGTCGAGTCCACGGGTGATCAGCGCTGCGGCGGTGTCGCGTTCGGCCGCGAGAAGCCGCGGTGGCAGCGCGGTCACCGCGCGCAGAACCTGTCCGGACAGGTCGGCGATCACCTGTGTGGCGCCGTTCGACGCCAGCCTGCTCTGCAGCCAGTGCGCGGCGGTACGAATCGCCCACAGCCCCACCAGAAGTGCGAGCGAACCGGCCCAATGCCGGAGGTGGCGGGAGCCGGGATCGGTGATGATCCCGGCGACGATCTCGGCGAGCACCACCGCGGCGCCGATCGTCGCGCCGGTGATGAGCACCCCGCACACCACCGACGCGACCAGATAGCGCCGCATCGCCTGCGAGGTCCGCCACAGGTTCATGGCCTGCGCCGCGACAATCCCACTGGCTCGGGTATCCGGTCAGCCGAGATACGTTGACGGAACACCCAATACGTCCAGCCCTGGTACAGCAGTACCAGCGGCGCGAACACCAGTGCAGCCCAGCTCATGATCGTCAGCGTGTACGGGCTCGACGCGGCGTTGTCGATCGTGAGGCTGTAGGCCGGGTCGACCGTCGACGGCATCAGGTTGGGGTAGAGCACGCCGAAGAGCAGAATGACGACTGCCGCGACGGCCAGCGTCGTGTACGCGAATGCCCAACCTTCTCCTACACCACGCCACACCCGCACGGTGGCCGCCAGCTGCGCCAGACCGGCGACGGCAAGCACGATCCACGTCCAGTCCTTACCGTGCTCGAGCTGTGTCCACAGCCCGAACGACGCCAGGGCCGCCGTCACCGGCAACGCCACCCGGCCGGCGAACCGCAGAGCCTCTTCACGCACTGCGCCATCGGTTTTCAAGGCCACGAACACGGCACCGTGGAACAGGAACAGTCCGGCCGTGGTGACGCCGCCGAGCAATGTGTAGCCGTTGAGCAGGTCGCCGATCGAGGCCTCCAGCCGCTTGTCGGCGTCGATCGGAAGCCCGCGCACCAGTGCGGCGAACGCGACGCCCCACAGCACCGCGGGCACCCACGACCCGGCGGCGATCCCCATGTCTGCCCATCGGCGCCAACCGGGGTCGTCGACCTTGCCGCGCCACTCGATCGCCACGACACGCAGGATCATCGACACCAGGATGACGAGCAGGGGCACGTACAGGCCCGAGAACATGGTCGCGTACCAGTCCGGGAAGGCGGCGAACATGGCGCCGCCGGCGGTGATCAGCCACACCTCGTTGCCGTCCCAGACCGGACCGATGGTGTTGAGCACCGCGCGTCGGCGCCGCTCGGAGTCTTCGCCCGCACCGCGGCCCAACATCCCCATCAGCATCCCGACGCCGAAGTCGAATCCCTCGAGAACGAAGAACCCGAGGAAGAGCCCCGCCATCACCACGAACCACAGCTCTTGTAGCGCCATTGCCACCAGCTCCTCAGTACGCGAACGACAACGGAGCCACCTCGTCACTGCCGGGCGGCGGCGGGGCGGCGGGCTCCGAGTCGTGTTCTTGTGGCCCTTCGACGGTGTACCGGCCGATGAGCCAGAACCAAATGACCGCGAGCATCGCATACACCAGCGTGAACGCGACCAGTGAGAGAACGACCATGCCGACCGAGTGTCCGGAGACCCCCTGGGCGACGGTCAACCGGATCAGAGGGTCACCGGTCGGATTGGGCACGACGACCCAGGGCTGACGGCCCATCTCGGTGAACACCCACCCGGCGCTGTTGGCCAAGAACGGTGCGGGCATCGCGACAAGCGCGAAGCGGGAAAGCCAGCGAGTGCGGGGAATCCGGCGGCGGCGTGTCAACCACAGCACCGCGACCGAGAACAGCACCGGCACGGCGAGTAGGCCGATCATGGCGCGGAAGGACCAGTACGTCACGAAGAGGTTCGGCCGGTAGTCGCCGGGCCCGAACTTCTCCGCGTACTGGCTCTGAAGGTCTTTGACGCCTTCGAGGCGCACCCCCTCGAACTCGCCCTTGGCCAGGAACGGCAGCACGTAGGGGACGTCGATGAGATGGACGACGCTGTCGCAGTTGTTGTGGGTGCCGACCGTCAGGATGGAGAAGTCCGGATCGGTTGCGGTGTGGCACAAGGATTCTGCCGACGCCATCTTCATCGGCTGCTGCTCGAACATGAGCTTGCCCTGGACGTCGCCGGAGGCGACGAGGCCGAGCGTGGCCGCCAGCACGACGATGCACCCCAAGACCGCGGCGGGCCGGAACATGGTCTGCGCGTCGTCACGATCGTCGTTACGCGCGCGGACCATCCACCAGACGCACACGCCGGCGACGAACGTCCCTGCGGTGAGGAACGCCCCGAAGACCGCATGGGTGAATGCGGCCAACGCCGTGTTGTTCGTGAACAGCGCGACGATGCTGGTCAACTCCGCGCGACCGGTCTCCGGGTTGAACCGGGCGCCGACGGGATGCTGCATCCACGAGTTCGCGGCGATGATGAAGAACGCCGACAGGTTCACCGCGATGGCGACCACCCAGATGCAGGCGAGATGGACGAGTCGGGGGAGCCGGGTCCAGCCGAAGATCCACAAGCCGAGGAATGTCGACTCGAAAAAGAAGGCGGCCAGGCCCTCCATCGCCAGCGGCGCGCCGAAGACGTCCCCGACGAACCGCGAGTACTCGCTCCAGTTCATGCCGAACTGGAACTCCTGGACGATGCCGGTGGCCACGCCCAGGGCGAAGTTGATCAGGAACAGCTTGCCGAAGAAGCGGGTGAGGCGGTACCAGGACGTGTTGCCGGTGAGCACCCACGCGGTCTGCATGACCGCGATCAGCGGTGCCAGCCCGATGGTCAGCGGAACGAAGATGAAGTGGTAGACGGTGGTGATTCCGAACTGCCACCGCGACACATCGAGCGCGTCCATCTCACCTACTCCCGTGGCTGTGGCACCAGCCTACGACAGGGTGTAGTAGACGTCAGTGTGGGTTAGCTCACCGACTCTTCAGTCGCAGGTGAAGGGGTCGATCCGGCGGTGCCGAGATCCTTGGACGCCTTGCGGATGCCGAACGCCGTCACGATCTCGAAGACGCCGATCACGATCAGCGAGATGCCGGCCACAACGGTCAAAATCGCCAGCGACTCGAACGGGGCCGCGAGCATGATGACGCCCGCGATCAGGCTGACCACGCCGACGAAGATCTCCCATGCGCGGCCGGGCAGCGTCGGATCGCTGATCGCCGACACCGCTGTGGCGACACCACGGAAGATGAAGCCGATGCCGATCCAGATCGCCAGCAGCAGGATCGACTCCTGCAGGCTGCGGAAGCACAGCACGGCGAGGATCAGGGCCGCGGCGCCGGAGATGAACAGCAGGACCCGGCCGCCGGCCGAGACATGGAGACTGAACGCGAAGATCACCTGCGCGATGCCGGCAACCAGCAGGTAAGCGCCGAAGAAGATCGCCGCGATCACGATGGTCTTACCCGGCCACAACCAGACGGCTACGCCGAGCGCTACCGCGAGGAGTCCGGAGACCAGGGTCGTTTTCCAAAGATGCCGCAGCAAGCTGGGCGTGGCGGTGCTTGTCATTGGCGCAGTGTGGCATAGCTGAACGGAAGGGATCGTCGCATTTCGGTATCGATTCGACCCTCAGTCCCCGAGTCGCCACCCAAGCACGCGTTTGGTTCCCCTGCCGCGGCGTGTGCTCTCTACTACTGTTCCGTTACCAGTGCTCGGTACCGGTTCCACGACGTAGAAAGTAGGGGCATCCGTGTTCGGTGACTGTCACAACCGTCGAGGTAGATTCTGGCGCTTCGCAGTCGTATTCGCCGCGTCCGGTGTGCTGGCGTTGTCCGGCTGCGCCAGCGGCGAAGGAGGCGGCGGCGGTGGTGATTCCACCAGCGCACCGGCGACCGTCTCGGCGGCCAAGGTCGACGAGATCGCCAACACCGTTCCGGAGGCCATCAAATCGTCCGGGAAGCTGGTCATCGGCGTCAACATTCCCTACGCCCCCAACGAATTCAAGGATCCCAGCGGAAAGATCGTCGGCTTCGACGTCGATCTGATGAACGCGATCGCGGCCACGCTCGGGTTGACGCCCGAATACCGGGAATCGGATTTCGCGAAGATCATCCCGTCAATTCAGGGTGGCACCTACAACGTCGGGATGTCGTCGTTCACCGACACCAAGGAACGTGAGAAGACGGTCGATTTCGTCACCTACTTCAACGCGGGCACGATGTGGGCCCAGCGGCCGGGTTCGCAGATCGACCCGAACAACGCATGCGGCAAGAAGGTCGCGGTGCAGGCCACCACCACACAAGAGGCCGAGGAACTTCCGGCGAAGAATAAGGCGTGCATCGATGCCGGCAACCCGCCGATCGAGATCGTTCCGTTCGACGGGCAGGACGCCGCCACCAACGCGGTGGTGCTCGGCCAGGTCGACGCGATGTCGGCGGATTCGCCGGTGACCTCGTACGCGATCAAGCAGAGCAACGGAAAACTAGAACCCGCCGGTGACATCTTCGACTCGGCGCCGTACGGCTGGCCGGTGCAGAAGGGGTCGGCGCTCGCCCAGTCGCTGCAGAAGGCGCTCGAGCATTTGATCAACGAGGGCACATACCGCGAAATCGCCGCTAACTGGGGCGTCGAGAACGGGATGATCGACAAGCCAGTCCTCAACGGCGCCGTCTCGTAAGGACGATCCATGACCGATGTCGACACGCCGTCACCCGTAGCCCCGGCTGCAATCGACGCGGTGCCCCTGCGCCATCCGTGGCGATGGGTGGCGGCGGTCGTCATCGTCATTCTCGTCGCCCTGTTCCTCTACGGCGCGGCGACCAACCAGTCCTACCGCTGGTCGACGTACTGGGAGTACTTGTTCAACGAGCGGGTGTTGAAGGTCGGTGTCCTCAACACGCTGCAACTGACCATCTATTCGATGGTGCTCGCCATCGCGCTCGGTGTGCTGCTCGCGGTGATGCGGCTATCGCCGAACCCGGTGTTGAAAGCCGTTGCGTGGGTGTATCTGTGGATTTTCCGCGGCACCCCGGTGTATGTGCAGCTGGTCTTCTGGGGGCTCTTGCCGACGATCTACCAGAACATTCAGCTGGGCGTGCCGTTCGGGCCCTCGCTGCTGCAGGTGAACCTGCAGTCGCTGTCGATCCCGTTCCTGCTGGCGATTCTCGGCCTTGCGCTCAACGAGGCCGCGTACATGGCCGAGATCATCCGCGCGGGAATCAGTTCCGTGCCCGAAGGCCAGGCGGAGGCGTCGACAGCGCTGGGCATGTCGTGGGGGATGACGATGCGGCGCACCGTCCTTCCGCAGGCGATGCGGGTGATCATCCCACCGACCGGCAACGAGGTGATCAGCATGCTCAAGACCACCTCGCTGGTGACCGCGGTGCCGTTCACGCTGGACCTGTACGGCATCACGTCGCGTGAGATCGCCGCGCGCATCTTCGAACCCGTTCCGTTGCTACTGGTCGCCGCGACGTGGTACCTGGCGATCACCAGCGTGCTCATGGTCGGTCAGTACTACCTCGAGCGATATTACTCGCGTGGCGCCTCGCGCAAGCTCACCACCAAACAACTCGAGGCGCTGGCCAAGGCGCAGACGCTGGGAGAGGCCCACCCGTGACACCGATGGTCAAGGCCGAGGCCGTCTGCAAGAACTTCGGTGCGCTGCAGGTGCTCAAGGGCGTCACGCTCGAGATCGGACGCGGCGAGGTGCTGTGCATGGTGGGACCGTCGGGCTCGGGCAAGTCGACGTTCCTGCGGTGCATCAACCATCTCGAACAGGTCAACGCGGGGCGCCTGTATGTGGACGGCGAGTTGATCGGATACCGCCAGCGGGGCAACAAGCTTCATGAGATGCCGCCGCGGGAAGCCGCCCGTCAGCGCCGCGACATCGGCATGGTGTTCCAGCACTTCAACCTGTTTCCGCACCGCACGGCGCTCGAGAACATCGTCGAGGCGCCCATCCACGTCAAACGCGTCAAGAAGGATGAGGCGATCGCCCGCGCCCGCGACCTGCTCGACCAGGTGGGCCTGTCCGCGAAGGCCGACGCCTATCCCGCGCAGTTGTCCGGTGGCCAGCAGCAACGCGTCGCGATCGCCCGCGCACTGGCGATGAGCCCCAAGCTGATGTTGTTCGACGAGCCTACCTCGGCGCTCGACCCCGAACTCGTCGGCGAGGTGCTCGAGGTGATGAAAAAGCTTGCGACCGAGGGTATGACGATGGTGGTGGTGACACACGAGATGGGGTTCGCCCGCGAGGTGGCCAACCATCTGGTGTTCATGGACGGCGGGGTCGTCGTCGAGAGCGGGCCGCCGCGCGAAGTGCTGTCCAACCCGAAACACGAACGCACGAAGGCGTTTCTGTCCAAGGTGCTGTAGCCAGATGCCGGCCAACACCCTGGATCCCGCCACACCGCTGTGGCGCGCGGCGCAGGTCTTCCGATTGCTCAGTTGCCTGTACGCCCTTGGATTTCAGGTGTCGGTGAATCCCGACCTGGACCGGCCGGGACTGGCGTGGGCGCTGTTCGCCGTGCTGATCGGGTGGAGTGCTTTGTGCGCGGTGGCCTATCTGCAGGGGTTCGGCCGACGCCCAGCCTGGGTGCTGGCCGAGATCGCGGTGGTCGTGGCGTTGGTCCTGTCGACCGAGCTGGTCGCGTCGTCGCAGTGGGCGTTGGACAACCAGTCCTGGCCGACGACGTTGTGGGCCACCAACGCAACCATTTCGGCGGCGATCGTCGCGGGCCCGATCGCGGGCATGTTCGCCGGAGTGGCGGTGATGGTTGCCAGCACCCTCGTCAAGGGCTTCATCAACTACGACGTGTGGCGCAACGCGACGATCGTCATCGAGCTTGCGGTCGGCCTCGCCGTGGGGATGGCCGCGCAGACCGCTCGGCGGGCGCATACGGAACTGGAGCAGGCCGCGCGGCTGGCGGCGGCCCACCAGGAGCGGGAGCGATTGTCCCGCGAGGTGCACGACGGTGCCATCCAGGTGCTCGCGCTGGTCTCGCGCCGCGGCCGCGAAATCGGCGGCGAGACCGCGGAACTGGCCGAGCTCGCCGGCCAGCAGGAGCGTGCGCTCAGACGACTGGTCAGCTCCGGCGAGAGCGAACCCCGCGTCGGGGCGATGACCGACGTCGGCGCGCTGTTGCGGCAGCGTGCGTCGGACCGCGTCTCGGTCAGCCTGCCCGCCGATCCCGTTCTGCTGGACGCCGTCGTCGCCACCGAGTTGTCAGCTGCCGTCCTCAACGCGCTCGACAATGTGGTCGCCCACGCCGGACCGGACGCGCACGCCTACGTGTTGCTTGAAGACCTCGGCGACGCGGTCACGGTCAGCATCCGGGACAACGGCACGGGCATTCCGGAGGGGCGGCTGGAAGAGGCGGAGCGGGAGGGGCGCATTGGCATCTCGAAATCCATTGTGGGACGGATGAAGTGGCTCGGTGGCAGTGCCAAGCTGATCACCGGGCCGGAGAGCGGGACGGAATGGGAACTGACGCTACCCCGACGGTGATGGTCGTCGACGACCATCCCATCTGGCGTGATGCGGTGGCCCGTGACCTCGCCGAGGACGGCTTCACCGTCGTCGCCACCGCCGACGGGGTGGGTGCGGCGCGGCGCCGCGCGGCTGCAGTCCAGCCCGACGTCGTGGTGATGGACATGCGTCTCGCCGACGGTGACGGCGCGCAGGCGACTGCGGAAGTGCTGGCCGTGTCGCCGTCGTCGAAGGTCCTGGTGTTGTCGGCGTCGGACGAGCGGGAGGACGTGCTCGAGGCGGTGAAGGCCGGGGCGACCGGCTATCTGGTGAAGAGCGCCTCGAAGCAGGAACTCGGCGACGCGGTTCGCGCCACCGCCGAGGGCAGGGCCGTCTTCACGCCCGGCCTGGCGGGGCTGGTGCTCGGCGAGTACCGGCGGATCGCCCAGAATCGGGGTGACGGGCCGGAGACCCCGAGCCTGACCGAGCGGGAGACCGAAATCCTTCGTTATGTCGCCAAGGGTTTGACCGCCAAGCAGATCGCCGCGCGACTGTCGCTGAGCCATCGCACGGTCGAGAACCACGTGCAGGCCACGTTCCGCAAGCTGCAGGTTGCGAACCGCGTCGAACTGGCGCGCTACGCGATCGAACACGGTTTAGACGAGTAGTCCTACTCATCCGGTCGAGCCGTCGCGCTGTGACGATGGCTGCATGACCGAACCGCAGCGTGCCGTCATCGCCCGCCTGTCCGCCGATGTCTCCGCGATCTCCGCGTATCTGGCGCGGGTGTCGTCAGATTTGACCGAGCTCGATCGGCTGCTGGTCTCGACGCCGGCGCCGCAACAACAGCCGCAGCACCCGCCGCAGCCGCAGCGCTACGCCGCTCCGGCCGTGTATCCGCCGCCTCACGTTGCGCCCGTGCCAAAGCCACCGCGCGACGAGGGGTGGATCGGCAAGCTGCTGGCGGTCGCCGGTGTGGCAGTGACGCTGATAGGCGTCGTATTTCTGCTCGTGCTGGCCGCGCAGGCGGGGATGCTGCGACCGGAGATCCGCGTCGCGGGGGGTGTGGTCCTGGCCGGCGGGCTCGTCGGGGCCGGCTGGTGGATGAGCCACAGACCCGGCGGCCGCATCGGTGCAATCGCGCTGGCGGCGACCGGGATCGCCGCGGCCTACATGGACGTCATCGCGGTGACCACCGTCTACAAGTGGATGTCCGCGCCCGTCGGGCTGGTTCTCGCCGCAGTGATCGGGGGAGGCGGCCTCACGCTGGCCCGCCGCTGGAACTCCGAGCAGCTGGGGTTGCTCGTTCTGATCCCGCTGCTGATCCTGGCGCCGGTGGTGGTCGGTGGCGTCACGCTGCTACTCGTGGCGTTCATGCTCGCACTGTCGGCGGCCTCGTTGCCCGTGCAGATCGGCAGGGACTGGCTGTGGCTGCACGCCGCCCGAGTCGCGGCGGCCGCGCTGCCGCTGTTGGTGGCGCTCGTCGGTGTGTACTTCGACGACGGTCACGATCCGTGGCTGGCCGCTGCGTGCGGCATAGCGGCGCTGTTGGCGATCGCCGGTGCGCTGATCCTGTTGCCGCACACCGCGAACAAGCCGGTGATGGCCCTGCTGGCCGGGGCCGCCGTGCTGCCTGTCTTGTCGGTCGCCCTGGCGGTGGACCGCGTGGTCGCCGCGCTGATGGTCGCGGCACTCGCGGTCGGGTTGCTCGCGATCGTGTTCGTCGCCGACCGGTTGCCGGGGGTCGACAACGCGGTAGGCCGCATCTGGGCGGTCCTCTCGGCGATATCGGCGCTGGTCGCGGTCATGGTGGCGTTCGACGGTCCGATCGCGGGGCCGGTTCTGCTGGCGATGGCGCTGATGGTCGCACTCGCCGGGCGCGAACACGTCACGGCCGAGGCGGTCTCGATCGGCTTCGCGGCCGTCGGGTCCCTCTACTACCTGCATTGGGCGCCGCCCGACACGCTGCTGCGGGGAACGTCGACGAGTGGCGGGGTGGCCGCGTCGACGTTGGTTGCCAGCGTGCTGCTCATCGCATGGAGCGTGGCGATCGTGTGGGCGTTGGATCCACGTAACTCGGCGCTGTGGGCGGTCGCCGCAGCCGTGGCCGGATACGCGATCACGAGGTTCACCGTCACCGCGGGTGTACTGGTCGGTGGCACCGACAGCGGGTTCTATGCGGGCCACATGGCCGCCACGATCTGCTGGATTGCGCTCGCGGCCGCACTGTTCGGCTACGTGGCCCGGTTGCCCCGAAGCGACCGGTCGGTCCCGATCGGCGGGGGACTGGCTCTGGTAGCCGCGGCGATGGGCAAGCTGTTCCTGTTCGACCTCGGCACGCTCAACGGCATGTTCCGGGTCGCGGTGTTCATCGTCGTGGGTCTCGCCCTGCTCGGGATGGGGGCCGGATACGCCCGGTTACTGGAGAAGCAGGACCAGCAGAGCCCGGGTGTGACCAGAAATACATGATAATCTGGACTAAGTCCAGATTAAGAGGTGTTGTAGAGGTCATGAGCACATCTACACGTCGTTCGGAGACAGAAGTACAGGGATTTCAAGCTTCGCCGGAGTTCGCCGCGAACCTGCAGCGGGTTCTGGTCGACCTGATCGAGCTGCACCTGCAGGGCAAGCAGGCGCACTGGAACATCGTCGGCACCAACTTCCGGGACCTGCATCTTCAGCTCGACGAGCTCGTCGACTTCGCCCGCGAGGGCAGCGACACGATCGCCGAGCGAATGCGGGCCTTGGAGGCCACGCCGGACGGCCGCACCGACACGGTCGCCGCCACCACCACGCTGCCGCAGTTCCCGGCGTACGAGGTGAGCACTCAGGAGGCGGTCGACTTGATCGCCGGCCGGATCTACGCCGCGGTCGACACGATGCGCCAGGTGCATGACGCCGTCGACGCCGAGGACCCCAGCACCGCCGATGTCCTGCACCAGCTGATCGATGGCCTGGAGAAGCAGGCCTGGCTGATCAAGTCGGAGAACCGCAAGGTCTAGCGACTCGCGCGAACGCCGCTGAGCGCACATTCGGCGTGCGTCGTTTTCCGCGATCGGGGTATATCTCAGGGCGTGACTGTGACACGCGATATTCACGCCTCCCGCCAGCAGGTCTGGGACGTCATGGCCGACGGGTGGACGTACTCACAATGGGTGGTCGGCAACAGCCGCATGCGAGCCGTCGACCCGAACTGGCCGGCGCCGGGAGCGGAGATCCGGCACTCGGTGGGCGTCTGGCCGCTGCTGCTCAACGACGTCACCGTCGTCGAGAAGAGCACTCCGCCCGAGGAACTGGTGCTGCACGCCAAGGGCCGTCCCTTCGGTGGAGCACGAATCATCCTGCGGCTCTTCGACATTCCTGACGGCTGCCGGGTTGAGATGACCGAGTTCCCGGTCAGCGGACCCGCCGCGATGATGCCGAACAAACTGACCGACATCGCCGCCTACCCCCGTAACCGGGAGACCCTGTGGCGGCTGGCGGCGCTGGCCGAGCGGCTCAAACCGACTGAGGTCGACGACTGAGCGGTTCGAGCTCGACCGCCTCACGCACAGCAGCATCGTCGCGCCGTCCGACCAGGTACCACGTCGTCATGACGCCCTTGCCCTTGACCTCGACCGCACCGCGGGGCTCGAGCATGAACATGCTGCGCAGGCGTTCGGCGACGTCGTCGGGCACCTGAATGCGGCCCTCGACGTCGGTGGTCTCCATCCGGGACGCCACGTTGACCGCGTCGCCCCACACGTCGTAGAAGAACTTGCGCGCCCCGACGACCCCGGCGACCACCGGGCCGGCGGCGAGACCGATCCGCAGCGGCACCCTGCGGCCGCGCGGGTCGCGCAGGTCGGCGACGGCGTCGGCCATGTCGAGCGCCAGGCAGGCCAGGGCTTCGAGGTGGTCCGGCCGGGGGTGCGGCACACCGCTGACCACCATGTAGGAGTCGCCGCTGGTTTTGACCTTCTCCAGGCCGTGGCGGTCGACGAGCGCGTCCAGGTCCGTGTAGAGCCTGTCGAGAAACCGAACCAGATCGCACGGGTTGGTGTCGCTGGCCCGCAGCGTGTAGCCGGCGATATCGGCGAACAGGATCGACGCGTCGTCGTACCGGTCGGCGATGACGGTGCGGCTCGGGTCCTTGAGCCGTTCGGCGATGGTCGCGGGAAGGATGTTGGCCAGCAGTCGTTCGGACCGCTCGTATTCGGCCTCCATCGCCAATCGCGCCCGGCGGATCTCCCGCAGCGCGAACCACAACGTGGCGATGACGAGGATCCATGCGGTGGCCACGGTCAGGATGAACGAGGTCGTACGGGCCCAATCCGGTTGTATCCCCGTGTTATCCGGCACCAGGTACTCCAGGAGCACCACCGTCACCGCACCCAGCGCCGACAGCACCGACGCCAGCAGGATGTGGTCGATGCCGAGGATGACCACCATGATCGCGGCCGCGACGACGAAGTAGAACTGCAGCCCCGAACCGGTGCCGAGCTCGATGCACTGGACCGTGATGGTCACAAACGCGACGACGAAGAACACCAGCGGAGCGACGAGCTCGCCGAATCGGCAGAGCAGCGGGATCGCTGCGAACGCCACGGCGCTGATGAGGCTGAGAATCGGGATCCACCACACCTCGACCCCGACGATCAGGCCCTGGAAACCGAAGAAGGCGCTGATGGCCGCGCTGATCATCGCGGTGACGTCGAGCACCCTGCGGCGTCGCACGGACCGTTCCGTGTCGTGCCGAACCCGGGCGGGCGTCCGGTTCTCCAGCGCCACTTCGGGCACGCAGACCGGCCGCAGCCTCATCTCCACAATTAGAGCGTAACGCCGAACACATCCGACCTGCTGATTCTCGGTGCCCTCGGTGAGACTCGAACTCACACTGTCACGATTTTGAGTCGTGTGCCTCTGCCAATTGGGCTACGAGGGCATTCGCTGTGGCGCGGCTTACCACCATAGATGATGCCCCGGACTCGCTGAACGGCACCGCTACCGCCACAATGGCTTCCATGGCAACCGCTGCTGGGTCACCGCCCGACGCCGTGAAGGCCCGCCGAGTTCTCGTCGCCGAGGACGAGGCGCTCATCCGGATGGATCTCGCCGAGATGCTCCGTGAGGAGGGCTACGAGATCGTCGGAGAGGCGGGTGACGGGCAGGAGGCGGTCGATCTGGCCGAGAGCCTGAAGCCCGACCTCGTGATCATGGACGTCAAGATGCCCCGCCGCGACGGCATCGACGCGGCCTCCGAGATCGCCGGTAAGCGCATCGCACCGATCGTCATCCTGACCGCGTTCAGCCAGCGGGAATTGGTCGAACGGGCCAGGGACGCAGGCGCAATGGCCTACCTGGTCAAACCGTTCACCATCACCGACCTCATCCCGGCCATCGAGGTGGCGGTGAGCCGCTTCGGGGAGATGGCCGCCTTGGAGCAGGAAGTGGCGACGCTGTCCGAGCGACTGGAGACGCGCAAGCTGGTCGAGCGGGCCAAGGGTTTGCTGCAAACCAAACAGGGGATGACCGAACCCGAGGCGTTCAAGTGGATCCAGCGCGCCGCGATGGACCGGCGCACCACCATGAAACGCGTCGCCGAAGTGGTGCTCGAAACCCTCGACACGCCGAGCGAAGCACCGGAGTCGAGCTAACCTCCGGCCCGGCTGCCCGTAAAAATTCGGTTTTCGAAGATGCGGTTCGGCCACGACACCCCCCACGCGTGGGTCAACAACGCGCACCAGCGTCAAGCGTTGGCTATGGTCTTCCCGGAACGTCGCCGCCCCCGCCCGCCGGGCTGAGGCGCCGTCGCCGACTAACCCAATGACCCGGAGGTGAAGCGTGCGCGGTCGCATGGCACGGAGAGCATTTGCTATCAGCAGCGCTGGTCTGGTTGTGCTCGGCATAGCCGGCTGCCAACAGTCCGAGCCGAGTGAGGGCGGCGAGGCGCAGACCGATCTGAAGATCGTCGAACAGATCCAGATCGACGAAAACGGTGCCGAGGTAAAGGCCGACGAGGGCGCCGCGCCCGCCGACCCCGCAGGGGACGGCAACGCGCAGTGCCCGCCGGTGTCGATCGCCATGGCCGGGGCGCTCAACGGTCCCGATGCCGCGCTCGGGATCAATATCAAGAACGGCATCCAGTTGGCGGTCGACAAGCACAACGCCGCCAACCCCGGTTGCCAGGTCCAGCTGAAAACCTTCGACACCGAGGGTGATCCGCAAAAGGCCACCCAGATCGCGCCGCAGATCATCAACGACGCGTTCACCATCGGCCTGATCGGTCCCGCATTCTCCGGTGAGACCATGGCCACCGGCGACGTGTTCAACCAGGCCGGCCTCGTCGCCGCGACGGCCTCGGCGACCAACGTCACGCTGTCCGACAAGGGGTGGCGGACGTTCTTCCGCGGCCTGGGCAACGACGGCGTGCAGGGCCCGTCGGTCGCCAACTACCTGAAGAACACGCTGGGCCACAAGAAGGTCTGCGTGGTCGACGACAGCACGGACTACGGTCTCGGCCTGGCGCAGACCGTACGGGAGACGCTCGGCCCGGTGGCCGACTCGTCGTGCAACATCTCGGTCAAGAAGGGCGACAAGGACTTCTCGGCGGCGGTGACCCAGATCAAGGGCGCCAACCCGGATTCGGTGTTCTTCAGCGGCTACTACGCCGAAGCCGCGCCGTTCGTGCAGCAGCTTCGGGACGGCGGCTACGACGGGACGTTCGCCAGCGCCGACGGCACCAAGGATCCCGAGTTCGTCAAGCAGGCCGGCGACGCGTCCAAGGATGCGGTGCTGTCGTGCCCGTGCGGCCCGGCCACCGGCAGCTTCGCCGACGAGTACACCAAGAAGTTCAACCAGGAACCCGGCACCTACAGCAGCGAGGGTTACGACCTGGGCACCATCCTGTTGAAGGGCATCGACTCGGGCGCCATCACCCGGCCCGCGCTGCTCGACTTCGTCCGCAACTACGACGGCCGCGGTGTGGCCCGCCGGTACCAGTGGACGCCGAACGGCGAACTGACCACCAGCCTGATCTGGATCTACAAAGTTCAATAGCCCACAGGCGGAACGCGTCCGAGACCGGAAGGCTCGGACGCGTTTTCGCTAGAGGCCCGTTCCCGCGAGGAGCCGCCACCGGATGACCGGGATCCCACCCGAGTGCGTCGACCAGTACACCTGTCTGGCCGCCAACATCAGCTTCAACCTGGACGGGTTGCGAGACGGCTTCTGGCAGCTGACGATCGATGGGCTGTCCTGGGGCGCGATCTACGCCTTGGTGGCCGTCGGTTACACGCTCGTCTACGGCGTGCTGAAACTGATCAACTTCGCGCATTCGGAAGTGTTCATGTTCGGCATGTTCGGCGCGTACTTCTGCCTCGACATGATCCTGGGCTTCACGCCGAGCGGTAACACCTACAACAAAGGCATCGCGCTCACCATCCTGTATTTGGCGATCGCGATGCTGTTCGCGATGGCGGTATCCGGCGCAACCGCAGTCGGTTTGGAGGCAGTGGCGTACCGGCCGCTGCGCCGCCGCAAGGCCGAACGCCTGTCGTTTCTGATCACCGCCATCGGTATGTCGTTCGTGCTGCAGGAATTCGTGCACTTCATCCTGCCGAAGATCATCAACGGGTACGGCGGCTCCAATGCACAACAACCGATCCGGCTCGTCGCACCGCAGACACAGTTCACCGTATTCGGGTCGGCGGTCTCCAACATCACGCTGATCATCGTCGGCGCGGCGCTGGTGCTCGCGCTGATGACGGATCTGACCATCAACCGGACCAAGTTCGGCCGCGGGATCCGGGCGGTGGCCCAGGACCCGGATACCGCGACCCTGATGGGCGTCTCGCGGGAACGCATCATCATGCTGACATTTCTGATCGGCGGTCTGCTGGCCGGGGCGGCCGCGCTGCTCTACACGCTGAAGGTGCCGCAGGGCATCATCTACTCCGGCGGATTCCTTCTCGGTATCAAGGCGTTCTCGGCCGCGGTCCTCGGCGGCATCGGCAACCTGCGCGGCGCCCTGCTCGGTGGTCTGCTGCTCGGCATCATGGAGAACTACGGGCAGGCGGTGTTCGGTACGCAGTGGCGCGACGTCGTCGCGTTCGTCCTGCTCGTTCTCGTTCTGTTCTTCCGGCCGACGGGGATACTCGGCGAAAGCCTCGGGAAGGCGCGAGCATGACGACCGGCGAAAAGCTCCTAGCGCCCGGCGACGCGTTGCGTCGTTGGTGGGACGGGCTTTCCCGCGTACAGAAGTGGGGCTTCGGCTTTGTTGCCTTCGGTCTGCTCGCGCTGCTCCCACTGTTCCCGCCGCCGCTGTTGACCACGCCGAACATCAGCTTCGGCGGCACCATGGCCCAGTTCGCGATGGTCGCGATCATCGCGATCGGCCTCAACGTCGTCGTCGGCCAGGCCGGCCTGCTCGACCTCGGCTACGTAGGCTTCTACGCCGTCGGTGCGTACACCGTCGCGCTGCTCACCAGCCCGAACAGCCCGTGGAACAAGATGGGACCCACCGGTTGGTTCAACGAGCACTGGGCGTGGCTGGCCTGTGTGCCGCTGGCGATGGCCATCACCGCACTGACCGGTCTGATCCTGGGCACGCCGACGCTGAGGCTGCGCGGGGATTACCTGGCGATCGTCACGCTGGGCTTCGGCGAGATCATCCGGTTGCTGGCCGACAACCTCGCCGAGGTGACCAACGGACCCCGCGGCCTCAACGAGGTCGCCTACCCGCGAATCGGCGCGACCGACCGCGTGCCCGACGGAGTCTTCTCGAGCGGCAACTCCGCGGGTGACGCCAACTACGGCACGTGGTGGTTCTGGCTCGGCATCATCCTGATGATCGGGATCCTGCTGCTGGTCGGGAACCTCGAACGCAGCCGCGTCGGCCGCGCCTGGATCGCGATCCGGGAGGACGAGGACGCCGCGGAGGTGATGGGCGTCAACACGTTCCGGTTCAAGCTGTGGGCGTTCGTGATCGGCGCGGCGATCGGCGGGCTGTCCGGGGCGCTGTACGCGGGCCAGGTGCAATTCGTCGCGCCGCCGACGTTCAACATCATCAACTCGATGCTGTTCCTGTGCGCGGTGGTGCTCGGCGGGCAGGGCAACAAACTCGGTGTGGTGGTGGGGGCGTTCGTCATCGTCTACCTGCCGAACCGACTCCTGGGAGTGGAGTTCCTCGGCATCAATCTCGGTGACCTGAAGTACTTGTTCTTCGGTCTGGCGCTGGTGATGCTGATGATCTTCCGCCCGCAGGGTCTGTTCCCGGCCCGCGCGCAGCTGCTGGCCTACGGCAAGGCCGCACGCGACCTGCTGCGCTCGCCGGAGAAGGAATCCGCGCGATGACCATCGAAGAGCTGGCGGGCGTCCACCGCGACATCCAGGCCGCCGAAGGCGAGATCCTGCTGAAGACAACCGATCTCACGATGAAGTTCGGTGGGCTGACCGCGCTGGACTCGGTGTCGTTCGACATCCGCCGCGGTGAGATCCTCGGCATGATCGGGCCCAACGGTGCCGGCAAGACGACGTGCTTCAACGCGATCACCGGGGTGTACCGCCCCACGTCGGGGACGGTCATGTTCGACGGCGCGCCGCTGGGCCGGATCAAACGCCACCAGATCACACGACGGGGGATCGCGCGCACCTTCCAGAACATCCGGCTGTGGGGTGAGATGACCGCCCTGGAGAACGTCATGGTCGGCACCGACGCCCGGCACTTCACCTCGGTGCCCGGCGCACTGGTCCGAACGCCGCGCCACCGCCGCGAGGAGCGGTCGGCGATCGAGAGGTCCGCTGCGCTACTTCATTTCGTCGGCATCGCCCACCGCGGCGAGGAGAAGGCGAAGAACCTGCCATACGGGGACCAGCGCCGGCTCGAGATCGCCCGCGCACTGGCTACCGAACCGAAGCTGTTGTGCCTGGACGAACCGGCGGCCGGGTTCAACCCGCGCGAGAAGGCCGCCCTGATCGAGCTGATTCAGAAGATCCGCGACGACGGCTACACGGTGCTGCTGATCGAGCACGATATGCGGCTGGTGATGGGCGTGACCGATCGCATCGTGGTGCTCGAGTTCGGGCGCAAGATCGCCGACGGTCTGCCTTCCGAGATCCGCGAGGACCCGAAGGTCGTCGCAGCCTATCTGGGGGTGCCCGATGACAGCCTTTAATGAAAGGTCGAATGACCAGCCGAGCGCCGAGCGCCCCGTCGTGCTGGAGTTGCGCGACATCGTCGTGCAGTACGGCAGAATACGTGCGCTGCACGGTATCTCGCTGACGGTCCACGAGGGTGAGCTCGTCACCTTGCTCGGCTCCAACGGCGCAGGAAAGACGACCACCATGCGCGCGATCTCGGGGCTGCTGCCGCTGACGGCGGGCTCCATCTGGTTCGAGGGCCAAGACATCAGCAAGGTCAAGGCGCACCAGAGGGCAATCAAGGGGCTGGTGCAGGCGCCAGAGGGTCGCGGGGTGTTCCCGGGCATGACGGTCGTCGAGAATCTCGAAATGGGCTGCTACGGGCGTAAATTCGCCTCACGCTCCGAGCACAGGGAACGACTCGACTGGATCCTGGAGACGTTTCCGCGGCTGGCCGAACGCCGCAGTCAGGTCGGAGGCACGCTGTCCGGTGGTGAGCAGCAGATGCTCGCGATCGGCCGCGCGTTGATGGCCCGGCCGCGGGTGCTGCTGCTCGACGAACCGTCGATGGGCTTGGCGCCGATGGTGATCTCGCAGATATTCAAGATCATCGCCGAGATCAACGCCCAGGGCACCACGGTGCTGCTGGTGGAGCAGAACGCCCAGCAGGCGTTGACCCGGTCGGACCGGGCCTACATCCTCGAGACTGGCGAGGTCACCCGCACCGGCGACGCCCGAGAGCTGTTGGCCGACGACAGCATTCGCGCGGCCTACCTCGGCGTCGCCTGATCAGCTGACCTCGAAGCGTTTGACCCGTGAGGTCGCGCCCGAGACCAGTTTCACCCGACTGGGTGCGACACCGAAATGCTCGGCGAGCAACTTGGCGACCGCCTTGGTCGCCTTGCCCTCGACGGCCCGCTCACGCACGTACACGGTCAGCTCGCCGGCATCGTCGACCTCGACCAGCGGGCCCTTGGCGCTGCCGGGCTTGACCCGGACCGCCACGATCATCGCCGCACCCACGGCCACGTCATCAGCGCCCACACGGTGAAGACGAGCGCTGCGGTGCTCACGATGTACACCGGCCATGGGCCGAGAACGTCCAACACTGAAGCGGTTTCCGGCTTGTAATTGGTGAAGCCGTAGTTCGTGTCGGCGATCCTGTTGAACACCACGGTCACCACGGCCCACGCTCCGGTGACGACCACCGCCAGTCGAAAGTCTCGCCAGCCGGGCCGCATTCCGCGGCCCCACGTCAGATAGACGGCCGCCCATACCACCAGCAGGTGGATCGCGTAAAACGCCAGGAAGCGGTAGTGCGGAAAGTCGGGGCCCCGCAACACCGGTGAGATCAACGCCTGGACGCTCAACACAAGACCCCAGTAGTAGGTCAGCGCGTAGGCCCACTGCCGCTGTGTCCACAAGGCGTACGCCGCGACGACGGTCGCGAGGTCGGTGAGCTGAAGCGGCACCGAACCCGCCAGCGTCGGCGGCACCAGGTTGTAGATCAGGATCGCGCCGTAGATCGCCGCGGTCAGCCCACCGAGCACTCGCCCCAGCCGCCGTGCTTGCGTGGTGGTGGCGCGGCGACCGACCCACAGGAGCAGCGCCGCGCCCACCGCGAACACTGCGATGGCGCCCCAGTAGGAGGGGCCGTACGGTTCGAACTGCCTAGCGAGCAACAATCACGGACGAGCCGTGCCCGAACAGGCCTTGGTTGGCGGTGACGCCGACCTTGGCACCCTCGACCTGGCGGCCGGTGGCCTGTCCCTTCAGCTGCCAGGTCAGCTCGCAGACCTGCGCAATGGCTTGTGCCGGAATGGCTTCGCCGAAGCAGGCAAGGCCGCCGGACGGGTTCACGGGGATCTTGCCGCCGATCGCCGTCGCGCCGCTGCGCAGTAGCTGTTCGGCCTCGCCCTTGGCGCACAGGCCAAGATGCTCGTACCAGTCGAGTTCCAGGGCGGTGGACAGGTCGTACACCTCGGCCAGGCTCAGGTCCTCGGGGCCGATACCGGCCTCGGCGTAGGCGGCGTCGAGGATCTGGTCCTTGAACACCCGCTCCGGGGCGTTCACCACGGCCGTGGAATCGGTTGCGATATCCGGCAATTCGGGCAGATGCTGCGGGTACTGCGGTGTGACCGTGCTGATCGCGCGCACCGACGGTACCCCGTCGACGGACCCGAGATGCTTTTCGGTGAACGACTTGCTCGCCACCACCAGTGCCGCCGCGCCGTCCGACGTCGCGCAGATGTCAAGCAGCCGAAGGGGGTCGGAGACCACGGGACTGGCGAGCACGTCCTCGATCGTGGATTCCTTGCGGTAGCGGGCGTTCGGGTTGTCGAGCCCGTGCTTGGCGTTCTTGACCTTCACCGCGGCGAAGTCCTCGAGGGTGGCTCCGTAGAGGTCCATGCGGCGGCGCGCCAGCAGCGCGAAGTAGACGGTGTTGGTGGCGCCGATCAGGTGGAAGCGCTGCCAGTCCGGGTCGTTTTTGCGCTCACCGCCGACCGGGGCGAAGAAACCCTTCGGGGTGGTGTCCGCACCGATCACGAGCGCCACGTCGCAGAATCCCGCAAGGATGTGGGCGCGGGCGCTCTGCAACGCCTGCGAACCGCTGGCGCACGCCGCGTAACTCGACGACACGGGCACCCCGTTCCAGCCGAGCTTCTGCGCGAACGTCGAGCCGGCGACGAAACCCGGATAACCGTTGCGGATCGTGTCCGCGCCGGCGACGAGCTGGATCTGTTGCCAGTCCAGACCCGCCTCAGCCAACGCCGACCGCGCCGCCACGACGCCGTACTCGGTGAAGTCGCGGCCCCATTTCCCCCACGGGTGCATGCCGGCGCCGAGGATGTACAGCGGTTCCGGAGTTCCAGTACTCATGACGCAGGCCTCCATGCGTAGACGACGCGTTCGACGCCGTCGTCGTCGACGAACAGCGGCATCGTGGTCAACTCCATCTCCATCCCGACCTTCAGGTCGGCGGCCAACGTTCCGTCGACGACCTTGCCGAGCACGATCAGCCCTTCGTCGGCGAGTTGCACCGCCGCGACCGCGAACGGCTCGAACGGATCCGGCGCCGGATACGGCGGCGGGGGAGCGTACCGGTTCTCGGTGTAGCTCCACAGCGCCCCGCGCCGCGACAGCGGAACCTGGGCGAGCTCGTCACCGTCGCAGGCAGGGTTGGGGCAGTTATTGGCGCGGGGCGGAAATACATACGTGCCGCATTGGTGGCACTTGCCGCCGATCAGGTAGGGCTCTCCGGATCCGTCGGTGGCGAACCAGCCGTCGATCGCGGGCTGAGTGGAAGCTGACACCGGCTCAGCGTACCGAGTCGCGACGCAGAACTGAAACGTGTTCCAGTTCAGCGGGAGGTTGGGATCGGTAGCCGCCGGCCCGGTGTGGATTGGGTTCCGCCGGTCGGATCCGCCGCCGGGACAACGGAGATCGGAGGAATGATGGGACTGTTCAAGAAGGCCAGGTCCGGTGACGGCATGGTGCACGTGCGCGGCGCGGGCCCGATCGACACCAAGGCGGACCTCGACGGTTGGGTGCAGCGGATGGGCCAGTCGATGGCCGTCGGTCAGCAGTTCCGCAAGCTCCTCGGTTACTGACCCGACCGGCTACCGCCCGCGGGCATGGTCGTGTCGGCGGCGATGCCTAGAGTAGGGCCGTGAGCCCAGCCACCACCGCCACCGGCAAGACGACGGCTTCCCAGAAGACAGGGTCCGAGGCGACCGATCAGAAGCCGACATTGATGTTGCTCGACGGCAATTCGCTGGCCTACCGGGCGTTCTACGCGCTGCCCGCCGAGAACTTCAAGACGCAGGGCGGGCTCACCACCAACGCGGTGTACGGATTCACCGCGATGCTGATCAACCTGCTGCGCGACGAGGCGCCCAGCCACATCGCGGCCGCGTTCGACGTATCGCGTCAGACGTTCCGCGTGGACAAGTACCCCGAGTACAAGGCCGGCCGCTCGACAACGCCGGACGAATTCCGCGGGCAGATCGACATCACCAAGGAGGTGCTCGGCGCGCTGGGCATCACGGTGCTCGCCGAACCGGGCTTCGAGGCCGACGACATCATCGCCACGCTCGCCACGCAGGCCGAGCAGGGCGGCTACCGGGTGTTGGTCGTCAGCGGCGACAGGGACTCGCTGCAACTCGTCAGCGACGACGTCACGGTGCTGTACCCGCGCAAGGGCGTCAGCGAGCTGACGCGGTTCACGCCGGAGGCGGTGGTCGAGAAGTACGGGTTGACGCCGCAGCAGTACCCGGACTTCGCGGCCCTGCGGGGTGACCCCAGCGACAACCTTCCGGGCATCCCCGGCGTCGGGGAGAAGACGGCGACCAAATGGATCGCTGAGTTCGGCTCGTTGCAGGCGCTGGTCGACAACGTCGACACCGTCAAGGGCAAGGTCGGCGACGCGCTGCGGGCCAACCTGTCAAGCGTCGTACTGAACCGCGAGCTGACCGATCTGGTCCGCGACGTGCCGCTGCCCCAAACGCCCGACACCCTGCGCATGCAGCCGTGGGACCGCGACCAGATCCACCGGCTGTTCGACGATCTCGAGTTCCGCGTCCTGCGCGATCGGCTGTTCGACACGCTGGCCTCCGCGGATCCCGAGGTCGACCAGGGCTTCGACGTGCGCGGGCAGGCGCTCGAACCGGGGGAGCTTGCGGCGTGGCTCGCCGAGCACAGCTCGGGCAAGCGGTTCGGTTTGGCGGTCGTCGGCACGCATCTGGCCTTCGACGCCGACGCGACGGCGTTGGGCATCGTGGCCCCGGACGGTGACGGGCGCTACATCGACACCGCCGTGCTGACCACCGACGACGAGGCCGCCCTGGCCGCCTGGCTCGCCGACCCCGGCTCGCCGAAGGCGCTGCACGAGGCCAAGCTGGCGATGCACGACCTCGAGGGCCGCGGGTGGACGCTCGCCGGCGTCACCTCCGACACCGCACTGGCGGCATATCTGGTCCGGCCCGGGCAGCGCAGCTTCACGCTCGACGATTTGTCGCTGCGGTACCTGAAGCGTGAGCTTCGCGCCGAAAACCCTGAGCAGCAACAGCTTTCGTTGCTCGATGACAGCTTGAACGAAGCGGGGGGCGTCGACGACCAGGCGGTGCAGACCGTGATCCTGCGGGCCAGCGCCGTGATGGATCTGGCCGATGCGCTCGACGAGGAACTCGCCCGCATCGACTCACTGGCGCTGCTCAACAACATGGAGCTGCCGGTACAGCGGGTGCTGGCCCAGATGGAGACCGCGGGCATCGCGGTGGATCTCGAGCAGCTGGGCCAGCTGCAGAGCGAGTTCGCCGACCAGATCCGCGACGCGGCCGAGGCGGCGTATTCGGTCATCGGCAAGCAGATCAATCTCGGCTCGCCCAAGCAGCTGCAGACCGTGCTGTTCGACGAGCTGGAGATGCCCAAGACCAAGCGCACCAAGACTGGCTACACCACCGACGCCGACGCCCTGCAGTCGCTGTTCGAGAAGACCGGTCACCCGTTCCTGCAGCACCTGCTCGCGCACCGCGACGTCACCCGGCTCAAGGTCACCGTCGACGGATTGCTGGCCTCGGTGGCGTCCGACGGCCGGATTCACACCACGTTCAATCAGACGATTGCGGCGACCGGCCGGCTGTCGTCCACCGAGCCGAACCTGCAGAACATCCCGATCCGCACCGACGCCGGCCGGCGCATCCGTGACGCGTTCGTCGTCGGCGGAGGCTATTCGGAGCTGATGACCGCCGACTACAGCCAGATCGAGATGCGCATCATGGCGCACCTGTCCAAGGACGAGGGGCTGATCGAGGCGTTTCGCACCGGCGAAGACCTCCACTCCTTCGTCGCATCACGCGCGTTCTCGGTGCCCATCGACGAGGTCACCGCCGAGCTGCGGCGTCGCGTCAAGGCCATGTCCTACGGGCTCGCCTACGGACTGAGTGCGTACGGGCTGGCCGCGCAGCTGAAGATCTCCACCGAAGAGGCCAAGGTGCAGATGGAGCAGTACTTCGACCGGTTCGGTGGGGTGCGCGACTACCTGCGCGACGTGGTGGACCAGGCGCGCAAGGACGGTTACACCTCGACCGTGTTCGGCAGGCGGCGCTATCTGCCGGAGCTGGACAGCAGCAACCGCAACGTGCGTGAGGCCGCCGAACGCGCGGCGCTCAACGCGCCGATCCAGGGGAGCGCGGCCGACATCATCAAGGTCGCGATGATCAACGTCGATACGGCGCTCAAGGACGCCGGCCTGAAGTCGCGAATGCTGCTTCAAGTGCACGACGAACTGCTCTTCGAGGTCGCCGAGGGGGAGCGGGACGCGCTCGAGACCCTGGTCCGCGAGCAGATGGGCAACGCCTATCCGCTCGACGTGCCGTTGGAGGTGTCGGTCGGCTACGGCCGCAGCTGGGACACCGCAGCTCACTGATCATCAGCGGGCCGGTGCGCGGTATCCGGCCAGGGCGTGTAGCGCCGGGGTCGACGCGCGGACTGCGTAGAGGGCGTAGGCCTCGTCGACCAGCATCGCCTGCACGCGCGGGTCGCCGAACCCGCGGTCGATGCGGTCGCGCACGAACGCCAGCTCGACGACCTGGGCGGCGAACCGCTTGACCGCCTTGCGCGCGGGTCGCCCGCCCTGCCGACCGGCCTGCGCGAGCACCAGCTTTCGCTGTCGAAGCGAGGCCAGCCACGTGGCCTCGTTGGGGGTCACCAGACCGGCCTGCACCATGCCGGGGAGCTTGCCGGCGACGATCGCCTGCTCACGACGGCGGCTCTGCACGCCGAGGACGATCGCCAACGCGAACAGCGGCATCATCCAGTAGAGGTAGACGCCGAAATACCAGCCGACCCCCAGCAGCGACGACCCGTTCCACAGCGCGTGGGTGAACACCGCCGCCAGGTAGCCCAGCACGAGAACGCCGACCTTGACGGCCGTCGTGCGGCGCTGCAGCGCGAAGTAGACGCCGATGCCGAAGAACGTGGTGAACAGTGAATGCGCGAACGGCGCCATCACCAGGCGCAGCGCTGCGGTCAGAAGCGAGTCGCCGAGCGATTCGCCGCTGGCGATGTAGAGGATGTCCTCCAGCCAGGCGAAGCCGGCGCCGACCAGCCCGGCGTAGACCAGGCAGTCGGTCAGCGAGTTCAGCTCTCGGCGGCGCCGTCCGGTCATCATGACCAGCAGGAACGCGCCCTTGGCCGCTTCCTCGATGATCGGCGCGATGACGACCACCGACACCGCGCTGACCCCATCGGACTCGCCACGCACGATCAGCGACTCGAGGTAGAGCCCCAGAAGCACGGACAGCACCACCGCGACCGAGGCACCCCACAGGAACGCGAAGGCCAGCAGCCGCGGCGGTTCGGGCTCGAACCGATCCAGCCATACGTAGGCCAGGACAACGACCACCATGGCCAGGCTCGACAGGACCAGCCCGATGCCGGCGCCCACCGGGTTCAGCGCGGTCAGGCCGACGATGATCAATCCGGCCACGGTGCCGAGCAGGATGAGCACCGCGAGGGGCGCTCCGACTTTGCGGACCTTGCGTTGGAACGGCGGTGCTGGAAGCCAGGCGGGATGCGGTGCGCCGGGATGTGACACCAGAGCAGACTAACGGCCTGTCGGGACCGGGTTTGTCCAGCATGTGCCCAGTCGAGTAACCTCTACGCGTACCTGTCTGTGGTTTTTGCATTCTTCTGCGGCGGGTACAGAGCACGATATCGGCGCCCGCGCCGAGCCAATAACTCGAGTCCCTTAGTCCCTACGATCAAACCTGTCCGGAGCAACCCACCACATGCCAAGTCCCTCCGTCACCTCGCCGCAAGTAGCCGTCAACGACATCGGCTCGAGCGAGGACTTTCTCGCCGCCATCGACAAGACCATCAAGTACTTCAACGATGGCGACATCGTCGAGGGAACCATCGTCAAGGTTGACCGTGACGAGGTCCTGCTCGATATCGGTTACAAGACCGAAGGCGTCATCCCTTCCCGTGAGCTCTCTATCAAGCACGACGTCGACCCCAACGAGGTTGTGTCCGTCGGAGACGAGGTCGAAGCTCTGGTCCTCACCAAGGAGGACAAGGAAGGCCGCCTGATCCTGTCCAAGAAGCGCGCTCAGTACGAGCGGGCCTGGGGCACCATCGAAGAGCTCAAGGAAAAGGACGAGGCCGTCAAGGGCACCGTCATCGAGGTCGTCAAGGGCGGCCTGATCCTCGACATCGGCCTTCGCGGCTTCCTGCCCGCGTCGCTGGTCGAGATGCGTCGTGTCCGCGATCTGCAGCCGTACATCGGCAAGGAGATCGAGGCCAAGATCATCGAGCTCGACAAGAACCGCAACAACGTGGTGCTCTCCCGCCGCGCCTGGCTGGAGCAGACCCAGTCCGAGGTGCGCAGCGAGTTCCTCAACCAGCTGCAGAAGGGCGCGATCCGCAAGGGTGTCGTCAGCAGCATCGTCAACTTCGGCGCGTTCGTCGATCTCGGCGGTGTCGACGGCCTGGTGCACGTCTCCGAGCTGTCCTGGAAGCACATCGATCATCCGTCCGAGGTCGTGCAGGTGGGCGACGAGGTCACCGTCGAGGTGCTCGACGTCGACATGGACCGCGAGCGGGTTTCGTTGTCGCTCAAGGCGACTCAGGAAGACCCGTGGCGCCACTTCGCCCGCACCCACGCGATCGGTCAAATCGTGCCGGGCAAGGTCACCAAGCTGGTGCCGTTCGGCGCGTTCGTCCGTGTCGAGGAGGGCATCGAGGGTCTGGTGCACATCTCCGAGCTGTCCGAGCGCCACGTCGAGGTCCCGGACCAGGTGGTGCAGGTCGGCGACGACGCGATGGTCAAGGTCATCGACATCGACCTGGAGCGTCGCCGCATCTCGCTGAGCCTCAAGCAGGCCAACGAGGACTACACCGAGGAGTTCGACCCCTCCAAGTACGGCATGGCCGACAGCTACGACGAGCAGGGCAACTACATTTTCCCCGAGGGCTTCGATCCCGAGACCAACGAATGGCTCGAGGGTTACGAGAAGCAGCGTGAGGAGTGGGAGTCCCGCTACGCGGAGGCCGAGCGCCGGCACAAGATGCACACCGCGCAGATGGAGAAGTTCGCCGCCGCTGAAGCAGAAGCTGCCGAGGCGTCCGTTTCCCGATCCAACGGTGCCTCGCGGGGCGAGGAGCAGTCCGCGGGCGGCTCGCTGGCCAGCGACGCGCAACTCGCGGCGCTGCGCGAGAAGCTTGCAGGCAACGCCTAAGTCATCACGATCGAAGGCCCCGGCTCGGTGAGCCGGGGCCTTCGTCGTTGAACGGCCCTGAGAGACTGGTTCGGTGCTGCGTATTGGGCTGTCCGGCGGTATCGGCGCCGGGAAATCGACCGTATCCGCGACGTTCAGCGACCTCGGAGGGATCGTCGTCGACGGCGACGTGATCGCCCGCGAGGTCGTCGAACCCGGGACGGAGGGGTTGGCGAAGCTGGTCGACGCGTTCGGCCGCGAGATCCTGCACGAGGACGGCGCGTTGAATCGGCCCGCGCTCGCCGCGATCGCGTTCAGCGACGAGGAGAAGCGTCAGACCCTCAACGGAATCGTGCATCCGCTGGTGGCCCACCGTCGATCGGAACTGATCGCGGCCGCCTCGGAGGACGCCGTGATCGTCGAGGACATCCCGCTGCTCGTCGAATCCGGTATGGCGCCGATGTTTCCGTTGGTGGTGATCGTGCACGCCGACACCGAGACGCGGATCGCGCGCCTCATCGAGCATCGGGGCTTCACCGAGGAGGACGCCCGCGCGCGGATCGCTGCGCAGGCCACCGAGGAACAGCGTCGCGCCGTCGCCGATGTCTGGCTCGACAACTCGGGCACGGCCGGGGAACTGGTCGAGAAGGCCCGTGCGCTGTGGCACGAGCGCATCATGCCGTTCGCCCACAACGTGCACGAGAACAGGCCTGCGCACTCGAAACCCGCTGTGGTGCCGTATGACCCGTCGTGGCCCGATCAGGCGCGGCGCATCGTGGCGCGCCTCAACACGGCCTGCGGACACCGCGCGGTGCGCATTGACCACATCGGCTCCACCGCGGTGCCGGGGATGGACGGTAAGGACGTGATCGACATCCAGGTGACGGTCAAGTCGCTCGCAGACGCCGACGAACTCGAAGATGCGCTGAAGGCAGCGGGCTACGTCCGACTGCCGATCACGACGGACATCGGTAAGCCCGACGCCCGCAGCACCGTCGGCGAATTCGATCACTCCACCGATGAGTCGTTGTGGCACAAGCGAGTTCACAGCTCCGCCGACCCCGGCCGGCCGACCAACGTCCATGTCCGTGTCGACGGCTGGCCGGGGCAACAGTTTGCGCTGCTGTTCGTGGACTGGGTGCGGTCCAACCCCGCTGTCCAGGCCGACTACCTGTCGTTGAAACGGCGCGTGGCCGGGGAGGGGCATGTGTCTGTGGGCGCGTACGCCGAGGCCAAGGAGCCCTGGTTCCTCGACGCGTACCGGCGTGCATGGGAGTGGGCCGACGCCACGGGCTGGCGGCCGTGAGCCGCTAGGCCTGCGGCGGTGCGCTGACGTCGGGCGTCGCCGGCACGGCCCCGTCGGTCGGCAGGTTCAGCGGTGCGCCGCACTGCAGCATCCCGTACATCGGGTCGTCCTTCGGACGCAGCAGGCGCGGCGCGATGAACTGATCGGCCTTCGCCACCACCTGGTCGTCGACGAGGATCTCGCAATGCAGGTTCGATCCGTAGGGCCACTCGATGGAGATCTCCATACCGGCCAGCTTCGGATCGGCCAGCACCGCGTTCACCTCGAACGTCTGGCCTGGCAGCAGCGTCGGCTGTGCGCTGTTGACGTTCTGGTCGTCCATCTTGTACGCGACCACCGCACCGCGGGACGTGCCGTCCGCACGGGCCCGGTAGATCACGTTGTGCAGGATCTCGGGCGCCGGAGGCGCAGGGGCAACCTCGGTCTGGTCGCTGGGTTGTGCCGTGGCGACTCCCGCGGACAACACCGAGCCCACGAGCATGGCCGCGGTCGCTGCACCAGCGGTCCGGAAGCGATCTGTGGGGCCCACGGGACGAGAGAATACCGACGTTACCTGGGCGGACAAATTTGTAGCAGTGGCCATCGGAATCAAGATCGCTGTGGCCAGGCGATTCGTTACCCGTGGTCCGGCTGACAGTGGGGGCACCACACCGACGTCCTGCCGGCGATGCGGCCGCGGGCGAGACGGGTGCCGCAGCGTGGGCACGTCGGGTCTGCGGTGTCCCGATTGCCGGTCAACCACCGCGGCAGGTCGGGCACCCGGCCGTGCCGGACCGCGGTGTCGAGCACGCGCCGCATCGACTCGTGGAGGCGCCTGACGTCGTCGTCGGACAGCGCGGACACCGGCAGTTGCGGCGACAGCCGCGTGCGCCACAGGATCTCGTCGACGAGAAGGTTGCCGAGCCCGGCGATCACGGCCTGATCCATCAGCGTCGGTTTCAGACGTCCCCGCCGTCCCCGCAGCAGCTCGCGGAACGTGCGCAGATCGACATGCAAGGCGTCGGGTCCCTGCGCGCCGGTCACCTCGCCGATGTCGTCCTCGGTGGGCAGCAGCCACACGCCGCGAAGCTTGCGCAGGTCCGCGTAGCGGAACTGCCCCCGGTCAAGCTCGATGACCAGGCGCACGTGTTTGGTGTCGTCGTCGCCGTCGACGTAGTACGGCTTGCCGGTCATCCCGCTGTGCACCAGCAGCGCGGGACCATCCGTCGGCAGAATCAGCCATTTGCCGTGCCGGCGGGGCCGGCCGAAGGTGCGGCCGGTCAGGTTGCGGGCCAGCGATCGTGCGCTGGTGTTGCGCAGCACTCCTGCATCGCGCACGTCGACGCCGCGGACACGTCGCCCGGGCAGCGCGCGCACCAGGTCCCGGCGGAAGCCCTCGACGTCGGCTAGTTCGGGCATGGCATCTGTTACTCGTCGCCCCGCCAGGTCAGCGGCATGCCCTCGGCCGCGAGCCAGTGGTTCAGGTCGTAGTCGTGGCGGGACAATCCGTCGATCGCGGCCACGGCGGTCTGGACCGCCCGCTCGCCGGTCTCGGGCGTCAGCAGGTTGTGGCGCACCGCAGTGAGCAGCTCGTCGACGTCGTGCAGTTCTACGCCTCGCCCGGTGCGGACCACCAGGTCGAGGTAGTGGTCCTCGGAGTGCCAGACCTGCTGACCCGGCCGGTAGTCGCCGACATCGAGGTAGTAGTCCTGGTCCAGTTCGTGACCGGGGTTGAAGTGAAACACCGTCGCTCGCAGCCGCAGCGATGGCAGAAGCCAGGATTCCAGGTAGTGGAACTGCGCCCGCCCCGGGGTCGGCCGGGCCATGTAGAGGCCCCACGGCTGGACCGTGTAGACGTCGACGGCCCGCACGATGCCTTTCGGATCGGTGTTGGTGCGGGCGGCGAGGTCGAACGTCTCGTGTTTGGGAGCGTGGATGAGATCAGGATAGGGAGCGTCAGCGGTCGGCGCGACCATGCGCGGAGATCGCGGTCTGCAGCGCTTCCTCGAGAGCCCGCTGCACGTCGCGCAGCGGCCGGATGTCGCGGCGGGCGCGGCACAACACGATCGCTCCTTCGACGCCGGCGATCACGAGCGCGGCCAATCGCCGCGCCTCGGCGCGACTGACACCAGCATCGAGCAACGGCTTCGCGATCAGGTCCTGCCATCGCGTGAACGCCTCGGCGGCCGCGCTTGTCGCCGCGGACCCCGCATGGGCCTCCACGGCGACGGCGACAACCGGGCATCCGGCGTGGAAACCGCTGTCCTCGAGGATCTCCCGCCATGACTCGACGAACATGTCGAGCGCCGCGATGGGGTCGCCACCTTTGGTCGCGCGCTGGATCCCTCGTTCGATCACGTCGGCCGCCCACGCCACGGTTTCGGCAGCGAGTTGTTCCTTCCCGCCGGGGAAGTGATGGTAGATCGAACCGCGCGGCGCCCCGCTGTGCGCGACGACGTCACGAAAACCGGTGCCGCTGTAGCCGTTCTCGCGGAACAGCAGGGCGGCGCTCTGAATCATCTTGCTGCGACTGTCACTGGATATGACGACCATCATAGTCAGGCTCAGCATTATGCCAACTGTCATAGTCGAGCGACGCGGTCACCTCCTCCTGATGGGGCTCAACAGGCCCGCGAAGCGAAATGCCTTCAACATCGAAATGGTGGAAGAGCTGGGTCGCGCTTACGAGCGGCTGGAACGCGACGACGAGCTGTGGGTCGGTGTGCTCTACGCCATGGGCGACAACTTCACCGCCGGGTTGGATCTCGTCGACGTCGCACCCCGGTTGGTCGGCGGCGTGATGGAGTGGCCAGACGACGCGCGCAATCCGTGGCGCAACGACGGACTACCGTGGACGAAGCCGGTCGTCGCCGCGGCGCACGGGTGGTGCCTGACCCTCGGCCTCGAACTGTTGCTCGCCGCAGACATCCGCATCGCCTCCGAGGACACCCGGTTCGCCCAGCTCGAGGTGCAACGCGGCATCTATCCCTTCGGTGGCGCGACGACGCGGCTGCCGCGCGACGCGGGCTGGGGCAACGCGATGCGGTGGCTGCTGACCGGGGATGAGTTCGACGCCGCCGAGGCCCTGCGGATCGGTGTGGTGTCCGAGGTGGTTGAGGTGGGTACGCAGCTCGATCGCGCGGTCGAGCTGGCCGAACGGATCGCCGAGCGGTCCGCGCCGCTGGGGGGTGCGTGCGACGTTGACGGCCGCCCAGCGTGCGCTGCGGGACGGCGACAGCGCCGCCGAGGACCGTTTCGTCGCGGACGTGGCGGCATTGTTTTCGACCAAGGACGGCGCGGAGGGGGTGCAGTCGTTCGTCGAACGCCGGGCGGCGCACTTCGTCGGGGCGTAAGTGCTCGTTGACGAGGGGAATCACACCTGTCGGTGGCGGGTTCTACCCTTGTAGATTATGGCTTTCGCTACTGAACATCCGGTGCTCGCGCACTCGGAGTATCGCCCCGTCGATTCGGTCGTGCGCACCGGTGGACGCTTCGAGGTGGTCAGCCCGTACGCACCGGCGGGTGACCAACCGGCCGCCATCGACGAGTTGGAGCGCCGGATCAATGCGGGGGAGCACGACGTGGTGCTGCTGGGCGCCACGGGTACCGGTAAGTCGGCGACGACGGCGTGGCTCATCGAGCGGGTGCAGCGGCCGACGCTGGTGATGGAACCCAACAAGACGCTCGCCGCGCAGATGGCCAATGAACTGCGGGAGATGTTGCCGCACAACGCCGTCGAGTACTTCGTCTCGTACTACGACTACTACCAGCCCGAGGCGTACATCGCCCAGACGGACACCTACATCGAGAAGGACAGCTCGATCAACGACGACGTCGAGCGGCTGCGGCACTCGGCGACCTCGAGCCTGCTGTCGCGCCGGGACGTGGTCGTGGTCGCGTCGGTGTCCTGCATCTACGGTCTGGGCACGCCGCAGTCCTACCTGGACCGCAGCGTCGAGCTCAAGATCGGTGACGAGGTGCCGCGCGACGCGCTGCTGCGCCTGCTCGTCGACGTCCAGTACACCCGCAACGACATGGCGTTCACCCGCGGTTCGTTCCGGGTGCGGGGTGACACCGTCGAGATCATCCCCAGCTACGAGGAGCTGGCGGTCCGCATCGAGTTCTTCGGTGACGAGATCGAGGAGCTGTACTACCTGCACCCTCTGACCGGGGACGTCGTGCGCAAGGTCGACTCGCTGCGGATCTTCCCGGCGACGCACTATGTCGCCGGCCCGGAGCGCATGGCGCACGCGATCTCGACCATCGAGCAGGAGCTCGAGGAGCGGCTGGCCGAGCTGGAGGGCCAGGGCAAGCTGCTGGAGGCGCAGCGGCTGCGAATGCGCACCAATTACGACATCGAGATGATGCGCCAGGTCGGGTTCTGCTCGGGCATCGAGAACTACTCGCGGCACATCGACGGCAGGCCCGCCGGGTCCGCACCCGCGACGCTGCTCGACTACTTCCCCGAGGACTTCATGCTCGTCATCGACGAGTCCCACGTGACGGTGCCGCAGATCGGTGGCATGTACGAGGGCGACATGTCGCGCAAGCGCAACCTCGTCGACTTCGGTTTCCGGCTGCCCTCGGCCGTCGACAACCGCCCACTCACGTGGGAGGAGTTCGCCGATCGGATCGGGCAGACGGTGTACCTGTCGGCGACGCCGGGGCCGTACGAACTCAGCCAGTCGGGCGGTGAGTTCGTCGAACAGGTCATCCGCCCAACGGGTTTGGTGGATCCGCAGGTCGTGGTGAAGCCGACGAAGGGTCAGATCGACGACCTGATCGGCGAGATCCGCAAGCGCACCGAGCGCGACGAACGCGTATTGGTCACCACGCTGACCAAGAAGATGGCCGAGGACCTCACCGACTATCTGCTCGAGATGGGGATCCGCGTCCGCTATCTGCACTCCGAGGTGGACACGCTTCGGCGCGTCGAACTGCTGCGTCAGCTGCGCCTGGGCGATTACGACGTGTTGGTCGGAATCAACCTTCTGCGTGAGGGTCTCGACCTTCCCGAAGTGTCGCTGGTGTCGATCCTCGACGCCGACAAGGAAGGCTTCCTGCGGTCGACTCGCAGTCTGATCCAGACGATCGGCCGCGCGGCGCGCAACGTGTCGGGCGAGGTGCACATGTACGCCGACAACATCACCGAGTCGATGCGCGAGGCCATCGACGAGACCGAGCGCCGCCGCGCCAAGCAGATCGCCTACAACGAGGCCAACGGGATCGATCCGAAACCGTTGCGCAAGAAGATCGCCGACATTCTCGACCAGGTGTACCGGGAGGCCGACGATGTCGAGGTGGGTGGCTCTGGGCGCAACGCGTCGCGGGGACGCCGGGCGCAGGGCGAGCCCGGACGGGCGGTCAGCGCGGGCATCATTGAAGGGCGCGACACGTCGAACATGCCGCGCGCCGAGTTGGCCGACCTCATCAGTGATCTGACCGAACAGATGATGGCCGCGGCACGCGATCTGCAGTTCGAGCTGGCCGCGCGCATCCGCGACGAGATCCATGATCTCAAGAAGGAGCTCCGCGGCATGGACGCCGCAGGCCTGAAGTGATCACCGACCGGCGCTTGACCTCAAGTGCGGTTCAGCTTCTAGCGTGAGCGGGGTGACCGATACCGCGACGACCGCCAGGGGACGCTGGCGCGACCTGCTGGGGTCCAAGTATCTCGGCGCCAGCACCGTGCTCGCCGGTGGCGTTGCGCTGTACGCCACCAACGAGTTCCTCACCATCAGCCTGATGCCCAGTGCGGTGGCAGATATCGGCGGTCACCGGTTCTACGCCTGGGTGACGACGGTTTACCTGGTGGCCTCGGTGGTGGCGGCGACGACCGTGCACTCGACGCTGATGCGGCTCGGCCCGCGGAGGTCATATCTGTTGGCGCTCGGCGTGTTCGGCATCGGCAGCGCGGCCTGCGCCGCGGCGCCCACCATGGAGACACTGCTCCTTGGCCGCACGGTGCAGGGTCTGGCCGGTGGGATGCTGGCCGGGCTGGGTTACGCGGTGATCAACACGGCGCTGCCGGAGTGGTTGTGGACCAAGGCCTCGGCACTGGTGTCGGCGATGTGGGGCGTTGGCACGCTCCTGGGCCCCGCCGCGGGCGGGCTGTTCTCTCAATACAGTTCGTGGCGTTGGGCTTTCGGCGCGCTGGCGATCCTGACCGCGATGATCGCCGTGCTGGTGCCCGTCGCCTTACCCGCGCGCCGGGATGCCGCCGTCGATGTCGCGCGAACGTTCATTCCCGTGTGGTCGCTGCTGCTGTTGGGTGCCGCCGCGCTGGCCGTCAGCGCCGCGGGCATCCCGCGGAACGCGTGGCTCACGGTCGTGTTGCTCGGGCTCGGCGGTGTCCTGGTGGGCGTGTTCCTGTTGGTCGATCGTCGGCAATCCGCGGCGGTGTTGCCGCCCAGCGTGTTTGGACCCGGCCCGTTGAAGTGGATCTACCTCACCCTGGCGGTGTTGATGGCCGCCACGATGGCGGATATGTACGTCCCGCTGTTCGGGCAGCGGTTGGCGGGTCTCACCCCGGTCGCGGCGGGGTTCCTTGGTGCGGGTCTGGCACTCGGCTGGACGGCGGGAGAGATCGGCAGCGCGTCGCTGAGCAACACACGAGTCATCCGGCGGACGGTCGCGGCTGCGCCTGCGGTGATGGCCGCCGGTCTTGCCGTCACCGCGGTGACCATGCGCGGCGGCGCCTCGCCTGCGGTGGTCGCGATATGGGCCCTTGCGCTCGTGGTGACCGGCGCGGGGGTCGGCATCGCGTGGCCTCATCTGTCGGCATGGGCGATGAGCCGCGTCGACGATCCGGAAGAGGGGCCGACCGCGGCCGCCGCCATCAACACCGTGCAGCTCATCTCCGGTGCGTTCGGCGCCGGCCTCGCCGGAGTGCTGGTGAACATGACCGACGACGGCCAGGCCACGCCGGCACGGTGGCTGTTGGCGGTGTTCGCCGGGCTGGCCGCAGTGGGCCTGGTGGCGTCGACGCGGAGCGGGCGGCGGACCCGCGAGGCGTAGCGTTCCCGTCGTGGATGCATACACCGCAGGCCGCCTGTGCCGCAGCGTCGACGCGCTGCACTCGCTGTCCTACTTTCTCCCGGAGTCCGCCGAGCGTTTCGGTGCGTTTGGAATGCACGGAATGACACCGTATTTCGCTGTTCGTTCGGCCCCGATGGGTGCGGTATCCGCGGAAGTCGTCACCGCCACGTTCTTCAACTTCAACCCCGCACTCGTCGCGGAGTCGATCCCGCGTGCCTGGAGCCTCGCGTCGCCCGAGACGGTGTCCGCGACGCGGTACGCGATGGTCGAGGAGGCGTTGCCGCGCATCCTCGGCGAGGAGCTGACGCGGTCTCCGGAGCTGGCCCGGGCCGCCGCGCTCCTGCGGCGGGCGGCAGAGGCCATCCCGAACGGCGACGGCCGCCCGCTGTATGCGGGACATTCCGGGCTGGCGTGGCCCGAATCGGTGCACGGCCAGATGTGGCATGCGGTCACGCTGCTGCGCGAGTACCGCGGCGACGGACACATCGCCGCGCTGGTGGCCAGCGGGCTGAGCGGGCTGGAGGCGCTGGTCAGCCATACCGCCACCGGTATCGGGTTCTCGGTGCCGTTCGCTCAGGCGTTGCGCGGGTGGAGCGAGGATCAATGGCGGGCCGGGTTGTCGCGGCTGCAGTCGCGCGGTCTCGTCGACGGTGACGGCGCGCTGACCGACGCGGGCAGGCAGCTGCGCGCCCGCGTCGAGGATCTGACCGACGAACTCGGATACGCGCCCTGGTCAGCGTTGTCCGACGACGACGGTCATCACATCGCGGTCGTGGCGAAGCGGATCCGCGACGCCGTATCGGCGGCGAAGCTGTTCCCGTCGGGTGCGTTCGGCCCCCGCTACGGCGACCCGCGTTAGCGATCACGGCGATTCCAACGCTGGTTTCCTATCCGCGAGCCTGACATTCTCACTGACGATGCGGGTGTGGCTGAGCGGATAGGCACCGGCCTGCAAAGCCGTTTACGCGGGTTCGAATCCCGCCATCCGCTCGCATCACGTCGGTTCCTTTGCGGGGCGCGGCAAGGTCGACACGGTCATCCGCGACAGCAAATTAACGCTTCCCAACCGAGCTGTGCGACAGCGATATTCAGCGCACTGCAGGCGTGACCTGGCTGTCCTTTGCTGTCACCGGCGGGGTGGCTCGCCGCTGCAGGCGGAGTCGTCGACATGAGGGCAGCGAGTATAAAATCGTTCCCGGGTCGGAACCGATAAATTGTTGCTGTAGTGAGGGATTGGTCGTGAACGTGAAGAAGATCGGGGTGCAAGCGGGTCTCGTCGGCGCACTGGCGTTCACCGCGCTGGGTGTCGGAGCGGGTGTGGCGAACGCCGAACCGGCGGCGCCCAGCACGCCGAACGTGACGTGGAAGCTCGACAAGTGGGATCACTGGGACCACCACTGGGATAAGCCCGGTCGCGGACCGCGTTGGGAGGCGCCGGCGTACTGGGAAGGCCCGCGCTATGGTGGTCCCTGCGTATGGGTGCCGCCGGCCGTTTCGATCTGGGTGCCGCCCGCGGTCTGCTAGCGAGCGAGGCCGGCGGCGAACCGCAGGTCGGACACCAGGGCGTCGAAGGCTTTCTCTCGTTCCTCCAATGGGCCGCGTAACACCGATGACGGATGCACGGTGACCGCTACCTCGGGGGAGATGTCGATCTCGTCGATCGAGGGCAGCTTGAGCGCCTCGCCCCGGTGTGCCGTCAGGCGAAACTTGCTGCCCAGCAACGACTGTGCGGCCGTCGCGCCCATCAGCACCAGCACCTCGGGCCTGACGGCGTCGAGTTCGGCCAGGAGCCACGGCCGGCACGCGACCACCTCGGTGCGGCCGGGCGTCTTGTGGATGCGCCGCTTGCCGCGGTCGCGCAGGGTGAACTTGAAGTGCTTGACCGCATTGGTGACATACACGCGGTCGCGGTCGATGCCGGCTTGCACCAGCGCCTTGTCCAGCAATTTGCCCGCGGGGCCCACGAACGGCGCGCCGGCCTTGTCCTCCTGATCGCCGGGCTGCTCGCCGACCAACATCATTTCCGCGTCCGGCGAGCCGCCGCCGAACACCACCTGCGTCGCGTCCAGGTAGAGATCGCAGCCCTTGCAACCGTGCGCGGCGTCGGCGAGGGCATCGAGATCGTGCGTGTCGGGGACGAACTCTTCGGCGGTGTGAGTTGGCCGTGCAGACATGAGGTTCGAATACCCGCTCGGGGGCCGGTCACGCTCTACCGCGTCGACTTGATCACCTGGGCGAAACTGAACTGCCAGCGTTCGACGATGCGGAAGCCCATCGCCTGCGGTACCCGGTACGCGGGCGCTCGGCGGAGCCGCGGTCCCGGATCCAGCGCGTGTCCGCTCTCGTGGTCTGGCACGGTGGAATCGCGTTGGGACACCGTCCACAGCACGGCGCAGGGCCGCAGCCGGTCGGCCACGCCCCAGATGCCGAGGTGGGCGTCCCACAACCGGTTTCGCTCCGCCGCGCGGCGACCGCGTCCGGGGTCGACGAGCGAGGCGTACGCCGCGGGACGTGCGGCGGTCAACGGGCGGATCGGGCCCGGCGCCCAGTTGGTGGTGTTGTCGAGAACCAGGCAGTCGCCGGGGGAGGCGTGGGCCGTGAGGACGTCGGCGACCTGGCTGAAGTCCATCCCCTCTTTCGCGTAGGGCCCGCGTTGTTCGAGCAGATAATTCGGGGTCGCCGCCACCGCCAGCGCCGTCAGCACCGCCACGAGCGCCTCCCGCGCTCTGGCGGCGGCGGTGATGCCGATCGCCAGCAACAGCGCCACCGCAGGCGAGGTGTAGGTCAGGTAGCGCGGGTAGTACACCGGCTCCCCGCACATCGAATAGAGCAGCAGCACAGCCGTCGGGAGCACGACCCACGCGGCGCTGATCGCCACCAGCGACCGGACACCCGCATCCGTCGGCCGGAACCGTCGCATCGCGAGCAGGCCCAGGATCACTCCCGCCAGCACGGCGAATGCCACGCTGTGGTCGAAGTACTGCTCCCGCACCACTTCGGTGACCGTGTGCCAACCCAGCGGCGAGATCCACCGGACCTGCGCGATCTGCGTCCTGCTGTACGCGAGGAGAGGCGCCACCGCCGAGACGGCCACCGCCGCCGTCACCAACCAGCGCCGGACGGCCGCACGCTGAGTCGCCATCGCCGCGATCGTCACCGCGTGCACGAGGACCATCAGCACGACGAAGACGTTCAAGAGCGACGAGCCCACCAGCGCCAATCCGTAGCAGCCCCACAACCATCGGGCGTCGCGACGCACCGCGACCACCAATAGCACCGTCAGCCAGACGGCCGCGGCCGCCGTCAGCGCATAGGAGCGCGCTTCGATGCCCGCCCACGTGACCCGGGGGAGGATCGCGAACACGATGCCCGCGCAGACCGCCGTCGTGCGCGAGGCGAAGCGACGGGCCAGCACTACGACACCGCTCGCGGCGAGCCCAATCGCAAGACAGCTCGACAGACGCACGTAGAACTCGGTGACCGGGAACACCGTCAACCACCCGTGCATCAGCAGGTAGTACAGGCCGTGCACCGCGTCGATGTTGTGCAGCAGACCCCACAGCGCAGGTATCGACCGGGTGGAGGCCGAGATCGTGGCGGCCTCGTCGAACCACAGCGACGGCCGAGCCGCGCCCGCCGCCGACACCGCGGTGGCGAACACGGCGGTCAGCACCGCATCGAACCGGCCCGCGCGCAGCGACGCGGCGGGGTCGAAGCGCGCAACGCGCCGCGCTCCCAGCGATAGATCCACGGCTGCCCACCCACCCTTCCCGCGAACGGCCAAACGCTAGCGCGCGCAAACTCGGTGCGCGCGGGGAATGGGCGCTATGTAACGCAGACGATGATTCGAGGGTCGTCGAGATCGGTTCGCGCGGGTAGGTGTAGGCGGCGTCACCTGGGATAGTCCAGGGTGACCTTGAGACCGAAGTAGGACGAAATCGCAGGAAACTGCCACTCGAGCGGCTACTGTTCCGGGTGGCAACGGAACTGACACTGGGAGGATATGGATGAGCGCGTATCAGACCGTCTTGGTAGGCACGGACGGGTCCGACTCGTCGCTGCGGGCGGTGGAGAAGGCCGGCCATATCGCCGGAGCCGATGCCAGGCTGATCGTCGCCACGGCGTATTTCCCCCAGAACGAAGACCAGCGAGCGGCCGACGTGCTCAAGGACGAGGGCTACAAGATGTCCGGCAACGCGCCCATCTACGCGATCCTGCGCGAGGCCAAGGAACGTGCCCACCAGGCGGGCGCCCAGAACGTCGAGGAGAAGGCCGTTGTCGGCGCCCCCGTCGATGCGCTGGTCGAACTCGCCGAGGAGGTCAAGGCCGACCTCCTGGTCGTCGGAAACGTCGGCCTCTCCACCATCGCGGGCAGGCTGCTCGGTTCCGTCCCAGCCAACGTCGCACGCCGGTCCAAGACCGACGTGCTGATCGTGCACACCACGCCGTAGCCACCGCCAGGGCCGCCGCGATCGGCCACGCACCCCATCGCTGATAGAGGGTGGTCCGCGCATCCAGCGGGATCTCGACGACGGCGACCCCGCGCTCGGCGGACGGCAACCACGCCAACCTGCGTCCCTGCGCGTCGAACGCCGAACTCACCCCAGACAGCGCCGCATGGACCGCTGGACGGCTTACCTCGACCGCGTGAACGGCGGGCATCGCCGCCAATTGCGGTTGGGCCCAACTGCCTTGGTACGACGACGTCGAACTCTGGTAGACGAGCAGCTCGGCGCCCTGTCGCGCCTGTGACCGCGCGAGGTCGGAAAACAACGTCTCGAAGCTGATCAGCGGTCCGATCGCGACGGTGTCGGTGTGCAGCACGACGGGTCCGTCGCCGCGACGCCGGTCCTCGCCGGCGGCTCCGCTGTTCGAGGTGGCCCAGCCGATCAACGGCCGCAACGGCACATACTCACCGAACGGCACCAGACGGGTTTTGGCGTACGAGCCGCGCACGCCTCCGGAGTCGATCAGCACCGACGTCTTGTAGATGCCGCCCGACGCCGCCCGGGCGTCGACGTTGACCAGCAGGTCCGCACCGACCCGCCGGGACAGGTCGGACAGGCGCGAGATGGTGTCGGGGTGGGTGGCGAGATCCACGCCGACACTGCTCTCGCCCCATACGACTAGGTCGACCGATTGGCCCGTCAGCCCTTCGGTCAGCGCTTCGCTGGCCGCCTGGCGGGCCGTGGCCTCGTCGATGTCACCCGGCTGTACGAGCGCGACGCGGACCGTGGAGCCCGGCGTGGGTGCCGGTCCCCACCAGAACCACGCGGGCCCGGCGGCCAACAGAGCCAGCGCGAGTGCCGCGGGCACCGCGGAGCGCTGTACCAGGGCCGAGGCGAGTGCGGTGTTGACCGCGACGACGAGGAAGCTGACGAGCCACACGCCGCCGAGGGAGGCGGTAGCAAGGGTGGCCGGCTGATTCCATTGCGATGCGCCGAGGACAGCCCAGGGCCCGCCAAGGCGGTCCCACGACCGGACCGCCTCCGCGAGCACCCACATGCTGGGCAGCACCACCACGGCAACCACCGCCCTGGCAGTGGTGAGTTCGCCGGCGAGCAGGCGGCGTGCCGCCCACCCGAACGGCAGCCACAGCGCACCGAATCCGGCCGCGAGCACGAGCAGCAGCGGACCGGCGCTCGGCCACAGCCAGTACTGGGTGACGCCGACGAACACCGCCATCGCCAACCACGCCCGGACGGCGGACTGCCCGGTCGTGGGGGCGGCGCGGCACACGAGCAACAGCGGGACCAGCCCGAACCAGGCCAGCCACCACAGAGCGGGGGCGGGAAACGCGAGCGCGGGGAACGCGCCGGCGACGACCGCCGGCGCGTGACCCCGCAGCGAGATCAGATCAGGTGCTCGACGCCTTGGCGATGCTCGCGATCGCCTGATCGAGCGTGGAGTTGAACTCCTCATCACTCTGCTGAGCCGTCAGGCCCTCGGTCAGTGCGCGCGAGAAGCTCGCGATGACCCCGATGTTGCGCGACAGCTTCTCGTTGGCCTCATCGCGGCTGTAGCCACCGGACAGTGCGACCACCCGCAGCACGTTCGGGTGATCGACCAGCTCCTCGTACAGGTTGTCGGTGTCGGGGAGCGTCAGCTTGAGCATCACCTTCTTGTCGCCGAGCTTGTTGACCCCGTCGAGCAGAGCCGCCTTGAGCTGATCCTCGGCCTCGGCCTTCTTCGGGCTCTTGATGTCGACCTCGGGCTCGATGATCGGCACCAGGCCCTTGGCGAGCACCTGCTCGGCGACCTCGAACTGCTGCGCCACCACAGCGTCCAGTCCGGCGCCCGGCAGCTTGATGACTGAACGCTCCTTGGTGCCGAAGATCCCCTTCTCGATGGCGCGGTCGAGCAGATCGTCGAGGCCGGGCATCGGCTTCATCGTCTGCGCGCCGTCCTTCTCCTCGGCCAGACCCTTGTCGATCTTGAGGAACGGCACGATGTTCTTGACGTTCCACAGGTAATCGGCCGTTGGGCGGCCCTCGATCTCGCGGTCCATCGTCATCTCGAAGAGGATCGCGCCCATGATGCGGTCTCCGTCGAAGGCCGGGCTGGTGATGATCCGGGTGCGCATCTCGTGCACCAGGTCGAACATCTGGTCGTCGCCGGAGTAGGCGTCCTCGGAGATCCCGTAGAGCTTCAGCGCCTTGGGGGTGCTGCCGCCGCTCTGGTCCAGCGCCGCGATGAACCCGGCGCCGCTCTGCGCCTTCTTCAACTGATCGGTGTTCATGTCTGCCCTTTCTTCCTCACCAGGCAATCTAGCGAAGTTCACATCGCCGATCGTCAGATGGCCGCCCAACTTCCGGTGCAAGCCTTGTTCGGGTGGGACAATGCGCTCGACGGGGAGGCCAATTATGACTGCAACAGTGGCCAAGTCAGGAATCGCACCGCGCGAGAACGGTGTCCCGCCCCCGGTCGTACCACTCGCCGACGTCAACCTCGGCTCCCTCGAGTTCTGGGAGCGCGACGACGACGTACGCGACGGCGCGTTCGCGACACTGCGTCGCGAAGCGCCGATCGCCTTCTTCGACGCGCCGGAGTTCCCGGGCTTCACCGCGGGGTCCGGTCATTGGGCGTTGACGACGCTCGACGACATCCACCACGCCAGCAGGCACCCCGAGATCTTCAGCTCCGTACCGACCAGCACGGCGCTCACGGATGTGCCCGCCGAGGTCGCCGAGTACGTGGGTTCGATGATCAGCCTCGACGACCCGCGCCACCTCCGGCTCCGCAAGATCGTCAACCGCTCCTTCACGCCCAAGGTGGTGGCGCGCATCGAGGACAGCGTGCGTGAGCGGGCGCGGCGGATCGTGACCAAGCTGATCGCCGACCATCCGGACGGGCAAGCCGACTTCGTCGCCGAGGTGTCGAGGCTGCTGCCGCTTCAGATCATCTGCGACATGATGGGCATCCCGGAAGAGGATGAAGCGCGCATCTTCTACCTGACGTCGGTCACCCTGGGCGCCGGCGACGACGAGGTGGTGGCCGGGGGATTCGAGGAGATCGTCAGCGCGGTAACGGAACTGGGCCAGTACGGCGTGCAGCTGGCCGAGGAGCGGCGCGCCCACCCCACAGAGGACCTCACCACGAACCTGGTGCAGGCGGAGGTCGACGGCGAACGGCTGACATCCGACGAGATCGCATCCTTCTTCATCCTGCTGTCGGCGGCGGGCAACGAGACGACGCGTAACGCGATCAGTCACGGTCTCGTGGCACTGACCCGATATCCCGAGCAGAGAGCCAGATGGTGGGCCGACTTCGACGGTCTGGCCGCCACCGCGGTCGAGGAGATCGTCCGGTGGGCCTCGCCCGTCATCTTCATGCGGCGCAACCTGACTCAGGACGTCGAGACGCGCGGCATCACGATGCACGCCGGTGACAAGATTTCGATGTGGTACAACTCGGGCAACCGCGACGAGACCAAGTTCGACAATCCGTGGCTGTTCGATGTGTCCCGGGATCCCAACCCGCACATTGGGTACGGGGCGGGAGGCGCGCATTTCTGTCTGGGCGCCAACCTGGCCCGCCGCGAGATCCGGGTGCTGTTCGAAGAGCTCTGTCGCAGGCTTCCAGACATCGTCGCCGCAGAGGAACCGGCCGTCCAGCATTCGGCTTTCGTGCACGGCATGAAACGACTACCCGTCGCCTGGACGGTGCCCGCCTGATCAGGGCAGCGCCGCGGCCCACTTTTGATGCCCCTCGTATCCAAAGTCGTCAGCCATCTTTCGATAACGTTGCCTGAGTCGGCGATACGCAGTGCCGTCGCCCCGGGCCCGGGCCAGCAGTGCCCTCAAGCGCAGGGCGCAGATGTCGCGGATCACCGCCCCTTCTAGTGGCGCGCGCTCCAACTCGGTGACGGCGGCCGCGGCTTCTGCGGCGTCCCCCTCGCCCCCGCGCTTGAGCAGTGTCTCGACGAGAAGGCAGATCACAGGGATCCAATAGGTGTATTGGCCTCGCGCGAACACCATCTCCGCCGCTGCGCGCATCAAGGGGATCGCGGCGTCGAAGTCGTTCCGATTGGCGCGCTCGAGCCCGAGAAGGGCGTCCATGAAGGCGAGCTCGACCAACATCGTCCGGTTGCGGGTCCAGGCGTCCCTGACCTGAGTGACCATCTCGCGTCCGCGGTCCCAACCGTCGATCTTGTCCTGGTACAACAGCAGTCCACCGAGTACATATCGGGCGATCTCAGCGGCGTAGCCGTAGGAGAACGCGTCGGCGGTTCTCAGAGTCACTTCGGCCTTCTCGTGGGCCGCTTCGTCGGCGGCTACCACTCCGAAGGGCACTCCTAAACCCAGAATCCACGATGTCGTGAGGGAGATCGTGAGCGGTTCGTTGCTGTCCTCTGCCCACGCGAAGGCGGCATCGATGTCGTCACGCCAGCCTTGGCGGCCGAACCACCAGCCGGCAAGTCCCCGCAATGCCGTCGCAATCGCGAGTGGCGAGCCGAAGACGAGCCCGCCTTTCGCCGGGTCGCCGTCGGCCCACTCGATGGTGCTCTCGGCCCAACGCAGCACCTCGCTCATTCGCCCGTTCTGGACGTTGATACCGATGGCACCGAATGCGGCCTGCGCCGTCAGACCGGGGTCGCCGATCGACTCCAACAGCGCCATCTGCTCGGTGGCGAGCCGAACGGACTCTTGTGTTTCGCCGCGAAAGTGATGATCGGAGAGAGGACCCATCATGCCGACGGCCAGCGACGCTTTGTCTCCCGTCATTTCGCAGAGCTCGCGCAACTCATCGAAGCGCGCACCGCACTCGCGGGCCACCCGCCAGCCGCTCGCGCACAGGAAGGTGCGTGGCGCGATGCGCATCGTGTTGCGCCCCGGATCGTCCTCGGGCAGGGCGTCGGCAACCCGGCACGCGCGCTCCCAACTGAGCAATGCGGCCGAGACGTCTCGGTTGTTCGACCACCCGGCCGCGCGCATATGCCAACCGAATGCGGCGTGCAGATCGCCAGCGGCCTCGGCATGCTCGGCGATCAGGGCCGCGTTCTCGTCGAGGTTGCCTGCGCTTCGCCGTTGGATCGCGGCGGCCACCCGGCGGTGCAACTCGGACCGGTCGGACTTGAGCTGGGCCTCGTAGGCGACTGCACGAATGAGGGGATGGTGGAACACGAACTCCGGCTCGTCGGTGAACGTAACCTGATCGATGAGCTGCGCCGTCAGTAGCTCGACCGGGCGCGGTTCGATGTCGAGCGCCTTCAACAGCTCTGTGCCGAAGCGTGATCCGACGACCGACGCGGCACTGAGAGTCTGTTTCGCGGCGGGATCGAGTCGGTCGATGCGGGCCGCGATCGTCGCTTGCAGCGTGGCGGGCACACTGACATCGGCGGCTTCCGCCGTCGACGCGTAGGCGCCCGGGCGTCCCTGCAGCACGCCGCGTTCCACGAAGTCGCGGATGATCTCCTCGGCGAAAAACGGTGTACCCACGGCCTTTTCGACGACAGTCTGCGTGAGCTGACGCACGGACGGGTCCGGGCCGAGCAGGGCGGAGACCAGGTCGGCGGTTTCCGCGTCGTTCAACGGGCCGAGCGCGACGGTCTGCGTCCCCGGCACCTGGACCAGCGATCCGCGATATTCGGGTCGGTACGTGATCACCGTCAACAGCGGTGTCTTGGGGATGACGGTGAGGAACGCGGCGAGCATCGACTCGCTGGACTCGTCGATCCAGTGGGCGTCTTCGATGATGTAGAGCGCAGGCGCCGGTGTGGCCAGGGTGGCCGAATTCACCAGCGCGATCAGGCGTTGCCGACGGCTGTCAGCGTCGATCCGCGGCGGCTCGACGGATGGATCGGCGATGCCCAGCATGTCCTCGAGGAGCGCCACGTCGTCGCGGCCGGCGTCGGGGAAGGTCCCCGCTTCGATCAGCGCACGGGCGGACATGGCGTCCAGGTCCTCGACGCCTGTCGCCGCCCGCAGCAGCCGGGCCACCACGTGGAACGGCACCTGGGTGGTGTGGGACTCACATACGGTGGTGTAGACCGGGATTCCTCGGCCGAGCGCGGTCGCGGCCAGCTCGCGCGTCAGCCTGCTCTTGCCGATACCGGGTGGCCCGGATATGCCGACCACGGCGCCCTGACCGGTGATCGCCCTGTCCAGCAAGCCTTCGAGCGCCGACTTCTCCCACCGCCGCCCGACCAGCGCCGATTCGGATCGCAGCGAGCCCTGCTCGCGGCCCATGCTCAGCAAGCGTCGGGCGGGTACGGATTCGCCGCCGCCCTTGACGTGCACCGATTCCGGCGCGGCGAGCGTGGCAACCGACTCCACCAGCCGCGCCGTCGACGCGCTGAGCATCACCCCTCCCGGCGGTGCCGTCGACTCCATTCGTTGAGCCATTCCGACGTGTTCCCCAACCGCGGTGTAACCCAAGGCGCCGGAACCCAATTCGCCCGCGATCACCTGCCCGGAGTTGAGGCCGATGCGCAGTTGTAGGTCGACGCCGTCGCGCTTGGCGATATCGGCGGCGACCGCGTGCATCGCGGCCTGGATGCCCAGCGCGGCCAGGCACGCGCGCACCGCGTGGTCCTCCAGCGCGAGCGGCGCGCCGAATACCGCCATGATGCCGTCGCCGGTGAACTTGTCCACTGTGCCGCCGTACCGTGCGACGACCCCTCCGGCCACGTCGACGAGGTCGGCCATGATCTCGCGCAGCCGCTCGGGGCCGACGGCTCTGGCGATGTCCATCGAATGCACGACGTCGGCGAACAGCACCGTCACCTGCTTGTACTCGGCCGACCCAGCGGCACGGGTCAGCGGTGTTCCGCACTCGCTGCAGAACTTGGCCCGCGTCCCCACTTCGGTGCCACACGACGGGCACCGCGCGCCGTCCACCCCATCAGTGTCACCGCAATATGCGGTCGAATTGCCTGATCGGATGAATTCCGTGCAGGTCGCGGTACGACGTCGGCTCGCGGTCTCCGGCGTCCCTGATCCCGTACTCGGCCGCCAGCTCCGCCCCGATGAAGGTCTGGCCGCTCTTGTCCATCAGCTGGGGGTCGTTGAACAGGGCCCAGATCAGATGCCCGGTGAACTCCGGTGTCTCCGTGTTGTCGAGCAGGTGAGCGAGCTTGTCGGGCGCGGCCGTGACCAGCTGCTTGAAGCGGTCGGTCAGCAGGACGCCCATCCAGATCGACGCCGTCGCGATGCCGAAGTCCTTGAAATCGACGGCCATGTCGGCGGCCATCTTGTCGGTTCCCGCCTTGTGCACGCCGTAAGCCGGGCCGAACACGTAGTGTGCGGACCCGGGCGCGGAGGTGAAGGCCACCAACCCGCGGCGCTGCGGCAGCATCAGCGGGGCCGCGTACACGGTCGCGACGTAGCTGCTGCGCAGCCCCACCTCGATGGTGTCGATCACATTGACCGGTTCTTCCCAGAACCGGGTGCGGCCCATCAGCTCCTCGCGGAGGATCACCGCATTGTTCACCAGGACGTCCAGCCGCCCGTGATCCCGCGCGACCCGGTCGAACAGCGCTTGCGTCTGCACGTCGTCGGCGTGGTCGACGCGGACGGCGATGCCGGTGCCGCCCGCCGCCGTCACCAGCTCGGCGGTCTCGTGGATCGACTCGGACCGCGCCGTCACATACACCGTGCAGCCGTGGCTGCCCAGCGCGTGAGCGATCCCGCGCCCGGCACCGCGACTGGCGCCCGTGACGACCGCGACCGGCGCGTCTACCAACCGCGTTCTTTCCACTCGGCCAGGTGCGGGCGTTCCGTGCCGAGCGTGGTGTCGTCTCCGTGGCCCGGATAGATCACCGTCGAATCGCCGTAGACGTCGAAGACACGGCGGGTCACGTCGCCGAGCAACTGGTCGAAGGCACCGTCCTCCCACGTCTTGCCGACACCGCCGGGGAACAGGCAGTCGCCGGTGAACAGGTGCGTCGCCTCGTCGGCCCCGTCGAGCGCGAGCGCCACCGAACCGGGCGTGTGGCCCTGCAGGTGGATCACGTCGAAGGACAAATCGCCGATCTCGACGGTGTCGCCGTGGGCGAGGATCCGGTCGGGGCGGACCGGCAGCGGTCCGGCGTCGAGCTGGTGCGCCGCCGTCGGGGCGCCGGTGACCTTGGCCACTTCCTCCAGCGCCTGCCAGTGGTCGAAGTGCTGGTGGCTGGTGACGATCAGCGACAGTTTGGGGGCGTGCTTCTCGATCACCTCGAGCAGGACCGGCGCGTCGTTCGCGGCGTCGATCAGCAGTGTCTGTCCGGTTCGGGAACACGTGATCAGGTACGCGTTGTTGTCCATCGGGCCGACCGAGACCTTGACGATCGAAGCGCCGGGAAGCGTGCGCCGGGCCCCGGTCCCTGGTTCGACGTGGCCGGTGTAGTTGTCCTCGACGACGGTCATGTCCTCACGGTATCCGGCTTGTCTGGGGCTTGTCGGTGGGTCCACATAGAGTGGATTTGAACTATCTCTTCGGGAGGGAACCGGGTGGCTGACCGCCTTGTCGTCAAGGGTGCGCGCGAGCACAACCTGCGAAGTGTCGATCTTGATTTACCACGCGACGCGCTGATCGTCTTCACGGGGCTGTCGGGTTCGGGGAAGTCGTCCCTGGCATTCGACACGATCTTCGCCGAGGGCCAGCGGCGCTACGTCGAGTCGTTGTCGGCATATGCGCGCCAGTTCCTCGGGCAGATGGACAAACCCGACGTCGACTTCATCGAGGGCCTGTCGCCCGCCGTATCCATCGACCAGAAGTCGACCAACCGCAACCCCCGGTCGACCGTCGGCACCATCACCGAGGTCTACGACTACCTGCGTCTGCTGTATGCCCGCGCCGGTACGCCGCACTGCCCGATCTGCGGTGAGCGCATCGCCCGCCAGACACCTCAGCAGATCGTCGATCAGGTGCTCGCGATGGATGAGGGCCTGCGATTCCAGGTGCTCGCGCCGGTGGTCCGCACCCGCAAGGGCGAATTCGTCGACCTATTCGACAAGCTGAACACCCAGGGCTACAGCCGCGTGCGGGTGGACGGCGTGGTGTATCCGCTCACCGATCCGCCGAAGCTCAAGAAGCAGGAGAAACACGACATCGAGGTGGTCGTCGACCGCTTGACGGTCAAGGCCAGCGCCAAGCAGCGGTTGACCGACTCGGTGGAGACCGCACTCAACCTGGCCGACGGCATCGTCGTGCTGGAGTTCGTCGACCGCGAGGACGACCACCCCCACCGTGAACAGCGGTTCTCCGAGAAGCTGGCCTGCCCCAACGGCCACCCGCTGGCCGTCGACGACCTCGAGCCGCGCTCGTTCTCGTTCAACTCGCCCTACGGGGCGTGCCCGGAGTGCACCGGGCTGGGCGTCCGCAAGGAGGTCGATCCCGAGCTGGTCGTGCCCGACCCGGACCTGACCCTGGCCGAGGGCGCGATCGCACCGTGGTCGATGGGGCAGACGGCGGAGTACTTCACCCGGATGCTGGCGGGCCTCGGCGACGCGCTCGGGTTCGACGTGAACACGCCGTGGAAGAAGCTGCCGGCCAAGGCGCGCAAGGCGATCCTCGAGGGCTGCGACGAACAGGTGCATGTGCGGTACAAAAACCGCTACGGCCGAACACGTTCGTACTACGCCGATTTCGAGGGTGTGATGGCGTTCCTGCAGCGCCGCATGGAGCAGACCGATTCCGAGCAGATGAAGGAGCGCTACGAGGGCTTCATGCGCGACGTGCCGTGTCCGGAGTGTGAGGGCACACGGCTCAAGCCCGAGATCCTCGCGGTGTCGCTGACGGCGGGGCAGTTCGGCGCGAAGTCCATCGCCGAGGTCGCCGAGCTGTCGATCGCGGATTGCTCGGAGTTTCTCAACGCGCTGACGCTGGGAGCACGCGAGCAGGCCATCGCGGGGCAGGTGCTCAAGGAGATCCAGTCACGGCTCGGCTTCCTGCTCGACGTCGGCCTGGACTATCTGTCGCTGTCGCGGGCGGCCGCCACGCTGTCCGGCGGTGAGGCGCAACGCATCCGGCTCGCCACCCAGATCGGGTCGGGCCTCGTCGGGGTGCTCTACGTCCTCGACGAACCGTCGATCGGCCTGCACCAGCGCGACAACCGCCGGCTGATCGACACGCTGGTCCGGCTGCGCGACCTGGGCAACACGCTGATCGTCGTCGAACACGACCTCGACACCATCGCCCATGCCGACTGGGTGGTCGACATCGGTCCCGCGGCCGGCGAGCACGGCGGTCAGATCGTGCACAGCGGTCCGTACGAGGAGCTGCTGAAGAACCCGGAATCGCTTACCGGAGCGTATCTTTCGGGTAAGGAAGAGATCGAGGTGCCCGCCATTCGGCGGCCGGTCGACAGGAAGCGGCAGCTGACCGTCGTCGGCGCCCGCGAGCACAACCTGCGGGAGATCGACGTGTCGTTCCCCCTCGGCGTGCTGACCTCGGTGACCGGGGTGTCGGGGTCGGGTAAGTCGACGTTGGTCAACGACATCCTGGCGTCCGTGCTGGCGAACAAGCTCAACGGCGCGCGGCAGGTGCCCGGTAGGCACACGCGGGTGACGGGCCTGGACAGGCTCGACAAGCTGGTCCGCGTCGACCAGTCGCCGATCGGCCGTACGCCGCGCTCGAACCCCGCCACCTACACCGGCGTCTTCGACAAGATCCGCACGCTGTTCGCGGCGACCACCGAGGCGAAGGTGCGCGGCTACCAACCGGGTCGATTCTCGTTCAACGTCAAGGGCGGCCGCTGTGAGGCGTGCTCCGGCGACGGCACCATCAAGATCGAGATGAACTTCCTGCCCGACGTGTACGTGCCGTGCGAGGTGTGCCAGGGCGCCCGGTACAACCGCGAAACCCTCGAGGTGCACTACAAGGGCAAGACCATCGCCGAGGTCCTCGACATGTCGATCGAGGAGGCGTCCGAGTTCTTCGCGCCGATCACCTCGATCCATCGGTACCTCAAGACGCTCGTCGACGTCGGCCTGGGTTACGTACGGCTCGGCCAGCCGGCCCCGACGCTGTCGGGCGGTGAGGCGCAGCGCGTCAAGTTGGCCTCCGAACTGCAGAAGCGGTCGACCGGGCGCACGGTGTACATCCTGGACGAGCCGACCACCGGCCTGCACTTCGAGGACATCCGCAAGCTGCTCAAGGTGATCAACGGCCTTGTCGACAAGGGCAATACGGTGATCGTCATCGAGCACAACCTCGACGTGATCAAGACCTCGGACTGGATCATCGACATGGGGCCCGAGGGCGGGGCCGGCGGCGGCACGCTCGTCGCATCGGGAACGCCCGAGGACGTCGCGGCCAATCCGGACAGCTACACCGGACACTTCCTCGCTGAGTGCCTTGGTGTCGACCGGCCGAAAGCGAAGGCGCGCAACGGTAAACGCAGGAAGGTCAGCGCTTAGACAGGGGCGACGGGAACCGCGGGCTGATCCGCACGCCGTCCAGCCATTCGCTCAACTCGTCGGCGCGCCTCTGCAATCGGGCATGCGCCGAACGGCTCACGTCCTCGAGCAGCCGCAGCTCGACCCCTCCGGCGTCGTCCTGACCCCAAGCCCCGACGATCCTGCCGTCGCACCACGCGGTGGGCCCGCCGTTGCCGTTCCTGTCGAACACCTGCTCACGATGCGGCCCGAGGTACCAGTCGCGGTCGAACCAGCCCATCGTCGTGACGTCGAGGCCCGGCAGTAACGCGCACCACGGCTCCGGTGCGGGTTCGACGTCGAGATCGTCGGGTAGGGCGAATCCCGGTCTGCCGTCGAGGTCGACCTCGACGGCGCCGATGTCCTTCAACGCCTGCCGCGCCCTGTGGGCCCGGCTACACGGCCGCGACGTGTGGCAGGAACCGTGCGACGACATCGACGACGTGCGCGCGGTGCTGGAAGGGGTGGCCAGGTCGGTGAGCCTGGACCACCGCCAGCGGATCAAGACGATGCTGGAATTGCAGGTGGCCGGATGAGGCTCGTCGCGGATTCGGGGCTGTGGACGACGGGATCGCCGGCCGCATCGGCTCCGTTGGTGGCCGTGCTGGAGGTCAGCGGAGCGGTGCTGTCGTGGACCGTCGACGAGGCTTCGGATGCGCACATAGCGTTCACCGACCCTGCGCGAGCCGACTGGTTGTGGCGTGTGGTGGGCGAGCGGGGCCACTACGCCGTGACGGCCGCGCTGGACGGCCGCAACCCCGAAGACAGTGTCGAGGTGGCCGACGTGAGTCTGACGCCCGATGCGCTGGCTCCGCTGCGCCGACTCGCGCTCGGCCATTGGCTGCGACGCTGGTGGCCGGCGAGTCAACGCGACGCGATCGCGACGCTCGACGGCGCCGTCCTCGACGCCGAGGTTGCGCTCCTGACCGCCGCCGCCCAGGACTACTTCGGCGAGGACACCTTCGATTCGGAGATCACCCATCTGCTCGCGCCGCATGCGGCGGCGCTCAGCGCCGCGGCCCGCGAAGGTGATCCGCGGGTCACCGCGCTCATCGAGCGGTGTCGCGACGTGGCCGACGACGTCGGTGTCGCACTCGACGCTGAACCGGTCAGCCGGCGAGCCGACTATGCCCTTGCGGCAGGCTCAAATTCACGCGGTCCCAGTTAGGCTACCGTCGCCCGGGGCTTCGCTTCGATCAGCTGGGCGGCCGTCCCGCCCGGTGTCTTCGACGCGGCCGAGGACACCGTCGAGTGGTCAGTCGAACCGGCGGGCACAGGCGCGGACGCGGTGGTCGACGTGGAGCGGACGGACGCGCGTCCTTCCCCGTCGTCGACAACGACGGCGTGCCGATATCCGAAGCTGTTGCCTGGAACCATGATTGGGCTACCACGCGGGTATTGGTGGGTGCCGACGTCGACGAGTCGGTGCGAACCCGCGACCGGGTTCGCGCCTTCGCGCGGTCACGGTTGAACGAGCCCGGTCCCGATGCGTTCCTGGCCGAGATCCTGGCCGCGGAATCGGATTACTGAGACTCGTCGGACTGTTTGCGCATCTGCTCCCGAATCTGCTCCAGGCGTTCGGCGGCCGCGCGCTGCCGTTCGTCGTACTGTTCGGCGACGCTGCGTCCTTCGGGGGTTTCTGCCGCGAGCTCGGAGGCACCGATCGCGGTGCCGTAACGGGTCTCGATCTTTTCCCGTACGGCGTCGAAAGTCGGTACGCCGCCCGGGGTGTAGCCGTTGTCGACCGGTTCGACCGGTGCGGTGGATCCAGGCGTGGGCTCGACGACCTCGGCGTCGACCGCGGCTTCCTGCTCCGGTTCCGGAGTGGTGTCGTCCGGCATGCCGCTCACGCTACCCCTTCCGCGGGTCCTGACGGTTATGGCAATTTTGACGAAACTACCGCGGCGGCGGCACGGTGCGCATAGCGTTCTGCCGTTACTCAGCCGAAAGGAGCCACCATGCGCGGCACCCTCATTTTCACAGCGGTCATCGGTGCGGGCATGTCCCTCGGCGCCGCCGCACCGGCCCTGGCCGACGACACCGACGACATATTCGTTTCGGTGATCAAGGAAGAAGGAATCCCGTTCTCGACCGCGAAGGACGCGATCAGCCTCGCCCACGCGGTATGTGACTACGTGGAAGCGGGCCAGAAACCCGAACAGGTTGCGGTCGAGATCAGCGAGCCGGCGAACTGGACCGTGGAGCAGAGCGGGTTCTTCGTCGGCGCCGCGACCCAGTCGTACTGCCCGTCCTAGTTCATCGGACGGCCGGAGTTCCTGCTGCCGAGCAGGATTCGAGATAGTGGTCGCTAATGCGGCTCGCGCACCGGTGAGGGTGGAGTCGCGACACTGCGAACCGCGGCCGGAACGGGAGCGACCGCGAGGCCCGGCGTGCCGAGTTGGGCCGCCAGCCACGGCAGGGCCGTCGCAAAAGCGTGTGCGGCGTACGGCCAGTCGTGCTTACCCGGTTGAACCACGACGCTGCAGTCGATGCCGTTGGATGCGGCCAGTCCGCACAGCGCGTCGGCCGCATTCTTCTGTGGCGCTGCGTCCACGGTATTGACGTCGAAGCGCCCCGTCACACCCGAATAGCGGCCGTGACGGCCGATCACCGTCGTTGGATCGAACGCCGCGTAGGCCGCGGCGTTACCCCCGAACAGGCGCTCGATCGTCTGGTCCTTCGTGCCTGAGTTGGGACTCAGATCGCCGGCGATGTCGTCGAAGGCGCCGAACATGTCCGGATGCATCACCGCCAGGTCGACCGCGCAGGTTCCGCCCATCGACCATCCGACGATTCCCCAATTCGACTGTTTGGCACTGACATCGAACCTCGACACCATGAACGGCACGACGTCCTTGGTGAGGTGGTCGGCGACGTTGCCTCGTTTGCCGTTCACGCATTCGGTGTCGTTGCGGAACGTCCCGCCGGCGTCGACGAACACGAGCACCGGGGCATAGCCGCCGTGCACGGCGGCGAAGTCGTCGGCCGTGGCGACCGCATTGCCCGCGCGGACCCAGTCCGCCGGGGTGTTGAACTCGCCACCGATCATCATCACCGTCGGCAGCGGCGGCGGGGGATCGGTCGCATACCACGCAGGCGGCAGGTAGACGAGTTCGCCGCGGTGTTTGAATCCGGACGCCTTGTCGCCGATGTTGACGGGCACGACCGTGCCCCTGGCCGGAATCTGGTGGCGCTGTTGCATCGCAAGCATGGTCGCCGCGTCGGTCTGATCGGGCAGCGGCCCCGCGGTCAGCTGATTCCACGCGGCCCCCACGGTCGGGACGTAACCCACCCACAGGTTCACGGCCAGCGCGACCGACAGCAGACACAGCGGGAGCGACATCAACGAGGCGCCGCGCCGCCACCAACGCGCGCCTCGCCAACCCGCGATCAGCACGGCGCATGCCGTACCCGTCAGCGCCACCCACACCCACAGCGAGCGCGGAGCAGGGTTGTCAGACAGGCCCTCGGATGCGATGTATGCGTACGTCGCCGCCGCGAGCGCGACACCACACAGCACGGCCCACGGCACCCACACCAGGCGCCACCTCCGCGTTCGCCATCCGATGGCGGCGATCAGCACCACCGCCGCGACGATCTGCACCATGGTGGGAATCCACCCATGCATCAACGACAGGTGCCCACGCAGCGAATGAGCCAGTGTCACCAGTGTCACGGACTACAGGGTGAGGGGTAATCCTTAAGACGCGCTGTGGAGAAGCTGTCAACGGGGTTTGGCCAACGGGAACGGCAGCGTCTCGCGGATGCTACGTCCCGTGATCAGCATGACGACGCGGTCCACGCCCATACCCAGGCCACCGGTAGGCGGCATCGCGTATTCCATCGCCTGCAGGAAGTCCTCGTCGAGTTCCATCGCCTCCGGATCGCCACCGGCGGCCAGCAGCGACTGCTCCTGCAGCCGGCGGCGCTGTTCGACCGGGTCGGTGAGTTCGCTGTAGGCGGTGCCGAGTTCGACGCCCCACGCCACCAGGTCCCACCGCTCTGCGACGCCGGGGATGCTGCGGTGCGGGCGGGTCAGCGGCGACACCGATGTCGGGAAATCCTTGTAGAACGTGGGCGCCTCGGTGCGGTCCTCGACCAGGCGCTCGTAGAGTTCCAGCACCACGGCCCCGGCGTCCCAATGGGTCAGGTACGGGATGTTCGCGGCGTCGCACAGCTTACGTAGCTTCGGGAGCTCTGTTTCGGGGCCGATCTGCTCGCCGAGGGCCTCGGACACCGCATCGTGCACCGTCTTCACCGCCCACTGACCGGAGATGTCGACCGGCTCGAGCCCGCCGCCTTCCTTGGGCCGGTTGAACACCTGCGCACCGTTGGCAGCGACAGCGGCGTTTTGGATCAGCTCACGGCATCCGTCGATCCAGACGTTGTAGTCCGCGTGCGCCTGATAAGCTTCCAACAGCGTGAATTCGGGGTTGTGGCTGAAGTCGACGCCTTCGTTGCGAAAAGCCCTGCCCAGCTCGAAGACTCGCTCGACCCCGCCCACGCAGAGCCGCTTGAGGTAGAGCTCGGGAGCGATGCGCAGGTACAGGTCCAGGTCGTAGGCGTTGATGTGGGTGAGGAACGGCCGTGCGTTTGCACCGCCGTGAATCTGCTGCAGGATGGGCGTCTCGACCTCAAGAAAACCCTTGCTGACCAACGTTTCCCGGATTGCGTGCAGCACACCGCTTCGCGCACGGATCAGGTCACGAGCCTCGGTGTTGATCGCCAGGTCGACGTAGCGGGCGCGCACTCGGGCTTCCTGGTCGGTCAGACCCTTCCACTTGTCGGGCAGAGGCCGCAGGCACTTGCCGATCATCCGCCAGTTACGTACCAGCAACGAGCGGGTGCCCTTCTTGCTGTAGCCCATCGTGCCCGACACCTCGACCAAGTCGCCAAGATCGATTGCGTGGGTGAAGTCGGCCGTCGTCATCGATTCGAGCAGCGAATTGTCCAGCAGCAGCTGAACTTCACCGGACCAGTCACGCAACTGAGCGAACAGCACACCGCCGTAGTCGCGGCTGCGCAGCACCCGGCCCGCCACCGTCACCGCGACATCGTCGTCGGCATCGACCGCCTCGATGACCGTGTGCGACGGCGGCGTGCCGACGGGATAGGCATCGATCCCGTTGTCCTGCAACGCCTTCAGCTTGGACATGCGTACCCGGACCTGCTCCGGGAGCCGCGCTTCCTCGGCGTCGGGCAGATCCGCCGCCAAGCCGCTGACGTCGGGCGCCGAGCCGTCGTGGTGCAGCAGCCCCGTCGCCATCAGGTTCTGCGGCACGGCGGTGTGGTGACCGGTGTGCGGCTGTTCGTGGCGCCGTGAGAAGGGCAGCACCAGGAAACCCTCGGCGATCACCGATGCCACCCCGACCCGGGGAACCAGCCGGGCGTCGTCGTAGCAGGCGTAGCGCGGCACCCATTCCGGTTGGTATTTCATGTTCGAGCGGTACAGCGTCTCGAGCTGCCACCACCGGGAGAAGAACACCAGCAGGCTGCGCCACAGCCGCGCGACCGGGCCCGCGCCGAGCTGGGCGCCATGTTCGAACGCCGAGCGGAACATCGCGAAGTTCAGCGAGATCCTGGTGATGCCAATGTCTTCGGCCTGCATACACAGTTCGCTGACCATCAGCTCGATGGTGCCGTTGGGAGACTGGGGGGAGCGGCGCATCAGATCCAGCGAGACGCCGTTGGTGCCCCACGGCACCAACGACAGCATCGCAACCACTTCATCGTTCCCGCCCCCGTTCTGCACCGCTTCGACCAGGAGGCAGTCGCCGTCGGCCGGATCGCCGAGCCTGCCCAGCGCCATCGAGAACCCGCGCTCGTCGTCGGTGTCGCGCCAGGCGTCGGCGCGGGCGATGACATCGGCCATCTCCTCGGCGCCCAGATCGCGGTGCCTGCGGATGCGGACACTCGCACCGGCGCGCCGCGCGCGGGTCACCGCCTGGCGGACCGCGCGCATGTCCGGGCCGGAGAGCCGGAAGTTGTCCGGATAGAGAATGGCCTCGTCGCCGAGCTGCAACGCGTTGAGTCCGGCCTGGCGGAAGGCCTCGGCGCCCGTCGAGCTGGCGCCCATCACACCCGGGGCCCAGCCGTAGGCCAGACACAGCGCAAGCCACGCATCGATCGCCGCCGGCCACGCCTTGGGATCACCCACGGGGTCCCCGCTGGCCAGGCAGACGCCGACTTCCACGCGGTAAGTGATGGCGGCACGGCCGTTGGGTGCGAACACCACCGCCTTGTCGCGGCGGGTGGCGAAATAGCCGAGCGAGTCGTTCTTGCCGAACAACTCGAGCAGCCCGCGCAGCGCGGATTCGTCCTCGCCGGTCAGCGCGTTCTCGGCGCGCTGGGACTGGAACAGCACGATCGCCGCGACCATCAGGGCGAGGGCACCGAAAAGCCCGAGCAGCGCGTTAATCAGCACGTGCGGATGGCCGCTGAAGTTCGACGAGTCCGCGCCCGCGAACGCGCTCACCCGGTTCAGCGCGTACCAGAACCGGTCACTGCGGGCCAGGCTGCCGGGGAACAGTTCGAGAAGACCCCAGCCGATCGCGGTGCCGATCGCCATCCCGGCGACCAGCACGGCCGCCGCCTTCAGCAGTGCGCCCCGGCGGACCTTCGCCCAGAACTCGCGACGGGCCAGCAGCAGGAACAGGATCGCGGCGATGTGGAAGGCCAGCCCGATGACCTCGCCGATGTCTTCGATCACCGACTCCTCGCCGGACACCAGGCCGACGACGTTGAACACGATCGCGCCCACCATGTAGGCGACAAGGATCCACCAGGCGATGCGCTTACGGGCGGCCAGCGCCGCGGCCAGCAACGCCAGCACGAACGCCCACGCGAAGCTGGTGTCCGGGAAGTTGAAGATGTAGTCGTTGACGAACTCGCGCGGCACCCGGATGACCGACCGCACGAAGGGCGAGACACTCGCCATCAACGAGAGCGTGGCGATGACGCCGACCGTCCAACCGGCCGCGGCGGGCACCCACCAGTGCCTCGACCTGCGGCGGGTCACAGGCACGTTAGCGACGGTCATAGGCCGCGACATTATTCGGTTAGGACGCTGAATGGGCGGCGACTCACGACCAGACGGGACCGGTGTATTTCTCGCCGGGACCCTGACCCGGTTCGTCCGGTGATGCGCTGGCCTCGCGGAAGGCCAACTGCAGCGTCTTCAGGCCGTCTCGTACCGGCCCGGCATGAGGTCCGAGATACTCGACGGAGGCGGTTACCAACCCGGCCAGCGCGGTGATCAGCCGGCGCGCCTCGTCCAGATCGCGGTGGGGGCTGTCGTCCGGGTTCTCGGCCGACAGCCCGAGCTTCTCGGCGGCCGCGCTCATCAGCATCACCGCCGACCGCGTGATCACCTCGACGGCGGGGATGTCGGCGAGCTCACGAACGGCTGAGCCGTTCAGATCACCTGAGCCGGCTGAGCCGTTCAGATCACCTGAGCCGGCAGAGCCGCTGGCGCTGTCAAGGTCAGCTGAGTTCGAGTCATCGGTCATGCCTGCTAGACTGGCATGCGCGACCGTCCCGGCAAACGCCAGGGACAGCAAGTGGAGTCCCTCTCCCACCGCTGGCCATACCGGCTCAGCGGTCCGGTCACAGGCATCAATGCCTGTCCTGGTCGGCTGTGGGCCCTGCTTTGAGCAGGGCTTTTCTGTTCGGCAGAGCAGAGCGCTGATGGAGTGGGCTCCTAGAGGACAACAGTAGGAGGCCCCATCAGCACTGAGACCCGCGTCAACGAGCGCATCCGCGTACCTGAAGTCCGCCTGATCGGACCGGGCGGTGAACAGGTAGGCATCGTGCGCATCGAAGATGCTCTCCGCGTCGCCGCGGATGCCGATCTCGATCTCGTCGAAGTAGCGCCGGACGCCAAACCCCCGGTCTGCAAGATCATGGACTACGGAAAGTTCAAATACGAGACGGCTCAGAAGGCACGCGAGTCTCGCAAGAACCAGCAGCAGACCGTCGTCAAGGAACAGAAGCTCCGTCCCAAGATCGACCCGCACGACTACGAGACCAAGAAGGGTCACGTGATCCGCTTCCTCGAGGCCGGGTCCAAGGTGAAGGTGACGATCATGTTCCGCGGCCGCGAGCAGTCGCGACCCGAGTTGGGTTTCCGGCTCCTGCAGCGGCTGGGCGCCGACGTCGCCGATTACGGCTTCGTCGAGACGTCCGCCAAGCAGGACGGGCGCAACATGACGATGGTGCTGGCCCCGCACCGCGGCGCGAAGACTCGCGCCAAGGCAGCGCAGCAGGCCGAAGGCTCCGCAGAGCCGACCCCAGCACCCGACAGAAACAGCTAGAACAACAGAGCAGAGGACCCATGCCCAAGGCGAAGACCCACAGCGGCGCTTCCAAGCGGTTCCGTCGCACCGGAACCGGCAAGATCGTGCGCCAGAAGGCCAACCGCCGCCACTTGCTCGAGCACAAGCCGAGCAAGCGCACCCGGCGACTCGACGGTCGCACCGTTGTGTCGGCCAACGACAACGCCCGCATCAAGAAGATGCTCAACGGCTGACCGACCAAACACGTACGACCTGAACGAAGGACATTCCCATGGCACGCGTCAAGCGCGCAGTCAACGCCCAGAAGAAGCGGCGGACAATCCTCAAGGCCTCCAAGGGCTACCGGGGCCAGCGGTCGCGGCTGTACCGCAAGGCCAAAGAGCAGCAGCTGCATTCGCTCAATTACGCCTATCGTGACCGGCGCGCCCGCAAGGGCGAGTTCCGCAAGCTGTGGATCTCGCGCATCAACGCCGCCGCCCGCGCCAACGACATCACCTACAACCGGCTGATCCAGGGGCTCAAGGCCGCCGGGGTCGAGGTGGACCGCAAGAACCTCGCCGAGATCGCCGTCAGTGATCCGGCCGCGTTCACCGCGCTGGTGGAGGTCGCCAAGGGCGCACTGCCCGAGGACGTCAACGCGCCGTCGGGCGAGGCTGCCTGACGCTCACCGAACGATCCGCCCGGGTGGTCGCTGCGGCCAAGCTGCACCGCCACGTCGGGCGACGCCGCGCCGCGCGCTTCCTCGCCGAGGGGCCCAACCTCGTCGAGGCGGCGTTGCGGCGCGGTCTCGTATCCGAGGTCTTCGCCACTGAGGATGCGCTGAACCGGTTCGGTGCCCTGCTGGCCGACGCACCCGTGCACGTGGTGACGGAACGCGCCGCAAAAGCGCTGTCGGAGACGGTGACTCCGGTAGGCCTGGTCGCGGTCTGCACGACACCGCAGACCTCGATCGACGATGTGCTGGCCGCGTCGCCGCGACTGGTGGCCGTCGCTGTCGAGATGTCCGAGCCGGGCAACGCGGGCACCTTGATCCGGATCGCTGACGCGATGGGGGCCGACGCCGTGGTGTTCGCCGGGCACAGCGTCGACCCGTACAACGGTAAGTGCCTGCGCGCCTCGACCGGCAGCATCTTCTCCATCCCCGTCGTCACTGAAAACGACGCTGCGGCGGCGGTGTCGCAACTCGCCGGCGCCGGCCTGCAGGTGCTGGCGACCACGGTGGACGGCGAAATCTCGCTCGACAGCCCCGATCTGGGAGCCGACCTCGCGGGACCGACGGCGTGGATGTTCGGGCCGGAGGCGCACGGTCTGCCGGCAGCGCTCGCGGCGTCGGCCACGCACCGCGTCCACATCCCGATGCCGGGCAGCACCGAGAGCCTCAACGTGGCCGCGGCCGCGGCGATCTGCCTCTACCAGAGCGCGCGGGCACAACGCACCTAGCGCCGAAGCGCGCTGCGTCACATCAGCGCCCAAACTCCCCACAGACTTAGCTCGGCGAAGTATTGTGCGGCGATGCGTCGCTTCGACTACATCATCGCGGGCGCCGGTTCGGCCGGCTGCGTATTGGCGAACCGGTTGTCAGCCGACCCGGCGACGACGGTGCTGCTGGTCGAGGCCGGCGGCCTCGACAGGCATCCGATGCTGCACGTGCCCAAGGGCTCGGGCATGTTGTTCGAGAACGAGAAGTACGTCTGGCGCTACGCGACAACGCCGTTCGGACCCAGGCAACGCCCCGAGTTCTGGACCCGCGGCAAGGTGATCGGAGGCTCGAGTTCCATCAACGGCATGGTCTACAACCGGGGCAACCGGGCCGACTACGACGAGCTCGAGGAGCTGGGCAACAAGGGGTGGGGCTGGGACGAGATCCTGCCCGTCTTCAAAGCCATGGAGGACAACGCGTTCGGCGCCTCACCCACCCGCGGCGCGGGCGGGCCGCTGCACATCTCGGTAGCGGCCGAACAAGACGTCGTGAGCCACGAGTTGGTGCGGTCGGGCGCGAACCTCGGGCTCCGGCCGCTCGACGACATCAACGAGAGCGACGAACCCCGTATCGGGTTCACCCCCGCCACCATTCGCCGAGGCCGCCGGGTGAGCGCCGCCGACGCGTTCCTGCGCCCGGCGATGCGACGACCGAACCTCACCGTGATCACGCGAGCCGAGGTGTGCCGCATCGACATCGACAACGACCGAGCCACCGGCATCACCGTCCGAACGCCGGACGGCGCGCGCTCACAGTTCCAGGCCGACCGTGAGACGATCCTCGCCCTCGGCAGCATGGGCAGCCCGAAGCTGCTGCAACTGTCGGGAATCGGCCCGCGCGAAGTGCTCGACCGGGCCGGGGTCCCGCTGCTGCTCGAACGCGAGAACGTGGGCAGGCGGATGCGTGAACACCGCTGCTTTGCGCTGAAGTACCGCCTCAACGCCGAGCTCGGATACAACCGGCAGCTGTCCAGCCGATCCGGGCAGGCCAGAAGCGCCGCACGCTACCTGGCAAGACGCCGGGGCTCGCTGGCGACACCGACCTTCGACGTGCTCGCGTTCATGAAGACCACCCCGGACGCGCCCCGCGTCGACGGACAACTGTTGTTGGGCCCCTTCACGATCCCGGCGTACAACGACGGTGAGCCGGTGGCCCTCGAACGGGAGCCAGGGGTTTCGTGTCTGGGTTTCACCCTTCGCCCCACATCCGAGGGCAGCGTCGAGATCACCGCGCCGGACCCGGCGGCGCCGTTGCTGCTGGACCCGAGCTACCTCACCAGCGACTACGACCGCAGCACCACCGCAAACCTCCTGCGCCGGGCCCGCGAGCTGTTCGAGCACTCACCGATCGCCGAGCACATCGACCACGAGACGTTCCCAGGCCCACAGGCGCGCAGCGACGACGAACTGGTCGACGCCGCGTTGGACGGCGGCTATTGCGGCTATCACGCCATCGGCAGCTGCGCCATGGGTCCCAGCGACGACGACATCGTCGACGGCCGACTGCGCGTGCGCGGTATCGACAGTCTGCGCATCGTCGACTGCTCGGCGATGCCGATCATGTTGGCGGGCAACCTGAACGGGCCGGTGATGGCGATGGCCGCGCGCGCCGCGCAGTTCATCGTCGAGGACCGCTGACCCGTCAGGAGCCGAGCAGACCCCGCGCCACGTGCGTGATCTGCACCTCGTTGCTTCCGGCGTAGATCATCAGCGACTTGGCGTCGCGCGCCAGTTGTTCGACTCGGTACTCGGTCATGTAGCCGTTGCCGCCGAACAACTGCACCGCGTCCATCGCTACGTCGGTGGCCGCCTGCGAGCAGTACCACTTGATCGCCGAGGCCTCGGGCAGCGAAATCGGCACGCCGGCCTGCGCCGCTTCGATCACACGAAACAGGATGTTGCGCACGTTCATCCGCGCCACCTCCATGTTCGCCAGCTTGAGCTGGATCAGCTGGAACTGGCCGATCTCTTGACCCCACAGCGTGCGACTCTTGGCGTAGTCGACGCACAGCCGCAGGCACTCCTCGATCACGCCGAGCGACATCGCGGCAACGCCGATGCGTTCGGTGCTGAAGCTCGAGCGCGCGCTGGCGCGGCCGTCGCCGGCGGAATTCTCCTCGGTCTCGCCGAGCAGCCGGTCGCGGCCCAGACGCACGTTGTTGAAGAACAACTCGCCGGTGCGGGAGCTGTGAATTCCCATCTTGCGGAACGGCTTCGACTGCACGAAGCCCTCCATGCCGCGGTCGAGCACAAACGTCAGCACCTTGCGGTCCCGCTTGTCGACGCTGGGGTCGCCCTCGTCCAACTTGGCGTAGACCACCACGACGTCCGCATCGGGTCCGTTGGTGATGAAGGTCTTCTGGCCGTTGAGGATGTACTCCCCATTTCCTGAGCCGTCGCGCACAACGTAGGACTTCATGCCGCCGAACGCGTCGGACCCCGAGTCGGGCTCGGTGATCGCCCAGGCGCCCACTTTGTCGTAGGTGACCAGGTCCGGCAGCCAGCGCTCCTGTTGCGCCAGCGTGCCGCGGCTCATGATCGTCGGCACCGTCAGCCCGAGGCTGACGCCCATGCCGGTGACCACGCCCATCGAGACCCGGCACAGCTCGCTGATCACGACGAACCCCATGCCGCCGGAACCCTCGCCGAACATGCCGCCGCCCGAGGATTTCTCCGACGCGCCGCCGCCGTCGCGCAGCCGGGCGAGCCGCTTGTTCAGTGACTCGCGGGCCATGTCGGCGATGCCGAACGTCGCGAACAGCTTGCGGACGATGGGGTAGGGCTCCATCTCGCCGCTTTCCAGCGCATCGACGTGCGGGCGGATTTCCTTGTCGACGAACTCGCGCACGGCGTCGCGGACGGCGATATCGGTGTCAGACCATTCGAGCATGCACTCAGGCTGCCTTATGGCGTCCGCGGGCCGGACGCAGCCCCGCCAAAGAGAACGTGGTGTGCACAAGAGAGCCCGCCCGGTCTAGCAGCGACTTGCGGGGCGGCACATAGTGCATGGGTAGGCCGCGCCGGTCGCTCGGGGGCGCCATGAACGCCGGCGCCTCGACCAGCGGGGCGTTCGCGGGCAGGCGCCCCTGGGCGCGCCGGTATGCGGTCAATGCCCGTGGATGCAAACGGATTTCGTCGGGCACCGCCACGAATGCGAACTCGACCAACTTGCCGAACAGCCGCAGCAGAACCTCATCTCCCGGCGTCCACCGCATGTTGGCCTTCTCGCGAAGCGCTTCGTCGAAAACGCCCGCCGCGATCCAGCGCTGCGCGCCCACCATCGGCTTGAAGAGCTGATCCCACAGCCCGGTCGGCATCAACACGAACCACGGTTTGGGGATGCGGATCGAGAAGATGTCGAGCGTGGCGCGGTTGATCTCGAGCTCCTCGCGGCATTTGCGGTCCCAGTACTCGCAGAACTCCTCCCAGCTCTCAGGCACCGGGCGCATGCTCATGCCGTACATGCGATACCACTGCACGTGCTCGTCGAACAGCTGACGTTTCTCGGCCTCGGTCAACCCACCGCAGAAGTATTCGGCCGTCTTGATGATCAGCATGAAGAAGGTGGCGTGCGCCCAGTAGAACGTTTCGGGGTTCAACGCGTGATAGCGACGCCCTTCGGCGTCGACGCCCTTGATCGTGGTGTGGTAGTTCTTGATCTGCTCGCCGGTACTGGTAGCGCGTTCGCCGTCGTAGACGACACCCATGATCGGGTACACCGAGCGCGCGACGCGCTGCAGCGGTTCGCGCAGCAGGATCGAATGGTCTTCGACGCCCGCACCGAGTTCGGGGTACATGTTCTGCACCGCACCGATCCACACACCGAGCAGCCCGGTCCGCAGATCGCCGAAGTACTTCCACGTCAACGAGTCGGGACCAAGGGGATCGGTGCTGTGGTTCGCGGTCATCTGATTCCTCGCTGAATCGGCGTCGAACTCGACGATAATGCTGACAACGAATGTTGTCTACGATTTGCGGGGCGCGTCGTCTCGCACCGTTATTCCGTGGCTACTGGGCCTCCACATCGCTGTGACCAGCTGCTTCGCTGACCGTGCTTTCGTGATTCGGATGACGGCTTCGTCTGACGAGATTGCTCGGCGTCGAGCGGCCCGCTTAGGCTGACGTCGTGGATGTCGAGCCGTTCGAGCGGTCGACCGGGCCTTTGGGCTGGCTGAAGAACACCAACCGCAACGAGAGCGTCATCGCCTTTCTGCGGCGGACCCGCCGCGTGTTGCCGGGCGATCCGGAGTTCGGGGATCCACTGTCGGCCGACGGAGTGGGCGGACCGCGGGCGGCCGCCCGCGCCGCGGACCGGATACTCGAACGCAATGCCGCCACCCGCGAGGTGAGCCTCGGCGCGTTGCAGGTGTGGCAGGCGCTCACCGAGCGGGTCTCCGGGAAACCGGCCAACCGCGAGGCGACGCTCGTCTTCACCGACCTCGTCGGCTTCTCGGCGTGGGCGTTGAACTCCGGCGACGATGCGACGTTGAAGCTGCTCCGTCGCGTGTCGCAGGTCGCCGAGCCGCCGCTGCTGGAGGCGGGCGGACAGATCGTCAAGCGCATGGGCGACGGCCTGATGGCGGTGTTCTCCGACCCGACGACGGCCGTACGAGCGGCGATCTCCGCACGCGAGGCGGTCAAAGCCGTTGACATCGACGGGTTTACCCCACGCATGCGGGTCGGTGTGCACACCGGCCACCCGCAGCGCATCGGATCGGATTGGCTGGGCGTCGATGTCAACATCGCCGCGCGGGTGATGAGCCGCGCGACCCGCGGGGAATTGGTGGTCTCGGCGACCACGCTCGACCGCATCCCCGCCGAAGAGTTCGCATCGCTGGGCGTGGAGGCCAAACGCCTGCGCCGCCAGGTCTTCGCGCACAAACAGGACGGGGTGCCGAACGACTTCGTCATGTACCGGCTGAAAACCCTCAGGCACTTGCCAGGTGGCGGAAACAACGAGGAGCACCCCGCGGGGGAATAGTGGATTCTCGTGGTGATCGGGCGTCTCGGGCCGGTTCGGGTGACCCTGGCGTACGCGGTCATTCTCACGTCGGTGACGTCGGTGCTGTTGTGGCAGGGACCCGAGTTCAAGGACCGGGTCGTCTGCCATGCCAGCACGAACCTGCACAACCTCTCCCACGGGCGCCTCGGCACCTTGGTGGGCAGCGCGTTCGTGGTCGACGCGGGACCGATCTACGTGTGGCTGCCAGGGCTGATCTGCCTGCTGGCGTTGGCCGAGTTGCAGTGGGGCAGCATCCGGTTGCTGGTGGTGTTCGGGGTCGGACATGTCGGGGCCACCCTGCTCGTGGCGGCCGCTCTGGGCGCCGGCGTCGCGCAGGCGTGGCTGCCGGGTTCGGTGGCCCGCGCGCCGGATGTCGGAATGAGCTACGGAGCCGCCGCAGTCCTGGGCTCGCTCACCGCGGCGCTGCCGGCGCGGTGGCGCCCGGCCTGGATCGGCTGGTGGCTGGCGATCGGATTCGCCACCCTCGCCATCGAGCGCGGGTTCAGCGACGTCGGGCATGTCGCGGCGTTGACGCTCGGGATGCTGGCGAGCGCCCGCTTCGCCCGCGAGGGACGTTGGACGACGGTGCGGAGGCTGCTGCTGGGTGTCGCCGTCGCGTTCGGCTACGCCCTGTTGGTGACCAGCGGTCCGTCGGCCACGCTCGCGACGGCGTGTGGGCTCGTCGCCGCCGCATCGGGTTTGGTCGTCGCCCGCCTACGGCGCCGATGGGCGTTCGAGGGCCAACTGGCGCATCGCCTATGATCGCCGGGTGGCTGATCAGCCCGCAGACCTGTCCGAAGAAGCGCTGACCGAGGCTGTCAGCGCTGCTCGGCGTGCCTTCGACGCGGCCGCCGACCTCGACGCGCTCGCGCGGGCGAAGACCGACCACCTCGGCGACCGGTCGCCGATCGCGTTGGCGCGCCAGTCGCTTGGGTCGCTGGCCAAGGCCGACCGGGCCGACGCGGGTAAGCGCGTCAATGTGGCGCGCGGCGAGGCGCAGCGCGCCTACGACGAGCGGTTGGCGGCGCTGCGCGCGGAGCGCGACGCCGCGGTGCTGGTCGCGGAGCGCATTGACGTCACGCTGCCGTCGACGCGGCAACCGGTCGGCGCGCGCCACCCGATCACGATCTTGGGCGAGCGCATCGCCGACACGTTCGTCGCCATGGGCTGGGAGCTGGCCGAGGGGCCCGAGGTCGAGACCGAGCAGTTCAACTTCGACGCGCTCAACTTCCCGCCGGACCATCCCGCCCGCAGCGAGCAAGACACCTTCCACATCGCGCCGGAGGGGTCGCGCCAGGTGTTGCGCACGCACACCTCGCCGGTGCAGATCCGAACGCTGCTCGAGCGCGAACCGCCCGTCTACATCGTCTCGATCGGGCGCACCTTCCGCACCGACGAACTCGACGCCACCCACACCCCGGTCTTCCATCAGGTCGAGGGGCTGGCCGTCGACAAGGGGCTGACGATGGCACACCTGCGCGGCACGCTCGACGCGTTCGCCCGCTCCGAATTCGGACCACAGGCCCGCACCCGGTTCCGGCCGCACTTCTTCCCGTTCACCGAGCCGTCGGCCGAGGTCGACATCTGGTTCGAGAACAAAAAGGGCGGACCCGGATGGGTGGAGTGGGGCGGCTGCGGCATGGTCAACCCGAACGTGCTGCGCGCCTGCGGGATCGACCCCGACGCCTACTCGGGCTTCGCATTCGGTATGGGGCTGGAACGAACGCTGCAGTTCCGCAACGGGATTCCCGACATGCGCGACATGGTCGAGGGTGATGTGCGGTTCTCCCTGCCGTTCGGGGTAGGGGCCTGATGCGGCTACCGTACAGCTGGCTGCGCGACGTCGTGCAGGCCGGCGCACCGGGTTGGGACGTGAGCCCTTCCGACCTCGAGCAGGCGTTGATTCGCATCGGCCACGAGGTCGAGGAGGTCATTCCCGTCGGTCCGGTCACCGGACCGCTGACGGTGGGTCGGGTCGCCGAGATCGAGGAACTCACCGAGTTCAAGAAGCCCATCCGCGCCGTGAAGGTCGACGTCGGCGAGGCCGAACCCCGTGACATCGTCTGCGGCGCAACCAATTTCGTCGTGGATGACCTGGTCGTGGTGGCGCTGCCCGGGACAGTACTGCCGGGCGACTTCACGATCGCCAGTCGCAAGACCTACGGCCGGATCTCCGACGGGATGATCTGCTCGACGGCCGAAATGAACCTGGGCACCGACCATTCGGGCATCCTGGTGCTGCCTGCCGGCACCGCCGAACCGGGGACCCCGGCCGCCGACGTGCTGGGCCTCGACGACGTCGTCTTCCACCTCGCGATCACACCGGACCGCGGCTACTGCCTGTCGGTGCGCGGTCTGGCCCGCGAGATCGCCGCAGCCTACGACCTCGACTACGCCGATCCGGCCGACATCGCGCCGCTTCCCGCGGAGGGCGCGGCGCTGCCTGTGTCGATCGAACCGGGCACCGGCGTGCGGCGGTTCGGGCTGCGGCCGGTGACCGGAATCGATCCGGACGCCGTCTCACCGTGGTGGATGCAGCGACGGCTGCTGCTGTCCGGCATCCGGGCCATCTCACCCGCGGTCGACGTCACCAACTACGTCATGCTCGAGCTCGGGCACCCGATGCACGCCCACGACCGAAGCCTCGTCACCGGCGGATTCCGGGTGCGGTTCGCCGAACCGGGGGAGACCGTGGTGACCCTCGACGACGTCGAACGCCGCCTAGACCCCGCCGACGTGCTGATCGTCGACGACGTCGCGACCGCGGCGATCGGCGGCGTGATGGGCGCGGGCACCACCGAGGTGCGCGACACCACCACCGACGTGCTGCTCGAGGCCGCGGTGTGGGATCCGGCCGCGGTGTCACGCACCCAGCGGCGGCTGCGCCTGTACAGCGAGGCGGGCCGCCGCTACGAGCGCAGCGTCGACCCGGCGATCTCGGTCGCCGCGCTGGACCGCTGCGCCACGCTGCTGGCCGAGATCGCCGACGGCACGGTCGAACCCACGCTCACCGACTGGCGCGGTGAACCGCCCCGCGAGGACTGGTCGCAGCCGCCGGTGACCATGGCGGTCGACCTGCCCGACCGGACCGCGGGTGTCGACTATGCGCCGGGCACCGCCGAGCGGCGGCTCACTCAGATCGGCGCGCGGGTCGTCTCCGCCGACGGCGCGCTCACGGTCACCCCGCCGAGTTGGCGGCCCGACCTCATCCAGCCGGCCGACCTCGTCGAGGAGGTGCTGCGGCTCGAGGACCTGGAGAAGATTCCGTCGGTGCTGCCGCTGGCCCCGGCCGGACGCGGCCTGACCTCCGTGCAGAGGCGGCGGCGCGCCATCGGAAAATCGTTGGGACTCAACGGGTATGTGGAGATCCTGCCCACCCCATTCCTGCCTGCGGGCGTGTTCGACCAGTGGGGGCTGCCCGCCGACGACCACCGCAGGGCGACGACCGACGTGCTCAACCCGCTGGACTCCGACCGCCCGCAGCTGGCCACCACGCTGCTGCCGGGATTGCTGGAGGCGTTGACACGCAACGTGTCTCGCGGCGCCGTCGATGTCGGGCTGTTCGCCATCCAGCAGGTCGTCGTGCCCACGCCGAATACCCGCGCGCTCGAACGGATACCGACCGACCGGCGACCCAGCGACGAGGAGATCGCGGCGCTGGACGCATCGCTGCCGCGGCAACCCCAACACGTCGGCGTGGTGTTGGCCGGGCTGCGTGAGCCCGCGGGCCCCTGGGGTCCCGGTCGCGAGGCGCAACCCGCCGACGCGTTCGAGGCGGTCCAGGTGATCGCGCGCGCCGCGGGTGTCGAGCTGAGCCTGCGTCCCGCGCAGCACCTGCCGTGGCATCCCGGCCGTTGCGCCGAGGTGGTGCTGGGTGACCGCGACAGCGGCACCGTCGTCGGTTACGCCGGCGAACTGCACCCCGCCGTCGTCGAGCGGGCCGGACTGCCCGAGCGCACCTGTGCCGTCGAACTCGATCTGGACGCGATACCGATCGTCGAGCGGCTCCCGGCGCCGCGGGTGTCACCGTTCCCTGCGGTGTTCCAGGACATCAGCCTCGTCGTCGCCGAGGACGTCGCCGCGGCCGCCGTGATCGACGCGGTCCGGGCGGGGGCGGGTCCGTTGCTCGAAGATGTGCGGTTGTTCGACGTCTACACCGGCCCGCAGATCGGCGAGGGCCGCAAGTCGCTGGCGTTCGCGCTGCGGTTCCGCGCCGCCGACCGCACCCTCACCGAGGACGAGGCCAGCGCCGCGCGCGAAGCGGCGGTCGAAGCCGCGGCCGAACGGGTCGGCGCCGAACAACGCCGCTGAGGGTAATGAATTTGCATCGCTCTGCATAAACATGCAGAATCGCCTGCATGGTTTCAGTCGCGGTAGCGGGCGCCAGCGGATACGCCGGCGGTGAGATCCTACGTCTACTTCTCGGGCATCCCGCCTATGCCGACGGGCGGCTGACAATCGGCGCGCTGACCGCCGCCGCAAGCGCCGGCATGACGCTGGCCGAGCACCATCCGCACCTGTTGCCGCTGGCCGGCCGGGTGCTGGAGCCCACCGACAAAGAGGTGCTCGGCGGTCACGACGTGGTGTTCCTCGGCTTGCCGCACGGACACTCCGCGGAGCTGGCCGAGCAGCTCGGGGACGACACCGTGATCATCGACTGCGGCGCCGACTTCCGGCTCACCGACTCCGCGGCGTGGGAGCGGTTCTACGGGTCGGCGCACGCCGGAAGCTGGCCTTACGGGCTGCCGGAGCTGCCGGGTGCGCGCGAGCGCCTGCGCGAAGCGAAGCGGATCGCGGTGCCGGGCTGTTACCCGACCGCGGCGCTGTTGGCGCTGTGGCCCGCCGTCGCCGCAGACCTCATCGAGCCGGCCGTGACCGTGGTGGCCGTCAGCGGCACATCGGGTGCGGGCCGCGCGGCCAAGACCGACCTGCTCGGCGCCGAGGTGATCGGGTCGGCGCGGGCGTACAACGTCGGCGGCAAGCACCGGCACACGCCGGAGATCGCCCAGGGGCTGCGCGCGCTGACCGACAAGGACGTCACCGTGTCGTTCACCCCGGTGCTCATCCCCACCACGCGCGGGATCCTGGCGACCTGCACGGCGCGCACCGCCGCCCCGCTGTCGGAGATCCGCGCCGCCTACGAAAAGGCTTATGACGCCGAACCGTTCATCCATCTGCTGCCGGAGGGCCAACTGCCCAAGACCGGTGCCGTGATCGGCAGCAACGCCGCGCAGCTGGCGGTCGCCGTGGACGACGACGCGAAGACGCTGGTGTCGATCGCGGCGATCGACAACCTCGTCAAGGGCACCGGCGGCGCGGCCGTGCAGTCGATGAACCTGGCGCTGGGCTGGCCGGAGACCGAAGGACTATCGATCGTGGGTGTGGCGCCGTGACCGGGCCCGACGCCGAGCAGAGCGCCGGCACACGGCTGCTGCGCACGCAGGGGGTCACCGCACCGGAGGGCTTCCGGGCGACCGGGATCGCCGCCGGCATCAAGACCTCGGGGGCGCTGGACCTGGCGTTGGTGTTCAACGAGGGTCCCGACTACGCCGCCGCGGGCGCGTTCACCCGCAATCAGGTCAAGGCGGCGCCGGTGCTGTGGAGCCGGCAGGTACTCACCACCGGGCGCCTGCGCGCGGTGATCCTGAACTCCGGCGGCGCGAACGCCTGCACCGGACCCCAGGGGTTCCAGGACACGCACGCCACCGCCGAGGCGGTCGCGGCCGCGTTGAGCGACTGGGGCACCGAGACCGGGGCCATCGAGGTCGCGGTCTGCTCCACCGGACTGATCGGCGACCGGCTGCCCATGGACAAGGTGCTGTCCGGCGTCACCGAGATCGTGCACGAACTGGCCGGCGGCCTCACCGGCGGTGAGGAAGCCGCGCGGGCCATCATGACCACCGACACCGTGCCCAAACAGGTCGCTTTGCATCACGCGGGCAATTGGACCGTCGGCGGGATGGCCAAGGGCGCGGGCATGATTGCCCCGTCGCTGGCCACCATGCTGTGCGTGATCACCACCGACGCCGTCGCCGACTCCGCCGCGCTCGATCAGGCGTTGCGCAAGGCCGCCGCGCTCACCTTCGACCGCCTCGATGTCGACGGCAGCTGTTCGACCAACGACACCGTGCTGCTCCTGTCGTCGGGCGCCAGCGCGATCAAGCCCAGCCAGGACGAGCTCGACGAGGCGATACTGCGGGTGTGTGACGACCTGTGCCAGCAGCTGCAGGCCGACGCCGAGGGCGTGACGAAGCGGATCGTCATCACCGTGAAGGGTGCGGCGTCCGAGGACGACGCCCTGCTCGGCGCCCGCCTGGTCGCGCGTGACAGCCTGGTCAAGACGGCGTTGTTCGGGTCGGACCCGAACTGGGGCCGGGTGCTGGCGGCCATCGGAATGGCGCCGTTCAAGGTCGACCCGGATCGGGTCACGTTGGCGTTCAACGGTTTTCCGGTCTGGAAAGACGGGGCGCCGCAGCCGGGTTCGCGCGACGTCGACCTGTCCGGTGCGGACATCGATGTCACCATCGATCTCGCCGACGGTTCGGGGCAGGCCTCGATCCGCACCACCGACTTGTCGCACGGATACGTCGAAGAGAACTCGGCGTACAGCTCATGAGCGTCGAAACCCCGGTCAAGGCAAAGGTTCTGGCCGAAGCGCTGCCGTGGCTCAAACAACTGCACGGCAAGATCGTCGTCATCAAGTACGGCGGCAACGCGATGACCGACGAGGTGCTCAAGGCCGCGTTCGCCGCCGACATGGTCTTCCTGCGTAACTGCGGTGTGCATCCGGTCGTGGTCCACGGCGGCGGCCCGCAGATCAGCGCGATGCTCAAACGCCTCGGCATCCCGGGTGATTTCAAGGGTGGCTTCCGGGTCACCACACCCGAGGTGCTCGACGTCGCGCGCATGGTGTTGTTCGGTCAGGTCGGCCGGGAACTGGTCGGGCTGATCAACGCTCACGGCCCGTACGCCGTCGGCGTCACCGGCGAGGACGCCCAGTTGTTCACCGCCGTGCGGCGCAGCGTGACCGTCGACGGCGTGGCCACCGACATCGGCCTCGTCGGCGACGTCGAGAGGGTCAACGCCGGATCGCTGCTGGATCTCATTGCGGCAGGACGGATTCCAGTGGTCTCGACCATCGCGCCCGACGCCGACGGAATCGTGCACAACATCAACGCCGATACCGCGGCCGCCGCGCTCGCCGAGGCGCTGGGCGCGGAGAAACTGCTGATGCTCACCGACGTCGAGGGCCTCTACACCAACTGGCCCGACCGCGGCTCGCTGGTCAGCGAGATCGACTCGGCCGCACTGACCCAGATGCTGCCGACGCTGGAGGCGGGCATGGTCCCGAAGATCGAGGCGTGCCTGCGTGCGGTTGCCGGCGGTGTGCCGAGCGCACACGTCATCGACGGCCGCGTGGAGCACTGCGTGCTGGTCGAACTGCTCACCGACGAGGGAACGGGGACGAAAGTGGTGCGGTCATGAGTCTGCTCGAGCGGTGGCAGGCCGTGATGATGAACAACTACGGCACCCCGCCGCTGGCGTTGGCCAGCGGGGACGGTGCGGTGGTCACCGACGTCGACGGCAAGTCCTACGTCGACCTGCTCGGGGGCATCGCGGTCAACATCCTGGGCCATCGAAATCCGGCGGTCATCGAGGCGGTCACCGGCCAGCTCAACACGCTGGGCCACACCTCGAACCTATACGCGACCGAACCCGGTGTCGCGCTGGCCGAGGCGCTCGTCGGCCACGTGGGCCACCCCGCCAAGGTGTTCTTCTGCAACTCCGGCACCGAGGCCAACGAGGTCGCGTTCAAGATCACCCGACTGACCGGACGCACGAAACTGGTTGCCGCGCAGGGGGCTTTCCACGGCCGCACGATGGGGTCGCTCGCGCTCACCGGTCAGCCGTCGAAGCAGGCGCCGTTCGCGCCGCTGCCCGGTGACGTGACCCACGTGCCGTACGGCGACGTCGACGCCCTGCGGGCCGCCGTCGACGACGAGACCGCAGCCGTGTTCCTCGAGCCGATCATGGGAGAGGGCGGCGTCGTGGTGCCGCCGGCGGGCTACCTGGTCGCCGCCCGCGAGATCACCGCGGCGCACGGCGCGCTGCTGGTGCTCGACGAGGTGCAGACCGGAATGGGGCGGACCGGAGCGTTTTTCGCCCACCAACACGACGGGATCGCCCCCGACGTCGTGACCCTGGCCAAGGGGCTCGGCGGCGGGTTGCCGATCGGCGCGTGCATCGCCACAGGCGCAACCGCCGAGCTGTTGACGCCCGGTCTGCACGGCAGCACCTTCGGCGGCAATCCCGTGTGCACCGCGGCGGCGCTCGCGGTGCTGCGGGTGCTGGCCGACGACGACCTCGTCGGTAGCGCCGACGTGCTCGGCAAGACGCTGTCGGCCGGCATCGAGACGCTGGGACATCCGTTGGTCGATCACGTCCGCGGCCGCGGCCTGCTGCTCGGCGTCGTGCTGACCGCCGAGGCCGCCAAGGCCGTCGAGGCCGCGGCCCGTGATGCCGGGTTCCTCGTGAACGCCGCAGCGCCCGCCGTGATCCGGTTGGCCCCGCCGCTGGTCATCACCGAAGCCCAGATCGACGACTTCCTCACCGCGCTTCCTGCGGTCCTCGACAAGGGCGCCGCCTCATGACCGGAATCCGGCACTTTCTGCGCGACGACGACCTGACCCCCGAGCAGCAGGCCGAGGTGCTCGCCCTCGCTGCCGAGTTGAAGGCGCAGCCGTTCAGCCGGCGCCCGCTGGAGGGCCCGAGCGGGGTGGCGGTGATCTTCGACAAGAACTCCACCCGAACCCGGTTCTCGTTCGAGCTGGGCATCGCCCAACTCGGCGGCCACGCCGTCGTCGTCGACGGGCGCAGCACACAGCTGGGGCGCGACGAGACGCTGGAGGACACCGGTCGGGTGCTCTCGCGGTATGTCAAGGCGATCGTGTGGCGCACCTTCGCCCAGGACCGGCTGACCGCGATGGCGGCGGGTGCGAGTGTGCCGATCGTGAACGCGCTCTCCGATGAGTTCCACCCGTGCCAGGTGCTCGCCGACCTGCAGACGCTCGCCGAACGCAAGGGCAAGCTGGCAGGGTTGCGGATGTCCTACTTCGGCGACGGCGCCAACAACATGGCGCACTCGTTGATGGTGGGCGGCGTGACCGCGGGTCTGGATGTGACGATCGCGGGGCCGGCCGGCTTCCAACCGCATCCGGACTTCGTCGACGCCGCGAAGAAGCGGGCGTCGGAGACCGGTGCGACCGTCACCGTGACCGAGAACCCCGACGCGGCGGCCGACGGTGCCGATGTGCTCGTCACCGACACCTGGACGTCGATGGGGCAGGAGAACGACGGGTTGGACCGGGTGGGGCCGTTCCGGCCGTTCCAGGTCAACGACGGGCTGCTCGGCCGGGCGGCTGCGGATGCGGTTGTGCTGCACTGCCTTCCGGCCCACCGCGGGGAAGAGATCACCGACGAGGTGATCGACGGTCCGCAGAGCGCGGTGTGGGACGAAGCCGAGAACCGCCTGCACGCCCAGAAGGCGCTGCTGGTGTGGCTGCTGGAGCGTGCGGGAGTCGAGCAATGACTTCAGCGGCGACCCGCGCCGGACGGCAGGCCCGCATCGTGGCGATCCTGTCGTCGCAATCGGTGCACAGCCAAACCGAATTGGCCACCCTGCTGGCCGAGGAGGGCATCGAGGTCACCCAGGCCACGCTGTCGCGCGACCTGGAAGAGCTCGGCGCGGTCAAACTGCGCGGCGCCGACGGCGGCGTCGGCGTGTACATCGTCCCCGAGGACGGCAGCCCGGTGCGCGGCGTTTCCGGTGGGACCGAACGGATGTCGCGGCTGCTGGCCGAGCTGCTGGTGTCGACCGACGCCAGCGGCAACCTGGCCATCCTGCGGACTCCGCCGGGGGCGGCCCACTACCTCGCCGCCGCGATGGACCGCGCGGCACTCCCGTTCGTCGTCGGCACCGTGGCCGGCGATGACACCATCCTGGTCGTCGCCCGCGAACCGATGACCGGCGCCGAACTGGCAACGAAACTCGAAAGCATTAGACAAAAGGAGACCTGCTGATGTCCGAACGCGTCATCCTGGCCTATTCCGGTGGCCTGGACACCTCGGTGGCGATCAGTTGGATCGGCAAGGAGACCGGGCGCGAGGTGGTCGCCGTCGCGATCGACCTGGGCCAGGGCGGCGAGGACATGGAGGTCGTCCGCAAGCGCGCACTCGACTGCGGCGCCGTGGAGGCCGTGGTCGTCGACGCCAAGGACGAGTTCGCCGACGAGTACTGCCTGCCCGCGATCCAGTCGAACGCGCTGTACATGGACCGCTACCCGCTGGTGTCGGCGCTGAGCCGACCGCTGATCGTCAAGCACCTGGTGGATGCGGCGCGCGAACACGGCGGCAGCACGGTCGCACACGGCTGCACCGGTAAGGGCAATGACCAGGTGCGCTTCGAGGTCGGGTTCGCCTCGCTGGCACCGGATCTGAAGGTGCTCGCCCCGGTGCGTGACTACGCGTGGACGCGGGAGAAGGCGATCGCGTTCGCAGAGGAGAACGCAATCCCGATCAACGTCACGAAGCGCTCGCCTTTCTCGATCGACCAGAACGTCTGGGGTCGCGCCGTCGAGACCGGATTCCTCGAGCATCTGTGGAATGCGCCCACCAAGGACGTCTACGACTACACCGAGGACCCGACGGTCAACTGGAGCACCCCCGACGAGGTCGTCATCGGATTCGAACGCGGCGTGCCGGTGTCGATCGACGGGCGTCGGGTGACGGTGCTGCAGGCCATCGAGGAGCTGAACCGGCGTGCCGGCGAGCAGGGTGTCGGCAGGCTCGACGTCGTCGAGGACCGGTTGGTCGGCATCAAGAGCCGCGAAATCTACGAGGCGCCCGGCGCGATGGTGTTGATCACCGCGCACACCGAACTCGAACACGTCACGCTCGAGCGCGAGCTCGGCCGGTTCAAGCGCCATACCGACCAGAAGTGGGGCGAGCTGGTCTATGACGGGTTGTGGTACTCGCCGCTGAAGACCGCGCTGGAGTCGTTCGTCGCCAAGACCCAGGAGCACGTGACCGGGGAGATCCGAATGGTGTTGCACGGCGGACACATCGCGGTCAACGGCCGCCGCAGCGCCGAGTCGCTCTACGATTTCAATCTCGCCACCTACGACGAAGGCGATACCTTCGACCAGTCCGCGGCCCGCGGTTTCGTGCAGATTCACGGCCTGTCGTCGAGCATCTCCGCACGCCGGGACTTGGGCAAGTGATGATCACGTGAGCACGAACGAAGGCTCGCTGTGGGGCGGACGGTTCTCCGATGGGCCGTCCGATGCGCTTGCCGCCCTGTCGAAGTCGACGCACTTCGACTGGGTGCTGGCGCCCTACGACATCCGGGCATCGAAGGCGCACGCGCAGGTGCTGCACGACGCCGGTCTACTCACCGACGAACAGCGTGACGGACTGCTCGCGGGCCTCGACAGCCTGGCCGCCGACGTCGCGGACGGCAGCTTCGGCCCGCTGGTCACCGACGAGGACGTACACGGTGCGCTCGAACGCGGCCTGATCGACCGGGTCGGCGCCGAACTCGGAGGCCGCCTGCGAGCGGGCCGGTCACGAAACGATCAGGTGGCCACGCTGTTTCGGATGTGGCTGCGCGACGCGATCCGGCGTGTCGCCGACGGCGCGCTGCAGGTCGTCGACGCGTTGGCGACCCAGGCCGCGGCCCACCCGACCGCGATCATGCCGGGCAAGACCCACCTGCAGTCCGCCCAGCCGATCCTCCTGGCGCACCATCTGCTGGCCCACGCGCACCCGCTGCTGCGCGACGTCGACCGGCTGGTCGACTTCGACAAGCGAGCGGCGGTGTCGCCCTACGGATCAGGGGCCCTCGCCGGGTCGTCGCTGGGCCTCAACCCCGATGCGATCGCCGAAGACCTCGGGTTCGACGCCGCCGCCGACAACTCCGTCGACGCCACGGCGTCACGGGACTTCGCCGCCGAGGCGGCGTTCGTGTTCTCGATGATCGGCGTGGACCTCTCGCGGCTGGCCGAAGACATCATCTTGTGGAGCACAACCGAATTCGGGTACGTCACCCTGCACGACGCCTGGTCGACGGGCAGCTCGATCATGCCGCAGAAGAAGAATCCGGACATCGCCGAACTCGCCCGCGGCAAGTCCGGCCGGCTGATCGGCAACCTCACCGGGCTGCTGGCGACGCTCAAAGCCCAACCGCTGGCCTATAACCGCGACCTGCAGGAGGACAAAGAGCCGGTCTTCGACTCCGTCGCGCAGCTGGAACTGCTGTTGCCGGCGATGGCGGGGTTGGCGGCCACGCTGCGCTTCGACGCCGACCGAATGGTCGCGCTGGCGCCGCTGGGCTACACCCTGGCCACCGACGTCGCCGAATGGCTGGTGCGCAGGGGAGTGCCCTTCCGCGTCGCGCACGAAGCGGCCGGTGCCGCCGTACGCGCGGCGGAGGCGCGGGGCGTCGGGCTGGAAGAACTCGAGGACGCCGAACTCGCCGGCATCCACCCGGAACTCACGTCAGAGGTCCGGGAGGTGTTGACGGTCGAAGGGTCGGTGAACTCCCGCGACGCCCGCGGCGGCACCGCACCGATCCAGGTCGCCAAACAGCTGGGCATCGTGCGCGAGACGGCCGGCCGGCTCCGGATCCGGTTGCGTTAGCCGTCCGCGGCCGCCAACCATGCCTCTTCGAGAGACTCCTTGCGGCTCAACAACTCCTGAAGCTCGACGTTCAACTCACCCAGCCGCACATGGTCCGCGGCGGCCTCGGCCATCGCCTCGTGCAGCGCGGCGATCCGCGCCTCGAGCTTGTCCAGCTGTCCCTCGATGCGGGCCATCTCCTTACCGGTGCGCCGCTCCCGCGCCGACGCCGTTTCGCCCTGCGGCCCCGTCGAAGTCGACGCCGACGCCGGCGAAGACGCCGCCGCAGCAGCCCGGTCGGCGAGATACTGCTCGATCCCGCCCGGCAACAGCTCACAACGGCCGCCGCCGGTCAGCGCGTAGGTGACGTCGGAGACCCGTTCGAGGAAATACCGGTCGTGGGTCACGGCGATCAGCGTGCCGGGCCAACCGTCCAGGTAGTCCTCGATGACGGTCAAGGTGTCGATGTCCAGGTCGTTGGTGGGCTCGTCCAGCAACAGCACGTTCGGCTCGTCGAGCAGCAACCGCAGAAACTGCAGACGGCGCCGTTCCCCACCAGACAGCTCCGACACCCGCGCGGTCAGCTTGTCGCCGGTGAACCCGAAGTCGCGCAGCAAGGTGTCGGCGCTGATCTCGCCGCCACCCGCCAACTCCGTGATGCGCCGCCGGTTCTCGACGGCGTCGAGCACCCGGTCGGCCCCGTCGAGTTCGGCCAGCGCCTGGCTGAGGTAGCCGATCTTCAGCGTCGCGCCCCGCTTGATCGTGCCGGCGGTCGGCGCGAGCTCACCGGCCAGCAGCTTCAGCACCGTCGTCTTGCCGGTGCCGTTCACGCCGACCAACCCGATCCGCGCACCGGGCCCGATCGACCAGTCGACCTTGTCGAGCACGACGGTGTCGCCGGCCTCGAGCCGCACGCGGTGCAGGTCGAACACGTCCTTGCCCAGCCGCGAGGTGGCGAAGCGCTGTAGGACGAGCGAGTCCCGCGGCGGTGGCTCGTTCGCGATCAGCTCGTTGGCCGCCTGGATCCGGAACTTCGGCTTCGACGTCCGCGCCGGCGGACCGCGCCGCAACCACGCCAGTTCCTTGCGCATGAGGTTCTGCCTGCGTGCCTCGGCGCCTGCCGCGAGCCGCATCCGCTCGGCCCGCGCGAGCACATATGCCGCGTAACCGCCGTCGTAGCCGTCGACCCTCCCTTTTCCGCTGCCGGCGTGCACCTCCCACGTCCTGGTGCACACCGCGTCGAGGAACCAGCGGTCGTGGCTGACCACCACCAGCGCCTTGGCCCTGCGCCGGTTCAGGTGCACGGCCAGCCACCCGATCACCTCGACGTCGAGGTGGTTGGTCGGCTCGTCGAGCACGAGAACGTCGTGACCGGCGATCAGCACCGCCGCCAGCGCCACCCGGCGTCGCTCGCCGCCCGACAACCGCCCGACCGCACCGTCGAGGGAGACGTCGGCCAGCAGGTGCGAGACCACGTCGCGAGTCTCTGGCTCGGCGGCCCACACGTGGTCGGGCCGACCGCCGACGATCACGTCGCGCACGGTGCTCTCGGCGGCGAAGTCGTCACTCTGGCGCAGGTACCCCACCGACAGGCCCGAGGTGTGTGTGACGCGGCCCGAGTCCGGCTCGCGGGTGAGCGTCAGGATCTGCAGCAGCGTGGTCTTCCCGTCGCCGTTGCGACCGACGACACCGATCGCGTCGCCTTCGTCAATGCCCAGGCTGACCGCGTCGAGAAGGGTGCGCGTGCCGTAGGCCACCGTCGCGCGCTCGACGTTGATCAGGTTCGCCATCAGCCGCCGATGATAGGTCGGCCCTAGCGCGCAGGTCGCTGTGCCATGATGACCTCGGCAATTTCGGGGGCTTCACGTCGGCTTGAAGGGGAGCGTGCGGTGGATCTGTCGGCGATAACGAAGCCGGTCGGACGGCTGGTGGCCACCGCCCAGAACGGGCTTGAGGTGCTGCGGTACGGCGGCCTGGAGACCGGCGCAGTTCCCTCGCCGTTCCAGATCATCCAGAGCGTCCCGATGTATCGCCTGCGGCGCTATTTCCCGCCCGACACCCGGCCCGGATCCAAGCCTCCCGGACCGCCTGTGCTGATGGTGCACCCGATGATGATGTCGGCCGACATGTGGGACGTCACCCGCGACGACGGCGCGGTCGGCATCCTGCACCGGGCCGGCATCGACCCATGGGTCATTGACTTCGGCTCGCCCGACAAGGTCGAAGGGGGCATGGAGCGCACGCTGGCCGACCACGTCGTCGCGTTGAGCGAGGCTATCGACACGGTCAAAGAGGTCACCGGGCGCGACGTGCACCTGGCCGGCTACTCGCAGGGCGGCATGTTCGCCTATCAGGTCGCGGCTTACCGCCGATCGAAGGACCTCGCGAGCATCATCGCGTTCGGCTCGCCCGTGGACACCCTGGCCGCGCTCCCGATGAACCTGCCCGCCTCCATCGCACCAGCCGCGGCGGACTTCATGGCCGATCACGTGTTCAGCCGCATCGACATCCCGGGCTGGCTGGCCCGCACCGGCTTCCAGATGCTCGACCCGATCAAGACCGCGCAGTCGCGCATCGACTTCCTGCGCCAGCTCCACGACCGCGAGGCCCTGCTCCCGCGCGAGCAGCAGCGCCGGTTCCTGGCCTCCGAGGGCTGGATCGCGTGGTCCGGGCCGGCCATCGCCGAACTGCTGAAGCAGTTCATCGCGCACAACAGGATGATGAGCGGCGGCTTCTCCATTCACGGCGAGCTGGTCACGCTCTCGGACATCGAATGCCCGGTGCTGGCCGTCGTCGGCGAGGTCGACGACATCGGCCAGCCCGCCTCTGTGCGCGGAATCAAGCGCGCTGCCCCGAAGGCCGACGTGTACGAATTCCTCATCCGTGCAGGACATTTCGGGCTCGTGGTGGGGTCGAAGGCGTCAAGTCAGACATGGCCGGCTGTAGCGCAGTGGGTCAAATGGCTCGACGGCACGGGGGAACGGCCCGAGGGGGTCGACCAAATGGCGCTGCAGCATTCCGACCCCAACGAGACCGGCGTCTCGCTCAGCTCGCGCCTGGCGCACGGCACCGCCGCGGCAACCGAGATGGCGTGGACGTTCGCCCGTTCGGCGGCCGACGCCGTCGTCAGCGCCAACAAATCCGCGCGAGCGCTGGCCGTCGAGACGGCCCGGACGCTGCCGCGCCTGGCCCGCCTCGGCCAGATCAACGAGCACACCCGGATCTCGTTCGGCCGCATCATGTCCGAACAGGCCCGCGACTTCCCCCGCGGCGACTGCCTGCTGTTCGACGGCCGCGTGCACACCTACGAAGCCGTCGATCGGCGTATCAACAATGTCGTACGCGGCCTCATCGACGTCGGTGTCCGCCAGGGTGCGCGCGTCGGCGTCCTGATGGAGACCCGCCCCAGCGCGCTCGTCGCGATCGCCGCGCTGTCGCGGCTGGGTGCGGTCGCGGTGCTGATGCCGCCCGACGCCGACCTGCCCACCGCCGCCCGCCTCGGATCGGTGACCGAGATCATTGCCGATCCCAGCAATTTGGAAGTGGCCCGGCGACTCGAGATGCGTGTGCTGGTGCTCGGTGGCGGTGAGGCCCGCGATCTCGACGTGCCCGAGGACAGCGACGTCATCGACATGGAGAAGATCGATCCGGACGCCGTCGAACTGCCCGGGTGGTACCGGCCGAACCCGGGTCTGGCCCGTGATCTGGCCTTCATCGGGTTCAACTCGGCCGGCGGCCAACTCGTCGCCCGGCAGATCACCAACGCCCGCTGGGCGATCTCGGCCTTCGGCACCGCATCGGCGGCCAACCTGAGCCGCAGCGACACCGTCTACTGCCTGACGCCGTTGCACCATCAGTCCGGCCTGCTGGTCGCGATCGGCGGCGCCGCGGTGGGCGGCTCACGAATCGCGTTGTCCCGCGGCCTGAAACCCGACCGGTTCCTCAACGAGATCCGCCAGTACGGCGTGACCGTCGTCAGCTACACGTGGGCGATGCTGCGCGACGTCATCGACGACCCGTCGTTCGCGCTGCACGGCAGCCATCCGGTGCGGCTATTCATCGGATCCGGCATGCCGACCGGGCTGTGGAAGCGGGTGGTGGAGATCTTCGAACCCGCCCACGTCGTCGAGTTCTTCGCGACCACGGACGGACAGGCGGTGCTGGCCAACGTGTCCGGCGCGAAGATCGGCAGCAAGGGCCGCCCGCTGCCGGGCGGGCGGGAATTGGCACTGGCGGCCTACGACCCGGCCGAGGACCTGATCCTCGAGGACGAGCGGGGCTTCGTGCGTCGCGCCGAGACCAACGAAATCGGTCTGCTGCTTGCCCGTCCGCGCGGCCCGATCGACCCCACCGCACCGATCAAGCGAGGCGTGTTCGCTCCGGCCGACACGTGGGTGTCGACGGAGTATTTGTTCCGCCGCGACGACGACGGCGACTACTGGCTCGTCGACGCCCGTGGATCGGTCATCCACACCGATCGGGGATGCGTCTACGCGTCCACCGTCAACGATGCGGTCGGCTGCCTCGGGTCGGTGAACCTCGCGGTCACCTACGGGGTGGAGACCAACGGACGCCGACTGGCCGTTACCGCGCTGGAGTTGCGGCCCGGCGGCAGTATTCCGTCGGCCGATCTGTCGGAGGCCTTGGCGGATCTGGCGGTGGGCGAACCACCCGACATCGTCCACGTGGTGTCGAACATGTCGCTCAGTGCGTCGTACCGACCGCTTGTCAGCCCGCTACGCGCCGAGGGCATCCCGAAGCCGTCGCGTAACGCCTGGTATCTCGACCCCGATACGAAACGGTACAAGCGGCTGACCGTGGCGGTGCGTGCCGAGATCGCCGAGGGACAGTAGCGGAAGCCGGTCGCGACGACCTGCCGCCGACGCCGAGCGCTGTTAGGCTCCGCCTTGCGGTACGTCGCCGGGCTGGGACCACCGCCGATCGAGCTGGAGGATTGATGACATCGCGAACCGGTACCCACCGCGACATCTGGCGTCGCCTCGTCGCGGGCGGCATCGCCGGTGGTGCTCTGACCGCCGGCCTGCTCGTCGGTGTCGCATCCCCGGTGGCGCTGGCGCAGCCCGCCGATCCGAGCGCACAGACCGAGGCGCCCGAGCCGCAGGCCGGGGGTCCGAAGACGCCGTGCACCGGTGACGACTGCAAGAAGGAGGAGCAGGTGACGATGACGGCGGACCAAGCGCTCGCCATCATCAATAACGAGTACGCGCAGGGTGACGGCGGTGGACAACTCTCGCAACTGATCGATGACGTGATGAAGCTTCGGGCCCAGGGGTTCCGTCCGTCAAATGCCAACAAGCTCGCGATCCAAGATGCTCTGGAACATCGGCCGAATCAGACGCCGCTCGTGGAAGCGCTCAAGGAGACCCTCGCCTATCAGCGCAAGCTGCAGGCACGCGCCGCACAGCAGGCTGCCACCAGCGGAGGCTCCATTGCCGGCATCCCCGTCACGCAGGCGCCGGCCATGCCGATTCCGGCGGGCTGATCGACCGTGGCCCTCGACGAGAAGCTGCTCGACATCCTGGTCTGCCCCCAGGATCGCGGCCCGCTTTTGCTGGTCGGCGACGAATATCTCTACAACCCCCGGGTGCGCCGGGCATATCGCATCGACGACGGCATCCCGGTGCTGCTGGTCGACGAGGCCGTCGACATCACCGACGATGCCGAGCACCAGCGGATGCTCGGCCGTGCGTCAGGTGAAGCCGGGTAGCTCGCCGGTGAGGTAGCGCTGAAGGTTCGGCGCGATGGTCTCGGCGATCTGCTCTACCGGCAGCGATTTGAACGGCTCCAACTCGAGGATGTAGCGCGCCATCACCACGCCCACCAACTGCGAGGCGACGAACTGCACCCGCACAGGCCCGCTGCCGGGCGGATCGTCGACACGCGAACCGACTTCCCTCGCGATCACCTCCTGCAGGAACGACCGCACCAACGAGGAGTCGTTGCCCGCGATGATGGAGCGCAGCGTCGCGATGAAGCCCTTGCCCATCTCCGAATCCCATAGCGGCAGAAGAAGAGACGGCAGGGTGCGGCCGATCTCCTCGACCGGAACCTGCTGGAGTGGACCGATGACCTGCGTCGGATCGATCGGGATGTGGATCGCCGCGGCGAACAGCTGGGTCTTGGTGCCGAAGTAGTGGTGGACCAGCGCAGGGTCGACGCCCGCGGCCGCCGCGATCGCTCGGATCGATGTCTTGTCGATGCCGTTGCGCGCGAATAACTCTCGGGCGCTGGTCAGAATCCGGTCGCGAGTGTCCGACGGACCGGGTGGCCGGCCCGGCCGCTTGCGTTCAGCGTTGGTGGTCAACGTCGTCACGGTGTCCTTCGTCGTAGCGTCGCCGCCGCCAGGCAGAGGGCGACGATCGCGAAGCCGATGACCACCGCGGTGTCGCGCACCACGGTGAATGTCGGTTCGGCGTACGCACCGACCTGTTGCAGCGCCTCCAGAGCGTAGCTTGCGGGCAGCACATTGCTGATCCACTGCAACCACTCTGGCAGCACGTCGCGCGGCACGATGATCCCGCACAGCAGAAGTTGCGGAGCGATCACCACCGGCATGAACTGCACGGCCTGAAACTCCGTGCGCGCGAACGCGCTACAGAGCAGGCCGAGGCCGACACCGAGCACGGCGTTGATGATCGCGATCGCGAACACCCACACCGGGCTACCTTCGGTGTGCAGGCTCAGAAACGCATACGAGACCAAACATGCGAGCGTCGCCTGTGCGGCGGCTGCGATCGAGAAGGCGGTGCCGTACGCGGCGAGCAGGTCGAGCCGGCGTAGGGGAGTGGTCAGAATTCGCTCCAATGTGCCCGAAACCCGTTCTCTCTGCATGGTTATCGACGTGATCAAGAACATCACAATGAGGGGGAACACGCCGAGCATGATCAGGCAGGCGTTGTTGAACGGAGACGGCACGCCGGGCGGATGCGGCGCGTTCTGGAACATGAAGTACAGCAGGGTGATGATCAGGCTCGGTACGAGCAGAATCATCGCGACGCTGCGGTGGTCGGCCGCCAACTGGCGAAGGATGCGTCCGGTGGTGGCGACGTACGCCTGTACGCTCAGCCGGCTTCGGCCTTCTGGGCTGCGATGTTGTGCGTGATGACGGAGAGAAACGCTTCCTCCAGTGACTGACATCCGGTGTCCTCTCGTAACTTCGCGGGCGTGGTGTGGGCGAGGATTCGGCCGTCGCGCATGAGCAGCAGGTCCCCACAGTGGTCGGCTTCGTCCATGACGTGGCTGGAGACCAAAAGCGTGGTGCCCTGTTCGGCCAGCCGGTGGAACTGCTTCCAGAGATCGACGCGCAACACGGGATCGAGCCCGACGGTGGGTTCATCGAGCACCAGCAGGTCCGGATGCGAGACCAAGGCGCAGGCGAGCGACGCGCGTGTGCGTTGACCTCCGGACAGGTTGGCGCACAACGCGGTTCGATGGTCGGCGAGCCCGACAGCGGCCACTGCGTCATCGGCCGCGTCGGAGCCCGTGCCGTACAGCGAGGCGAAGTAGCGGACGTTGTCGATGACACGCAGGTCGCTGTAGATCGTCGGGTCCTGGGTGACATAGCCGACGCGGTGACGCAGTTCCGCCGAGCCGGCCGGCTTCCCGAGCACCCTCACCGTGCCGGAGCTGACGATCTGGGTGCCGACGATGCTTCGCATCAACGTTGTCTTGCCGCAGCCGGAGGGGCCCAGCAGACCGGTGATCGTTCCCGGGGCGATCCGCACCGAGATGTCGTCGACGGCCACACGCTTACCGCGGATGACCCGCAGATTCTCGATCTCGACGGCAGGGGTGGCGCCTCGACGAAAAAATTCATCATGCGATGAAGTCATCATGTGATGAAATATCCTCCGCTGCGCGGGCCGTGTCAAGGCTCTCCGTAGGATCGCCTGCGATGAGTCGAGAGCGTGGGCGCCGATGACCGCTGAACTCCTGTCGGCCGACCCGTTGACGGCGGCCCGTCTCCTGCTCGGCGCCGACCTCATCGGGCGCGGGGTCAGCGCGATGATCGTCGAGGTGGAGGCCTACGGTGGCCCGCCAGACGGCCCGTGGCCGGACGCGGCCGCACATTCGTACCGAGGCCCGGGCGCGCGTAACCGGGTGATGTTCGGTCCACCCGGGCGGCTGTACACATATCGCAGCCACGGCATCCATGTGTGCGCGAACGTCGTCTGTGCGACCGACGGCGTGGCCGGCGCGGTGTTGCTGCGGGCGGCCGCCGTCGAGGCCGGGCTGAGCACCGCACACGCCCGCCGCGGTGAGTTGGTCCGTCCCGCTGGCCTGGCCCGAGGGCCTGGCAATCTGTGCTCGGCGTTGGGAATCACTATGGAGGACAACGGGATCGACTTGTTCGATCCCGACAGCCCGGTCCAGCTGACGCTCGGGGAGCGGCATGTGCCGACCGAGGGGCCACGGGTCGGGGTGAGCAAGGCCGCCGACCGTCCATGGCGGTTCTGGCTGGCCGGGCGGCCCGAGGTATCGGCGTATCGGCGCAGCCCACGGGCACCGGCTCCCGGAGGAAGCGACTAGTACGGAAAGATCGCACGCATGGGTACGTCGATCCTCGACGAATTGGAGTGGCGTGGACTGATCGCGCAGTCCACCGACCGTGATGCGCTGGCCGAGGCCCTGGCGGCCGGGCCCGTCACCGTGTATTCGGGGTTCGACCCGACCGCGCCCAGCCTGCATGCGGGTCACCTCATTCCGTTGTTGACGCTGCGCCGCTTCCAGCAGGCCGGCCATCGACCCATCGTGCTCGCGGGCGGGGCCACCGGAATGATCGGCGACCCGCGCGACACCGGGGAGCGCACGCTGAACACCGCTGACACTGTGGCGGAGTGGGCGGATCGGATCCGCGGGCAGCTCGAGCGGTTCGTCGAGTTCAACGACTCGCCGACCGGGGCCGTCATCGAGAACAACCTGTCGTGGACCGGGCCTCTCTCGGCGATCGAGTTCCTGCGCGACGTCGGCAAGTACTTCTCGGTCAACGTGATGCTCGACCGCGATACCGTCCGGCGTCGGCTCGAAGGTGAGGGCATCTCCTACACCGAGTTCAGCTACATGCTGCTGCAGGCCAACGACTACGTGGAACTGCACCGTCGATACGACTGCGCGCTGCAGATCGGCGGTTCCGATCAGTGGGGCAACATCATCGCCGGGGTCAGGCTGGTCCGTCAGAAGGACGGCGCCACGGTGCATGCCCTGACAACGCCGTTGGTGACCGACTCGGAGGGTAAGAAGTTCGGGAAGTCGACCGGTGGCGGCAGCCTGTGGCTCGACCCGGAGATGACCAGTCCGTACGCCTGGTACCAGTACTTCATCAACACCGCCGACGCGGACGTCATCCGCTATCTGCGCTGGTTCACGTTCCTCTCGCCCGAGGAGTTGGCCGAGTTGGAACAGGCGACCGCGGAGCGCGCCCATGAGCGCGCGGCCCAGCGGCGACTGGCGCGCGAGCTGACCACATTGGTGCACGGCGAGGCCGCGACTCGGTCGGTCGAACACGCAAGCCAGGCGCTGTTCGGCCGCGGCGAACTGGGCGAACTCGATGAGCCGACGCTGGGTGCGGCGCTACGCGAGGCCGCGGTCGCCGAATTGAAGCCCGGGGGGCCCGACACCATCGTCGACCTACTCGTGGCCAGCGGGCTGTCGCCGAGCAAGGGCGCGGCCAGGCGCACCGTCGCCGAGGGCGGCGTCTACGTCAACAACACCCGAATCGACACCGAGGACTGGGTTCCTCAGCCGACCGACTTCTTGCACGAGCGGTGGCTGGTGTTGCGGCGTGGCAAGCGCAACATCGCCGGCATTGAACGGGTCGCCTGACCGCCCAACCGTTGCGGGAACAACTTGGGCGCGTGGGGCGTTGAACCGTCCTGTAGCAGTCAACGCACCCCGGTGCGCGTGACGGGTGTCGATCCGAAAAACCCGTTCTATCAGGCCATTTGACTCCTACTTTTCCCTCACGTAACTTATGGACTCGTCGCTGCGACACGGGCCAAGCCCGAAGAGCGCGGCGACTCCCAGAGGGAAGTCCCACTTCGGTGGGCTCCTGAACGTCCGCACTACGAGCACGCGGCTTAAATGCCGCGGGCTGGTGGCGCGGCCGTGCGGGTGTGTTGTTTGAGAACTCAATAGTGTGTTTGGTGGTTTTTGTTTGTTGTTTTTTGTCTGCCTCTTTTTCCCGTTTAGGGGTGGATGTTTTTTGATGCCAGTTTTTGGTGTCTTTGGTTATGGTCGAATTTTTTCGGACAG
>NZ_LZMD01000066.1 GCF_001668575.1 Mycobacterium sp. 1164985.4
ACATGGTCAAGGCCGTCGTCGACCTTGGGTCGCGTCGACGAACGCTGCTGTTCATGCGCGCCGATTCGCTCGCGCACTTCGTCTCGTGCCTGGTGTACCTGCCGCGCGACCGCTATACCACCGCGGTGCGGTTGCAGATGCAGGACATCCTCGTGCGCGAGCTCGGCGGGGCCAGCATCGAATACACCGCGCGCGTGAGCGAATCCCCCTGGGCGGTGGTGCATTTCTCCGTGCGCATGCCCGACGGCACCATGGCCCGCTCGATCGACACGTCCGAGGCCAGCGAGTCCCGCATCCAGGACCTGCTGACCGAGGCGGCGCGCACCTGGGGCGACCGGCTGATCGGTGCGGTGAAGACCGGCTCGATCGATCAACGCACCGCCCAGCACTACTCGGCAGCGTTCCCCGAGGCATACAAGCAGGCGGTCGCGCCGCTCGACGCGATCGGCGACATCGCGATCATCGAAGACCTGCAGGATGATTCGATCCGACCGGTGCTCACCGACCTCGAGGAAGGCACCGCGCAGCTCACCCTGTATCTCGGTGGCCATTCGGCGTCGCTGAGCGACCTGCTGCCGATGCTGCAGTCGATGGGCGTCGTGGTGCTCGAGGAGCGGCCGTTCACCGTCGAGCGGCCCGACGGACTCGGCGTGTGGATCTACCAGTTCAAGATCTCGCCGCACAAGTCGATTCCGCGCATCGAGTCGGCCTCCGAGCGAGCCGAGACCGCGACGCGGTTCGCCGACGCGCTGACCGCGATCTGGCAGGGCCGCGCCGCGACCGACCGGTTCAACGAGTTGGTGATGCGGGCCGGACTGAACTGGCAGCAGGTCGCTGTCCTGCGCAGCTACGCGAAATACCTACGACAGGCCGGTTTTCCGTACAGCCAGTCGCACATCGAGGCCGTCATCAACGACCACGCCAAGACCGCGCGCTCGCTGGTCGAACTTTTCGAGGCGCTGTTCTGCCCGTTCGAATCGGAGCAGGGCGACGCGCCGAAACGCCGCGACGCCCAGGCCGCCGCGGCTGCCGTGACCGCCGATATCGACGCCCTGGTCAGTCTCGACACCGACCGGGTGCTGCGGGCGTTCGCGTCGATGATTCAGGCGACGCTGCGCACCAACTACTTCGTGAGGCGCCAGGAGTCGGCCCGTGCGCAGGACGTGCTGTCGTTCAAGCTCGATCCGGGCTTGATCGACGAATTGCCGCTGCCGCGGCCGAAGTTCGAGATCTTCGTGTACTCACCGCGCGTAGAGGGTGTGCACCTGCGGTTCGGCTACGTGGCGCGCGGCGGGCTGCGCTGGTCGGACCGCCACGAGGACTTCCGCACCGAGATCCTCGGACTGGTCAAGGCGCAGGCCGTCAAGAACGCGGTGATCGTGCCCGTCGGCGCCAAGGGCGGATTCGTCGTCAAGCAGCCGCCGGCACCCACCGGTGACGCAGCCGCCGACCGCGACGCCCAGCGCGGCGAAGGCGTGGCGTGCTACCAGCTGTTCATCGCCGGCCTGCTCGATGTGACCGACAACGTCGACAAGGGCACCGGACAAGTGGTTTCGCCGCCGGAAGTCGTGCGCCGCGACGGGGACGACGCGTATCTCGTCGTCGCCGCCGACAAGGGCACCGCGACGTTCTCCGACATCGCCAATGAGGTCGCCAAGTCCTACGGCTTCTGGCTCGGCGACGCGTTCGCCTCGGGCGGTTCGGTGGGATACGACCACAAGGCGATGGGCATCACCGCGAAGGGCGCATGGGAATCGGTCAAGCGGCACTTCCGCGAGATGGGCGTCGACACCCAGGCCGAGGACTTCACCGTCGTCGGGATCGGCGACATGAGCGGTGACGTGTTCGGCAATGGCATGTTGCTGTCCAAGCACATCCGACTGTTGGCCGCGTTCGACCACCGCCACATCTTCATCGACCCCGATCCCGACGCCGCGCGGTCGTGGGAGGAGCGCAAGCGCCTGTTCGACTTGCCGCGCTCGAGCTGGGAGGACTACGACACCTCGCTGATCAGCGAGGGCGGCGGCGTCTACAGCAGAGAGCACAAGTCGATCCAGATCAGCCCGCAGGCCCGCGCCGCGCTGGGCATTGACGACGACGTCGACGAGCTCACCCCGCCGAACCTGATCAAGGCGATCCTCAAGGCGCCCGCCGAACTGCTGTTCAACGGCGGTATCGGCACCTACATCAAGGCCGAGAGCGAATCCGACGCCGACGTCGGGGACCGCGCCAACGACCCGGTCCGCGTGAACGGGAATCAGTTGCGGGTCAAGGTGGTCGGCGAGGGGGGCAACCTGGGCGTGACCGCGCTCGGGCGCATCGAGTTCGATCTCGCCGGCGGCCGCATCAACACCGACGCGCTGGACAACTCGGCCGGCGTCGACTGCTCCGACCACGAGGTCAACATCAAGATCCTGATCGACTCACTCGTCACCGCCGGGAAGGTCAGCCCCGACGACCGCACCGAGCTGTTGTTGTCGATGACCGACGAGGTCGGTCGACTGGTTCTGCAGGACAACGAGGATCAGAACGACCTGATGGGCACCAGCCGCGCCAATGCAGCCAGCCTGCTTCCCGTACACGCGCGCATGATCAAGGCTTTCGTCACCGATCGCGGCCTCAATCGCGAGCTGGAGGCGCTGCCGTCGGAGAAGGAGATCCACCGTCGCACCGACGCCGGAATCGGTTTGACCTCACCGGAACTGGCGACACTGATGGCACATGTGAAACTCGCCCTCAAGGCCGACGTGCTGGCCAGCGACCTGCCCGACCAGGAGGCGTTCGCGTCCCGGCTGCCCCGGTACTTCCCGGAGAAGTTGCGCGAACCGTTCGCCGCGGAGATCCGGTCGCACCAGCTGCGCCGCGAGATCGTGACCACAATGCTGGTCAACGACCTCGTGGACACCAGCGGGATCACCTACGCGTATCGCACCAGCGAGGACGCCGGCGTGGGGCCGGTCGACGCCGTGCGCAGTTATGCCGCGGCCAACGCGATCTTCCGGGTCAACGACGTCTGGCACCAGATCCGGGCCGCGGGCAGCGACGGCGTCTCCGTCGCGGTGACCGACAGGATGACGCTGGATCTTCGTCGGCTCGTCGACCGGGCCGGACGTTGGCTATTGAACTACCGTCCGCAGCCGCTGGCCGTGGGCGCCGAAATCAACCGTTTCGCCGCCAAGGTGGCCGCGCTGACTCCGCGGATGCCGGAATGGCTGCGCGGTGACGACGAGGCGATCGTGTCCAAGGAGACCGACGAGTTCGCCTCCCGCGGGGTCCCGAGGGACCTGGCGTACACGGTTGCCACGGGGCTTTACCAGTTCAGCCTCCTCGACATCATCGACATCGGTGACATCGTCGACCGCGAACCCGACGAGGTCGCCGACACCTACTTCGCGCTGATGGACTATCTCAACACCGACACCCTGCTCACCGCGGTGTCCCGGCTGGAGCGCGATGACCGCTGGCACTCGTTGGCGCGGTTGGCGATTCGCGACGACATCTACGGCTCCCTGCGGTCGCTGTGCCTGGACGTGCTGGCCGTGGGCGAGCCGGACGAGACGGGCGAGGAGAAAATCGCGGAGTGGGAGACCACGAACGGCTCCCGGGTGGACCGCGCCCGTCGCACGCTCAGCGAAATACATGAAAGCGGTCAGCACGATTTGGCGACGCTGTCGGTGGCGGCACGCCAAATCCGCAGCATGACACGAAACAGTGGAACGGGGACATCTCGATGACAGGCTCTGGCACCCTCGCGCAGAACGCAGAAGGTGCGGGGTTCGTCGCACCCGTGCACGTGCGGTGGTCGGACATCGACATGTACCAGCACATCAACCACGCGACTATGGTGACGATCCTCGAGGAGGCCCGGATCCCGTTCCTGCGTGAGCCGTTCGGCCCAGAGATCGAGACCATCGGACTGCTCATCGCCGAGGTCAACATCTCGTACAAGGCCCAACTGCGCCTGATGGATTCGCCGCTACAGGTGACCATGTGGTCCAAACGCGTCCGCTCCGTCGACTTCACCGTCGGATACGAGGTGCGGTCGGTGGGGGCGCCCCCCGACTCGAAGCCGGCGGTGATCGCCGACACCCAGTTGGCCGCCGTGCACATCAAAGAGCAGCGGCTGCACCGTCTTTCGCCGCAGCAAAAAGAGTACCTGCAGCGCTGGACACGATGACGGCCTCCGAGCGGGGCGTCTGGCTCACCGATGAGGCGCACCGTGACGACCTCGCCGCGTTCGCCGAGCGGGCGATACGCCTCGACGAGGCCGCCGTCATCAGGCTGCGTCAACGCACCGACGGGCTCCTTGCCGCTTGGTTCGCAACGGGATTCGATGTGCTGGCCACACGCGTGGTCGCGGGTCGGGTCAATCCGCCGGACCTCTCCGCGGGTGCCGACGCGCTGGCCGCGGGGTTACAGGCGATGGACCGCGGCGGCTTCGTCGAACCCGGCTTCGCGCTGGACTCCGCATGGCGCGGCGCGCTTCCGCCGGACTCCGGGTTCGTCCACCTCGACGACGTACCGGCCCGTGTCGTGCTCGACCTCGCCGAGCGCGGCGGCACGCTGGTCAAGCAGCACTCCGGCGGTCAGGGCCCGCCGGTCTCGCTGCTGGATCAGGAGGTTGTCGCGGTCAGTTCCGCCGACGACAGCGTCGGTATCCCGATGCGGTGTGTGTTCGCTTTGACGGCAATGGGTTTCCTGCCCCAAGCCGGTTCGGCGGTGGGTGCCGACGAGATCGTGCGGGTGCGGGTCACCCCGACGTGGCTTCGTATCGACGCGCGGTTCGGATCGGTCTATCGCCGCCGCGGCGACCCCGCCGTCGTCCTGCTCTGAGTCCCCTTGTTTGCGCGAGCGTGCGTGTTTGCACACGGCACGCCGCGAAAAGTCGGCAATCTGCGCACGCTCGCGCCGTCGCGAGTGTGCGCACAACTCAGACCAGCCACGCGGCGGCGTCGGGTGGCAGGACCCCGTCGGACACCGTGGCGCTGGCCAGAAGAACCTGCCCCTCCGGCAGCGGAATCGGTCGCGATCCCGCGTTCAGCACGCACACCAACCCGCCGCCGCGGTGAAACACCAGGCTGTCGGCGGGCGAGTCCAGCCACTCGACCGTCGGTCCATCGAACTCCTCACGCCGCGAGCGTAATTCGAACGCCCGCCGGTAGAACGCCAGCGTCGAATCGGGGTCGTCCAGCTGCTTGTCGACCGTCAACGCCGCCCACTCACGAGGAATCGGCAACCAGGTGTCGGGGTTCGTCGAGAACCCGAAAGGGGCAGCGTCGCCCTCCCAGGGCATGGGGATCCGGCTGCCGTCGCGTCCGCGGCGGGTGTGCCCGGACCGTTCCCACACGGGGTCGCGCAGTGCCTCGTCGGGTAGCTCGACGTTCGGCAGCCCCAGTTCCTCGCCGTTGTAGACGAACACCGACCCCGGCAGCGCGAGCATCACCAGCGCCATCGCCTTGGCGCGTGCCAACCCGACGCTGCCGCCGCCGTAACGGGTGGTTTCGCGTTCGACGTCGTGGTTGGCCAGTGTCCAGGTCGGAACGGCGCCCACCAACTCGACTGCCGCCAGGGAGTTTTCGATGGCCTCGCGAATGTCGGCGGCGTCGAACGCGGCGCGCAGCAAGCGGAAGTTGAAGCCCAGGTGCAATTCGTCGGGGCGCACATACCGGGCGAACTGTTCGTTGTCGTAGACCCAGACCTCGCCGATCGCAACGGATTCCGGATAGTCGTCGAACACCCGGCGGATTCGGCGGTGAAGCTCGTGGACGCCGTCGTTGTTGAAGCGCGGATCGTCGTCCATTTCGGCCAGCAGCATCTCGCGCCGGGGGACCGTCATGTCCGGGAGGTTCGGCGGCTTGGCCATGCCGTGCGCGACGTCGATGCGGAACCCGTCCGCTCCGCGGTCGAGCCAGAACCGCAGCGTCCGCTCGAGATCGTCGAACACCTCGGGGTTCTCCCAGTTGAGGTCGGGCTGTTCGGCGTCGAACAGATGCAGGTACCACTGGCCCGGACTGCCGTCGGACTCGGTGATCCGGGTCCACGCAGGGCCCCCGAAGATCGACACCCAGTTGTTCGGGGGTTGTGAGCCGCCGGGCCCGGCGCCGTCGCGGAAGATGTAGCGGTCGCGCTCCCTGCTGCCCGGCGGTGCGGCCAACGCCTCGGCAAACCAAGGATGCGCGGAGCTGGTGTGGTTGGGCACCAGGTCCATCGTCACCTTGATACCCCGATCGTGCGCGGCCGCGACGAGTCGGTCCAGCGCGGCCATGCCGCCGAACAGCGGGTCGACATCGCGCGGATCGGAAACGTCGTAGCCGTTGTCTGCCATTGGCGAGACCATCACCGGGTTGAGCCAGATCGCGTCGACGCCCAGCGCCTCGAGGTAGTCCAGGCCGGCGGTCACACCGTCGAGATCGCCGACGCCGTCACCGTCGCTGTCGCGGAACGAGCGCGGATACACCTGGTAGAACAGCGCATCCGACCACCAGGGAGTCGTCATCAGAACGGTGCGTTCACCATCGAATGGGCGGCCATCTCGAGATAAGCCAGCAGTTCCTCGCGGTGCTCGTCGTCGAGCGTCTGCGAATCGACCTCGGCGACCGCGGTGTGCATGCACCGCAGCCACGCGTCACGCTCGATGTAGCCGATCCGGAACGGGGCGTGGCGCATCCTCAACCTCGGATGCCCCCGCTGATCGGAGTAGGTGCGAGGGCCGCCCCAGTACTGCTCCAGGAACATCCGCAGCCGCACCTCGGCGGGCCCGAGGTCCTCTTCGGGGTACAGCGGACGCAGGATCTCGTCCTCGCGGACCAACTCGTAGAACCGCGCCACGATTGCGCGGAACGTCTCGTGGCCACCGACTTCGTCGTAGAACGACCTCTGTGGCTGTGTCACGCCTCCATTGTTCCCTGTTGCTGGATTGCCAGGTCAGGCGGGCGCGCCACCCGATGTTCACCCAATTGACCTGCGAACACGTCAAGAAATGTCGTGCGATTCACAGGAATCCGTGGTGAACTGTCGGACGGAGGACGTATGGCGCATCGCAAGAAAGGCCCGTCCAGAAGGGCCGGCCAGCGGAGCCACGGTGCCGCGACCGCCCTAGCCGGGTCGGCGGTACCGGGCGCGCAGGCACGCGTGCTGCACAGCGTCGACATCCATCCGCCGAGTACCAGCGAGGCCTCCATCTGGGGCCGCCGCCGGGTCCTCCTGCTGAACTCCACCTACGAACCGTTGACCGCTCTGCCCATGCGCCGAGCGGTCATCATGTTGATGTGCGGAAAGGCCGACGTCGTGCACGACGATCCCGGGGGGCCGGTGATCCACTCCGCGACCCGCTCGATCGTCGTGCCCTCGGTGATCCGGCTGCGGACTTACGTGCGGGTGCCCTACCGCGCGCGCATCCCGATGACCCGCGCCGCGCTGATGCACCGCGACCGGTTTCGCTGCGCCTACTGCGGCGGCAAGGCCGACACCGTCGACCACGTGGTTCCCCGCAGCCGCGGTGGGGCGCACGCCTGGGAGAACTGCGTGGCGGCCTGTTCGACGTGCAATCACCGCAAGGCGGACCGGCTGCTCACCGAGCTGGGGTGGTCGCTGCGCACGGTGCCCGTCCCGCCGAAGGGACAGCACTGGCGGCTGTTGTCGAGCGTGAAGGAACTCGACCCGTCGTGGGTCCGATATCTGGGCGAAGGCGCGGCGTAAACGCGGCTGGTATACGGTTTGCGACGTGAGCACCGCACTGACACACGCGCTACTGATCCTGGTGCCGCTCGGGCTGACGGCCGTGCTTGCCGCTCTCATCTGGCGCAAGAAGGGCCCGCACCCGGCGACCTACAAGATGTCCGAACCTTGGAAGCACGCCCCGATCCTGTGGGCGGCCGACGAGCCGGCCGGTCACGGGCACGCCACCGGGCGCAGCGTGGCGGCCGATTCCGCGGCCGACGGCGGAAACGTGGGTGGGCACGACACGCACGCGGTGACGATTGGAGGCGGCGCCAGTGGCAAGTGGTGATGTTGCAGTAAGCGGCCACCGGGCCGCGGTCGAGCGCACCGACCTGCCAGTCGGTTGGGTGGTCACGTCCAGCGGTCGCATCTCCGGTGTCACGCAACCGGGCGCGCTGTCGGTGGATTACCCCTTCCCGGTCAAGGATCTGGTGTTCCTCGACGACGCGCTCAAGTACGGCTCCCGGGCCGCCAAGGCTCGGTTCGCCGTGTACATCGGCGACCTCGGCAGCGACACGGCGGCCACCGCGCGCGAGATCATCGCGCAGGTGCCGACTCCGAACAACGCCGTGCTGCTGGCGGTCTCGCCCGACCAGCGCGCGATCGAGGTGGTCTACGGCGCCGACGTCAAGGGGCGCGGCATCGAGGAAGCCGCACCACTGGGCGTTTCGGCGGCCGCCGCGTCGTTCAAGGACGGCAACCTGATGGACGGTCTCATCAGCGCGGTGCGCGTGATGAGCGCCGGCGTCACCCCGGCCTGACCGCCACCCTTTTTCGCGCGAGCTGCGTGTTCTCCGCGCAAGCGGTGGGCCCAACACACGACACGCCGCGCCAGAGCGGCATTGTGCGCACGCTCTCGCCGGCGCGTCAGGGTGCGTCGGCCGCGAGTGCGGCGCGGATTTCGACGTAGCGCTCGAGGAACCGTCGTTCGTCGAGGCGCTTACGCCGCAGCCACCCGGTGACCTCGTCATTGCACTTGCTGGTGTTGCACGATCCGCACGCCGGGACGACGTTGTCGATGGTGTACCGGCCGCCGCGCGAGATCGCCATGACGCAGTCGCGCTGTAACGGTCGATCAGTCGCGCCGCAGTAGGCGCAGCCCTTCCACGTGTCCTTCAGAGCCTGCCACTGCTGTGGCGTGAGGTCGTTGTCGACGGCGCCGAGCCGACGCTTGCGCCTGCGGGCCGCCCGGGCCCGGCGGGTTCTGCTGACCGCCACGGGCTCAGCATGCCCGGTGAGCGTGCGCAAAGTGTCGCGATCACACGGCGTGTCGTGTGTTGGGCCCACCGCTTGCGAGAGGAACACGCACGCTCGCGCCACAAAGACACAAAGGAAGGGTCTAGGTGACGTCGAAGGCGCGGGCGCGCAGGGAGCGCTCGACACCCGCGCGGCCCTCGATGACCAGGCGACGCAGCGGAGGCGGCACGTCGGGGTCGGCGAGGAACTCGTCGGCTGCGGCCAGACCGTCCTCGCTGATGTCCCACGACGGGTACAACCCGATGACGACGGTCTGTGCGACCTCGCTGGAGCGCCGCTGCCACACTCCTGAGATGGCGCCGAAGTACTTGGCGCGGAACGGTTGCAGCAGGTCCTGCTGACCCGGCTGCACGAAGCCGCCGATGATCGCGCGGGCGGTGATGTTGGGCAGCGTGTCGTCCTCGATGACCTGCTCCCAGGCCGTCGCCTTGACCTCCGGCTGCGGCCGCGCCGCGGTCGCCGCCGCAGCGTGGCGCCTGCCCGCAGCGGTCGGGTCGCGCTGGGCCTCGGCGTCGATGAACGGTGTTGCGGCGCCGTCGGAGTCGACGACACCCGCGGTGGCCAACGCGGTGACGATGCGCCACCGCAGATCGGCGTCGACCACCAGCCCGCCCAGTCCGGACTCGGCCGGATCCGCGTCGAGCACCGCCTTCAGCACGTCGGTGTGCCTGCTCGACAACACCGACCCGCACAGCGCGTTGACGTACGCCAGTTGGTGATCCGAGCCCGCCTCGGCGCCGCGGGCCAGTTCCAGCAGCCGGTCGGCGAACGCCGACCAGCCCTCCGAGTGCGCCCAGTCGGGATCGGCGTAGGAGTTCAACGCCGTCTGCGCCTGCAGCAGAAGACGCTGCAGCACACCGACTTCGGTCTCGGCGTGCACACCGCTCGTGACCAGCGACACGAAGTCGCGCGCCTTGAGCTCCGCCTCGCGCGTCATCTCCCACGCCGCCGACCACGCCAGGGTGCGCGGCAACGGCTCGGCGATGTCGGCGATGCGCGTCAGCACGGTCTGCAGCGAGTCCTGGTCCAGCCGCAGCGAGCAGTACGTCAGATCGTCGTCGTTGACCAGGATCAACATGCCACGTGAAACTCCCTGCAGTGCAGCCACATCCGTGCGCGGACCCTCGACGTCGAGTTCCTCGCGATGCACCCGGACCAGCTTGCCGGATCCGTCGTCGTCATAAATGCCGACGGCGAGACGGTGCACGCGGGTCTCGCCGGCGCCCGGTGCGGCGCCGCTCTGATCGATGGAGAACCGGGTGAATCGGCCGTCGGCGTCGAGGTCGAATTCGGGGCGCAGCGTGTTGAGGCCCGTCGTCTTGAGCCACTGCCTACCCCACCCGGACAGGTCGCGTCCCGACGCCTTCTCCAGCGCGCCCAGCAGATCACCGAAGGTGGCGTTGCCGAATGCGTGGTCGCGGAAGTAATCCCGCAGCCCGGAGAGGAACTCCTCCTCGCCGACGTAGGCGACCAGCTGTTTGAGCACGCTGGCGCCCTTGGCGTAGGTGATCCCGTCGAAGTTCACCTCGACCGCGGCCAGATCCGGGATGTCGGCGGCGACCGGGTGCGTCGAGGGTAGCTGGTCCTGCCGGTACGCCCACGACTTCTCGACGTTGGCGAACGTCGTCCACGCCTCGGTGTACTCGGTGGCCTCGGCCTGGCACAGCACCGAGGCGAACGTCGCGAACGACTCGTTGAGCCACAGGTCATCCCACCACTTCATGGTGACCAGGTCGCCGAACCACATGTGCGCCATCTCGTGCAGGACGGTCTCCGCGCGCCGTTCGTAGGAGGCCCGGGTGACCTTGCTGCGGAAGACGTAGTCCTCCAGGAACGTCACCGCCCCGGCGTTCTCCATCGCCCCGGCGTTGAACTCCGGCACGAACAACTGGTCGTACTTGCCGAACGCGTACGGGACGCCGAAGTTCTTGTGGTAGAAGCCGAATCCCTGTTTGGTCTCGGTGAACAGCCGGTTGGCATCCATGAACTCGGCCAGCGATCTGCGGCAGAACAGTCCGAGCGGGATGTCGCCGTGGTCGTCGCTGTACACGTCGTCCCAGCGCGCATACGGCCCCGCGATGAGCGCCACCAGGTACGTGCTCATGCGCGGCGTGGCGGCGAACGTGTGGCGCTTGGCGGCGCCGGCGTCCTCGACGTTCACGGTGGCGCCGTTGGAGACGACCTCCCAGTGCGACGGCGCGGTCACCGAGACGTCGAACGCGGCCTTGAGATCCGGCTGGTCGAAACACGCGAACATGCGCTTGGCGTCGGCGGTTTCGAACTGCGAGTACAGATACACCTCGTCGTCGACGGGGTCGACGAACCTGTGTAGCCCTTCTCCGGTGTTGGAGTAGCGGCAATCGGCATCGATGACGACGACGTTGTGGCCGGTCAATCCGATCAACGGGATACCGGTGGATTCGTCATAGGCGGAGACGTCGATGTCGCGGCCGTTGAGCGTAGCGCTGTGGATCACGTGGGCCGCGATGTCGATGTAGGTGTCGGCACCGGCGAGGGCGTCGAATTCGACCGTGGTCGTGGACCGGAAGGTACGCTCGCCGGGCTTGCCGGCGCCGTCGGTCAGGTCGAGTTCGATGCGGTAGCTGTCGACGGTCACCAGGGCGGCGCGTTCGACGGCTTGGTCGCGGGTCAGGTTGGGAAGTGCCACGCGACCAACCTATAGCGCGCCCGCCGACGGCGCGTCGCACGTCCCGCGTCAGAAGCCGGGTATCGCCCGCGCCGCGGGGAGCCAGTCCAGCACGGTGCCGTTACCGACCGAGGCCATCATCTGCGGGCAGTACATAGAGATCGCGATACCGGTGAAGAACGCCGCGATGTCCGGCGGGATGCCGTTGTCGGACACCTGCGTGTACACCTTCGCGAGGTTCTTACCCGGCTCGACGAGCATCGGGCACACGGATTCCCCGACGGCGACCATGTTCACCGGGTTGTCGACGGTCATGCCCGCACCGCGGAGCGCGGCCAGGAAGGCGTCGTCGGTCGGGTCGGCATGGGCGGGCGCGGCGAACGTCGTCGCAGCCGCGGCCAGACCGGCCCCTAACGCCAGAGCGCGTACTCGAACATCAACAGGTTTGTTCACTTCGGTAACGATTCTTCACATTGGTCACATCAGGAACACGGTTCGGTCACCGTTTGCACTCTTAGGCGTTTCTCATATCGCGATCTGCGGAGCGGGCCGCTATAAGCGCCGACGCGGGGAACACTCAACAGGCGATCGAAGTTGTTGACAATTGGACCCCGCCCATTCCGCGCCCGGAAGGATTCATCATGCCCGAGAAGTCCGTCGCAGAATTCTGGTTCGACCCACTGTGCCCCTGGTGCTGGATCACCTCGCGCTGGATCCTCGAGGTCGAGAAGGTCCGCGACATCGACGTGAACTTCCGGGTGATGAGCCTCGCGGTGCTCAACGAGGGGCGCGATCTGCCCGAGCAGTACCAGGAAGCGATGAAGAAGGCTTGGGGGCCGGTGCGCGTCGCGATCGCCGCCGAGCAGGCCAAGGGCCGCGAAATCCTCGAGCCGTTGTACACCGCGATGGGTACGCGCATCCACAACCAGGGCAATCAGGACTTTGACGTGGTGATCAAGGAATCGCTGGCCGAGGTGGGCCTGCCCGCCGAACTCGCGGAGGCCGCCACCAACGACAAGTACGACGAGGCTCTGCGCAAGAGCCACCACGAGGGCATGGACCCCGTCGGCGAGGACGTCGGCACCCCGACCATCCACGTCAACGGCGTCGCCTTCTTCGGACCCGTGCTGTCGAAGATCCCGCGGGGCGAAGAGGCCGGCAAGCTCTGGGACGCCTCGGTGACCTTCGCGTCCTATCCGCACTTCTGGGAACTCAAGCGCACGCGCACGGAGTCGCCGCAGTTCGACTGATCGCGCCCGGGTAGAGCGGGCGGCGTCTGCCACAATGACCGCCATGCGCGTCTACCTGGGAGCCGATCACGCCGGCTTCGACCTCAAGCAGGCCATCATCGAGCACCTGCGCAACACCGGGCACGAGCCGATCGATTGCGGAGCGTTCGTCAACGACCCCGACGACGACTATCCGGCCTTCTGCATCGCGGCCGCGGAGAAGACCGTCGCCGATTCGGGCAGCCTCGGCATCGTGCTCGGGGGCTCGGGCAACGGTGAGCAGATCGCGGCCAACAAGGTCCTCGGCGCGCGGTGTGCGTTGGCGTGGAGCGTCGAGACCGCCAAACTCGCACGCGAGCACAACAACGCGCAGCTGATCGGCATCGGCGGGCGCATGCACAGCGTCGACGAGGCGTTGGCGATCGTCGACGCGTTCCTCAGCACCCCGTGGTCGGAAGCCGCACGGCACCAACGTCGTATCGACATCCTCTCCGAGTACGAACGCACCCGCGTCGCGCCCCCGGTGCCCGGCGCGTAGGGATGCCGGAGGGCCACACGCTGCACCGGCTCGCCCGGTTGCATCAGCGCCGCTTCGGTCGCGCGCCGGTGCTGGTGTCCAGCCCACAGGGCCGGTTCGCCGACGGCGCTGCCGCGGTCAGCGGGCGGGTTCTCAAGAAGGCGACCGCCTACGGCAAACACCTGTTCCATCACTACGACGGTGGGCGGGTGGTGCACGTGCACCTCGGGTTGTATGGCACGTTCACCGAGGTGCCGCTGCCGGTCCCGGTCCCGGTCGGACAGGTCCGGATGCGGATGATCGGCTCCGAGTACGCCACCGACCTGCGGGGTCCGACGGTGTGTGAGGTACTCGAAGAGCCCGAGATCGCCGACGTCATCGACCGCCTCGGACCCGATCCGCTGCGCCGGGACGCCGACGGATCGCTGGCGTGGGCACGAATCCATAAGTCGCGCAGGCCGATCGGAGCGCTGTTGATGGACCAGTCGGTGATCGCCGGGGTGGGCAACGTCTACCGCAACGAGCTGTTGTTCCGGCACGGTGTCGACCCGCACCGGCCCGGCATCCGCATCGACGAGAACGAGTTCGACGAGATGTGGACCGACCTCGTCGAGTTGATGCGGATCGGGCTGCGGCGCGGCAAGATTCACACCATCCGCCGCGAGGACGATCACGGGCTGCCGTCGTACGCGCCGGGCCGCCCCCGCACCTACGTGTACCGGCGTGCCGGGGAGCCGTGCCGGCTGTGCGGCACCGAGATCCGCACCGAGGTGATGGAGGGCCGCAACCTGTTCTGGTGCCCGACCGATCAAAGCTAGGCGCCGCGGCTGAGTCCACGTGACGGGTGGGCCTCAGAGACAATCGACGCGTGGAGTTGATTCTCGTCGTCGTCGGAGCCATCGTCGTCACCGCTGTCGCGCACCGGCGTGGCCTCGAGCCGGCCCTGATCATCGTCGTCATCGGCGCCGCGGTGTCGTTCCTGCCGGATTTCGAACCGCCCGAACTCGATTCGCACATCCTGCTGACGGTGGTTTTGCCGCCGCTGCTGTATTCGGCCGCCCTGGACTTCTCGTTCCCGACGTTTCTGCGCAACATCCGGCCGATCCTCGGCCTCGGCATCGGACTGGTCGTGGTGACCACATTCGCGGTGGCGGCCTCGGCACGGCTGGTGGTTGTGCCGCTGACGTTCGCCACTGCGCTGGTGTTGGGCGCGATCGTGGCGCCGCCGGACGCCGTTACCGCGGTGGCGCTAGGACGTAAGCTCGGCCTGCCGAAGCGGGTGATGGCGATCCTGACGGGGGAGAGCCTGATCAACGATGCCGCCGCACTGACGCTGTTCTCGATCGCGGTCGTGCAGGTCACCGGTGGGCACATCTTCATCCACAACCCGTTTCTGCTGTTCGGCTACAGCGCGGTGGTCGGACCGATCGTCGGTGCGCTGCTGGGCTACGTGACGCTGTGGATCCGGCGGCGACTGGCCAATCCCGGACTCGAGACCGTGCAGGGCCTCGTGGTGCCGTTCGCGGCGTTCATCGTCGCCGAGGAGCTGCACGCTTCCGGCGTGCTTGCGGTCGTGGTCGCCGGGTTCGTGGTGGCCAACGGAACGCTGTCCGCCGGATACCAGACCCGGCTGCAGGAACGCTACGTGTGGAACTCGGTCGACGTGCTCCTCGAGGCGTTCGTGTTCGCCTACATCGGGTTGCATCTGCGCTTCGTGCTGGAGGATCTGCGGGAGGCGCACGAGTCGCTGGCCGAGGTCGCGTTGGCGTCGCTGGTGGTGTTGGTCATCGTCCTGGTGATCCGGCCGCTGTCGGTCTTCACCATCTTCGGGCGCAACAAACTGTCCCAGCATGTCGGGAACCGGTTGAGCGTTCCGGTGCCGGAGGGTGGCGGCCGCGGTGCGCTGGGAACCAAGCGGCGCAAGAACCCACCGGGGAAGTGGCGCTCGCGCATCGACCGGCGGTCGCTGTCCTGGCAGGAGAACCTGGTCGTCTCATGGACGGGTATGCGCGGGGTGGTGACTCTTGCTGCGGCCGCGGCCATTCCGGCGACGACGGTCACCGGTGAACCGTTCCCCGAGCGCGCCACCATTCAGGCCGTGGCGTTCGTGGTCAGCGTCGGCACGCTGTTGCTTCAAGGCTCGACGCTGCCGATCCTGATCCGGCGGCTGCACCTCTCGCGGTTCTCCGATGATCACGCCCTCGACCGCAACGAGGAACTCAAGGCCGAACGCATCGTGCACGAGGCCGCCGACCGAGTGCTCGCCGAATTCCGCGCCAATCCGCCGGCGAACCTGAGCCCGCGCGTGGCCGCCGAGATCGAGGCGATCATCGCCAGGCACTCGCAGGACGCCGACGAGATGCCGGATCCGGAGGCGCACACCAAGCGCTCGGAGGTGTTCTCGGCGCTGTACCGCGATGTGCTGGCCCAACAGCGCGCCGCACTGATCGCCGAACGCGACGAGGGACGCATCGAGGACGAGGCGGTGCGGGCGATGCTCGAACGGCTCGACCTACAGGAGGCCGGGGTGTCGGCGCGGCTGGAGAGCCGACTCTAGCGACGTCGACGTCCGGCGGATCTCAGAAGCCGCCGAAATCGCCGACGCCGCCGCCGATGTCACCGCCGCCCCAGTCTGCGCCGCCCCAGTCGCCGCCGCCGTCGCCCCAGCCGCCGTCGCCGCCGAAGTCCTGGCCGCCCTGGTCCAGTCCTTGGTCGTAGCCCTGGGCGAAGCCCTCCTCGTAGCCGCTGCCGTGCATGCCGGAGAACAAGGCGTCGAACAACAGCACCGAACCCAGCCCCCACGCGCCGGCGACGAGCGCGGGCTTCCACCACGGCTCGGAGTACCAGCCCGCAGGCACCGGACGGCCCGCGACCCGGCCGCCGGGGTAGTAGTTGGGGGTGCGTTCGGACGGTGTCGGCGACGCCTCGATCTCGCGGCCCTCGAAGTTGACCTTGCGATCCTCGGTCACCGTGCCCGCCGCCCGCTGACCGGTCAGCGTCTCGAGTTCGGGTCCCGGGTCCATGCCCATCGCGGTGCGCGCGGCCCGAACGTAGTAGAGGCCCTCGATTGCGCTCTCCTTGGCGAGCAACGCCTGCTTGACGGTGCCGGCCTGGTCGATCTGTGAGCCGGCGGCGGTGTAGCGCTCGGACGCGTCGGCGAGCGCCTGCTTGGAGGCCTCGTCGGTGCCGGTCAAGCTGATCACCTGACCGCCGAGGCGTTCGATGACGCGGCGGGAATCCGCTTTGGCGTCGTCGAGCGAGGCGGCCTTGCGTCGATCCGACGCCCGCATCGCGGCGTAGGCGACGACGCCGAGCGCGACGATGACCAGGACGACGAGAACGAGCAGAACACCGTTCATGGCGACCACCCTACCCAGGTCCCCGGTCCCGGACGCGGCGGCGAACTCCGCGCCGATTTGACGGTATTCAAACCGGTTACCGGGAGCGGTGGGTAAGTGCGGCTGTGGGTACTAGACGGCACCCTGCCGTCCCTTGCCGTGGACCTGGATGTGGCCGCCGCGCTGCCATGTGGACAAGCGAAGCGCTGGTAATCGACTGCTGACACGCCCCTCATGCGATTCGGCGTATCAGGAGCGGGCGGAAAAGTGTCTCGTTGAGCGGCTCTACAACACCTCGGGATCGGCCGGGACGATGCGCACCGCGGTGACGGTCCCGTCCGCATAGTTGCTGATGTAGAGGTTCTTTCCGTCTGGGCTGATGCCGACGATGCTGGGATCCAGAGTCGGCTGAGCCGGATCGCCATACGAGATGGTTTGAAGCACCTCGTTGGCAACCGTGTCGATGACGACGATGTTGCCGTCGCCGGCGGCGACGACATAAGCGAGGCTGCCGTCGGGGCTCAGGGCGACGGTGAGTGCCCCGGTCCCAACTGGGATGCCGTCCGGCTCAGGCGTGTTCGGGTCAACGTCGACCAGAACCGGGGTGCCGGTGGTGAGGTCGACGATCATTAGAGAGCTCGGCGCGGGTGGCTTCGACGTGTCGTTCGGGTCGAAACCGTATTGAACCGGGACATACAGCCGCTTGCCGTCTGTGGCCAAGATGCCCGGGTACCCTTCGCCCAGCGGCAGCGGTTGGCCGACCACAGTGTTCGTCAACGGGTCGATGGCGATGATGTCGCCTGTTATCACCCTCGCAGTTTGCTCGCCCTGTCCGTCGAGCACATAACTCGTGCGGACCCGGTCAAGGTAGAGAATTCCGTCTTCGCCGAAGCCGCCGCTGAACGCGGAGTAGTTATCCGCGTACGGACCGCTTGGAGTCGGTCCCATTGGGATACCCTGAACAGCCTCGTCGGTGGGATCTAGGTCGATGACCTGGTTGTAGGTTGGGCTACTCGGATCGCTGATGTCGACGACGTAGACGTCGCCCCCATAAGTGGTCACATACAACGTGTTTCCGTCGGGACTGACGATTGGTGCCCAGCCGTTGCCCGGCACATCGATCGTCGCCTCGACTGAGTTGTCAGTGGTGTTGATGACATTTACGCCGCGACCGATGGTCGCCGCGTAGAGGCGATCGCCGCTCACCGCTCCGAAGGTCGCTAACCCGCCCTGTCGGATGGGATCGACAACATCCGGCGTACTCGGGTCCATGTCGAGCACCCGGTTATTCGTGGCAGGGTCGGCCGGATCAGCACCGATCACCATTATCGAGCCATCCGAGAAGCTCAATACATATGCGTACTTGTCGGTGACGATGACGCCGGCTGGGTAGGGCCGGACGGGAATCGCCGCTTCGACGACATGTAGCGCCGCACCCCTCGGTGCCGCGAGTGGCACCGAGATGTTCTCGCCCGCAGGTTCTTCGGCGGCTGCCAGCGCTATCGGGCCTGCCGCCCGAAGGGCGAATGTCTGCACAGCTTGTTGCTGCACAGGCTGGCCCGGTGTTGCCGTGAGGTTGAGGGTGTAGTCGGTCGATAGTCCGAGAGCCTGGCGGAGCTCCGCGGCTTGGGTGGGTTTGATCTCGGCGGTCCACTGACCGGTCTGCGGATCGAAGTGTTCGGTGCCGGGTACCACCTGCCAGTAGCCAGACCGGGTATCGGCCGTCACTGACTCGTATTTGTTCGGCGTGAACTTCAGTTCGGTGGTGTAGGTTCCGCTGCCCGTCGGTGTGGGCTGTTCAACCACCAGCGGTCCATCAGCGGGTGCGACTGAGACGTTCACCGTGACGGTATCGGTGTGCCCGCCGTCGGGTGTGAACAGACCTGAAAGACCGTGCAGATGAGGGCCGTCGTCCGCGTCGCTGACCGTGATGGTGAAGGTGTCCGTGAAGTCGGATGTTCCGTCCCAGCCTGTGGGCGGTGTGTACGTCCAGCTGCCCTGCTCGTCGACGTCGACGGTGCCGCCGTTGGCGCCGTCGCTAGCCGTATAGCTGAACGTGTCGCTGTCCTTGTCCTTGACGATGACAGTGCCCGTGACGATGGGCTCGCCCGTCTGGAGGTCGATGCCTTGACTGGTCGTTCCGTCCCACGACAAGGTCGGCTTGTCGTTGAGCAGCTTTTGCTCTAACTGACGACGTACCCAGGCCAGTACTCCCCACAACACCGGCGATTCGGCGGGCGCAGAAGGAGTCGGCGCCAAGAACGGGGCCAGTGCCGTCGACAACACTTTTCTGAGCAGGCTCACTGGCGCCGGCGTGAATGTCGAAACCGATTCAACCACAGGCAAACTGAATGACTGCCGGTGAGAGAGCGCAGCCCGCGCGGTGCTCAGGTCATCGGAAAATGCGGACGGGTCCCCCATCAGGGAACCGGTCAACAGCCGTGGCACCGCGTTGTCGCCGGGGGCCGGCGTGGGTGGGGTCTTGGCGATCTCGGCGACGTTGGTGACCACATCGTGGAGCCGTGTCTGCACGATGCCGCCTGCAGTCGGCTTCGGCGAGGTCTTGGCGACGTCGGCGACCACATCGTGGAGCCGGGTCTGCACGTTGTCGCCAGGGGTCGGCTTCGGCGAGGCCTTGGCGACGTCGGCGATAGCGACGACATTGGTGACCACGTCGTGAAGCCGGGTCTGCAAGGCTGCCGGCGTACGGCGAACGTCATCAGGCGTGGTCGTCGGCGCTGGTTCCGACGCGGTCATGTGTGGTTCAGGTTCCGAGGTTGACGGGCCGGGAGGTTTCGCCGACGTCGCGCGGCCGGGCTTGGACCCCACCCGCCCCGACGTCAATGCCCCACCCGAACTGTGCAGTGACACCCGCGGGCCCACATCGGCGATCGTGGCCCGCAATCGTGGCCGCGGCGGCAGGCGATCGGGAGTCTTGGTGGTGGAGGTCTTATCCGATGCGTTGTCCTCCTTGCTGTCTTGTCCGGAAGGTTGGTTGGCGCCGTCGTCGTCACTGTTCCCGGCGCCGCCATCCTGCGATGCGCCGGATTCCGGACCTGCCCATGCCACTCCCGGGGTTGTCGCCACCGCAGCACTTACACCCAGCGCCACGGCCAACGCCCCAACCCGACCGATGTACTTCGCGCAGCGGGCCGTGGCCGTCGGAGTGGTCGCGTCCCCCTGCCGAGTTACGTTATTTGCTATCAACATCCCCATACCCCCCATGATCAGTTGCTAGACCATCATCCGCTTATCAGCAAGCTCTCGGATCTGGCTAATCAAAAGCGGATCTTACGCCTTCCCGTTCGGATAACAAGCGCTTCAGCGTTTGCCCTTACAATATTATTTATCGCGCAAATAGTTGGCTGCGCCACCGAGAGCAGGAATACCGATCGTTGCCACGACCCGAGATGTGGTTTAGGCGAATCTTGAATCGATGAGGCGGTATCGGAGAACGCCGCCTCGCGGCCAGAACGGCCGCCCCATCCAAAGCCGGGATCCGTCGTCGCGACGGACGAGCGAAACGGCGTTCGGCGACTTCTGGTCGGTCCGTCTGAAATGGTGTCAGGCGAGCTGGCGATGACTGGCATCACCGGGAAGGGCCTTTGCAGAAGTTGCGCTGACCATCGCGATCAAGGCGGCCACGTGTCGGCCTCGCCGGAGTGGCGCGACGGCGCAATCCGCGCCGCGATCCCTGCCTTGAAGCGCCAGCCGTTTTCGTCGCGGTTCAACCCCGGCTGCGTGGCGAGGATTAAAACGCCCACCGCGAGGATTCCGAGTGGCTTCGGCCTACCAACGGCGGGAGCAGGGCCGCGCGTCAGAAGCTACAAAACGCCCGTGGCGGCAGCAACGCTGCGTCGCTCGGCTGATAGAAGGTCGGTTCAGCAACGTACGTGCAGCGCCCGCAGGGCCGGCACGCTGAGCGCAAACGGCCACAGGAGGGACAAAGTCGCCGGTCAAACCGCCGCTGCGAGGGTATAACGCCACTATCGCACCTTGGTCGGAGCGGGCGACGGGAATCGAACCCGCGTAGCTAGTTTGGAAGACTAGGGCTCTACCATTGAGCTACGCCCGCATGTACAGCAAGACCAGATCGTACCGGCGGCAGCCAAATCAAATCCAATTGAAGGCTTCGCGTGTCCAGCCCGTAGTATCTCGCGTGGTCGTTCCGTGTTTTCGCGGAACGATCCGCGCGGACGCAGCACTCGAGCGTCAACGCGGCGAGCAGGACACGGGGTGTAGCGCAGCTTGGTAGCGCATCCGCTTTGGGAGCGGAAGGCCGCAGGTTCAAATCCTGTCACCCCGACTGCGACATCGACCGACCAGAACAACAAGGAGCAGATCGTGAAGAGCACCGTCGAGAAGTTGAGCCCCACCCGGGTTCGCATCAACGTGGAGGTGCCCTTCACTGAGCTCGAACCCGACTTCGACCGTGCGTTCGCGCAGCTGGCCAAGCAGGTCCGGTTGCCCGGCTTCCGTCCCGGCAAGGCGCCGCGCAAGCTGCTCGAGGCGCGCGTCGGCCGCGAGGCGATGCTCGACCAGGTCGTCAGTGACGCCCTGCCCGGCCGCTACAGCGAGGCGGTCACGAGCTCCGAGGTGCAGCCGCTGGGCCAGCCCGACATCGAGATCACCAACAAGGAGTACGGCGAGGACCTCACGTTCACGGCCGAGGTCGACATCCGCCCCGAGATCGAGCTTCCCGACCTGTCGACGCTGACGGTGACCGTCGACCCGATCGAGGTCACCGACGAAGAGGTCGACGCCGAGCTGCAGTCCCTGCGCGCCCGCTTCGGAACGCTCAAGGGTGTCGAGCGCGCCGCCGAGAACGGCGACTTCGTCTCCATCGACCTGTCCGCGACCGTGGACGGCAAGGAACTGCCCGACGCGGCCACCGAGGGCCTGTCCCACGAGGTCGGCTCCGGCCAGCTGATCGACGGCCTCGACGAGGCGATCGTCGGCCTCAAGGAGGGGGAGACCCGCGCCTTCACCACCAAGCTGGCCGCCGGTGAGCATGCCGGCGAGGACGCTCAGGTGACCGTCACCGTGAAGTCGGTCAAGGAGCGCGAGCTGCCGGAGCCCGACGACGAATTCGCCCAGCTGGCAAGTGAGTTCGACACCATCGACGAGCTGAAGGAGTCGCTCGTCGAGCAGGTCCGCCGGACCAAGCGCGTCCAGCAGGCCGAGCAGATCCGCGACAAGGTGCTCGAGACGCTGCTCGAGCAGGTCGAGGTGCCGCTGCCGGAGAAGGTGGTGCAGGCCCAGATCGACGACGCGCTGCACAACGCGATCCACGGACTCGACCACGACGAGGAACGCCTCGCCGATGCCCTGGAGGCGCAGGGCAGCAGCCGCGAGGAGTTCGACGCCGACAACCGCAGCAACGCGGAGAAGGCGGTCAAGACGCAGCTTCTCGTCGACGCGATCGCCGACAAGCTCGACGTCCAGGTCGGCCAGAACGACATCACCGAGCGCCTGATGCTGATGTCGCAGCAGTACGGCCTGCAGCCGCAGCAGCTGATCCAGTCGCTGCAGCAGAACAATCAGCTGCCCGCACTCTTCGCCGACGTGCGTCGCGGGCTGGCGCTCGCCGCGGTCGTCGAGGGCGCCAACGTCACCGACTCCGACGGCAACGTGATCGACACCACGGAGTTCTTCGGCCGCTCCGACGCGCAGACCGAGGAAGCTCCCGACGAGGCCTCGGAGGCCGCCGAGCCCGAAGCCGACGAGGAGTCGGCCGACGCGAAGTGACGCTGTGAGCGAACGCGGCCCGTCTAGGGACTGCACGCCCGCGCGGGTTGGTTAGTGTCGGTGAGTATCAAGCTCTTGAAGAAAGCAGGTATCCAGTCGTGACCCACATGCGTGGCGCCTCGCAAGGCCTCAACCTTGTCGACTCGGTCTATGAGCGGTTGCTGGCGGAGCGGATCATCTTCCTGGGCTCACAGGTCGATGACGACATCGCCAACAAGCTCTGCGCGCAGATTCTGCTGCTGTCGGCCGAGGATCCCACCAAGGACATCCACCTCTACATCAACTCGCCCGGCGGCTCGATCAGCGCCGGCATGGCGGTCTACGACACCATGGTGCTGGCACCGTGTGACATCGCCACCTACGCCATGGGCATGGCCGCCTCGATGGGCGAGTTCCTGCTCGCCGCGGGTACCAAGGGCAAGCGCTACGCGCTGCCGCACGCCCGCATCCTGATGCACCAGCCGCTGGGCGGGGTCACCGGCAGCGCGGCCGACATCGCCATCCAGGCCGAGCAGTTCACGGTGATCAAGAAGGAGATGTTCCGGCTGAACGCCGAGTTCACCGGGCAGCCGATCGAGCGGATCGAAGCGGACTCCGACCGCGACCGCTGGTTCACCGCGCAGGAGGCCCTCGAGTACGGCTTCGTCGACCACATCATCACCAGCGCGAGCGTCAACGGCTCAGGACCAGGAGCAGGACTAGACAAATGACCGATCACACCCATCCGTCGTTGGACGCCCGCCTGCAGCCCCAGGCCCGCTACATCCTGCCGTCGTTCATCGAGCACTCCAGCTTCGGCGTCAAGGAGTCCAACCCGTACAACAAGCTCTTCGAGGAACGCATCATCTTCCTCGGGGTGCAGGTCGACGACGCGTCGGCGAACGACATCATGGCGCAGCTGCTGGTGCTCGAGTCGCTCGATCCCGACCGCGACATCACGATGTACATCAACTCGCCCGGCGGCTCGTTCACCTCGCTGATGGCGATCTACGACACCATGCAGTACGTGCGCGCCGACATCCAGACGGTGTGCCTCGGACAGGCTGCCTCGGCCGCCGCAGTGTTGCTGGCGGCGGGTACGCCCGGCAAGCGCATGGCGCTGCCGAACGCCCGCGTGCTGATTCACCAGCCCGCGCTCGCCGGCGTCATCCAGGGTCAGTTCTCCGACCTGGAGATCCAGGCCAAGGAGATCGAGCGGATGCGCACGCTGATGGAGGTGACGCTGGCCCGTCACACCGGCCGGACGCCCGAGCAGATCCGCAAGGACACCGACCGCGACAAGATCCTGACCGCCGATGAGGCCAAGGAGTACGGCGTCATCGACACCGTCCTGGAGTACCGCAAGCTGTCGGCACAGACCGCCTGAACACCTCTCGGAACCGCGCGAAACGGGGTCTGAGACTCCGTTCTGCGTGGCACGCTGTCTGCCACACCAGGGGACGGCAGGGGAGTACTGCGATGACGGTGGGGTTGCGAGCACGCTCGGTATTGGCGCCAGTGGCCGCCATGGCCGCGGTCTGGAGTCTGGCTTCCGTCGCGTCACCCGCGATCGGTCAGGCCCAAGAACCGGCCTGCCCGGCGGGCACGTACTGGGACATGTACACCGATCAATGCGTCCCCAACGACGTCAACGTGTATCTGAATCCCGCTCCGGTGGTGGGCCCCGCGGGGCCCGTCGGTGTCGGAGGGGTGGCGGGCCCCGCCGGACCGGGACCCGTCGGGCCGGGTCCGGCCGGTCCGGGACCGGCCGGGCCGGGACCCGCAGGACCCGGACGCCGCTAGAGTCGACGGAGTCGCCCGGCACCGTGCACGGCGCCCGAATACGGGTACTTTGGGTGCCGACGGCCTCTCGGTCCGGTCACGGCGACGACACGCCAAAGACACGGCGGCGCGTTCGCTGCGGTCCGAGGGTGATCAGACGATATGTTGGCGCGAATACAGATGAATACCACTGGCGCGATTCGGCTTTATCGGTCGCCTCGCGCGGGAACAAACGGGTAGCGTCGGGTGCACCACCCGAGGCGACCACAGAAAAGAAGCTTCACCGGCTGCGAGGAAAGTAGGACCCCACCACCATGGCGCGCATTGGAGACGGCGGTGACCTGCTGAAGTGCTCGTTCTGCGGCAAGAGTCAAAAGCAGGTTAAGAAGCTCATTGCGGGTCCGGGCGTCTATATCTGCGACGAGTGCATCGATCTCTGCAACGAGATCATCGAAGAAGAACTCGCCGACGCAGACGACGTAAAACTCGATGAACTGCCCAAGCCGGCCGAAATCCGGGATTTTCTCGAGGGTTACGTCATCGGGCAGGACGCCGCCAAACGCACGCTCGCGGTTGCGGTCTACAACCACTACAAGCGGATTCAGGCGGGGGAGAAGACCCGCGATTCGCGTTCCGAGCCCGTCGAACTGGCCAAGTCCAACATCCTGATGCTCGGGCCGACCGGTTGCGGCAAGACCTATCTGGCGCAGACGTTGGCCAAGATGCTCAATGTCCCGTTCGCCATCGCCGACGCCACCGCGCTGACCGAAGCCGGGTACGTGGGCGAGGACGTCGAGAACATTCTGCTCAAGCTGATTCAGGCGGCCGATTACGACGTCAAGCGCGCCGAGACCGGCATCATCTACATCGACGAGGTCGACAAGATCGCCCGCAAGAGCGAGAACCCGTCGATCACCCGCGACGTCTCCGGTGAAGGTGTGCAGCAGGCTTTGCTGAAGATCCTGGAGGGGACCCAGGCATCGGTACCCCCGCAGGGCGGTCGCAAGCACCCGCACCAGGAATTCATCCAGATCGACACCACCAATGTGTTGTTCATCGTCGCGGGCGCATTCGCCGGTCTGGAGAAGATCGTCTCCGACCGTGTCGGCAAGCGCGGACTGGGCTTCGGCGCCGAGGTGCACTCGAAGGCCGAGATCGACACCCAGGACCACTTCGCCGAGGTCATGCCCGAAGACCTGATCAAGTTCGGGCTGATCCCGGAGTTCATCGGCCGCCTACCCGTCGTGGCTTCGGTGACCAACCTGGACAAGGACTCGCTCGTGCAGATCCTGTCCAAGCCCAAGAACGCGCTGGTGAAGCAGTACACCCGCCTGTTCGAGATGGACGGTGTCGAGCTGGAGTTCACCGACGAGGCGCTCGAGGCGATCGCCGATCAGGCCATCCACCGCGGCACGGGTGCCCGTGGTCTGCGCGCCATCATGGAGGAAGTCCTGCTGCCGGTGATGTACGACATCCCGAGCCGCGACGACGTCGCCAAGGTGGTTGTCACCAAGGAGACCGTCCAGGACAACGTGCTGCCGACCATCGTGCCGCGCAAGCCGTCGCGCCCGGAGCGCCGCGACAAGTCCGCCTGACGACGATCTAGCGGCGAGCGTCGCACGCGTCCGCCGATTGGGGGACAACGGATTCCACCCGGTAATCGTCCGATCCGCTGAGGAGTTCGCACGCCAACGCTGTGAACATCGTCGGCATGACTTCGGTTACAGCGGTCACCCCTGCGCCCCCGTCGTTGCGACGCATCTCGGTTGCCGGCTACGTCGGCTCGGCCATCGAGTTCTACGACTTCGTCATCTACGGCACCGCGGCAGCGCTGGTGTTCCCGTCGGTGTTCTTCCCCGACCTGGGTCACGTGATGGCGACGACGGCCGCGCTGGGCGCCTTCGCCGCCGCGTTCCTGGCCCGTCCGATCGGCGCGACGGTGTTCGGCCACTTCGGCGACCGGATCGGCCGCAAGCAGACGCTGGTGATGACGCTGCTGCTGATGGGCATCGCGACTGTCGGCGTCGGACTGATCCCCAGCACCGCGTCGATCGGCATCGCCGCACCGCTGCTGCTCATCACCATGCGGCTGATCCAGGGCTTCGCCGTCGGTGGCGAGTGGGCCGGCGCGGTGCTGCTCAGCGCCGAGAACGCGCCCGCGCACCGGCGCGGTTTCTACGGCATGTTCACCCAGCTCGGCCTCGGCACAGCAGTGGTGATGGCCAACATGGTGTTCCTGCTGGTTCACCTCGGCTTCGGCACGCACAACGACGCGTTTCTGCAGTGGGGGTGGCGCATCCCGTTCCTGTTGTCCGCGGTGCTGATCGCGACCGCGCTCTACATCCGGCTGCGCGTGGAGGACTCCCCGGCGCTCGACGACGAGCCTGCCGAGCCGGCCACCCCGATCGCGGCGCTGCTGTGCCGCCAGGGCCGCCAGATGCTGCTGGCGTCGGGCGTCGCGGTGTGTGCGCCGATGCTCGTCTTCCAGGCCGGTACGTTCTTCACGCACTACGCCACCGACCACTTGGACTATTCGACGAACTTCGTGCTGCTCGTGGGCGTGATCGGTGGGCTGTGTCAGGTGTTGTTCGTCGTCGCGGCGGCCATGCTCAGCGACACCTACGGGCGCAAACGCGTCGTCGCCGTCGGCTTCGCCGTCGCGGTGCCGTGGTCGTTCGTGCTGTTTCCGTTGGTGCAGAACGGAAACCGGCTGGGGTTCGGCATCGCGATTGTGGCGACCTACGCGCTGATCGGTGTGTGCATGGGCCCGCTGGCGGCTTTCCTGCCGGAGATGTTCGCGCCGCAGTGCCGCTATACCGGGGCCGCGCTGGCGCACACGTTCGGCGCCGTCATCGGCGGCGCGCTGCCGCCGGTGATCTCCCCGACGCTGCTCAACTCGTACGGCGTATGGGCCGTCGCGGTGATGATGGGTGCCCTCGCGGCGGTCAGTCTGGTCTGCACCGCCAAGTTGCCGGAGACCGTCGGATCGCGGCTCTAGGAGACCGTCGAGGACCACGTGCTGACACGCATCGCGCCGCGCAAGCAACGGCCTGACGACGATGAGGGAAGGAACGAGCCGCGATATGGGGGTATCGCCCGTGGGGGGAGTTCGGCGATCAAACGGCGCTTGAGCAGCGTCATACGCCGCGGACCGGCGGCATCGGATTGGCCCGGGTGATCGATGTAGAAGGGGCCCGGCGGACTCGGTCGGTCGCCTCGTCGTAGGGCGCCTGACGGACCCGAACCGGGGCAGCCGTCCAGATGACGACACCGCGCCCCGGCACAGTGCCCGCCGTCAACGTGTACACGCCGGTCCGATGCCTTCCGGCAGGTGCTCTGTTGCCCTCTTCGTCGACGGTAACGCTGCTGGCTCCCACGGCGACCGGAATCTGTTGGTGAGCCTGCAGCCTTCCCGGAACTCCGCGAATAATCCGGGAGGTTGCTCCGGTGTCGAACCATGCGGTAACCGCGCCATACAGGTACAGGTCAATGGTCCTGGCGTTGAGTAACACCACCGCGAAGTCGGCCATCGACCGATTCGCATCGGTCAGCTCGGATAGGCCGCTCGCCAGCTGTCGACGACGGCGCGCCGTTTTCAACAGCATCGAAACGGCCTGCCCGGCAGACGATTTGGCTGAGAGCGGCCCTGCCTCACGGTGAGCGACGACGATGACGGTGCCGTCGACATTGGCCACGATGTGGTTACCGGGAAGGACTTCCACCTGAACAACCGGTTCGGGCGGCTCCGCGATCCGCACGGTCGTGTCGTCCACCCCGGTCGGAAGGGGAAGTTTCACTGTGTGCGGTTCTGGTGCGGTCGTCGGCGGCACGGTCTCATGTTCCATTGATGCTTCGCTCAAGCCGATCCGGTCGTGTAGTCGCCGCAACGGCGCTGGTGCCCACCAATTCAGCTCGCCGGCGAGGCGCAGGAACGCGGGAACCACGACGCCGCGGATCACCGTGGCGTCGATCACGATTGCCAGTGCCGTACCGATGCCGAACATCTTCATGAAAGACAGGCCGTTGGCGAAGGACAGCAGCGTGATAGTGAGCAGGATCGCCGCACTGGTGATGATCCGGCCGACGCGCCCCAAACCCGCAACGATGGCATCGTCATTCGACATGCCGTCGTCGCGTGCCTCCTTTATGCGGCTGAGAAGGAAGATCTCGTAATCGACCGACAGGCTAAATGCGATGCAGCACAATAGGACAACCATCGACAGGTTGAGTGGTGCGGGGGTCACGCCGAGTAACTCCGTAAGGTGCCCATCCTGGAAGATCAACACCATCACACCGAGCACCGCGGAAAGCACCAGCACGTTGAGGAGAAGGGCTTTGATCGGCACGACAACGCTGCCGGTGAAAAGGAACAGCATTACGAATGTGGCGCCCGCCATGAGCGTGATGGCCAACGGAAGGCGGGCCGCGATCGCAGCACGGCTGTCGATGAGATTGGCCGTGGGCCCTCCGACTGTCACCTGCTCGTCACCGATCAGGGCACGGATGTCGCGCACGACTTGTTGAGCGGCGGACGATTCCGCGTCGACCGATAGATACACGAATGCGTAGCCGGCCCCGGTCGCCATGGGCGGCGAGGTTGGTGTGGGGATGCGATTCCCACCTTCGTATGCGCCGATTGGGCCCTCGACGCGTACCACGTTGTCCATGCGCGAGACCGGGACTGCGAGTCGTGTCAGCGCTTTCGCGTCAATCGAGGTCACCAGCGTCACGGCCTGCGACAGGTCAACCGGGTAATCCCGGCGCAGCGATTCGGTGAGCATGCGTGCATCAGAGTCCGCCGGCAGCGCTCGCTCATCCGGGGTGGCGAGTTGAACGTGCAGGAACGGGATGCCCAGCGCCAGCAACGCCGCGACCAGGGGGAGGGCATACCACAGGGGCCTGCGGATCACCGCCCGGGCGCAGCGACGCCAGAACGCCGAGTCGGCCGAGACCTGAATCTTGCGTCGGAAGATGCGCAGCGCGTCGACGCGGGCGCCGAGCAGCATCAACAGAGCCGGTAGCAGCACAACTGCGCTCAGCGCCGCGAGGACGACCACGGAGATCGCGGCTAGGCCAACGGATCGCACGAAGTACACCGGGAATACGAGAAGGCCAGTCATGGCCGCGGTGACTGTCGCCGAGGAGAACACGATGGTGCGTCCGGCGCTTGTCACGGTAGACACGATGGCCGCCCGGTGTTCTCGGCCGTTGGCGCGTTCCTCGCGGAATCGCGACACCATGAGGAGCCCGAAGTCGATCGAGAGTCCCAGACCGAACGCCGTGGCGACCGTCAACGCATGGATGGATACGTCGGTCACCGCGACCAGCCCCAACAACACCACCATTGTCAACACGATCGAGGTGACCCCGACGGCGACGGGTAACAGCGCAGCGACGACACCCCCGAAGACGATGATCAGCACGATCAGAGAGAGCGGCAGCGCGATACTTTCGCTGACCACCAGATCGTGATTGACCCGTTCCTCTGTTTCGATCTGCACGCCCAATGTGCCTCCGGCTCGGACGGCGACGGACGCGTCCTCGGCCGGAAGATTTTCGATGATGCGGCTCGCCGCTCTCGCCGCCTCGTCCGCGGTCCCCGCCACGTGCACGAGGACGAGACCAGACCGCCCGTCGCGGCTGCGCAAGTCGTTGGCCGAAGGTTCGGTGTACGAGGCGATCACCTTTGCGGCTTCTTCGTCTTCTACAGCCTGCCGCGCTTGGTTCGCGACGGCGAGGGCTCGCGGGTCGTCGACGGTGCCGTCTCGCGTCACGACTTGGAGCACCAGATTGGGGGTAGCGCCGAAGTGCTGGTCGAGGAAGTCATCGGCGCGAGCGGCCTCGGTCGTGGGATCGGTGAATCCTGCTACTCCGAGCTTGTCGGATACGCTGCCGCCGAGAATGACTCCGAGAGCCAACAGAACGATCACCGTCGTCAGCACGGTTTTCGGCCACCGCACCGTGAAAAGCGCCAGCCGTTTCAACATTTCGCGTTGCCCATCGCCACCTCGGATAGCAAAGGTCGCAGCACATTCAACAGATGCGACTGATCGGCCAGGTAGAAGTGTCCGCCGGGCAGCATCTGCACGCTGAACCGTCCAGATGTTCGTGCGCGCCATTGGTCGAGGTCGGCTTCGCCGAGAAGCGGGTCGTCACAGCCGCCGAGGACGTGGATCGGACACGGTAGGACGACGCCCGCATCGTCCTCGTCGGTCTCGCACAGCCGCAGATCATTTCGAGCCGCCGCGGTGGCAGCTGCTCTCAGCACCGGCAACTGGCCGAGCTCAGGCGGGATGCCGCCCAGATGCGTCAGCAGCGTGGCCAGCAGGTCGTCGTCAAGGTGCTCGACGCTGGGTAGCGGCGGCGGGAGATGTGGCGCCGCGTAGGAGGACAGCACGAGTATGCCGGGGAGACGCAGCTTGGCCACCGCGCGACGGCACGCCAGCCGGTAAGCCACTAATGCGCCGAAACTATGGCCGAAGAAGGCGTGAGGGCCGTCGAGTTCTCCGTAGAGCTGGCGGTGGACCTCATCGACAAGGTCTCTCAACATCGGGAAGCGCTCGCGATGCGCTACGTCGACGGCGACGACTTCGGTGCGGGGACCGAGGGGCTGCTGCCATCCTTTGAACATGGACGCGCCACCGCCGGCGTGGGGGAAGCAGAACAGCTTCACGCGTTTCACGCACCTTGGGTCAGAGACGCGAGTTCCTCTGCAACGGCCTTGACCGCATAGCGGATTTGCTCGTCGGTGTGGCAGCTGGTGACGAAGAAGCGCAGTCGCGTCTTGTCCTCCGGCACAGCGGGATACAAGATCGGATTGACATTGATGCGGCGGGACAGCAGCGCGTCGGACAGTTTCAGGGCATTCAACGAGTTGCCGACGATGACCGGAATGATCGGGGTGTCGTGAGAGTCGCCGGTGTCGAGCCCTGCCTCCTGCGCCAGATTCAAGAACAATGTGGACAGCGTCCTGAGCTGACGTAGATGCATCGGTTCGCGTCGAATAGTACGGATGGCCGCGAGCGATGCTGCCGCGGTGGGGGGTGGCATGCCGACGCTGTAGATGAAACCCGGTGTCGTGTACTTGAGGAACTCGATGAGCTCGTGGCTCCCCGCGACGTAGCCGCCGCAACCAGCGAGGGCCTTCGACATGGTTCCGGACCACAAGTCCACGTCTGCCCGATCGACGTTGAAGTGTTCGCCGATGCCGGCGCCGGTATTGCCGAGTACGCCGATGCTGTGGGCCTCGTCGATCATGAGCAGCGCGCCGTGTCTGCGTTTCACGTCGATGAAGTCGGGCAGTTCGGCAATGTCACCGTCTTGGCTGTAGATGCCTTCGATGATGATCAACACCCGGCGATACTGACCGCGGATGCGACCGAGTAATTCGTCGAGAGCGGCGGGGTTGTTGTGGGGGAACGGTCTGCGGGTGGCGCCCGAGAGCGCGCAGCCCTGCAGAATGCTGTCGTGGGCGAGGCTGTCGTGGATGACCAGGTCATGCTCGCCGAGAAGGTGTCCGATCACGGTGACATTCGTGGCGTGGCCGCTGACCAATGCGATCGCGTCCTCGGTGCCGAGGAACCGTGTCAACTCGAGCTCTAATTCTCGGTGCACCGGCTTCTCACCGGAGAGCAGCCGCGAAGCCGAGCAGGAGCTGCCCCAGCGGTGTACCGCGTCCACCACGGCTTGCTCCACTGCTGGGTGCCCCGACATGCCAAGGTAGTTGTAGCTCGAGAAGTTGATGGTCTCGGTGCCGTGGATGATCGAGGTATCGCGGGTGATGCCGTCATTGACCAGGAAGTAGGGATTGTCCACGCCGGCCGCGCCGAGGAGACTGAACCGGTCGAATAGCGCCTTGACCTCCTCGAAGTCGCCGATGCTCGTCTGTGGTGACACGGTGGGCGTGGGCCCCGCAACGTCGATGGGCGGCGCGAGTGCGCCTCCGCCGGCCATCGCTATCAACTCGGCGACGGTGGTGGTCGGACCGAAGTCCGCGGCATCGATGGTCACCCCCGGGAGTTTCTGGGCTAGGCCGCTGAATAGATCAGTGACCATGATGGAGTCGAAACCGAGGTCGCCGGTGATGGACTGCGTTGTGCGAAGCGCGCTTTGGGGGTATCCGCTGACACGGGCGACCTCCGCGAGTACGACATCAACGACGTCTCGGGTGAGCGTCGGCGCCGGCGGCAATTCCGCTGCCGAGGCGGCGACGCCGTGGTTGTACGCTGCGAGCACGGCGGCCTGTTCGCGAAACAAGGCGATGAGATTGTCCATCGTGGAATCCTTCGAAGCGACGGCTGAAGAGGCGTTCGGGGTGGGCGTTTGCTCGTCGATCCAATAGCGATTGGCGACTGAAAAGACATAGCCGCGCAGCCGACGGGGAACCTGAGCTTCATTGGGATACAGCAGGTTCCAGTTCGGATTGAGGCCGGCGCAATAGAGCACGGCGATGGTCTCGGCAATGCCGGTCTCGACCGCCAGCGCCGGAGGGGCAGCCGCGTGCGCACGAGTGATCATCGCCCCGAGTGTGCGTTTGGCGCCGAACTCGACGAGGTGTGTCGGCTGGGCTTGCAGCGCCTCGGTCACTGCGTCGGCGAACAAGACGGTGCTACCGATGTGGTCGATCCAGTAGTCCGGACCGAGCGGCTCGTCATCGCCAAGCAACCGGCCCCGCAGCGTCGAGAAAATCGGAAGAATGGGCGGGTGATAGGAGCACTGATGCGCGATGCCGGCGAAATCGGCGATCATCGGCTCCATCAGCCGGGAATGAAAAGCATGGGAGACATTGAGCTTTCGTGTGGTGATCCCCGCCTCCTGCAGCGAACGCGCGGTTTCATCGATATCGGGCAACGGCCCCGACAAGACGACTTCGGCGGGCCCGTTGATCGACGCGACGTCCAGCGGAAGGTTGGACAGTTCCGCGGGGTCGGCGCGGACCGCGAGCATGCCGCCACCAGGCGGCAACAATCCCATGAGCCGGCCGCGTGCCGCCACCAGCCGACAAGCGTCATCGAGACTGAACACCTCGGCGATGACGGCAGCGGCGTACTCCCCGATACTGTGCCCAAGCAGCCACGCCGGCTCGGCACCGAGGTCCAATAGCGCCATGGCCTGCGCGCATTGCAGGGCGAAGATCGCCGGCTGAGCGAATTCAGTGTTGTTTACGCGGTTCTCCGCCATGACGTCGCGCAGATGCCGACCGATGTGCGGTGTCATCGCCGAGTCGACTTCATCGAATGCGGCGCGGAAGACAGCGCTCTCTTCGTAGAGGCCACTGCCCATGCCCGGATATTGGGTACCTTGGCCGTTGAACAACCAACCGGCCGATATGGGGCCGGCGGTAGCGGTCACAGCGTCCAGAGTGCGCAGCGTTTTGATTGTTTCAGAGCGGTCGCGGGCTGGGATCGCGAGCCGGGCTTTGCCCGAACTCTTGATCCGATTGGTCGACCAGCACAGCTGCGCCATCGGTGCGTCAGAGCTCTCCAACTCGTCGGCAAGCTGAATGGAATTGCGGTGCAGGGCTTCCTGGCAGTCCGCCGACAGCGTGAGGATTCCGCCGCCCGCAACGTCCGGCGGAGGAACCGGAGGAGGCGCGCTCGCAAGCACCACATGACAGTTGGTGCCTCCGATCCCGAAGCTGGACACCCCTGCGTAGACGGTCTCCGCGGGAAGACTCATCGGTTCGGTCACGAGTCGTAATCCACCCGCGGCGAGGCGGAGTTGGGCGTTCTCGCTATCGGCGAATCGGGATGGCGGGACCACCCGGTGGTGCAAGCTGAGCGCCGCTTTGATGAGCCCGGCGATGCCGGCTGCGCCTTCGGTGTGGCCGAGGTTGCCCTTGATTGAGCCCAACGCGCACGGCTCGCCACGCCGCGACCGGTGATGATGGGCGAGGGCTTTGGCTTCGATCATGTCCCCCAGCAGCGTCCCTGTGCCGTGCGCCTCGAGGAAACTCACCTGTGCGGGCGCTATCCCTGCGGCCTCGCACGCCACGGCGACGACCTGCTGCTGCGCCCACCTGCTAGGTGCAGTGATGCCGTTGCTGCGGCCGTCGCTATTGACCGCGCTGCCCTTGAGTAGAGCGTAGATCGGCAGTTTCGCCGCGGCCGCATCGTCGAGACGACACAGCACCAGCGCGGCTACCCCTTCGCCGCGCCCGATTCCGTCGGCGCCGCCGCTGAACGGTTTGCAGCGACCGTCTGGGGCTGCGAGACCTGCTTGTGTGTAGAAGGCGTTGAGTGCCGGGGTGAGGGCCAGATTCACGCCGGCGGCGATGGCCTGGTCGCACTCGCGGTCTCGCAGCGATTTGGCGGCCAGGTGGACGGCCACCAGCGATGATGAACACGCAGTATCGACCGCCAAGCTGGGGCCCCTGAGATCGAGTTGGTACGACAGTCGGTTGGCCGTCATGAAATACCCGTTCCCGGAGCCCGATTGAGCGGTGATCGCGCGGTAGTCACGCATGTGAATGTGCGCCCATTCGTTGGCCATCACGCCGACGAACACGCCCGTGTTGGATCCGGCTTGGCCGCGCGGGTCCAGCGTCGCATTCTCCAGCGCGCGCCAGGCGGTTTGCAGCAGCAGGCGCTGTTGGGGATCCATCGCCTTCGCTTCGCGCGGCGTGATCCCGAAGAAATCGTTGTCGAACGCGTCGGCGTCGCGGATCAGTCCGCCTTCGCGGTGGTTGATGGTGCCATCGGCCATCAATTCGGCCGGATCCCACCGCTCCGAACCGATCTCGTCGACACCGTCCGCCCCGTCGAGAAGCAGATTCCACAATGCCGTGACATCGTCAGCCTTCGGAAATCGGCAGTCGAGGCCTACAACGGCGATATCGGTCATGCGATCGCCTCCTGAAGACGCACTGCCGAATCGACGCTTTCGTGAACCACATGGGTAAGCTCCCCGTTGAGGAAGGCGGCGCGCATCGAGGCGCGCTGCACCTTTCCGCTCGTGGTCAGATGGATGCCTGCGCGGCTGACGAAAATTACGCTGGGAGCGGGCATTTCGAAGGTGCGGGCGGCTGCCCTCTTGATGGCGGCGGAGAGTTCCTCGTAAGTCGTATCGCCGAGCAGTTCAGGTTTTACGGCCTGAATGATGACCAGCCGTTCACCGTCATTGATGTCCACCGCGACCGCCACGCCCCGTGAACCGGCGACGGCAGGGTGTAGGTCTTGGATGAACTCCTCGATGTCCTGGGGGTAGAGGTTGCGGCCGTTGACGATCAACAAATCTTTGCACCGGCCGGTGACGAAAAGCTCGCCGTCGTGCAGGAATCCGAGATCCCCTGTGCGCAGGAAGGGGCCTGCGCCGTCGACGGTGTGCGCGTGGAAGCGGTCGTCGGTCTCGGCAGGGCGGTTGTAGTAGCCGCTGGCGACACTCGCGCTGCGCAGCCAGATCTCGCCGACGAAATCCTCCTCGAGGAGGTGGCGCGTTTCGGCATCGACTATGCGAACCTCGACGCCCGGTGCGGGAGCGCCGCAGCTGACGAGGCTGATTGCCCGGGCGGAGGCGGGCGCGTAGCGGTTGCGCTCCAGTGTCTCGGCGTCGGCATCGAGGTAGCGCGGGGTTCCGCCGCCGACGGTAGCCATCAGTGTCACTTCGGCCATGCCGTAGGTCGGGCGCATCGCCGACGACTTGAATCCGGCCGGGGCAAGGGTCGAACTGACACGTTCGATGGTGCGGCGGCGTACCGGCTCAGCGCCGTTGAGCGCGATATCCCAGCTGGAAAGGTCGATACCGGCCAAATGCTCCGGGCTCACCCGACGTGCGATCACGTCGTAGGTGAAATTGGGTGCGGCACAGATGGTCCCGTGGTGATCACTGATCGCCTTCAGCAGGCGGATCGGTTGCTTGAGGAATGCAAGGGGCGACATTCCCACGATGTCTCCGCCGACGTAGAAGGCGGTGAGCACGCTGATCAGGCCCATGTCGTGGAAATGCGGAATCCAACCGACGAGGGTCGTCGCCGAGTCGAGCCTGAGGGCTTCGGAGATGGTGGCCAGGTTGCTCACGAGATTGCCGTGGGTGACCGCGACACCTTTGGGATCGCCCGTCGAGCCCGAGGTGTACTGCAGGAAGGCAACGCTCTCTGAGGTGACCGACGGCATGGTCCAGTCGGTGGCGCCCAGAAGGGGTGCCCCGTTCGTCGCCACGCACGAGATGGGCCGGTCCAGGCCGAGGGCGTCGATCCCGGAAGAGAGCGCATCGTGCAGATTCGCGCTGGTAAGCGCCAGAGCCGCCTCGGCGTCGTGCATGATCCGGGCGACTCGCTCCATGCTGCGTTCATCGACGGGCAATGGTGTAGGCACCGCGACCACTCCGGCGTAGAGGCAGCCGAGGAAGGCTCGCCAGAACTCCAGCCCGGGTTCGAATAGAAGCAGCACCGGCCGGGTGATTTGCTCAGAACGCAGCCACACCGCGATTTCGCGCGCGTTGCGGTCGAGGGCGCCCAGGGTCGCCACATCCTCGACGAGAGTGCGACCGGATTCCTGGAGAAACACGAATCTAACAGTGTCACCGGCAGTTTCGAACACCGACCGTAGTCGCCCGACGAGACTTTCGGACTCGAGAGACTGGTGCGGATCGCTGCCGTGCGGGGGCTGGTGCGATTGAGCCACTTGACACCGCTTCTCTTTGAGGATCGGCGGTTTGGTGTGGAAGGAGTCCGCCCCGTCGGATCCGGCCCATGGTCGGGTGTCAGCAGGAGCAGTCGTGTGGCGGCAGCGGACTGGCGACCCATCCAGCAAATTTTGTGCTGTTCATGGTAGCCCTCCCGACATTGCAAAGACAAGCCATCAAGGGCGAGGTCGCGTTGCTTCTCAACGAGATTGGCGGCCAATCCCAGGGACCCGAATTGTGGATTTGGCAAAAACTTTGCTGGCTGCCGGTGTCCACGGGCATCTGCCGCGGTCGGCAAGACCGTCAAGGGGGCCACCGGCACGGCACCAGGATGCGTCGCGCCCTTCCCGGGCGGATAGGAAATCCTATCGGTGCACGAGCGAACTCTGGCCTCGCGTCGATTCCGGTAGCTATGTCTGGTGGAACACGATTCCATGTATGACTTCAAACACCATCGCTCGCACCGCTTCCACGTCGAAGCTGAGCGCACACCGATTCCGCGGTCCGGATCGTTCGATCATGAATTGGCTCGCGACTCGGCTCGCTTTCCATCTGGAAATATCCCCGTCCACAATCGATCCGAGTGTCCCGCTCGCCGAGATGGGGGTGGATTCGGTACACGCGGTCGGCCTCGTCGGCGATGTCGAATTGGAATTCGACATCGATGTCGATCCAACGATGATCTTCGACTACCCGACCCTTTCGCACATCGCCGAATTCATCAGCGCTGCCGTCACCGAACAGCACGAGGTGGTGGCTTAAATGGTCGCCATCGCGCGCCACCCCAATCACACACATGATTGTGAGGTCGTCACCGTCGACGGCCACCGGATCGCGTACCGCGAGGCCGGAACGGGCGAGGTGCTGTTGCTGGTTCACGGCCTCGGCGGGAGTTCGGCGAGTTGGCGAGAGATGATGCCGAAGCTCGCAAAGAAGTATCGGGTCATCGCGCCAGATCTTCTGGGCCATGGCCGATCGGACAAACCGCACTGCGAATACTCACCGGCCGTCTTTGCGCGCCTCCTACGCGGCCTGCTGGATACCCTCGGCATCGGCGAGGTCACGGTGGTCGGGCACTCCCTCGGCGGCGGAGTGGCCATGACGTTCGCAGCACGGCACCGTGGCTACTGCAAGCGACTGGTCCTGCTCAACAGTGGCGGCTTCGGCCCGGAGGTCACGGCTCTACTGAGGACGTTGTCGGTTCCTGGCACGGGAATCATGTTGCCGCTGATCGCTGCGGGCCGCGCGATCTGGACCGGCGGACCTTCGAGGCTGCAGGGTTTGATCCCGAGTCGCGATGACCGGCGGGTATTTCTTCAGACGTTGCGTTCGGTCGTCAATCACCGTGGCCATGCGGCATCGGCGCTGGCTTGCCTGCATGCTTTGGCGGATCTGCCGGCCCAGATCATCGGCGGCGAAAACGACCGGGTCATCCCCGTCGCACACGCGTACGCCGCACACGCTGCCCTGCCGGGCAGTCGACTGACCATCATCCCCGGGGCGGGCCATGACCCGCAGCTCCAACGACCCGAGACGGTCGCGGAACTCATCGACGACTTCATCGCGGGGGCAGGTGACACCGTGGTCGACACGCTCGCGCTCGCGGCCTAGCGGCGGAGCGCGTCAGCGGGCGATGCGATCGGGCCGGGTGTAAACGTTCATCGACTCGCCCCGAAGGAAGGCCACCAGCGTGAGCCCGGACGCCGCGGCCAGATCGGCGGCCAGCGACGACGGCGCCGACACCGCGGCCAGCACCGGGATGCCCGCCATCACCGCCTTCTGCGTAAGTTCGAACGATGCGCGCCCGCTGACCAGCAGCACGGTTCCCGTCAGCGGGACGCGGTTCTGCTCCACCGCCCAACCGATGACCTTGTCGACGGCGTTGTGGCGGCCGATGTCTTCGCGGACGACGAGGGTGGTGCCGTCGCTGTCGAAGAGGGCCGCGCCGTGCAGGCCGCCGGTGCTGGCGAACACCTTCTGGGCCTTGCGCAGCCTCGCCGGCAGCGCTGCCAGCGTCTCGGCGGAGACGGTCGACGGGTCGTCGCCGGGCGCATGCCGGCTGCTCAGCTGGACGGCCTCGAGCGACGCCTTACCGCACACCCCGCACGATGATGTGGTGTAGAAGTTGCGGGTCACATCGGTGTCGGGCATAGCGACGCCGGGCGCCAGCGTCACGTCGAGCACGTTGTAGGTGTTGAGCTGGTCGGTGCCCGTGCCCTTGCAATAGCGCGCCGTCACGACGTCGTCACGCCCCCCGATCACACCCTCGGTGAGCAGAAAACCCTGAGCCAGCTCGACATCGGAGCCCGGCGTGCGCATCGTCACAGTGACGGGGGCGCCGTTGGCCCGGATCTCCAGAGGTTCCTCGACGGCGAGGGTCTCCGGCCGCGCCACCGCGGCGTCCATGGTCACGTGCTGTACCCGCCGCCTGGCTGTGACCCGACCCATGACACCACCGTAGGCCGGACGGTCATAGATAACGTTTCCGTGCTGTTCATCACGACGCCAGCGCTCGAAGCGGCGTCGTCGTCATCCGGACGGCACAATGTATGGGTGCCCAACGAACTGCAACCGCACCGCCGCACGCCGGTCTGGCGTGACCCGCTGTCGGCCGGCTTCCGCGCGCACCGCAACCTGCTGCTCCTGCGTCTGCGCTGGCACCAGCGGCGCGCGGAGACGGCAGCAGATCGCGGCTGACGGCGCGACGACCAGCGCCGGGAAGGTGCTAGCTAGCGGCTACTGAGCGGTAACCATTTCCTTAGAATTATTGTCTCGCGGACGTGACGAACAACACAGTTTTGTCTCACGTGAGCGATCAACACATCGGCTGAGCTGTACGTTCGACTCCCTGCTTACGGCACGCCGCGGGCGAGTCCGGTGATGGGCTGCCTAAGAGAAGTGCAATAATCGGTACTGGCAGTGACATCAAAACTTTGGTGGACGTCCACCGACGGCGCGTCGACTCGACTGTGACTCGGAGGACATCCCCACGCAGCGTGGAAGGCAGGCCTCGTGGCAGCGAACGACAACGCGGTCAGTCCGGGGAGTGCGGGTCCTCGACAGAAGCTCGAGAAGGTCGTCATCCGTTTCGCCGGCGACTCCGGCGACGGTATGCAGCTCACCGGTGACCGGTTTACCTCCGAAGCCGCGCTGTTCGGCAATGACCTTGCCACGCAACCGAATTACCCCGCCGAGATCCGCGCGCCGCAGGGCACGCTGCCCGGTGTGTCGTCGTTCCAGATTCAGATCGCCGACTACGACATCCTCACTGCAGGCGACCGCCCCGACGTACTCGTCGCGATGAACCCGGCGGCGCTCAAGGCCAACGTCTCGGATCTGCCGCGCGGCGGTCTGATCATCGCCAACTCAGACGAGTTCACCAAGCGCAACCTCGCCAAGGTCGGCTACGAGGCCAACCCGCTGGAAACCGAGGAGCTGTCCGATTACGTCGTGCAGGCCGTTCCTATGACGACGCTGACGCTCGGTGCGGTCGAGTCGATCGGCGCCTCGAAGAAGGACGGTCAGCGCGCGAAGAACATGTTCGCGCTCGGCCTGCTGTCGTGGATGTACGGCCGTGAACTCGTGCACAGCGAGGCGTTCATCCGCGAGAAGTTCGCCCGCAAGCCCGATGTCGCCGAGGCCAACGTGCTCGCGCTCAAGGCCGGCTGGAACTACGGGGAGACCACCGAGGCCTTCGCCAGCACCTACGAGGTCGCCCCCGCCAAGCTCAAAACCGGTGAGTACCGCCAGATCTCCGGTAATACCGCGCTGGCCTACGGCATCGTCACCGCTGGTCAACTCGCCGACCTCCAGGTCGTGCTCGGCACCTACCCGATCACCCCGGCGTCGGACATCCTGCACGAGTTGTCCAAGCACAAGAACTTCAATGTGCTGACCTTCCAGGCCGAGGACGAGATCGCCGGCATCGGCGCGGCCATCGGCGCCTCCTACGGCGGGGCCCTCGGTGTCACCAGCACCTCGGGCCCTGGCATTTCGCTGAAGTCCGAGGCGATCGGCCTGGCCGTGATGACCGAGCTGCCGCTGATCGTCATCGACGTGCAGCGCGGCGGGCCGTCGACAGGCCTGCCGACCAAGACCGAACAGGCCGACCTCCTGCAGGTGATGTACGGCCGCAACGGTGAGTCGCCGGTTGCGGTGCTCGCGCCCCGCTCGCCGTCGGACTGCTTCGACGTCGCCGTGGAGGCCGCGCGCATCGCGGTCAGCTACCACACGCCGGTGGTGATCCTGTCCGACGGCGCGATCGCGAACGGCTCTGAGCCGTGGCGGATTCCGGACGTCAGCAGCTATCCGGCCATCGAGCACACATTCGCCGAGGCCGGCGAGCCGTTCCAGCCGTACGCCCGCGATCCCGAGACCCTGGCGCGCCAGTTCGCGATTCCCGGTACGCCCGGCCTCGAGCACCGGATCGGCGGCCTGGAAGCGGCCAACGGCTCCGGCAACATCTCCTACGAGCCGAAGAACCACGACCTGATGGTTCGGCTGCGCCAGGCCAAGATCGACGGCATCACCGTGCCGGAGCTCGAGGTCGACGATCCGACCGGCGACGCGGAACTGCTGATGCTCGGCTGGGGCTCGAGCTTCGGGCCGATTGGTGAGGCCTGCCGCCGGGCGCGCCGCAAGGGCATCAAGGTCGCCCAGGCGCACCTGCGCAACCTCAATCCGTTCCCGGCCAACCTCGGTGAGGTGCTGTGGCGGTATCCGACGGTCGTGTGCCCGGAGATGAACCTGGGCCAACTCGCCCTGCTTCTGCGGGGCAAGTACCTGGTCGACGTCCAGTCGGTGACCAAGGTCGAAGGCATGGCCTTCCTGGCCGACGAGGTCGAGGGCATCATCGATGCGGCACTGGATGGCACGCTGGGTGAGAAGGAAAGTGACAAAGCGAAGTTCGCACGACTGGCGGCGGCCACCGTCGAGGTCGGAGTGAGCGGTGTGGGAGCGAACGCATGACCGACACGAGCGAGGAGCGAAGGCGGATCGCGAATGACTGACTTAGCCGGAGCAGATCTCGGGTTGACCGCGGGCACCAGCCTGGTGCCGACTACCGATCAGCCGCAGAAGTCGAAGGACTTCACCAGCGACCAGGAGGTCCGCTGGTGCCCCGGTTGCGGTGACTACGTCATCCTCAACACCATCCGCAACTTTCTGCCGGAACTGGGGTTGCGCCGCGAGAACATCGCGTTCGTCAGCGGCATCGGCTGCTCGAGCCGTTTCCCGTACTACCTGGAAACCTACGGGTTCCACTCGATTCACGGCCGCGCGCCGACGATCGCCACCGGCTTGGCGCTGGCACGTGAGGACCTGTCGGTGTGGGTGGTCACCGGTGACGGCGACGCGTTGTCCATCGGCGGCAACCACCTGATCCATGCGCTGCGCCGCAACATCAACATCACGATCCTGTTGTTCAACAACCGGATCTACGGGCTGACCAAGGGGCAGTACTCCCCGACGTCGGAGGTCGGCAAGGTCACCAAGTCGACCCCGATGGGTTCGCTGGACTACCCGTTCAACCCCGTTTCGCTGGCCCTCGGTGCCGACGCCACGTTCGTCGGCCGGGCCCTGGACTCCGACCGCAAGGGGCTCTCCGAGGTCCTGCGCGCTGCCGCCGCGCACCGCGGCGCGGCGCTGGTCGAGATCCTGCAGGACTGCCCGATCTTCAACGACGGCTCGTTCGACGCCCTGCGCAAGGAGGGGGCCGAGGAGCGGCTGATCAGCCTCACCCACGGCGAGCCCGTCACGTTCGGCGCCGACGGTGAGTACTGCGTGGTGAAGTCCGGCTACGGGCTGGAGATCGCCAAGACCGCCGACGTGTCGGCCGACGAGATCGTCATCCACGACGCGAACCTCGAGGACCCGGCCTACGCGTTCGCGCTGTCGCGGCTGTCGGACCAGAATCTCGAGCACATGGTGATGGGCATCTTCCGTCAGGTGAGCAAGCCGACCTACGACGACGCCGCCCGCCAGCAGGTCGCCGCGGCCCGTTCCGAGAAGGCGCACGACACGGCGGCGCTTCAGTCGCTGCTTCGGGGCAAAGACACCTGGACTGTCGACTAACGTCTCGGTCATGACGACCACCGTTCCGTTGGCCGGAATCATCCTGGCGGGCGGGGCTTCCCGCCGCATGGGCCGCGACAAGGCCACGCTGCCGTACGAAGGCACCACGCTCGTGGAGCGGATGGTGAGCATCCTCAAGCCGCGGTGCGCACCGCTGTACGTCATCGCCGCGCCGGGGCAGGCACTACCCGCGGTCGACGCCGAGATTCTGCGCGACGAGGTACGTGGTGTGGGCCCGCTGCTGGCGACCGGTCGAGGGTTACGGGCGGCCGCCGAGGCCGGATCGGAGCTCGCGTTCGTGGCCGCGGTGGACATGCCGTTGCTGACGACCGATCTGATCGACGAACTGGCCGGGCCTGCCGTCCGGCTCCACGCCGACGTCGTGCTGCCCTGGGACGGTCGCGACCACTACCTCGCCGGGGTCTACCGCACGGCGCTGGCCGGTCGCGTCGCCGAACTGGTGGCTGCGGGCGAGCGCAGCATGCGCGCACTGGTTGACCGGGTTGACACCCAGCGGATCGTGATGCCCGAGCAGCGCGGGCTGACGAACGTCAACACAGCGGCCGACCTCGCGTCGATCCGCGACGTGCAAATCGCCTAGCAAATTCTTCTCAGAATTACCTTCAATTCGCGTCTTTGCGGCTCGAATTCGCGCCACCGATTTTCTGCGCTGAATTCCGTGATATACCGTACCGAATCGGCGAATATCTCGTCACCGGCGATAGGCGCAGCGCCCGGAAACTGGACTGTGAACACGCCTGGGTGACAGGGGCTTTCGCCGGCAACGCGCGGCGGCCGTGTACGAATTCGGTCTTCTCGTGGCCGTTTTCGGCGCATGGCCGCGACTGAATGCGATGCCCGCGACTAGTGCTTTCGGGGTGAGGGTGTCGGTCGCGCCTGATCCGATGGATGGTGATGCTGACGCTAGGTTGCGGTGCTCCTCGCTGGCGATCAAAGACCCGCTCGCCGAACGGGTTTGTCAGCCAGGACGTGTCTGCCGTTGGTGACACTTACCGACGTGTCTCGCGTGAGTAGTTGGCGTGCAGAAGATTTGAGCGATCGGTCCCGGCGTCAAGTCAGCGCAGGCGTCGAGCGGGAACGGGCACGTCTGCTTGGTCCCGAGCCAACTTCGCTCCGGCACTGCGGTTTCGCCGGTCCTAGGCCCTCGCCGCGCCGAGCGGCCGTGTCCCAGTTCACAAATAGGTCGTGAGATGGCTCACGGATATCGCTCCAGAGGTTTAATTTGATCTCTCCGTCAAACATGCGAATGACCTGGGATAACGAAATGTGATCGCCGTCGTGATCGTTCCGTTATCTGGCCGCGACACGCCCTCGCTCGATATGACTCGGCGGAGCCTCTTTTGTACGGTCCAAACCGGCTCTACCGGAGCAAATAATTTCAAAACCACGAACCTGCGTGTGAGTGGGGCTGTGGAGGCGAGAAGCCTCCGGCGGCCGCCGGCGCTGACGCCCGGCGAGGACCTTCTGGCCTCCCGCTGTCGCACCCGACCGAGACGGTGCGGCCCAAATCCGGCCTGTTCGACAGGCATGCCCATCCCGTGCGCTTCGGCGCGGGTGTGTAGTGGCGCGCGCGTGGCGAAAGGATAGAAGTTGAAGAACATCCGCAAGACATTCGGCCTGGCGACCTTTGCCGGTGCGCTCGCGTTGGCGCCCATGGCTCTGGCCACCGGCACTGCCAATGCGGACAGTGGTGTGGACTGGGACGCCGTCGCGGCGTGCGAGTCGGGTGGCAACTGGTCCATCAACACCGGTAACGGCTACTACGGCGGACTGCAGTTCACCCAGAGCACCTGGCGGGCCAACGGCGGCAGCGGCTCGCCGCACAACGCCAGCCGGGAAGAGCAGATCCGCGTCGCGGAGAACGTGCTGCAGTCGCAGGGCATCGGCGCATGGCCGGTGTGCGGCGGTCGCGGCTAAACCCCGTATCTCGTCTTCACAGGAGGCGGTGCCGGATGACTCCGGCGCCGCCTCTTCTTTCTCAGAGGGCTCTTACGCCAATTAAGTAACGAATAAAACTTTTGACCCTCGCGTAACACGTGACGTTCATCACCCGACACACCGGATGACCGCAGCGGAGATCGAGGGGTTCTCGGATGCGGGCCTTGTGAAAAACGGTCGGGGAAGGACCGCAGAGATGAACGTTCGTACCGCAGTTATCAAGGGCATGTGGGCCGCGGTGATCTCCGGAGCGCTCGCGATGGTGCCGATGGCCCTGTCCGACGCCTCGCTGGCCACAGCCAATGCCGATTCCGTGAACTGGGATGCCATCGCCGAATGCGAATCCGGCGGCAACTGGGCGACCAACACCGGCAACGGCCACTACGGCGGCCTGCAGTTCAAGCCGGCCACCTGGGCCTCCAACGGCGGTGTCGGCAACCCGGCGACCGCCTCGCGCGCCGAGCAGATCCGCGTCGCCGAGAACGTTCTGCGCACGCAGGGCCTGAAGGCGTGGCCGAAGTGCGGGCCACGCGGCGCCACGCCCGCGGTGTGGACCACGCCCTCCACGCCCTCCGTGCCCTCCGCGCCGGCGCGGACGGTGCCCGCCTCGGCCACGGGATGCGCCTCGATGCCGTCCAGCGGGCTGTTCGGCTTCGTCAACCCGCGTCAGATGTGCACGGCGCTGCTGAACCCGATCGGCACGCTCAGCGGAGCACGCTGAACTCGTTGCCCTGCGGGTCGATGAGGCCGTCGGGGGCCGAGTCGACGCTCCATCGCCACCGGTTGGCGACGACGCGCTCGTCGTCGACGCGGACGAACTTCCAGATGAGGTCCTCCCACCCGGCCGACCGGTAGAGCCACCGCGGCGTCCCGTCGGGACCGTCGCGCACCTCGGCTCCCACCCGGGCGGCCCACCAGGCGGCGAGTTTTTCGGGCCGGTCGCTGTCCGTGCAGATCGCGAACACCCGCGCAGGCGGGTCCGCCTCGCCCTGGTCGTCGGGAAAGGCGCAGAACTCATTGCCCTCGACGTCCGCTAGCGTCGTCCACCCAGTGTGCTCGGCGATGATGCGGGCGCCGAGGCCAGTCAACGTCGCGGCGTCGCGAACGTAGAGATCGAGATGGACGCGGTTCTTCACCGTCTTCGGACGGTCCTGCGGCCGGAAGACCAGCAGCCGGCGCGCAGCCTCGCCGCCGAGGACTGCGGTCCAGAAGGCGGACATCGCATGCGGGTCGGCCGACTCGACGACCAGCGGACCCAGTCGCACGCTCACGCTGTGGACAGGTCGCGGTCGGTGGGTGGCCGGAATGCCGAGCGCGCCGCCACAGCGGCCAGGTGGCGGGCCACCAACGTGTCGGGTCCCAGCAGCGTCGCGCGGCTGGCCAGCGCGCTGAGCACGGGCGGCAGGTTCATGACGCGGCCGATGAACCGCGATTCGCGCACCAGTGAGCGGACCCGCGGCTGGCGGAAAGCCACGAACCGCGCGAATGCCGCGGCGGTGTCGTCGTCGCCGTCGAGGAACCTGGCCAGGATCGCGGCGTCCTCCAGCCCCTGGCAGCCGCCCTGCCCGAGGTGCGGGCGCATCGGGTGGGCGGCGTCGCCGACGGTCACCACCGGACCGCGCGACCACTGACGTGCCTCGTCGCGGTCGTAGAGGTCGTTGCGCAACACATCGGCGGGATCGGTGGTGGCCAGGATCTCGGGGACGGGCTGCGCCCAGGACGCGAACCGCTGCCGCAGGTACGCCAGTTCGCCTTGCGGCGCGGTCGTCGCCTCGGGCACCCGCTCGGTGGCGAACCAGTACGTGTCCCGCTCGCCCATCGGGACGTGGCCGAACTCGACCGCGGGACCGAGCGTCTCACCCGCGAGCCCGGGGTCGATCCGGCAGTGCGCCACCCCGCGCCACGCGGTGTAGCCGACGTAGGTGTTACGCAGAGGCCCGTTGAGATGGCGCGCGACCATCGAGTGGGTGCCGTCGGCGCCGACGACGGCATCGGCATCCAGCACCGTGGAGTCGGCCAGCCTGACCCGGACGCCGTCGGCGGTCACCGCCAGCGCCTCGGCTGCCACACCGGCCCGCACGGTGCCGTCGGCGAGCGCGGAGGCCAGGATCGACGTCAACGCCGAACGACGGATGACCACGAGAGGTTCGCCGAGGGACGTGACAATCAGCTGCGCTTCGGGGCGTCGCAGCCAACTGCCGTCCCGCCAGCGCGCGGCGCCCGCGGTGATCCGGCCGCCGGCCTGACGCACCGGGTCGCCGAGGCCGATGTCGTCGAGCGCGGCCAACGCGTTGGGCCAGATGCTGATTCCTGCCCCCGACGACGTGTCTGTTCGCTCCTCGACCAGGGTGATGTCGTGTCCGCGTTGCTGCAGCGCGACGGCGGTCGCCAGTCCGGCGATGCCCGCTCCGATCACAACGATCCGCTTCGGCATGCACCGAAACTAGCGCGCGGGGCGCGTCAGGTTACAGGTCGAAAATCAACAGCGTGCTGCTCGCGGTGGCCACGACGGCGCCGGAGCCGTCGGTCACCACACCTTCGGCGAATCCGACCCGCGAGCCGGCCTTGACCACCGTTCCGGTCGCGGTGAGCACGCCGCTGTCGAGGCGAACCGCCTTGAGATAGTTCACCTTGATCTCCACCGACGTGTAGCCCCTGCCCTGCGGCAGGGTGCTGTGCACCGCGCAGCCGGTCACCGAGTCGAGAAGGGTACAGATCAGCCCGCCGTGAATCGCACCGATCGGGTTGTATGCGGATTCGTCGGGCACACAGGTGAATTCGACACGGCCCGGCTCGACTGCCGCGATGCCGAACTGCATCAGCCCGCCGATGGGCGCAGGCGGCAGCTCACCGTCGGCCATGGCGCGCAGGTAGTCGATGCCCGCCATGGACAGGCCCTTGGCGGTGCCCGGACCGGGGGAGTGCCAAGTCACCGTCCGTGAACGCTGCGGGCCCCAGTCCTCGCGGCCGGGCGTCTTCTCCAGTTCGAGGGTCATCGGGTTTCCTTCGATCGGCTCAGGAGGCTGAGCGGGCGATACCGGCGTTGCCGACCGGGGTCGGACTCGGAGACGGCGTGGGCCTGACCCCACGCCAGCAGCGCGTCGAGAACGGGTAACAACGCCCGACCGGAGTCGGTCAGCCGGTATTCATGGCGCGGCGGGGTGTCCTGGTAGCGCGACCGTGCGACCACCCCGGCCTGCTCCAGCGACCTCAGCCTCGCGGCGATGCGGTCGCGCGGCGCGCCCGTGCCGCGCACGATGTCACTGAAACGCGTTGCGCCCAATGCGATCTCACGCACCACCAGCAGCGCCCAACGTTCGCCGACCAACTCTAGGGCGGCCGCGATCGGACAGGGGCGGCCGGGCAGCTCCGCCAACGGCACGGTGGCGGTCGTCGACATCGCACCATCATGCCGCGCAGTGGTTTGAAAATCAAACCCACTCCTGTTTGGACACCGGGAAGGCGGCCGGTTCGTGTGCTACGAACGGGGCATGACCGCGACCCACCCTGGCTTCCACACCGCCTCGTATCGCGCACCGTTCGACGACCTCGACGAGTACGTCGGGCTGCCGCGTGTCTCGGGCCTGGCCTTATCGGCGGACGGCACGCGGCTGGTGACCACCGTCGCCGAACTCAACGACAAGAGAACCGAATACGTCAGTGCGGTGTGGGAACTCGATCCCGCCGGTGTGCAGCCGGCGCGCCGGTTGACGCGCGGAACCACGGGAGAGTCGGCGCCCGTATTCGCGGCCGACGGTGACCTATTGTTCATCGCCGTCCGCCCGACGGGCGACGACGACAAGCCGCCCGCCGCGTTGTGGCGGCTGCCGGCCAACGGCGGGGAGGCAGCGCAGGTGCTGACGTTGCCCGGCGGCGTCGAGGCGGTGCGTCCGGCCCGCGATGCCGATGTCGCGGTGGTGCGCTCGCCACTGATGCCGTCGGCGCGCACGATCGACGACGACCGTCGGCTCCGCGAGCTCCGCAAAGACAACAAGATCACCGCGCTCCTGCACACCGGCTATCCGATCCGGCACTGGGACTCCGATCTCGGGCCCGGCGAACCGCACCTGCTCGGCGTCGACCTGAGCGCCGAGACCGCCCGCAGCGAAGACGTCCGCGACCTGACCGCCGCGCCCGGCGGTGCCCTGCGTGACTCCGATTACGACATCAGTTCCGACGGGCAGTTCTTGGTCACCACGTGGCAACGGCCGGCACCGGGCGCGTCCCGGCATTCGGTGCTGATGCGGGTCGACCTCGACAGCGGAGAGCGCACGGTGCTGGTCGACGACCCCGACGCAGACGTCTGGAGTCCGGCCATCTCGCCGGACGGGTCGACGATCGTCTATCTCCGTGAGACGTTCTCCACGCCCGACACCCCACCTCGAATCACGCTGGGCTGTATGCGGTTTGGTGAAGAACCCACGACGGTCGCGGCCGATTGGGACCGCTGGCCCGCCTCGGTGACGTGGCTGCGCGACGGTTCGGCCGTAATCGTCACCGCCGACCAGGATGGGCGGGCGCCGCTGTTCCGAATAGACGTCGCCGACGGCGCGGTGACTCAGCTGACGTTCGACGACCACTGCTACTCCGACGCGGCCGCCGCACCTGACGGTGCGCTGTTCGCGCTGCGGAGCTCCTACGCCGGGCCGCCACACCCGGTGCGCATCGATCCCGACGGCGCGATCACCGAACTGCCCTGCGTCGAGTCGCCGCCGCTGCCGGGCACGCTGACCGAACTCGAGACGACAACCGACGACGGCACCCGGGTGCGCTCATGGCTGGTGCTGCCGGCGGGCGACGCGGAGGCGCCGCTGCTGCTGTGGATCCACGGCGGCCCGCTGAACAGCTGGAACGTGTGGTCGTGGCGATGGAATCCCTGGCTGCTGGCCGCCCGCGGGTACGCCGTGCTGCTGCCCGACCCCGGGCTCTCGACTGGGTACGGGCAGGACTTCATCGCACGCGGCTGGGGCGCATGGGGAGGCGCCCCGTTCGAAGACCTGATGGCCATCACCGACGCGGCCTGCGCGCATCCGCGCATCGATGCCTCCCGCACGGCGGCGATGGGCGGCTCGTTCGGCGGCTACATGGCCAACTGGGTCGCCGGCCACACCGACAGGTTCGACGCGATCGTCACCCACGCCAGCCTCTGGGCGCTCGACCAGTTCGGCGCCACCACCGACTCGTCGTACTACTGGCTGCGCGAGATGACCCGCGACATGGCCGAGCAGAACTCCCCGCACCGCCACGTCGGCCAGATTCACACGCCGATGCTCGTGATCCACGGCGACAAGGACTACCGCGTCCCGATCGGCGAGGCACTGCGGCTCTGGTACGAGTTGCTGACCCACTCGGGGCTACCCGCCGACGCCGACGGCGAGAGCCCGCACCGGTTTTTGTACTTTCCGTCGGAGAACCACTGGGTGCTCACACCGCAACACGCCAAGATCTGGTACCAGGTGGTGATCGGGTTCCTGGCCCGGCACGTGCTCGGTGAGGACATCGAGGTGCCCGAGACGCTCGGGTAGCGTCGCGACCATGAGCGCACCGGAGCCGGGCGGCCGGCGACATTCCACATCGCAGCGGGAATTCGACATCGTCTTGTACGGGGCGACCGGATTCGTCGGGAAGCTCACCGCCGAATACCTGGCCAGGACGGCTTCCGGAGTCCGGATCGCGCTCGCCGGCCGATCTCACGACAAGCTGATCGCGGTCCGAGACTCGTTGGGTGGCAAGGCAAGCTCGTGGCCGCTGATCACCGCGGACGCGTCGCAGCCGTCGACACTGAACGCGATGGCCGCACAGGCGCGCGTCGTGGTGACGACCGTGGGTCCTTACGTCCGCTACGGCATGCCCCTCGTCGCGGCGTGTGCGGCGGCGGGCACGGATTACGCGGATCTCACTGGCGAGCCGCTGTTCATCCGCGAGAGCATCGACCGGTACCACGCGCAGGCCGCCGAAACCGGCGCGCGCATCGTGCACTCGTGCGGATTCGATTCCATCCCTTCAGATCTCACGGTGTTCGCCCTCTATCGGCGGGCCCAGCAGGACGCGGCCGGCGACCTCACCGACACCAATCTGGTCGTGCGCGCCGTCAAGATGGGCGTCTCCGGCGGAACCGCGGCTTCGATGGTGGAGGTCATGCGTGAGGCGGCTAGCAACGCCGAAGCCCGCGAGCTGATGAACGATCCCTACACGTTGAGCCCCGACCGGGCCGCCGAACCGGAACTCGGCGGTCAACCCGACCTGCGCTGGCGCAGGGGCGGGGAGATCGCTCCGGAACTGCGCGGATACTGGGTCGGCCCATTTGTCATGGCCTCTGTGAATACCCGAATCGTGCGTCGTAGCAATGCATTACTCGACTACGCCTACGGCCGCCGATTGGAATACGCCGAGCAGATGAGCGTGGGAAAGTCGGCGCTCGCACCGGTCGCGTCGGCGTTGTCGGCGGCCGGCAACACCGCGACGATGGCAGTCGGGACGCGTCTGTTTCACCGGGTGCCGAGCAAGTGGATCGAGCGCGTGCTGCCGAAGCCAGGAACCGGCCCGAGCGAACATGTCCGGGAAAACGGCTTCTACGACATCGAAACGTATGCCACGACCACCACCGGCGCTCGGTATCGCGCCGTGATGTCCCAGAAGGGCGATCCGGGTTACAAGGCGACGTCGGTTCTTCTGGGCGAGAGCGCGCTGGCGCTGGCGACGGATCGGGACAAGCTCTCCGACCTTCGCGGCGTGCTCACACCCGCCGCGGCGATGGGCGACGTGTTGCTCACCAGGCTGCCTGCCGCGGGGGTGACGTTGACCACGGAGCGCCTGCAGGGGTAGCCCACGTCACAGCGGTCGCGGCCCGGAAATCGTCCTGCTCGGCCGCGTTTCGGGGCAGTTAGCGACGGCCCGGGCCGCATTCCTAGAATTGCGGGGTGACCGCCAGCCCCCCGTCGTCTGCCGAAGCCCTGCCCAAGTCCTGGGATCCGGGCGCGGTGGAGAGCGACCTCTACGAGGGTTGGGTCAAAGCCGGCTACTTCACCGCCGACAACACCAGCGGCAAGCCCGCCTATTCGATCGTGCTGCCGCCGCCGAACGTCACCGGCAGTCTGCACATGGGCCACGCGCTGGACCACACGCTGATGGACGCGTTGACCCGCCGCAAGCGCATGCAGGGCTACGAGGTGCTGTGGCTTCCGGGCATGGACCACGCAGGGATCGCGACGCAGTCGGTGGTGGAGAAGCAGCTCGCCGTCGACGGCAAGACCAAAGAGGACTTCGGCCGGGAACTGTTCATCGAGAAGGTGTGGGACTGGAAGCGGGAATCCGGTGGCACCATCGGCGCCCAGATGCGCCGCCTCGGCGACGGCGTGGACTGGAGCCGCGACCGGTTCACCATGGACGAGGGCCTGTCCCGCGCGGTGCGCACGATCTTCAAGCGGCTCTTCGACGCCGGGCTCATCTACCAGGCCGAGCGCCTGGTCAACTGGTCGCCGGTGCTCGAGACCGCGATCTCGGACCTCGAGGTCAAATACGAGGACATTGAAGGCGAGCTGGTGTCGTTTCGGTACGGCTCGCTCGACGACGACGAACCGCACATCGTGGTCGCCACCACCCGCGTCGAGACGATGCTGGGCGACACTGCGATCGCCGTGCACCCCGACGACGACCGCTACCGCGATCTGGTCGGCAAGACGCTGCCGCATCCGTTCATCGACCGCGACATCATCATCGTTGCCGACGAGCACGTCGACCCCGAGTTCGGCACCGGTGCGGTCAAGGTGACGCCCGCGCACGACCCGAACGACTTCGAGATCGGACTTCGTCATCAGCTGCCGATGCCGTCGATCATGGACACCAAGGGCCGGATCACCGGCACCGGAACCGAATTCGACGGTCAGGACCGCTTCGAAGCTCGGGTCAAAGTACGCGAGGCGCTGGCCGAGCGGGGCCGCATCGTCGCCGAGAAGCGGCCGTACGTGCACAGCGTCGGGCATTCCGAACGCAGCGGTGAACCGATCGAACCGCGCCTGTCACTGCAGTGGTGGGTCAAGGTCGAGGCGTTGGCGAAGGCCGCCGGCGATGCGGTTCGCAACGGCGACACCGTGATTCACCCGCCCAGCCTCGAGCCCCGGTGGTTCGCGTGGGTCGACAACATGCATGACTGGTGCATCTCGCGGCAGCTGTGGTGGGGCCACCGCATCCCGATCTGGCACGGCCCCGACGGCGAGACGGTCTGCGTCGGTCCGGACGAGACACCGCCCGAGGGCTGGGAGCAGGACCCCGACGTGCTGGACACCTGGTTCAGTTCGGCGTTGTGGCCGTTCTCCACCATGGGCTGGCCCGACCGCACGAAAGACCTCGCCAAGTTCTATCCGACCACCGTGCTGGTCACCGGCTACGACATCCTGTTCTTCTGGGTCGCGCGGATGATGATGTTCGGCACGTTCGTCGCCGATGACCGCGCGATCACGCTCGACGGTCAGCGCGGCCCGCAGGTGCCGTTCCAGAACATTTTCCTGCACGGGCTGATTCGCGACGAGCACGGCCGCAAGATGAGCAAGTCGCGCGGTAACGGGATCGATCCGCTGGATTGGGTGGAGATCTTCGGGGCCGATGCGCTGCGGTTCACGCTCGCGCGCGGTGCGAGCCCCGGTGGCGACCTGTCCATCGGCGAGGATCACGCCCGCGCATCCCGCAACTTCGCCACCAAGCTGTTCAATGCCACCCGCTTCGCGCTGATGAACGGCGCCGCACCCGCTCCATTGCCCGACGTCGCCGAACTGACCGATGCCGACCGGTGGATCCTGGGCCGCATGGAACAGGTTCGCGCCGAGGTGGATTCGGCGTTCGACGCCTACGAGTTCAGCCGGGCGTGCGAGTCGCTGTACCACTTCGCATGGGACGAGTTCTGCGACTGGTACGTCGAGCTGGCCAAGGTGCAGCTGGCCGACGGGATCGACCACACGACGGCGGTGCTCGCGGCGGTGCTCGACACGCTGCTCAAACTGTTGCATCCGGTGATGCCGTTCGTCACCGAGGTGCTGTGGAAGACTTTGACCGCGCGGGCTGGGGCGAGCGAAGCGACGGGAAAGATGGAGTCGCTGGTCATCGCCGATTGGCCGGCGCCGTCGGGCTTCGACCTCGATCCGGTTGCCGCGCAACGTGTCGCGGACATGCAGAAGCTGATCACCGAGGTGCGCCGCTTCCGCAGTGACCAGGGGCTCAACGATCGGCAGAAGGTGCCCGCCCGGCTGTCGGACATCGAAGGCGCGGACCTGCAGGGGCAAGTGCCCGCGGTGCGATCGCTGGCCTGGCTGACCACCGACGGCGAGGGCTTCGCCCCGACCGCGGCGATCGAGGTGCGGCTGTCGCGCGGCACCGTGACCGTGGAGGTCGACACCTCGGGCACCGTGGATGTGGCCGCCGAACGGCGCCGTCTGGAAAAGGACCTCGCGGCGGCGCAGAAGGAACTGGCCAGCACCACAGGCAAACTCGGAAACGAGGCGTTCCTGGCGAAGGCGCCTGTGGAAGTGGTCGACAAGATCCGCGGACGCCAACAGGTCGCCCAAGAGGAGGTCGACCGCATCACCGCAAGGTTGGCCGCGCTCCGATGACCGAGCCGGACGACCGGCCACCTCCGGAACCCGAGCCATCACCGGACGAGATCGCGGCACTCCTGCAGGTCGAGCATCTGCTCGACCAGCGTTGGCCCGAAACGAAACTCGAACCCAGCACGACCCGCATCTCGGCGTTGCTCGAACTCCTCGGCTCACCGCAGCGCGGATATCCGTCGATTCACATCGCGGGCACCAACGGGAAGACGTCCGTCGCGCGGATGGTCGACGCATTGTTGACGGCGTTGCACCGCCGCACCGGCCGGACCACCAGCCCGCACCTGCAGTCGGCCGTCGAGCGCATCTCCATCGACGGCAAGCCGATCAGTCCCGCAACCTACGTCGACACCTATCGCGAGATCGAGCCGTTCGTGCAGTTGGTCGATGAGCAGTCCGAGGCCGGCGTTCTCGGAAAGGCTGGCCCCGCCATGAGCAAGTTCGAGGTGGTGACGGCGATGGCGTTCGCCGCGTTCGCCGACGCGCCGATCGACGTGGCCGTCGTCGAGGTCGGCCTCGGCGGGCGCTGGGACGCCACCAACGTCGTCAAGGCCCCCGTCGCGGTGATCACCCCGATCGGGGTGGACCACGCCGAGTACCTGGGCGACACGCTCGCCGAGATCGCCGCGGAGAAGGCCGGAATCATCCGCAAACAGGAAGAGGAGATAGTTCCGTCAGGAACAGATCTCAGCACGGTCGCGATCATCGCCAGGCAGGCCCCGGAGGCGATGGAAGCGCTGCTGGCGCAGGCGGTGCGCGCCGACGCGGCCGTCGCCCGGGAGGACTCCGAGTTCGCGGTGCTCGGAAGGCAGGTCGCGGTCGGCGGGCAGCTGCTGGAGCTGCAGGGGCTCGGCGGGCTCTACTCCGACATCTTCCTGCCGCTGCACGGCGAACACCAGGCGCACAACGCCGCTCTGGCGCTCGCGGCCGTCGAGGCGTTCTTCGGTGCCGGCGCGCAGCGCCAGCTCGACATCGATGCCGTGCGCGCGGGTTTCGCCGCGGTCACGAGCCCCGGTCGACTGGAGAGAATGCGCAGTGCGCCAACGGTTTTCATCGACGCCGCACACAATCCGGCGGGCGCCGCGGCGCTGGCGCAGGCCTTGACGGAGGAGTTCGACTTCCGGTTCCTTGTCGGCGTCGTATCGGTGATGGCCGACAAGGACGTCGACGGCATCCTGGCCGCGCTGGAACCGGTGTTCGACCAGATCGTCGTCACCCACAACGGCTCTCCGCGCGCGCTCGACGTCGAGGGGTTGGCGCTGCTCGCCGAGCAGAGGTTCGGGCCCGAACGCGTGGTCACGGCCGCGACGTTGCCCGACGCGATCGAGACCGCCACCGCGATCGTCGAGGAATCGGCCGTCGAAGGCGAACTGCTCGGCGGCGCCGGCATCGTGATCACCGGCTCCGTCGTCACCGCCGGAGCGGCGCGCACGCTGTTCGGAAAGGATCCGCAATGACCGCGCCTGCGCAGCAGCCGGACCCGTGGAAGAGCTTCCGCGGAGTCATGGCCGGCACGCTGATCCTCGAGGCCATCGTCGTGCTGCTGGCGCTGCCGGTCGTGGCGAACCTCGGCGGTGGTCTGACCACGGCCACCGGCGGCTTTCTGATCGGCATGGCGGTGGTCCTGGTGCTCCTGACCGGGGTGCAGGGCCGATCGTGGGCGATCTGGGTGAACGTCGGCATCCAGCTGGTCCTGATCGTCGGTGTCGTCCTCGACGGCGCGATTGCGTTCGTCGGCGTGATCTTCCTGGTCGTGTGGCTGCTCATCGCCCGCCTGCGCGCGGAGGTCCTCCGCAGGCAGAAGCGGGGGCTTCTGCCTGGTCAGCAGCGGCCGCCGGAGTAGCCCGGGAGCGGCGGCTATTCTGTCGGCCGTGACTGAGCCGATTGAACGCACCCTCGTGTTGGTCAAGCCCGACGGCGTCAAGCGGCGTCTTGTCGGCGAGATCCTGGCCCGGATCGAACGCAAAGGGTTGGCCATCGCGGCGCTGGAACTGGTGACCGTCAGCGACGAGCTGGCGCGCAAGCACTACGCGGAGCACGACGGCAAGCCGTTCTTTGACTCGCTGCTCGCGTTCATCACCTCCGGCCCCGTCGTGGCGGCGATCGTGGAGGGGCCGCGGGCCATCGCCGCCTTCCGCCAGATCGCCGGCGGAACCGATCCCGTGGAGAAGGCGACACCGGGCACCATCCGCGGTGACCTGGCCCTGATCACCCAGGACAACCTCGTTCACGGCTCCGATTCGCCGGAGTCCGCCGCCCGCGAGATCGGTCTTTGGTTCCCCAGCAAGTAGCCAGTTTCTGCACCCGTCTCGCCCAGCCTGGTCAGGCGGGGCGTGGTGATGTGGGATACTCGGTTCGGGTTGCCGGCCGCCAAACCGGGGTCGGAAGCCCGAATGAAGACTTAGACGTGCGCGACCATCGCCACGCGTGATGCGGCGCCGACCGTCCAGCCATCATTCAGACCGGCACCGGGATGGTCCCCTGTGGACCGCTCGGAGCGAGACCACAACAAGCTCGGGCGACAGTTGCCCGGGTCCATAGCGGAAGCCCTCGCGTGGCCGCGTCAGAAACGACGCGCCCGGGGGCTTAAGGAGACTACGTGGCCGAAGATGCCCCAACCGAAGACCTTTCTGAAGACACGCGAGAAGCGCAGGACTCTCAGCCGGAGACGTTGAGGGTCGATTCGCTTGCCAAGGTGCTCGGCACCACCAGCGAGCGGGTCCTCGAAGCGCTGACCGAACTCGACGGTCGACCGCGCACCGCCGAGTCCACCGTCGAGGAGGACGAGGCGCAGCGGGTTCGCGAAGCGCTCGCCGACGGTGCCGGTGCGCCGCAGGCGCCCGAACCCTCGGCGCAGGCGCCCGAACCGCCGGACGACTCTGCGGCCGAGGACGGTGACGAGCCGGAATCCCGGCTGATCCTGGAGACCCCCGCGGAGGACACCCCGCAGCGCGCCGAATACATGCCGCTGTTCGTGGCGCCGCAGCCCGTCAAGTTCGAGTACGACACCGACGACGACGACGATGATGACGACGATGACGAGGGGCCCGACAGCGAGGACGACCAGTCCGAGCGGCCTTCCGGCCGCCGTCGTCGCCGCGGCCGGCGCGGACGGGGACGCGGACGCGGTGAGCAGAACGGTGACGACGGCGACTCCGACGGGGACACCAACCAGAACGGCTCCTCGGGCGCGGACCAGGACGGCGACGACTCGGACGACTCCGACGACGAGAACGGCGACGACGAGAACACCGGCTCCGAGGGCGCGACCCGCCGTCGCCGTCGCCGCCGTCGCCGCAAGTCCGGCTCCGGAGACGACAGCGACGCCACGTCGCCCGACGACCCGCCCAACACCGTCGTCCACGAGCGCGAACCACGGAAATCCGCCCGCGGTGACAAGTCGTCCTCGAGCGGTGACGGCGAGATCCAGGGCATCAGTGGCTCCACCCGGCTGGAGGCCAAGCGGCAACGCAGGCGCGACGGCCGCGACGCAGGCAGGCGCCGGCCCCCGATCCTGAGCGAGGCCGAGTTTCTGGCCAGGCGCGAAGCCGTCGAGCGGATGATGGTCGTCCGCGATAAGGTCCGCACCGAACCACCCCACGAGGGCGCCCGCTACACGCAGATCGCCGTGCTGGAGGACGGCGTCGTCGTGGAGCATTTCGTGACGTCGGCGGCGTCGGCCTCCCTGGTCGGCAACATCTACCTCGGCATCGTGCAGAACGTGCTGCCCTCGATGGAGGCGGCCTTCGTCGACATCGGCCGCGGACGCAACGGCGTGCTCTACGCCGGCGAGGTGAACTGGGAAGCCGCCGGACTCGGCGGTGCGAACCGCAAGATCGAGCAGGCGCTCAAACCGGGCGACTACGTCGTCGTCCAGGTCAGCAAGGACCCCGTCGGGCACAAGGGCGCCCGTCTCACCACGCAGGTCTCGCTGGCGGGCCGCTACCTGGTCTACGTGCCGGGTGCCTCGTCGACCGGGATCAGCCGCAAGCTGCCCGACACCGAACGCCAGCGCCTCAAGGAGATCCTGCGCGAGGTCGTGCCGCCCGACGCGGGCGTGATCATCCGGACCGCGTCCGAGGGCGTCAAGGAATCCGACATCCGCACCGACGTCGAACGACTCGCCAAGCGCTGGACCGAGATCGAGGCCAAGGCCGCCGAGATCACCGAGAAGAAGGCCGGCGCGGCCGTCGCGCTCTACGAAGAGCCCGACGTGCTGGTCAAGGTGATCCGCGACCTGTTCAACGAGGACTTCACCGGGCTCACCGTCTCCGGCGAAGACGCCTGGAACACCATCACCGATTATGTTAATTCGGTTGCGCCTGAACTTCTTCCACGCTTGACGAAGTACGAGCCGGCTGGGTCTGTCGAAGCCGGGACGGCCCCTGATGTGTTCGCGGTGCACCGCATCGACGAGCAGCTGACCAAGGCGATGGACCGCAAGGTGTGGCTGCCGTCGGGCGGCACGCTCGTGATCGACCGCACCGAAGCCATGACCGTCATCGACGTTAACACCGGCAAGTTCACCGGCTCGGGCGGCAACCTCGAGCAGACCGTCACGCGCAACAACCTCGAGGCGGCCGAGGAGATCGTGCGCCAGCTGCGGCTGCGCGACATCGGCGGCATCGTGGTGATCGACTTCATCGACATGGTTCTCGAGTCCAACCGCGACCTGGTGCTGCGCCGGCTGACCGAGGCGTTGGCCCGCGACCGGACCCGTCACCAGGTGTCCGAGGTGACCTCGCTGGGCCTGGTGCAGTTGACGCGCAAGCGGCTCGGCACCGGTCTGGTGGAGGCCTTTTCGACGCCGTGCACGCACTGCGCCGGGCGGGGAATCGTGCTGCACGGCGACCCGGTGGACTCGACGTCGAGCAGCGGGCGCAAATCGGACGGCGGCGGCGGGCGGCGCGGTAAGCGCGGCAAGCGCGGCGGCAAGTCCGACCACGTCGCCGTGGCCAAGGTCCCGCCGCATCCCGCGGGCGAGCACCCGATGTTCAAGGCGATGGCGGCCGCCAACGGCCGGCACGAGGGCGACGACGAGGACGACACCGACGAGACCCGCGAACAGAAGCCCGAGGAGGTCGCCGAGACCGATGCGGAAGCTATTTCGGGAGCCATCCGCACCGCGGTGATCGAGTCCGGCGAGGACGACATCGAGGACCTCGAGGACGAAGACTTCGACGATTCCGACGACGAGGACGAGATCGACGAGGACGACTCCGACGAGGACGAGATCGACCTGGACTCCGACGACGACGAGGACGACATCGACGACGACATCGAGGTCATCGGCGCCGAGGACTCCGAGGATTCTGACGACGATTCTGAGGACGAGGACTCGGACGACGATTCCGACGACTCCGGATACGACGCCCGCGGGGTCACGCCGGCGGCGACCGCCGCAGGAGGGCGGCACCGGCGCCGCGCGGCCGCCCGGCCCGCGGGGCCACCGAGCCATGACGGCTGACCTGCTGGTCGGGCGTCCACGAGCCGTGACCTGCGGTGATTTGACCCTCATGCGGCGGCTCAAGTAGCCTTGAGCAGTTGTCGCCAGGCTTTGGACCAAGTGGAGTCGGCGACACTCCGAGATCCGGAAACCCAGACCAGCGCAGCGGCAAGTCGCGCGCGCCCAGTGAACGACGTAGGAGTAGCAAGGCGATGGCAGCCGAAAAGGTCACGTACGCAATCGTCAAGACCGGCGGCAAGCAGTACAAGGTCGCGGTCGGCGATGTGGTGAAGGTCGAGAAGCTCGATTCCGAGCCCGGCGCCAGCGTCTCGTTGCCCGTGGCCCTCGTCGTCGACGGTTCGAAGGTGACCTCCGACGCCAAGTCGCTGGAGAAGGTCGCCGTCACCGGCGAGATCCTGGAGCACACCAAGGGCCCCAAGATCCGCATCCACAAGTTCAAGAACAAGACCGGCTACCACAAGCGGCAGGGTCATCGTCAGCAGCTGACCGTCCTCAAGGTCACCGGGATCAAGTAGAGGAACCACAGACATGGCACACAAGAAGGGCGCTTCCAGCTCGCGCAACGGTCGCGATTCAGCCGCACAGCGGCTGGGCGTCAAGCGATTCGGCGGTCAGATCGTCAAGGCCGGCGAGATCCTGGTCCGCCAGCGCGGTACTCACTTCCATCCCGGTGTCAACGTCGGTCGTGGTGGCGACGACACCCTGTTCGCCACGGCTCCCGGCGCCGTCGAGTTCGGCACCAAGCGCGGCCGCAAGACCGTCAGCGTCGTGCGACCGGCGCCGCAGGAGGCCTGACTTCCTGCCGCGAATGTGATGCTGCTGCGACTTCCCGGCTGAAGCTGGCAGTAGTTCACATCGTCACGGAAAGGAAGGTCCGATGCCTCGCTTCGTCGACCGCGTCGTGATTCACGCGCGGGCCGGCAACGGCGGAAACGGCTGCGCGTCGGTCCATCGCGAGAAATTCAAGCCCCTCGGCGGCCCCGACGGCGGTAACGGCGGTCGCGGCGGCAGCGTGGTCCTTGTCGTCGACCCGCAGGTCCACACGCTGCTCGACTTCCACTTCCACCCGCACGTCGTCGCACCGTCCGGAAAACAGGGCGCGGGCGGCAACCGGGACGGCGCCGCGGGCGCCGATCTCGAGGTCAGGGTTCCCGACGGCACCGTAGTGCTCGACGAGGACGGCCGCCTGCTCGCCGACCTCGTCGGGGCCGGTACCCGCTTCGAAGCGGCCGCGGGCGGCCGCGGCGGCCTGGGCAACGCGGCGCTGGCGTCGCGCGCCCGCAAGGCGCCGGGTTTCGCGCTGCTCGGCGAGAGGGGTCAGGCCCGCGACCTGACACTGGAACTCAAGACCGTCGCCGACGTCGGCCTCGTGGGGTTCCCGTCCGCGGGCAAGTCCTCTCTGGTCTCGGTGATCTCGGCTGCCAAACCGAAGATCGCCGACTATCCGTTCACGACGCTGGCGCCCAACCTGGGCGTGGTGTCCGCAGGCGGGAACACCTTCACCGTCGCCGACGTGCCCGGCCTGATCCCCGGCGCATCGCAGGGGCGCGGGCTGGGGCTGGACTTCCTGCGCCACATCGAACGCTGCGCCGTGCTGGTCCACGTCGTCGACTGCGCGACGATGGAACCCGGGCGCGACCCCGTCTCCGACATCGACGCGCTGGAAGCCGAGCTCGCTGCGTACACCCCGACGCTGCAGGGTGACTCGACGCTGGGCGACCTCGCCGAGCGTCCGCGTGCGGTGGTGCTCAACAAGATCGACGTGCCCGACGCACGCGAACTCGCCGACTTCGTTCGCGACGAGGTGGTCCGCCGGTACGGCTGGCCGGTGTTCGAGGTGTCGACCGTGACCCGGGAAGGGTTGCGCCAGTTGACGTTCGCGCTGTGGGAGATGGTGTCGGCCTATCGTGAAGCGCAACCTCCGGTGGTGCCGCGACGGCCCGTCATCCGGCCCGTCCCGGTCGACGAGAGTGGCTTCACCGTCGAACCGGACGGACACGGCGGCTTCGTCGTGCACGGAATCCGGCCCGAACGTTGGGTCGCCCAAACCGATTTCGACAACGACGAGGCGGTCGGCTACCTCGGCGACCGGCTGGCGCGCTTGGGTGTCGAGGACGAGCTGTTGAAGCTGGGTGCGCGGCCCGGCTGCGCGGTCACCATCGGCGAGGTCACGTTCGATTGGGAGCCGCAGACGCCTGCCGGGGTCGACGTGCCGATGTCGGGCCGCGGCACCGACCAACGCTTGGAGCAGACGGAACGCGTGGGGGCCGCCGAACGCAAAGCCGCCCGGCGGGAACGGCGGCGCCCCGGCGGTGAGTCGTGACGGCTTCGCCGCGCGCCGCGGAGTCCCCGCACCGCGGCGCGATCCGCACCGCGCGCAGCGTCGTCGTCAAGATCGGCACCACCGCGCTGACCACACCGTCCGGGGTGTTCGACGCCAGCAGGCTCGCGGTGCTGGTCGAGGCCATCGAGGGGCGGATGCGGGCCGGTTCCGACGTTGTCATCGTTTCGTCGGGCGCGATCGCGGCGGGCATCGAACCGCTGCGGCTGAACAGACGCCCCGCCGACTTGGCCACCAAACAGGCCGCCGCCAGCGTCGGGCAGGTGGCGCTGGTCAACGCGTGGAGTGCGGCGTTTGCGAATTATGACCGCGCCGTCGGCCAGGTGCTGCTGACCGCGCACGACATCTCGATGCGGGTGCAGCACACCAATGCCCAGCGCACGCTCGACCGGTTGCGCGCGCTGCACGCGGTCGCGATCGTCAACGAGAACGACACCGTGGCGACCAACGAGATCCGGTTCGGCGACAACGACCGGCTCTCGGCGCTGGTCGCTCACCTGGTCGGCGCCGACGCGCTGATCCTGCTGTCCGACATCGACGGGCTCTACGACTCGGATCCTCGAAAAGCGCGCGAAACAGGCGGGGCGCGCTTCATCTCCGAGGTCGCGGGACCCGACGATCTCGACGGCGTGGTGGCCGGCAGGGGAAGCCATCTGGGCACCGGCGGGATGGCGTCGAAACTGTCGTCGGCGCTGTTGGCCGCCGACGCCGGGGTGCCGGTGCTGTTGGCCGCGGCCTCAGAGGCGCCGACGGCGTTGTCCGACGCTTCGGTCGGCACCGTATTCGCCCCGCGGCCCGAGCGGATGTCGGCGCGCCGGTTCTGGGTGCGCTACGCCGCCGAGGCCGCCGGCGCGTTGACGCTGGACGACGGCGCGGTGCGCGCGGTGGTCAAGCAGCGGCGCTCGCTGCTGCCCGCCGGTATCACCGCGGTGTCGGGACGCTTCTACGGCGGCGACGTCGTCGAGTTGCGGGCGCAGGACGGCACGATGGTCGCGCGTGGCGTGGTCGCCTACGACCGCGGTGAACTGGCGACGATGCTGGGCCGCTCGACGTCGGACCTGTCGCCGGAGCTGCGGCGGCCCGCGGTGCACGCCGACGACCTCGTGGCCGTCTGATCCTCAGGCCGAGGTCGCGACCGCGGGCAGCTCGTCGGCGAGCAGCGCCAGCATGGGTGAGCATCCGTTGTCGACCTTGACCGTCGCCAACGCGTCGCCGCGGGTCGGCCCCCGGTTGACGATCGCGACCGGCATACCCGCCGCGGCGGCGTGACGCACGAACCGATAGCCCGAGTACACCGTCAGCGACGACCCGGCGACCAGCAGGGCGTCGGCCGCGTTGACAACCGAATACGCCTCGGCCACACGCTCTTTCGGCACGCTCTCGCCGAAGTAGACGATGTCGGGTTTGAGCATGCCGCCGCAGCGGGGGCAGTCGACGACGCGGAAGGAGCCGGTCTCGCCGACGACGGCGTCGGCGTCCGGAGCGACCGCGATGCCGCCGACGGACTCCGCGACTCGCTGCGCGAAGCCCGGGTTGGCCTCCTCGAGCAGATCGGCGAGGGCGGCTCGGCTCATCGTTTGCGCACAGTCCAAGCAGATCACCTGCGCATACGTGCCGTGCAGGTTGACGACGTTGTCGCTGCCCGCCTTGGTGTGCAGCAGGTCGACGTTCTGGGTGATCAGCCCCGACACCACACCCGCCGCCTCGAGCGCGGCCAGGGCGCGGTGGCCGGCGTTGGGCAGCGTGGCGTCCATGTGGCGCCAGCCGAGGTGGTTGCGCGCCCAGTAGCGCTGCCGGAACACCGGGTCGGAGGTGAACTGCCGGATCGTCATCGGGTTGCTCGGCGGAGAGTCCGGCCCGCGGTAGTCGGGGATCCCGGAGTCGGTGGACATGCCCGCGCCGGTGAGCACGGCGAGGCGCCGGTCACGCAGCAGGGCGACGAGTTCGGGTGCCTCCACCAGATCGAGAGTAGGCGCTAGTTGGCCAGCGCCTGCGGCGAGAGCTCCTTGAGCATCGCGTTCGCCCACCGCATCTGTCGGAGGGCTTGTGGATGGCACCGCTGGGTCAGCTCCAGTAGCCGCTCGTCCTTGGCGGCCTGGGCGCCCTGGGCCAGCAGTTCCCAGTCCAGCGAGACGCCGGCCGCCAGCCGGTGCAGCCGCCTCAGATCCGCCAACAACAGCAGGGCGGGCTCGGGCCGTCGGCCCAGCCGGTCGCTGACCCATTGTTGGGCCACTTCGGTGACGGCCTTGGTCCGCGGATGTGCGCGCAACCGCACGCCGTAGCGGGGCCCGATCTGTGCGATCAGGTCGACGTGTTCGCGCGACCAGACGGTGAGGTCCATCGCGACGTGATAGATGCCGTGGTCGTTGTGGTGGCGCGCGGCGATCGCGTCGAGCGAGCGGGCCAGCCGCAGTTCGGAGCGGTGCAGTTCGCGCAACGCCAGGCCGAGTTTCATCGTGACTCCGCTCCGGTCGGGACGACGGCCAGCCGGGCCGCCGCGGTCTTGAAGATCGGTTGCTTGGACACGGGGTCCCAGTCGGTCATGGTGAGCTCGTTGGCGGCCCGGTCGTGCTCGCTGCCGTCGGCGTCCCAGTAGCCGTAGTGGAACGGCAGGAACAGCACCCCCGCGCGGATGCCGGTGATGCGTGCCTTGGCGCGGACGCGTCCGCGCGGTGTTTCGACCTCGACGAGGTCGCCGTCGCGGACACCGAGGCGGTGCGCGTCGGACTCGGCTGTCTCGACCCACACCTCGGGGGCCGCTGCGGCGAGTTCGGGGACGCGTCCGGTCTTCGTCCTGGTGTGGAACTGGTACACCGTGCGGCCGGTGATCAGCGCGAACGGGTAGTCGTCGCTCGGAATCTCATGCGCAGGCAGGTATTCGGCCGCCTTGATGATCGCCTTGCCGTCCGGGTTCATCGCCCGGTACTCGGTCGGCTCCAGCGGTGCGCCGGTGATCAGGTCCTTGCCGTACGCCTCGCAGTAGTCGGGCGCCGCCCAGAATCTCCCGTCGGCGTAGAGACGTTCGGTGCCGTCGGGATGCTCGGCGTTACAGGGCCATTGGATTCCGCTGCCGCCGCGCAACCTGTCGTAGCTCAGTCCGGTGTAGTCACACGGCCGCCCGGCGCTGCAGCGCTGCCACGCGGCGAACGCGGACTCCGGGTCCGTCCAGGACGGCAGCGGATCGCCGTCGCGGTCACGGAAATCCATGCGGCGCGCGTAGTCCAGGAAGATGTCGAGATCGGGTCGGGCCTGACCGGGCGGGTCGACGGCCTTCTCCGACAGGTGCACGGTGCGATCGGTGTTGGTGAACGTGCCGGTCTTCTCGCCCCACGCGGCGGCCGGCAGCACCACATCGGCGAGTTCGGTTGTCTCCGTGGGGAAGATGTCCTGCACGACGACGAACAGTCGCTGCTGGCTCAGAATGCTGCGGATGCGGCGCAGCTCGGGCAGTGAGACCGCCGGATTCGTCGCGCTGATCCACAGCAGACGCAGCGTGCCCTGCTCGGCGTAGCGGAACATCTGCATCGCGTGTGTGGGCGGCGCGTAGTGCGGGATCTGCGTCATATCGAGGTTCCACAGCTGCGCCAACTCCTGGATGTGGCTGTCGTTGGACCAGTTCCGGAAGCCGGCCAGATCGCCGTCAGCGCCGCATTCGCGGGTGTTCTCGGCGGTCGGCTGACCGTTCATCTGCAGCACCCCACATCCCGGCTCGCCGAGCATGCCGCGCAGGATGTGCACGTTGTTGACCTGAACCGCGGCGGCCGAGGCCTGATGGGACTGGTAAAAGCCTTGCAGCACCGTGGACAACAGTCGTTGCGCGGTGCCCAGCAAGCGCGCCGCGGCGCGGATTTCGTCGGCGGAGACGCCGCAGATCTCGGCGGCGCGCTCGGGCGGGAATTCGGCGACGCGCTTGCGGAGCTCGTCGAAACCCACGGCGTGCGCGCGGATGTAGTCGTGATCGATCCAGTCGTTGGCCACGATCTCGTGCAGGAGACCGTTCATCAATGCGACGTTGGTGCCGGGCAGCGGTGCCAGATGCACCGTCGCGTGCTCGCCCACCGGGGTTTTCCGCGGATCGACGCACACGATGGCCGGCGGGTTGGGTCCGGCCAGCCGGTCGAGCATCCGCATCCACAACACGGTCTGGGTCTCGGCGACGTTGTGGCCGTACAGCGCGATGACGTCGGCGTGATCCACGTCGGCGTAGGAACCGGGTTGCCCGTCGCAGCCGAACGACTCCTTGAGCGCCTCGGCGGCCGTCGCGGTGCACAAGCGGGTGTTGCCGTCGACGTGGTTGGTGCCGATCGCGCCGTGGGCGATCACCCCGAGCGTGTAGTACTCCTCGAGGAACAGCTGCCCCGAGGTGTAGAAACCGAACGCCGAAGGGCCGTACCGGTCGAGCAGCCGCTTGCTGTGTCGCACCAGCTGATCCATGGCGGTGTCCCAATCACATTCGGTCAGTTGGCCGTTGACGCGGACCATCGGTGTGCTGAGACGATCGGGCGAGGCGTTGGCCTGCCACCCGTAGAAGTCCTTGGGGTCGAGTCGACCGTGGTTCACACGGTCACCCTCGCGGCCCCGCACGCCGACGATCCGGTCGTCCTTGACCGCGATGTCCAAGCCGTCGCCGTTGGAGTGCAGGATGGCTGCCGACTGCACCCATCGGTCAACAGATTCCGGTGTCACGCCGTCGGCCAGATGCATGTCCGGTCGCGCAGGCCAGTGACCGTCGCGTGGATACGGAGTCCGCGCGCCCCACGGTTCGGCTATCCGATTGGCGGGCACCCGGACGGCCTACCCGGTCGAGGCCGGGTGAAACCTCACTGCAAGCACTGCGCCGCGGGCGTGATCTCGGCGCTCATATTGCTTTTCATCATGGTCAGCGCGGCGTCGCTGAGTTCGGGGTCGATATGGGCGACGGCGTCCGGCGGGACCACGACGGGGAAGTGGCGAACATATGCGTCGAGCGCCGTGTAGAGGATGCACTGCTCGGTGACCTGTCCGGTCAGGATGATCCGCTGAGGCTTCAACTGCCCCAGCAGATACGCGAGTGCCGTGGCGTAGAAGGCGCTGTGGCGCACCTTCGTCATCAGCCGGCAGCCCTTCTGCGGAACGATCGGCTCAACCAGGTCCGGCCGCTCACCCTTCAGGGCCGATTGCACGATGTCGCTGAACTCCGCGGTGAAATCGCCGTAGTTGTCGTTGACGTAGATCAGGTCCACGTCGTCGCGTTCCCGTGCCTCGGCGACGAGCTTGGAGAGCGGATCGATGATCTCGGCGACGTTCGGCGCCAGCTTCTCGGCGTCGGGATGTTGGTAGGTGTTCATCATGTCGATGACCAGCACGGCGGTGTCACTCATGGGGTCTTGCATACCCTGTTCCGTTTTCGGGCAACAATGAGGCATGGATTTCTACTCGGCGTATCGGCACGGGTTCGTCCGCGTCGCCGCCTGCACGCATCACACGACGCTCGCGGATCCGCAGGCCAACGCCGAGTCGGTGCTGCGGTTGGCTCGCGCCTGCCACGACGACAGCGTCGCGCTCGCGGTGTTTCCGGAGCTGACGCTGTCGGGATATTCGATCGAGGACATCGTGATGCAGGACGCGCTGCTCGACGCGGTCGAGGATGCGGTGCTAGACATCGTCGTGGCGTCCGCCGACCTGATGCCGGTCCTGGTGATCGGTGCGCCGCTGCGCTATCGCCACCGGATCTACAACACCGCTGTCGTAATTCACCGCGGGCGGGTGCTCGGCGTGGCGCCGAAGTCGTATCTGCCGACCTATCGCGAGTTCTACGAGCGACGCCAGATGGCGCCCGGCGACGACATCCGCGGCGCCATCCGGATGGGTGACGCCGACGTGCCGTTCGGTCCGGATCTGTTGTTCACCGCGACCGACATGCCCGGTTTCGTGCTCCACGTCGAGATCTGCGAGGACATGTTCGTGCCCGTCCCGCCGAGCGCGCCGGCGGCGTTGGCCGGGGCCACGGTGTTGGCGAACCTGTCCGGAAGCCCGATCACCATCGGACGTTCCGAGGACCGCTGCCTACTGGCGCGCTCCGCGTCGGCGCGGTGCCTGGCCGCCTACGTTTACGCTGCGGCGGGGGAGGGTGAGTCGACGACCGACCTCGCCTGGGACGGTCAGACGATGATCTGGGAGAACGGTGAATGCCTCGCGCAATCCGAGCGCTTTCCCAAAGGCGAGCGCCGATCCGTTGCCGATGTCGACCTGGAATTGCTGCGCTCCGAACGCATCCGGATGGGCACGTTCGACGACAACCGCAGGCATCACAGTGCGTCGACCGACACGTACCGCAGGGTCGAGTTCCAGCTCGATCCACCGTCCGGTGATGTCGGCCTACTGCGCCACATCGAGCGTTTCCCGTTCGTCCCGTCGGATCCCGAACGGCTGGAACAGGATTGCTACGAGGCCTACAGCATCCAGGTGGCCGGGCTCGAACAGCGGTTGCGCGCGTTGGACTTTCCCAAGATCATCCTCGGCCTGTCGGGGGGCCTCGACTCGACGCACGCCTTGATCGTCGCCGCGCGGGCCATGGACCGCGAAGAGCGCCCGCGCAGTGACATTCTCGCGTACACCATGCCCGGCTTTGCCACGGGCGAGCGCACGAAGGGCAACGCCCAACGGTTGGCCGAGGCGCTCGGTGTGACATTCGCCGAACTCGACATCAGCTCGACGGCGGAGTTGATGCTCAAGAACATGGACCATCCGTTCGGCCGCGGGGAGAAGGTCTACGACGTCACATTCGAGAACGTGCAGGCCGGATTGCGCACCGATTACCTGTTCCGGCTGGCAAACCAGCGCGGAGGAATCGTGTTGGGCACCGGCGACCTCTCCGAGCTCGCGCTCGGCTGGTCGACCTACGGTGTGGGCGATCAGATGTCGCACTACAACGTCAACGGCGGGGTTCCGAAGACGTTGATTCAGCACCTGATTCGCTGGGTGATCTCGTCGAAGCAGTTCGACGACAAGGTCAACGAGGTGCTGCAGTCGGTGCTCGACACCGAGATCTCGCCGGAGCTGGTTCCCGCCGGCGAGGACGAGGAAATACAGAGCAGCGAGTCCAAGGTCGGACCTTATGTGCTGCAGGACTTCTCGCTGTTTCAGGTGCTGCGTTTCGGGTTCCGGCCGTCGAAGGTGGCGTTCTTGGCGTGGCACGCCTGGAGCGATCCGCAGCGCGGCGACTGGCCGACCGGATACCCCGAGGACAAGCGTCCGTCTTACTCGCTGAAGGAGATTCGGCACTGGCTGCAGGTGTTCGCGCAGCGGTACTACTCGTTCGCTCAGTTCAAGCGGTCGGCCGTGCCGAACGGACCCAAGGTCTCCCACGGCGGATCGCTCTCGCCGCGCGGTGACTGGCGGGCCCCGTCGGACATGTCCGCCCGCACCTGGCTCGACGAGATCGAGCGCGAGATTCCCGAGGATTAGCGGCGCTGCTGGTCGGTGGTGTGGAGGGTCCGCGACAAACAGCGGGGTTCGATTCCCGCGCTCCACCCTTGGACAGTCCGCTTCGACCATTGGTTGGGGGACTGTTGTTCCTTGGTGGCCGTTAGGCGGCCTGGTCTCCTGGAGGTGACGGCCCGCCGGGCTCAGTTGTTCCGCCGGGTGATGGCGCTTCGCCCGGTTCGGCTTCGGCGACCGGGTTTTCGTCGGCCGACACCGAGGCGTCCTTCGACGCGTCCTCAACCAAGGCTTCGTCGTCGGGTCGGAGGAGGCGTTCGGGGCGGTGGTGGTAGTTGGTTCGGGCTTGGCCGGTGTCGAGGTCGGGTGGTGGGAGCCATTCGACTTCGCCGCGGGCGTTCATGCGGGTGGTCCAGCCGCGGTCGGTGGTGACGCTGCGGTTGTGGGGTCCGCAGGCCAGGCCGAGTTCGTCGGTGTTGGTGTTGCCGCCGTCGGTCCAGTCGGCCACTACGTGGTGTACCTGGGCGCCGTAGGCGCCGATTGTGCAGCAGGGTTTGGTGCAGCCGCCGTCGCGGGCGATGAGCATGATCCGTTGGGCGGCAGAGGCGATGCGCTTGGTGCGGAACAGATCCAGCGCCGATCCGGTGGCTTTGTCGAACACGGCCAGGTAGTGGTTGGCGTGGGCGGCCATCCGGATGACCTCGGTGATCGGCATGATGGTGCCGCCGCCGGTGGTGCCGACTCCGGCGCGTGACTGCAGGTCTTGCAGGGTGGTGCGGATGATGATCGATACCGGCAGGCCGTTGAGCCGGCCGAGCTGTCCGCTCATCAGCGCGATGCGCCCGACGGCGAGCAGCGCGTCGTGCTGGCGTTGGGCCAGGGTGCGGTGGTCGTTGTCGATTTGGGCTTGGGTCGGGGTACCCGAGGTGCACGGTTCGGCATCGTCGGGGTTACACATCCCGGGTGCGGCGTATTTGGCGAAGATGGCTTCCCACACCGCCCACGCTTCGGGGGTGAGCGTGGCGCGCAGTTGCACCATGCCGTCGGGGCCTTGTTTGGATTTTGTGATTCCGCGTTTGCGGGCGCGGTCGATGTCGGTGGGTTCGGGTCCGTCTTGGTCGAGCAGAAACAGTGTGAGGTCGGCGGTGTCGGTGAGTTCTTTGGGTCCGACTTTGACCGCGGCGCGGACCAGGTCGAGTTCGAACTGCTCGCGGGTGGCCGCGTCCACCCAGCTGGGCAACTTGTTCACCGATTTGCGGATGACCTCGACATGTTCGGCGTTGATCAACCCCTGGGATTGGGCAGCTGCGGTGGCGGGCAGGGCCGGTGGCAGCGAGGGCCCGGTCACCGCTTGGCGTGGGGCCAGCAGCTCGGCCTCGGTCAACCGCCGGTTGGCCTCGCTCGTCGAGATCCGGTAGCGCACCCGCAGCACTTCTTTCCATGAGTGAGCACCCAACTCATTGGGCGTCGTCTCGGTCAGAAGACGCGCCAGCATTCGTTGACGCACCGACGGCAGCTGACAGGACAGAGTTTCCACGTCGTCGAGAGCGCCGAGGAGATCGTGTCGGGTCAACAGGTCCAAGCCGCAGGCGGCGACCTCCTCATAAGCGGCGCTCAGTCCGGCTAGCGCCTCCTGCAACCGACTCGCCGACATATATCGAACATACATTCGAGGTCTGACACAAGTCGAGGTCCCCAACGGTGTGGTGGCCGCACCGGTTCCTGGCTGCGGCGCCGAGCGGCTGGAGCACACGCCCAGCCGCGCCGGTCAAGGTTCGTTGCGCAACCGCTCGGACAGTGCGCCGGCGGCCGCGCCGGCCAGCGCTCCGATGGTGACCCACCACCACTGGCCCGTCGCCGCCGCCACGGCCGACCCGATGATCAGGCCGATGATGAGCGGCATCCAGCGCCAGCCCGCTTCCTGCTTGCTGTTCGTCTGATTGCGTGCCATGGCCCCACGGTAACGGCGGGAGGGCCGTCGATCATGCGCCCCGCGTCAGCGCCGGCCCACGCCGGGCACGAACCGACCGACGGTCGCGAGGTAGTCGCGATAGGTTTCCCCGTGAACGGTGAGCAAATACGGTTCTTCGACGACGCGGACCTGAGTTTCGATCGTCGCGACCAGCAGCACGAAGCCGATCACCGCGACGAGATTCGGTGTGATCAAAGCGATTCCGAGGCCGAAGACCATCATCGCGGTGAAGATCGGATTGCGCACCAAGCCGAACACGCCGCGGCGCACCAGCGTGGTGGTCTCACTGGCGTCGACGCCGATCCGCCAGGACTCGCCCATATCGACCTGCGCGTACAGCGTTGCGGCGATGCCGATCACCGCGATCGCGATGCCTGCGACGTTGAGCCACGGGTGGTCGAGCGGCGCCAGCGGTGAGACGACGCCCGCCAGTTGCAGGATCGGCGCGAACACCGCCGCGCCCATCGACACGATGAACCCCACACCCGCGAACCATTCGAGCGACAGCGGGCGGCCGCTGATTCCGCGAAAGCCTGTCGATCCGGTGCGACGCTTCTGTTGCCAACTGCGCCAACCGAATCCGAGCGCAGCGAACACAATGAACAGGACGATGGCGACGACCGGCATGTTCATTCCTTTCCTTCGGCTTTCACGCGCAGCACGGGTCACCGCGCCAGGCGTCGACCCCCTCGCGCACCGCGATCACCGCGATCCCGAGCGCGGCGACCGGATCCGCCCATGACCAGCCGAGCAGGCTGTTGAGAGCCAGGCCCGCCAGCAGGATCGCCGACAAATACGTGCACAGCAGCGTCTGTTTGGAGTCGGCCACGGCGGACGTCGACCCGAACTCGCGGCCGGCACGCCGCTGCGCCAACGACAGCGCGGGCATGATCGCCAGGCTCAGAGCAGCGAGCACGATGCCGACCAGCGAGGGCGCGGCCTCGCCTCGGCCGGTGAGCGCCAGCGCGGCGTCGGTGGCGACGTACGCCGCGAGGGCGAAGAACGACAACGCAATGAACCGCAGTGCGGCCTTCTCCCTGCTCTCCGGATCACGCGCGGCGAACTGCCACGCGACTGCCGCGGCGGAGGCGATCTCGACGACCGAATCCAGACCGAAGCCGATCAGCGCCGACGACGACACCCGCCTGCCCTCGCACAGCGCAACGAGCGCCTCGATGACGTTGTAGGTGATCGTCGCCGCCACGAGCCAGCGAATCCGACGCGCCAGGACCGCGCGTCGGGCCGCGGTCGGGGCCACCATCAGCAGCAGGCCTCGTCGGCGGCGGCGGGGCAGCAGGCCGGGTCGACCTCGAGCACCAGGCCGACCAGGTCGTCGAGCGCGTGTGCGATCCGCTCATCGGCGAGTTCGTACCGGCTGCGGCGACCCTCCGGCTGTGCGGTGACCAGGCCACAGCCCCGCAGACACGCCAGGTGGTTGGACAGGATCTGGCGCGAGACTCCAATCTTGTCGGCCAGCTCCGAGGGATAGCCGGGACCGTCGCGCAGGATCAGCAGGATCTCGGCGCGTGTCGGGTCCGACAGGGCGCAACCGAACCGCGCCAGAGCATCGCTGTGGGTGACCGTCTGCATGGCGCAGACAGTACATCACACGCTGTATTCAGCTAAGCCTGAACCATCTATTGCAATTTCGGTGCACTACCAATCGCTGAGCGACCGGTAGTGCACCGAAATCGCCCTAGAGGCGGCCGTCCATACGCAGATCCGGGTGCACCCAATTCGGCGAGCGGCGCTCCTTGAACGCCATGAAGCCCTCGATCGACTCGGGCGCCCCAAGGCTGGCCTGCATGCCGATCCGGTCGTAGAGGCCGATGTAGTTGTCGAGGCTGGACTTGACCACGGTTCGGGCCGCCGGCGCGGTCCGGCAGCATTGCGCCAGCACCTCGCGGGCCGCGTCGGCCAGCTCGTCGTGCGGCACGACCCGCGCGACCATGCCCCAGTCGTGCGCCTCGGCGGCTGTCAGCGTCCGCCCGGTGAACATCAGGTCGCGGGTGCGGACCGGCCCGATCAGCCTCGCCAGCATGTGGCTGTAGTAGGTGTCGGCGATCCCGCGGTACAGCTCTGGCACCCGGAACGTGGCCCGGTCACTGACGACGGCGATGTCGGCACACAGCGCGATCTGCAGCCCCCCGCCCTGGCACAGCCCGTTCACCGCGGCCACCACCGGCTTCGCCGACTGGCGCAGCGTGTCGAACGGCAACGCGTCCATACCCAGCGCCGACCCGAACGTCATCCAGTTGTCGGCGCCGCCGCCACCCATGTCGCCGCCGGGCGCGAAGACTTCGCCGGTGCCGGTGATCAACAGGCCCGCGAGATCCGGATCGCTCTCGACGTGCTTGACCGCGTACATGATGCCGAAGTACATCGCGGGCGTCATCGCGTTGCGCGCCTCCGGCCGGTCGAGCCGGCATACGCCGAACGCCCCCTCGCGGGTGAACTTCAGGAACGGAGTGCCGAGCCAGTCGCCGTCGGGCGGCCGCGGGGTGTCGGTGGTGCTCGGCTGAGTGCTCGTCATATCTGCCTTTCTGTCACTCTCTTGGACACTGCATCGTCGATGGCCTCGGCGTACGGCGCGCAGTCACCGGCCCCCTGTACGAGTGTCGACAGCGCCGCCGCAGCGCAGGCTCGTCGCAGGGCGAGTTCGTGACCGTCGAGCCAGTGCGCGGCGAGCACGCCGGCGAACACATCGCCCGCACCGGTGGTGTCGACCGCCCGCACCGCGGGGGCGGGGACGCTGAACCGTTCGCCGTCGCCCAGATAGCTCGCCCCGCGCGCACCGCGCGTGATCACCAGGTGCGGAACGGGCCAGTGCCACTCGCTGGCCTCGGTCTCGTTGACCACGACCACGTCGGCCGACTGGGACAGGGCCAGCAGATCGTGCGGCGGCGCCCCGGTCGGCGAGGCGTTGACGATGACGACGGCGTCGGCGGCGCGGCCCACCTGCGCGGCGGCGATGGCGGTCGCGATCGGGATCTCCAGCTGCAGCAACACCACGTCGCTGTCGGCGATGACGGCGCGGATGTCGGCGGAGTCGACGGTCAAGACGCCGTTCGCGCCGGGCGCGACCACGATCGTGTTCTCGGCCGACGCGTCGACGGTGATGACGGCCGACCCGCTCGGGCCGGGAACGGTGACGACACCGTCGAGGCCGACGTCGTTGGCGCTGAGGTGGTTCCGCAACATGTCGGCCGACCCGTCGGTGCCCAGCGCGGCGACCAGCTGCACGCATGCGCCCGCCCTCGCCGCTGCGACCGCCTGGTTGCCGCCCTTGCCACCCGGCGATGCCGACAGATCGGACGCCAGCACGGTCTGGCCCGGGCGGGGCAGGGACCGGACGGTGAACGTCAAATCGGCATTAACACTGCCGACCACGCATACCCGGCTGCAGTCCCGCGGCGCCATGGATCACAACGCTAATGCAAGGGCCCCTACCTGACACGTGTCGAACGTCCGACCCTCGTTCGATACCCTGGATAAATGAGTGTCGAGGCTCCCGTCGGCGCTGTCGCCGCCGACCTGCGTCAGCAGGTGCACGATGCTGCCCGCCGCGCCCGCACGGCGGCCCGCGCGCTGGCCGTCCTGAGCTCGGAAACCAAGAACCGGGCGTTGAACACCGCCGCCGATCACGTGCTGATGTCGACGAGCCAGATCCTCGAGGCCAACGAACAGGATCTCGCCGCCGCTCGCGCCGGGGGCACTCCCGAGGCCATGCTCGACCGGCTGGCGTTGAACCCGAAGCGGATCGACGGCATCGCCGACGGGTTGCGCCAGGTGTCACGGCTGCCCGATCCACTCGGCGAGGTGTTGCAGGGCCGGACGCTGCCCAACGGTCTGCAACTGCGCCAGCAGCGGGTGCCGCTCGGTGTGGTCGGGATCGTCTACGAGGGCCGGCCGAACGTGACGGTCGACGCGTTCGGGTTGACCCTGAAATCCGGAAACGCCGTGCTGCTGCGCGGCAGCTCCTCGGCGGCCAACTCCAACGCCGCTTTGGTGAACGCGCTGCGCGCGGCGCTGGCCACCGAACTGCTCGAGGTGGACGCCGTCCAGCTGCTGCCCAGCGCCGACCGCGCCAGCGTCACCCACCTGATCCAGGCCCGCGGGCTGGTCGACGTCGTCATCCCCCGCGGTGGCGCGGGGCTGATCGACGCCGTCGTCCGTGACGCGACGGTGCCGACGATCGAGACGGGCGTCGGCAATTGCCATGTCTACGTTCACGAGTCGGCCGATCTCGACGTCGCCGAGAAGATACTGCTCAACGCGAAGACGCGCCGCCCCAGCGTCTGCAACGCCGCCGAATCGGTGTTGATCGACGCGGCCATCGCCGACCGTGCGGTGCCGCGGCTGACCAAGGCGCTCGAGAATGCCGGCGTGACGGTGCACAACAATCCGTCCGATGACGAGCTGCGCGCCGAGTTCCTGTCGCTCGACATCGCGCTGGCGGTGGTCGACGGCGTCGACGCGGCGATCGCCCACGTCAACGAGTACGGCACCGGACACACCGAGGCCATCGTCACCACCGATCTGGCTGCCGCGCAACGGTTCACCGAACGGGTCGATGCCGCCGCGGTGATGGTGAACGCATCGACGGCGTTCACCGACGGTGAGCAGTTCGGGTTCGGCGCCGAGATCGGCATCTCCACCCAGAAGCTGCACGCCCGCGGACCCATGGGTCTGCCCGAACTGACGTCAACCAAGTGGATTGTGTGGGGAGACGGCCACACCCGCCCGGCCTGATATAGGAGCAATTCCGTGAGTGTCCCCGCGCGCCCAGCGCCGCTGTTCGCCGACATCGAGGATGTCGGCAGGCGGCTCGCCGAGACCGGCTACCTGCCCGACACCGCCACCGCTACAGCGGTTTTCCTCGCCGACCGGCTGGGCAAGCCGCTACTGGTGGAAGGCCCCGCCGGGGTCGGCAAGACCGAACTGGCCCGCGCTGTCGCGCAGTCGACGGGCTCGGGTCTGGTCCGGTTGCAGTGCTATGAGGGCGTCGATGAGGCCCGCGCCCTCTACGAGTGGAACCACGCCAAGCAGATCCTGCGCATCCAGGCCGGCCATGGCGACTGGGACAGTACCCGCGACGACGTCTTCTCCGAGGAGTTCCTGCTCTCGCGGCCGCTGCTGACCGCGATCCGGCGCACCGAACCGACCGTGCTGCTGATCGACGAGACCGACAAGGCCGACATCGAGATCGAAGGCCTGCTGCTGGAGGTGCTCTCGGACTTCGCGGTGACGGTGCCGGAGCTGGGCACGATCGTCGCCGAGCGGTCGCCGTTCGTCGTGCTCACCTCCAACGCCACCCGTGAACTGTCCGAGGCGCTCAAGCGCCGGTGTCTGTTCCTGCACATCGACTTCCCCGATCCCGATCTGGAGCGGCGCATCCTGCTGTCGCGGGTGCCCGAGCTGCCCGAGCGGGTCGCCGACGAGTTGGTCAAGATCATCGGAGTGCTGCGCGGGATGCAGCTCAAGAAGCTGCCGTCGGTCGCCGAGACCATCGACTGGGGCCGCACGATCCTGGCCCTGGGGCTCGACACCATCGATGACGCGACCATCGCGGCGACGCTCGGTGTCGTGCTCAAACACCAGTCGGACCAGATCAAGGCGTCCGGCGAGCTGAGGCTCAACTGACATGGCCGTCCGCCGGACCCGACCGCCGCAGCCGCTGGCACCGCACGGCCTGCCGGGCCATCTGGTGGGGTTCGTCGAAGCACTACGCGCGCAGGGCATCTCGGTAGGTCCATCGGAGACCGTCGACGCCGGACGGGTGCTCTCGGTGCTGGGATTGGCCGACCGCGACGCGCTGCGCGAGGGCATCGCCTGTGCGGTGCTGCGTCGCCCCGACCATCGCGACACCTACGACGCGATGTTCGACCTGTGGTTCCCGGCCGCGCTGGGCGCGAAAACGGTTCTGGTCGAGGACGACGACGAAAGCGACGCCGACGAGCCGGGCCTGCCGCCCGAGGACGTCGAGGCGATGCGCGCCGCGCTGCTGGACATGCTGGCCCAGAACGAGGATCTGGCCAATCTCGACGAGCGGATGGCGACGATGATCGCCCAGATCGTCGAGGCGTACGGTCGCTACAACTCCAGTCGCGGACCGTCGTATTCGTCGTATCAGGCGCTCAAAGCGATGAACCTCGACGACCTCGAGGGTCGACTGCTGGCCGGTCTGCTGGCGCCCTACGGTGACGAGCCGACGCCGACCCAGGAACAGATCGCCAAAGCCCTTGCCGCGCAACGTATCAACCAGCTGCGCAAGATGGTGGAGTCCGAGACCAAACGCCGCACCGCCGAGCAGCTCGGCCGCGACCACGTGCAGATGTACGGCGTGCCGCAGCTTGCCGAGAACGTCGAGTTCCTGCGCGCGTCGGGTGAGCAACTGCGCCAGATGCGACGGGTGGTGGCGCCGTTGGCCCGCACGCTGGCGACCCGGCTGGCCGCACGGCGACGGCGGTCGCGGGCCGGCGAGATCGACCTGCGCAAGACGCTGCGCAAGTCCATGTCGACCGGCGGCGTGCCGATCGACGTGGTGCTCAAGAAACCGCATCCTGCACGCCCCGAGCTTGTGGTGCTGTGCGACGTGTCCGGGTCGGTCGCGGGCTTCAGCCACTTCACGTTGCTCCTTGTCCACGCGCTGCGCCAGCAGTTCTCGCGGGTGCGGGTGTTCGCCTTCATCGACACAACCGACGAGGTGACCGAGCTGTTCGGCCCCGACGCCGATCTGGCGGTCGCGGTGCAGCGGATCACCCGTGAGGCCGGGGTGTACACCCGCGACGGGCACTCCGACTACGGCCACGCATTCGTGTCGTTCATGGACCGCTGGCCCAACGCGCTCTCGCCGCGCAGCGCGCTGCTGATCCTGGGCGACGGCCGTAACAACTACCGCAATCCCGAGATCGAGCTGCTCACGCACATGGTGAGCTCGAGCAGGCACGCACACTGGCTGAACCCCGAACCGCGCCACCTGTGGGGCAGCGGGGACTCGGCGGTGCCGCGCTATCAGGACGTCATCACCATGCACGAATGCCGGTCGGCCAAGCAGTTGGCGTCCGTGATCGACCAGTTGCTCCCGGTCTAGCTGGGCGGGCGCTCCCGTAAGCTGGCTATTCGTGGCTCCGCGACGCAGGCTCGGCGTGATGGGTGGGACGTTCGATCCCATCCACAACGGCCACCTGGTGGCCGCCAGCGAGGTGGCCGACCTGTTCGGGCTCGACGAGGTCGTGTTCGTGCCGACCGGACAGCCGTGGCAGAAGGATCGCGACGTCACCGCCGCCGAGGACCGGTACTTGATGACGGTGATCGCGACCGCCTCCAACCCGCGGTTCAGCGTCAGCCGGGTCGACATCGACCGGGGCGGGCCGACGTACACCAAGGACACGCTGCGCGATCTGCACGCGCTCAACCCCGACGCCGACCTGTTCTTCATCACCGGGGCCGACGCCTTGGCGTCGATCCTGACGTGGCAGAACTGGGAGGACATGTTCGCGATCGCGAAATTCGTCGGGGTGAGCCGGCCGGGGTACGAGTTGGACGGCAAGCACATCGCCGCGGCGATCAAAGAGCTGCCCGACGATGCGCTCAAACTGGTCGAGGTGCCCGCGCTGGCGATCTCGTCGACCGACTGCCGCAAGCGCGCCGAGCAGGACCGACCGATCTGGTACCTGGTCCCCGACGGCGTCGTGCAGTACGTGGCCAAGCGCAAACTCTATGCAAGACAACCGATAACAACTCAAGGGAAGCATCAATGAGCGCCTCCGACGAAGCCGTTCACATGGCAGGAGTGGCCGCGCGGGCGGCCGCGTCCAAAGTGGCCGACGACGTCGTCGTGATCGACGTGTCGAGCCAACTCGTCATCACCGACTGCTTCGTGATCGCCTCGGCCTCCAACGAACGTCAGGTCAACGCGATCGTCGACGAGGTCGAGGAGAAGATGCGCCTGGCCGGCTACAAACCCGCCCGCCGTGAGGGCGCCCGCGAGGGCCGCTGGACGTTGCTCGACTTCGTCGACATCGTGGTGCACATCCAACATCAGGACGAGCGCAATTTCTATGCATTGGACCGGTTGTGGAAGGACTGCCCGACCATTCCCGTCGACCTCGACCAGTCGGCCGCGCAACCGGCGGTAGACGAGGACGGCGCGCCGTGAGACGGGTCCGTCGCCTGGTCATGCTGCGGCACGGGCAGACCGAGTACAACGCCGGCAGCCGGATGCAGGGACAGCTGGACACCGACCTGACCGATTTGGGTCGCCACCAGGCCGTCGCCGCCGCGGAGGTGCTGGCCAAGCGCCAACCCCTGGTGATCGTGTCGTCGGATCTGCGCCGCGCCCTCGACACCGCCGTCACGCTGGGTGAGCGCGCCGGCATGCCGGTGATCGCCGACGTCCGCCTTCGCGAGACCCACCTCGGCCAGTGGCAGGGCATGACGCACGTAGAGGTCGACGCCGCGGCCCCCGGGGCACGACTGGCGTGGCGCGACGATTCCCGGTGGGCACCGCCCGGCGGCGAGAGTCGCGTCGACGTCGCCGCCCGCAGCAGGCCGCTGGTCGACGAGCTCGTCGGCGCACACGCCGAGTGGGGTGTGGATCAGGCCGGCGACGGACCGGACCGGCCCGTCGTTCTCGTCGCCCACGGCGGGCTGATCGCGGCGCTGACCGCCTCGCTGCTCGATCTACCCGTGGACAACTGGCCGATCCTCGGCGGAATGGGCAACGCCAGCTGGGTCCAGCTGTCCGGCCACAGCGCCGTCGACGCCGCACCCGCCGACATCCGGTGGCGGCTCGACGTGTGGAATGCCTCGGCACAGGTCGCCAATGATGTCCTCTGACCGTCAGACCCTGCTGGTCTTCTGTGACTCGCTGTCCTACTACGGGCCGACCGGCGGCCTGCCGTCCGACGACCCGCGCATCTGGCCCAACATCGTTGCCGCACAACTGGGTTGGGATGTCGAGCTGATTGGCCGGATCGGCTGGACGTGTCGCGACGTGTGGTGGGCGGCCATCCAGGATCCGCGGGCCTGGGCGGCGTTGCCGCGCGCCGGCGCGGTCGTCTTCGCCACGGGCGGGATGGATTCGCTTCCCTCGCCGCTGCCGACCGCACTGCGCGAGCTGATCCGCTATGTGCGCCCACCGTTGCTGCGACGCTGGGTGCGCGACGGGTACGGCTGGATACAGCCGCGGTTGTCGCCAGTCGCGCGGGCGGCGCTGCCGCCGCATCTGTCGGCCGAGTATCTCGAGATGACCCGTGGCGCGATCGATTTCAACCGTCCGGGAATCCCCGTCGTCGCCTGCCTGCCCTCGGTGCACATCGCCGACACCTACGGCCGGGCACACCACGGCCGCGACGGCACGGTCAAGGCGATCACAGAATGGGCCGAGCAGCACGACGTTCCGCTGGTCGACCTGAAGGCCGCGGTCGGCGAGTACATCATGAGCGGACAGGGCAACCCCGACGGAATCCACTGGAACTTCGAGGCCCACCAGGCGGTCGCGGACTCGATGCTCAAGGCGCTCGCCGAAGCCGGCGTGCCATGTCGGTAGTGGTGGTCACCGACTCGTCGTCGCGGTTGGCGCCCGACGAGTTGAAGCAGTGGGACATCCGGCAGGTGCCGTTGCACGTGCTGGTCGACGTCATCGATCTGCGCGACGGCATCGACGACGTGCCCTACGACATCCACGAGGTGCCGCGCGCGAGCACGGCGGGCGCCGCGCCCGCAGACCTGGCCGAGACGTACCGGCAGGCGTTGCGCGACAGCGGCGGCGACGGCGTGGTCGCGGTGCATCTGTCGTCGGCGTTGTCGAGCAGTTACAGTTCGGCGGTCCAGGCGGCCCGCGAGTTCGGACCCTCGGTGCGCGTGGTCAATTCGCGGTCGGCGGCGATGGGGGTGGGGTTCACCGCGGTGGCGGCGGCCAGGGCCGCGGCGTCCGGTTACGACCTGGATTCGGTTGAGGCCGTTGCGCGTTCGGCCGCACAGCGCACCCACGCGTTTATCGTGGTGAACCGGCTCGACAACCTGCGCCGCAGCGGGCGCATCGGCACCGCGGCGTCCTGGCTGGGTACCGCCTTGTCGCTCAAACCGCTGCTGCGCCTCGATGTCGACGGCCGCCTCGTGCTCGACCAGCGAATCCGGACGATCACCAAGGCACACGCGGCGATGGTCGACCGCATCGCTGACCTCGTCGGTGAACGGCAGGCGTCGATCGCGGTGCACCATGTCGACAACCACGACGGCGCCGACGAGGTGGGCGCCGCGTTGACCGACCGTTTGCCTCAGCTCGAGGCGCTCACCGTCACCGACATGGGGCCGGTGCTGTCGATTCACGTCGGGGCCGGTGCGATCGGCGTCGTCGTTCAACTGGCCGCGTAGCCCGTCCTCCGACGAGCGCACGCTTGTCCGCGTGTGCTCTCGCGTTTCGTGGACGCAACCGTGCGCTCGGCCGGGTCTTGTCGCGAATTTTGGTAAGTGGTAACTTACCGTTCGTGCTGGCTTACCAAGAGGGCGATGCGTGGGTGGCCATGGCCGACCGCACCCGGCGGTCGATCGTGGAACGGCTCGCGCACCGGCCGATGGCGGTGGGGGAGCTGGCCCGCGGTCTTCCGGTCAGCAGGCCGGCGGTTTCTCAACATCTGAAGGTGCTCAAGCTCGCCGGGTTGGTGTGCGACCGCGCCGACGGAACCCGCCGCGTCTATCAGCTGGACCCGGCGGGATTGGCCGCCATGCGGGCTCAACTCGACCGCTTCTGGATGCAGGCGCTGGCCGGATTCAAGGAGATAGTAGAGAGCGAAGGAGAACCCCAATGACCTCTGCCCAGTCCGCGGTCGTCCGTCACGACATCACGGTCAACGCGCCGCTCGAAAAGGCATTTCGGGTGTTCACGGAGAGATTCGGCGACTTCAAGCCCCGCGAACACAACCTGCTGAGCGTGCCGATCGAGGAGACGGTGCTGGAGCCTCACGAAGGCGGCCGCATCTACGACCGCGGTGTCGACGGCAGCGTGTGCGAATGGGCACGGGTGTTGGTCGTCGACCCTCCGCATCGCCTGGTCTTCTCGTGGAACATCGGCACGACGTGGCAGCTGGAATCCGATCCCGCGCGGTGCAGCGAGGTCGAGGTGGCGTTCACCGCCGAGTCGGACGATCGCACGCGCGTCAGCATCGAGCATCGCCACATCGAACGGCACGGCGACGGTTGGGATTCGGTCGCTTCGGGCGTCGGTGGCGATGCGGGCTGGCCGCTGTACCTGCGCCGGTACGGTGAGCTGCTGGACCGGGAAGCGCAGTGACGGACACCGACCTCAAAGACCTGACCCGCGACGAACGGGCCGACCTGGCATCGTTTCTGGCCGAGCTGACTCCCGACGAGTGGCACCACCAGAGCCTGTGCACCAAGTGGACGGTCAAAGATGTTGTGGCACACGTGGTCAGCTATGAGGAGCTCGGCACCGCCGGTCTGCTCAAGCGGTTCGCCAAGGGCATGGTGGTGAACGCCAATCAGGTCGGTGTCGACGAATTCGGGAACCTGACACCCGACGAACTGCTGGCCTATCTGAACCGTCACCTGTATCCGAGTGGACTGACGGCTCGCCTCGGCGGGGTGATCGGATTCGTCGACGGCACGGTCCATCACCAGGACATCCGCCGCGCGCTCGGCCGTCCCCGCGCCATCCCCACCGAACGCCTCGCCCGCATCCTGCCGCTGATCCCCGGCAATCCGCGGCTGGGCGCCGGCCGCCGTATCCGCGGACTTCGTCTGCGCGCGACCGACGTCGACTGGACCCACGGTCAGGGTGCCGAGGTGACCGGGCCGGGGGAGGCGCTGATGATGGCGATGACGGGTCGGCCCGCCGCGCTTGCCGATCTCGACGGACCCGGCAAAGACGCGCTCGCGCAACGGCTCAGCTGAGGTCAGACCGCGGCGCGCCCGGTGACCGGCGGCAGATCCTTCAGCGTCACGATGCCCGGCGGCGCCGCGACCACCGCCGGCACCGCGTTGGTCACCGGCAGCGCGGTGTAGATCATGCCCAGGCCCATGAAGCCGGGTTCGGTCCAGTCTCTGGGCGGCAGGCAATGCAGCACCGTGCGCATGTTCGGCAGTCCGAACACCTGGATGACGTGGCCGTGTTCGAGCGGCTTGGGCGGGGTGACGTGTTCGCCCATGATCCAGTTGAATCCGACGCTGACGACGTTCTTCTCGCCCACCCAGCCGCGGTGGTACCCGTAGACGCCGGCAACGGTGCCCGCGGGGATCTGCATGAACCCGAGGTCGGAATCGCCGGTGGCCGGGGTGAATTCCACGTCGAAGGTCATCCGGTCGAGCTTGGCGCCGATCGCGTCTGCCATCATCGCCGCCGACTCGGCGAACACCTCGCTTTCGCGCCGCACATTTTCGGCCAGTCCGGGGGTGTCCGGGTCCTGCGAGAAGCCCATCGCGGTCTGGGTGCCCGCGGATTCATACGTCGAACAATCCACCGACTCGGTGATGCGGATCTCGTCGACGCGCTCGCACGCGCCCGACAGCACCATGCCCACCATGTTGCTCATGCCGGGGTGCGCGCCGCTGCCGAAGATCGTCGAACTGCCCTTCTCACAGGCCTTCCTGATGCGGTCGAGGTCCTCGGGCGACTGCTTGCCGCCGGTGATCCACGCGGCGCTCGAGCAGACGTTGACGCCGGCCTCGAGAAGCCGGGTCAGCTCGTCGATGTCGGGCCACAGCGGGTTGTAGCAGCAGGCGTCGGGCCGCAGCGCCAGCAGTGCATCGATGTCGTTGGTGGCCGTCACCCCGGTCGGCGCGGGCCAGCCGGCCAGCTCTGCCGCGTCGACGCCGACCTTGTCCGCACCGTGGGCGTAGACGCCGACGAGTTCCATGTCCTCGCGGCCGATGATCGCGTGCAGCGAACGGCGGCCGATGTTGCCGGTGGTCCACTGGATGACGCGCAGCGGCCGATCAGATGTCGTCACGAAAACTCCTCGGTATCAACTGATTACATATGAGTTCCGCCGTCGACGCGGACCTCGGTGCCGGTGACGAAATAGGCTTCCGGCGCTGCGAGCATGGCGACGACCGCCGCCACGGCGTCGGGTCTGGCGAACATCCCGCCCCCGTCGACCGCCAGGAGCGGCGTGATCTTGCCGAACAACGTGTAGTCGGCGTCGTCCGGTAGCCCGGGTCCTATGCTCTGCCCGGATTGCCCTGTGCCGTCGGTCATTCCGGAGGAGATGGATCCCGGTTGCACGCAGTTGAACCGGATGCCTTCCTTGCTGAACTCCAGGGCCAGCGTGTGTGTCATGGCCTGGATGCCGCCCTTGGACGCGGCGTACGCCGACATGTAGGGGTGGGCGAAGTTGGCCGATGTCGAGCTGAAATTGACGACCGCCGGCGCCGTGCCGTCGCGCAGGGCGGGCAGAGCCTCGCGGGTGACCAGGAACGTCCCGATGAGGTTGACGCGCAGGACCTGCTCGAAGTCGGCGAGTGTGGTGTCGGTGAAGTGGCAGGACCGAAGAATTCCCGCGGCGTTGACGAGCGCGTCCAGGCCGTCGAGCGCGCCGACGGCGAGCGAGACCCCGGTGATCACCGACTCCTCGCTGCCGACGTCCATCACGATGGTGGTGAGCCGACCCTTGACCCCCTCGGCCTTGGCCTCCGTGTCGGCGAGCCCGGTCTCGCTGACGTCGGCGGCGACGACGGTGCCGCCTTCCTCGAGGATGCGCAGGGTTGTCGCCTGTCCGATGCCCGATCCTGCGCCGGTGATCAAAACCCTACGGTCGGTGAACCGCTGCAACGTCGCCACCGGGGGAATGCTAGTGCGTCGGTGCGCTTCTGCTGCGTTATTCGGGTTCGGGCTCGGCCCCGTCGGTCGTGTCGGCGTCTTCGGAGACACGCTCGGCGTCCGCTGACGCGGGCTCGCCCCCGGCCGTCAGCGGCGGTGTGTCGGGCAGCGACAGCGCCACGCCGAGCGCCAGGAAGAACAGGATGAACAGCGGCCCGCCGAGGTACAGGTTCATCGGCCCGCCCGGGGAGATGAAGCTTCCCGGCGGTCCGATGATCGTGATGGTCTCGATGAGCTGCTCGACGGCGAACACCGCGGCGACGATGCCGACCCAGCGGGGAAAGCGTCCTTCGTTGGCGGCCAACAGGATCGGAGCGGCGACCATGATGTCGGCGACGGTCAGGATCGGCCCCCACATCGTGACGACGTCGGTGATCGCCCGCGCGGTCCCCGAGCCGAGATCACCCGGATGCAATGACAGTCCCGCGGTGAACCAGGTCGCGATGCTGATCTGGACGAGGACGACGGCCGATCCGATGGTGAAGACGAATGCGTACGGTCCGGCGAGCCGGTCGCGGGCATGGCCGAGCACCACCACCAAGGCCAGCGAGCCGAAGGCCAGCAATAGCGCTTGGGTCCGCATCGCGCCGGAGTGCTCGTTGAGGTGGGTGACGATGTCGAGGCCCGGTCGGTCGATCCCGGGCAGGGCCGGAACGATCAGCAGCGCAAGGGCATAGAGCACCGCGAACGCGATGGCGGCGACCATCGGCACTCGACGATCCACAGCCAACACTGTAGACAGCCCCCTTATCCCCAACGCTCATTTCATCCACAGGGCGCGTCGTACGCGGCCGTTGGCGGGCCGCGCGGTCGGTGTCCGCACCTAACTTCACATGCATGCGAACCGAACTGCCCGCCGAGCGCCTGCAGCGCAGGTTGGGAATCGAACTGGAGCCCGAACCGGACGATGAGGATCGCCGGCCGGACACGGCGCTGACCCGCTGGCTGCCCGAATCCACGGGTGGCGGCGCGGCCGGTTGGATCGCGGCGGTGCGCGCGGATCCGGGTCGAGCCGGTGTCATCGCGCTCGGCGGTGTCGGGCTTCTCGCCGTGCTGGTGACGGTGTTCGTGCTACTGCGTGACGACAGTCCGGCCGTTGCTGCGGCCAAACTGCCGCCGGTGCAGATGGTTTCGTCGGCGAGCCCGACACCGGCTGCGGCGTCGCCCGCGGCGGACGGGCCAGTCGTCGTCAGCGTCGTGGGCCTGGTGCACAAGCCGGGTCTGGTCACCTTGGCGACGGGTGCACGGATCGCCGACGCACTCACCGCCGCGGGCGGGCCGCTGGAGGGCGCCGACCTGGTTGGGCTGAATATGGCGAGACGCATCACCGACGGCGAGCAGATCGTGGTGGGTATCGCGCCGTCGCCGGGGGAACCGCCAGCGATGGGCAGCTCCGTCAGTACGGGCGTCGCGGCGCCCGCTCCGGCGAACGCGCCCGCATCCGGGGACGGCGCCGGCGCACCCGCGGGCGGCACCGTGGATCTGAACACCGCGACCGTCGAACAACTCGACACCCTGCCCGGGATCGGCCCGGTGACCGCCGCCGCGATCGTGGCCTGGCGCGACGCGAACGGACGGTTCACCAGCGTCGATCAGCTCGGCGACGTCGACGGCATCGGACCTGCGCGGCTGGAGAAGTTGCGCAACCTCGTGCATGTGTGACCGCGGTGGCGGACGTCGACGCGGCCCCGCTCGATCTGCGGCTGGTGCCCGCGGCGCTGACCTGCTGGGCGGTCACCGCCGCGGGCATCCTCTGGCCCGCCGGCGGGGCGGCGGCCGCTGTGGTCGGGTCGGTGGCCGCCACCGCCGCGGTGGGGTGGTGGGGCAGTGCGCGCGGGTCGGCGAGCGACAGGAGGGGCCTCCGCGCGAGCGTGCTGGCGGTGGGGTTGGTGGCCGCGGCGTTCGCGATCGCGATCGGTCTGCGGGTCGATGAGGTCCGCCACCACGCGGTCACCGAGCGCTACGGCACGACCGCCGCGGTCGTGGTCACGCCGACGGAGAGCCCACGCGCGCTCGGCGGTAACCGGACGATGTTCCGCGGTTCCCTCGTCGCCTTCGACGGACGCGAAATGTCCGGCCGTGTCGTGGTGTTCGCGTCGACCACCCGCATGGCAGATCTCACGGCAGGCACCCCGGTGGCGTTCCGTGCCCGGATCGGGCGACCTACGCGGCGCGACCTCAGCGTGGCGGTGCTGTCGGCCGTCGGCGAGCCCACCTACGGCGAGGCCTCCGCCGTTCAGCGCGCCGCACACGAGGTCCGCGCCGGATTCGCCGACGCCGCGCGACGGTCGCTGCCCGCCGATCAGGCCGCGATGCTGCCCGCGCTCGTTCTCGGCGACACCTCGGGCGTGCCGCGTGATACGGCGGCCGACTTCCGCGCCGCGGGCCTGACGCACCTGACCGCGGTCTCCGGGGCCAACGTGACGATCGTCTGCGGCGCAGTCTTGCTGACCGCGGGCCTGATCGGGCCGCGGGCGGCCGTCGGCCTGGCGGCAATCGCGCTGCTCGCGTTCGTGGTGGTCGTGCAGCCTTCGGCGAGCGTGCTGCGCGCGGCGGTGATGGGCGCGATCACCTTGCTGGCGGTGTTGTCGCACCGCCGCAGGCAGGCGATCCCCGCTCTGTCGGCCAGCGTGCTGGTGTTGATGATCGGAGCACCGGAGTTGGCCGTCGACGTCGGATTCGCGCTGTCGGTGTCGGCGACTGCGGCGCTCGTCGTGGTCGCGCCGGTGTGGTCGCAGCGACTCGTCGCACGGCGATGGCCCAAGCCGGCCGCCGACGCGATCAGCGTGGCCACCGCCGCGCAACTGGTCACCGCACCGCTCGTCGCCGGGATGGCGGGCACCTTCAGCGTCGTATCGGTCGCGGCCAATGTCGCAGCGGCCCCGGTGATCCCGCCGATCACGGTGATCGGCACGGCCGCGGCCACTCTCGGCCGGGTGTGGCCCGCCGGTGCCGACCTGCTGATCCGGTTCACCGGACCGGAACTGTGGTGGCTGGTGCATGTGGCCGGCTGGGCCGCAGATGTCCCGGGTTCGGCGGTGTCGGTGCCGTCCGGTCTGCCGGGGGTGATGCTGACCGCGGCGGCGGGCGCAGCCGCGGTGCTCATGTGGCGCTTCCGCTGGACGCGGATCGCGGCGGGCGCCGCCGTGGTATGCCTGCTGGCGTGGACGGTGTCGGGCCTGTCGGCTGGCCGTGACACGATCGTGGGGTGAGCGAAGCGTCGCAGTTGCATCTGGTCCTCGGGGACGAGGAGTTGCTGGTCGAACGCGCGGTGGCGGCCGTACTGCGGGAGGTTCGCAAACAGGCCGGCACCCATGACATTCCGGTCGACCGGCTGCGCGCCGGCGAGGTCAGCACCAGTGAACTGGCCGAACTGCTGAGCCCGTCGCTGTTCGCCGAGGAACGCGTCGTGGTCCTGGAGTCGGCGGCCGAGGCGGGCAAGGACGCGGTCTCGCTCATCGCCGAGGTCGCGGCGAACCTGCCGCCGGGCACCATGCTCGTCGTCGTGCACTCCGGCGGCGGACGCGCCAAGGCGCTGGCGGATCAGCTCAAGAAGCTCGGCGCGCAGGTGCATCCCTGCGCGCGCATCACCAAGGTCGCCGAGCGCGCCGACTTCGTCCGCCGCGAATTCCGGACCCTGAAGGTGAAGGTCGGCGAGGACACGGTCACCGCGGTGCTCGACGCGATCGGCTCCGACATCCGGGAGCTGGCGGCGGCGTGTTCGCAACTGGTCACCGACACCGGCGGGGCGGTCGACGCCGCCGCGGTGCGTCGCTACCACTCGGGCAAGGCCGAGGTGAAGGGGTTCGACGTCGCCGACAAGGCGGTGGTCGGCGATGTGGCAGGAGCGGCCGAAGCCCTGCGCTGGGCGATGATGCGCGGCGAACCACACGTCGTGCTGGCCGACGCGCTGGCCGAGGCCGTGCACACCATCGCACGGGTGCGGCCGTTGTCGGGCGACCCCTACCGGCTCGCGTCAGAGCTCGGCATGCCGCCGTGGCGAGTGCAGAAGGCGCAGAAGCAGGCGCGGCGATGGTCGAACACCTCGGTCGCGGAGGCCATGCGGTTGGTGGCCGCGCTCAACGCGGACGTCAAGGGTGCCGCGGCGGATGCGGACTATGCGCTGGAGGCGACGGTGCGACGCGTCGCTGAGCTCATCGAAGATTGAGCAGACTGAGCAGACTGAGCGGCGCTCAGATCTTGTTGAACCCTCAGAGCTTGTTGAACGCGGAAGCCAGCGCCGACTTGCGGTTGGCGGCCTGGTTCTTGTGAATCACGCCCTTGCTGGCGGCCTTGTCCAGCTGACGGCTGGTCGCGGCAAGCAGCTCCTGGGCCTTGTCCTTGTCACCGGCCTCGACGGCCGCGCGGAAACCGCGCACCGCCGTGTGAAGCGACGACTTGACCGACTTGTTGCGCAACCTGCGGCGCTCGTTGGTCCGGATGCGCTTCTCCTGCGACTTGATGTTGGCCACGCGTGTAGTCCTTCGTAAATCCTGTAGGGGTTTCGCAAAGTTTGTAGGCGCCCGGCACGCGGGCAGCGAGGGTTCAGGTTACCAGCGGAGTGGGTAAATGCCCAAAGTGAGTCCTCTGGCCTGCCGAAATGTCCGAAGTGTTGCAGCATGGCAGCTGTGAGCCTGCGAACCCTGCCGACCGAAACCGCGCGACCGTCGCGAAGCCCCCGTAAGCAGGCCAGGCGCTACGACGGCGTCTTCTCCGGCTACAGCGACCTCGGGAGCTACGCCAAGGCCTTCGACGAGATGTTCGACGTTCAAGGCAATGTGCGCGGACCCTACAAGGGCATCTACACCGAGCTCGCCCCGTCGGACGCCTCGGAACTCGAGGCCCGTGCCGAGGCTCTCGGCCGCGCCTTCATCGATCAGGGCATCACGTTCTCACTGTCCGGCCAGGAGCGGCCCTTCCCGCTCGACCTGGTGCCTCGGGTCATCTCGGCCGCGGAGTGGACGCGCCTGGAACGCGGCATCATCCAGCGGGTCAAGGCGCTCGAGCTGTACCTCGACGACATCTACGGCGAGCAGGAGATCCTTCGCGACGGCGTCATCCCGCGCCGGCTGATCACCTCCTGCGAGCACTTCCACCGTGAAGCCGCCGGTATCGTGCCGCCCAACGGGGTGCGCATTCATGTCGCGGGCATCGACTTGATCCGCGACGCCAAGGGCGACTTCCGCGTGCTCGAGGACAACCTGCGCTCGCCGTCCGGGGTCTCCTACGTCATGGAGAACCGCCGCACGATGGCGCGGGTGTTCCCGAACCTGTTCGCCACCCACCGGGTGCGCGCGGTCGGCGACTACTCCTCGCACCTGCTGCGGGCGCTGCGTAACGCCGCCGCCAACAACGTCGCCGACCCGACGGTCGTCGTCCTCACGCCCGGCGTCTACAACTCGGCGTACTTCGAGCACTCGCTGCTGGCCCGGCAGATGGGCGTCGAGCTGGTGGAGGGTCGCGACCTGTTCTGCCGCGACAACGCCGTCTACATGCGCACCACCGAGGGGGAGCGGCAGGTCGACGTCATCTACCGCCGCATCGACGACGCGTTCCTCGACCCGATGCAGTTCCGGCCCGACTCCGTGCTCGGGGTCGCGGGCCTGCTCAACGCCGCGCGCGCGGGCAACGTCGTCATCTCCAGCGCGGTGGGAAACGGCGTCGGCGACGACAAACTCGTATACACCTACGTGCCCACGATCATCGAGTACTACCTCGGCGAGAAACCGCTGCTGGCCAACGTCGACACCTTCCGCTGCTGGCTCGACGACGAACGCGAGGAGGTGCTCGACCGCATCGACGAGCTCGTCATCAAACCGGTCGAGGGGTCGGGCGGATACGGCATCGTGTTCGGGCCGGACGCATCGGAGAAAGAGCTCGCCGCCATCACCAAGAAGATCCGCAACGACCCGCGGGGCTGGATCGCTCAGCCCGTCATGCAGCTGTCGACGGTGCCCACCCAAATCGGGGACCAGCTCGTCCCGCGGCACGTCGACCTTCGCCCGTTCGCCGTCAACGACGGCGACGACGTCTGGGTGCTGCCCGGCGGGCTGACCCGCGTCGCTCTGCCCGAGGGCTCGCTGGTGGTGAACTCCAGCCAGGGCGGTGGATCCAAGGACACCTGGGTGCTCGCGTCGCGCACCTCGGTCGCCGACCGCGAGCTCGGGGCCGCCGAGATCGTGCGCAAGCTGCCCAAGGCGGCCCGGGGCCCGAAGGCCGAGAGCGGCGACGGGCAGACCCAAGACCAGCAGCAACAGCAGCAGTAAGGGGTGGTGCGCTGATGTTGGCCCGCAACGCCGAATCCTTGTACTGGATCGGACGGTACGTCGAACGCGCCGACGACACCGCGCGCATCCTCGACGTCACCGCGCACCAACTGCTCGAAGACTCCAGCGTCGACCCTGACCAGGCGTCGCGGACGCTGCTGCGGGTGCTGGGCATGGAGGCGCCCGACGCGCCGCTGGACGTGTGGTCGCTGACCGACATCGTCGCGTTCAGCCGGGGCACCCAGGGCTCGATCGTCGACGCCATTTCGGCGGCCCGCGAAAATGCCCGCGGCGCACGCGAAGTCACCTCCACCGAGATCTGGGAGTGCCTCAACACCACCTACAACGCGCTCGCCGAGCGGGAACGCGCCGCCAAACGGCTTGGGCCGCACGAGTTCCTGTCGTTCGTCGAGGGCCGCGCAGCGATGTTCGCCGGTCTGGCCGACTCGACGCTGTCCCGCGACGACGGCTATCGCTTCATGGTGCTTGGCCGGGCGATCGAACGCGTGGACATGACGGTGCGCCTTCTTCTGTCGCGGGTCGGGGACAGCGCGTCGTCCCCGGCATGGGTGACGCTGTTGCGGTCGGCCGGTGCGCACGACACCTATCTACGGACCTACCGCGGTGTGCTCGACGCCGGGCGGGTCGTCGAATTCATGATGCTGGACCGGCTTTTCCCGCGCTCGATCTTCTACTCGCTGCGGCTGGCCGAACACAGCCTCGACGAGCTGATGAACCGGCCGCACAGCCGACTCGGCGCCACCGCCGAGGCCCAGCGCCTCCTCGGCAGGGCGCGCAGCGAGCTGGAGTTCCTGCGCCCCGGTGTGCTGCTCGAATCGTTGGAGCAGCGGCTGGCCGACCTGCAGAAGACCTGCTTCGACGTCGGGGAAGCGTTGGCACTGCAATACTTTCACTCCGCACCCTGGGTGGCGTGGCACGACGCCGGCCAGAACGGCGCGCTCGTCATCGAAGAGGGGGAACTCTGATGTGGCGGATGCGGGTGGTGCACTCGACCGGCTACGCGTACAAGTCGCCGGTGACGGCGTCGTTCAACGAGGCGCGTCTGACGCCGCGCTCGGATTCGCGCCAGAACGTCATCCTCAACCGCGTGGAGACCGTGCCCGCCACGCGCAATTACCGGTACGTCGACTACTGGGGCACCGCGGTGACGGCCTTCGATCTGCACGCACCGCACACCGAACTGGAGGTGACGTCGTCGTCGGTGGTGGAGACCGACCTCGACCAGATGTCCGATGACGATGTGACGTGGGAGGATCTGCAGTCCGAGGCTGTCGTCGACCGCTTCGACGAGGTCCTCGCGCCCACCCACTACACGCCGGCGAGCAAGCGCATCGCCCGGGTCGGTCAGCGCATCATCAAGAATCACCCGCCGCGCGACGCCGTCACCGCCGCTGCGCACTGGGTGCGCAGCGAGTTGAAGTACGTGTCCGGTACCACCGGGGTGCACTCGTCGGGGGTCGACGCTCTGCGCGAGGGTAAGGGCGTCTGCCAGGACTTCGCCCACCTGACGCTGATCCTGTTGCGCTCCATGGGCATTCCCGCCCGCTACGTGTCGGGTTATCTGCATCCCAAGCGCAAGGCCGCCATCGGCGACACCATCGACGGGCAGAGCCACGCCTGGGTGCAGGCGTGGACCGGCGGCTGGTGGAACTACGACCCCACCAACGACACCCCGATCAACGAGCAGTACATCAGCGTGGGCGTCGGCCGGGACTACTCCGACGTCAGCCCGCTGAAGGGGATCTATTCCGGTGAGGGGTCGACGGACCTGGATGTCGTCGTCGAGATCACCCGGTTGGCTTGACTCCGGGCGCGTTCGGCGCGGCCGATGTTGCGGAAGCCCGGATGCACGTGCGGTGTCAGCTTCTGCTCGTCGGCGACGATGCTCAGCAAGCGGCGCAAGGTGTCTCGCTGCCGGACGGTCAGTCCCGCGGTGAGCTGACGTTCGTGGTCGCGGGCCAGCTCGCCGATCCTGCCCATGACCTTCGTGCCGGCCGAGGTCAGGTACAGCGAGTACAGGCGCCGATCGTCGGGGTTGCGCCGGCGTTCGACGTAACCGCGGCCCTCCAGGTCGTCGATGTACGCGACGACGCGGCTCGGTAAGAGTCCGAGCTGCGCACTGAGGGCCTGCTGGCTCTGCCCTTCAGTGGCGGCGATCGCGCGGAGGATCCCCGCATGTGGAGGCGTCAGGTCGAGCGCGCGGATCTTCTCGGCGAACAGGCTTGCCGCGTGGTGGCCGATCTGGGCCAGCAGGAATGCGGCGCCGTCACCGTGCTCTTCGCGTGACACGACGCAAATCATATCAGTAGTGAACGGTTTTGAATTAAAACCGTTCGAGCCTTGCATCGACTGTCTGGCAGTCATATCGTTCAAGCTATGAACGATTCATCGACCGATCGAGTTATTCGGCCGGCGCGCCCGCGCCAGGGCGGTCCGCCGCTCGCGGTGGTGGCGGGCATTTCGCTGGCGCTCCTCGTCGCAGGCCTCACGGTGGGCGTCGTCCTCGGCGGTGTGATGCCGCTGCCCTACGGCGCCGGGGCGGCCATCCAGGACTACTTCGTCGACAATCGCGCGGCGGTGCGGGCCTGCGCCGTGGGGGTGTTCGCGTCCGCGGTTCCGCTGGGCATCTACGCGGCCACCGCCAGCGCCCGCCTGCGCCAACTCGGCGTGACGGCGCCCGGCGCGACGATCGCGCTGGCGGGCGGTGTTCTCGCCTCCGGGGCGCTCGGGTTGTCGGGGCTGCTGGCGTGGACGCTGTCGCAACCGGAGGTGACCTCCGACGCGAGCCTGGTCCGAGCGCTGTACTACCTGACGTTCCTCACGGGTGGACCCGCGCACATCGTGGCGCTCGGACTGCTGATCGCCGGCATCGCGGTGCCCAGCCTCATCATCGGCCTGCTGCCGCGCCCGCTCGCATGGGCGGGCCTGGTCCTGGCGGCCATCGCCGAGATCACCACGCTGGTGCTCATCTGGCCGGCCCTGTCCCCGCTGCTGCCGATTGCGCGGATCGGTGGGCTGATCTGGTTGATCGCGGCGGGCGCGATACTGCCGCTGCGACGACCCCGAAAGGAGTCTGCGTGATGAAAATCAGTGTCAGCGTGACGAATTACTCGTGGGACGAACCGCTCGACGCGCGGCTCGCCCGGCTCGCGCGGTTCCTCGACGACACCGCCGTCGACACCCTGTGGGTGGCCGACCACCTGCTGCAGGCCGACCCCTTCAGCCGCATCGAGGAACCGATGCTCGAGGCGTACACGGCGCTCGGCTACCTGGCGGCGGTGACATCGCGGATCCGGTTGGGCACCATGGTGAGTGCGGCGACGTTTCGCGCGCCGGCGCTGCTGGTCAAAGCCGTCACGACCGTCGACGCGCTATCGGCCGGGCGCGCCTGGCTCGGCCTCGGCGCCGGCTACAACGCCGACGAGGCGCGGGCGTTGGGGCTGTTCCTGCCCGACACCGCCGAACGTTTCGACCGCATGGCGGAATTGCTTCAGCTGGCGCGCCAGATGTGGCGCGGCGACGAAACACCCTTCGCCGGACGGTATCTGCGTCTGGAGCGACCCGTCGCGAGCCCGCTGCCGAGTACACCGCCGCGGGTGCTGATCGGCGGGACCGGGGAGCGCAGAACGCTGCGCCTGGTGGCCGAGTACGCCGACGCCTGCAACCTGTTCGACATCCCCGACGGTGGGACGGCAGTCTCCCGCCAGCTCGACGTGCTGAACCGACACTGTGCCGACGTCGGCCGTCCCCCCGAACAGATCGAGCGCACCGTGACCACGGCACTCGATACGGGTGAGTCCGCCGGACAGCTCGCCGAAAGATGTTGGACGCTGGGGGAGTTGGGTGTCGAGCACATCGTCGTCATCACGCGGGGGCGACCCTTCGGCGACGACGATCTGGAGACGCTCGCCTACGCCGCCGACCGGCTGTGTGGCGTCACCGCCTGATGAAATCAGCCCGTCGGTTTGGTGCACACGCCGGGATGCACCTCGACGCGCAGCAGATCGTCGCCGAGTTCGATCTGGCGGTCGAAGACCGTTGCGGCCAGCGCGCGCCAATCGTCCTCCTGTCCGGGTTCGATCGCCGGCACATAGTGGGTGAGGATCAGGATCCCCACGCCGGCGCGGGCCGCGGTGGCCGCTGCCTGCTCGACCGAGGAGTGGTAGTCGCAGATGTCGCGGATGCGCTGCATCGGCATCTTGTCCACCAGGTCCTTGCGAATCACGGTGTGCACCAACGCCCCCGCGCCCGCAGCCAGCGCATCGAGGCTGTCGCAGGGAACGGTGTCACCGGCGAGCACCACCGACGCGTCGGCGTGCTCGACACGGAAACCGATCGTCGGTTCGACGGGCCGGTGATCGGTCGGCGCGACCCGAATCGTCACGCCCTCGCGGTTCCACACTTCGCCCTCGGTGTACTCGTGCACCTCCACGGGCGGCGGCGCCGTCAGGTCGGCGTGGTGGGCGATGCGGTAGCCGATGTCGAAGCCGAACGCCTTGAGGGTGTGCTCGACCACCTCCGCGGTGCCCGGCGGACCGATGATCTGCAGCGGGGTCTGCTCGGTGAACGTCGAAACCCAGCGGGTGATGATCACGTCGCCGAGATCGGCGATGTGGTCGCTGTGCAGGTGCGTCAGCAGCAGCGCCGACAGCCCGTTCGCGGCGGCGCCCGCGGCCGTCAGGCGTTGCTGGACCCCGCGGCCGCAGTCGATCAGGAACGTCTGCCCGCCCGCGCGCACGAGCGTCGATGGTCCCGCCCGGCGGGCGTCGGGGATGGGGCTTCCGGTGCCAAGCAGCGTGACCTCGATCATGGCCCACATATACCTGAGGGCCGCGCGCGAAGGGCGTTATTCGCGTCCCGCCGACACCCAGCTCATGTCCTCGAACCGGTCGCCGCTCACGGCCGCTCCGGCGGTGGCGAGGGCTTCGCGCTGCTCGGGGGTCAACGTCACCGCCAGCGACCCGAGGTTCTCCTCGACCCGCGACGCCCGCCGGGTACCGGGAATCGGCACGGACGCCACACCCAGTTCGTCGGCACGTTGACGCAGCCACGCCAGCGCCACCTGGGCGGGCGTCGCCTGGTGCTGCTCGGCGATCGCGACGACGACGTCGACGACCGCGAGGTTGGCGTCGAGCGCGTCGTCGCGGAAGCGCGGCATGGTGCGGCGAAAGTCGTTGGACGACGAAAGATCCGCCGATGACCGGACCGCGCCGGCGAGGAAGCCGCGGCCCAGCGGGGAGTACGGCACAAAGCCGACGCCGAGTTCGGCCGCCGCGGGCACGACGTTGCGTTCGACGTCGCGGCTCCAGATCGACCACTCGCTCTGCACGGCGGCGATCGGGTGCACTGCCACGGCGGCGCGCAGCTCGGCGGCGGTCACTTCGGAAAGCCCGAGGTGACGAACCTTGCCCGCGGCGACGAGTTCGGCCATCGCGCCGACGGTCTCCTCGATGGGCACGGAGGTGTCGCGGCGGTGCATGTAGTACAGGTCGACCACGTCGGTCTGCAGGCGTTGCAGGCTCTCGTCGATGCACTGCCGGACGTAGGCGGCGTCGCCACGCATGTTCGGGCGGCCCGCGGCGCGGTCGGCCGGGTTGCCGGTGATCCCGAACTTCGTCGCGAGCGTGACCTCGTCGCGCCTGTCGGCCAGCAAGCGCGCGATGAGCCGCTCGTTGTTGCCGTTTCCGTAGATGTTCGCGGTGTCGATGAACGTCACCCCGAGGTCGAGGCAGCGGTGCAGCGTGGCAAGCGACTCGTCGTCGTCGACGTCGCCGTAGACCGGGGTCAGGGCCATGGCCCCGAATCCGATGGCGCTGGCAGCGAGCTTGTCGCCCAGCTCGACGGTGGGCACTGAGTGCGCGTTGTCCATGGCGCTCCCAACCCGTCGCATGCCTGCGGTATTCCGTTCCCGGGTCACCGGTGGCCTCGCGGAGTGTGACCCGGTTGCAACCTCGCAAACCCTTCCGCGCCGCCTCCGTCCGACCTAGCCTGTGAGGAACATCACGAGCGGAGGCGAAGATGCGGATCGCGGACGTGTTGCGGAACAAGGGCGCCGCGGTGGCCACGATTACCCCCGAGACTTCGGTCTCCGGACTGCTCACCGAGCTCGCGGTGCACAACATCGGCGCCATGGTCGTGGTGTCACCCGACGGTCTGATGGGGATCGTCTCCGAACGCGACGTCGTGCGGGCGATGCACCGCCGAGGCGCGGAGCTGCTCACCCAGCCGGTCTCGGAGATCATGACCACGCTGGTGGCGACGTGCGCACCCGACGACTCGGTCGACAGCCTGAGCGCGCTGATGACGACGAACCGGGTCCGGCACGTCCCGGTGATGGACAACGGCAGGCTCGTGGGCATCGTGAGCATCGGCGACGTCGTCAAGACGCGGATGGAAGAGCTCGAGGCACAGCAGGAGCAGCTGCAGGCCTACATCACCCGTGGCTGACGTCGAGGTCGCGCCGGCATCGCGGCGGCAGGTGCGCGAGATGTCCCGGGTGCTGGCGCGCGCGTTCTACGACGATCCGGTGATGACGTGGATGCTGCCCGACGACTCCGCGCGGGAGCGGGGTCTCGGGAGGATGTTCGCGACCATGATTCGCCACCATTTCCTGCGCACCGAGGGCGTCGAGGTGGCCGGCAGCGGGCCCATCGGAGCGGCCGCACTGTGGGATCCGCCGGGCGAGTGGCGGCAGACCGGACTGCAGGAGCTGCTGATGATGCCGGCGTTCATGCTGGCGCTGGGGTCGAATGTGCGCCGAGGCCAGCAGGTCGCGGACCTGATGAAGGAGCACCACCCCGAGGAGCCGCACTGGTATCTGGGGGTGATCGGCAGCGACCCGACCGTGCGCGGCACCGGATACGGGCAGGCGCTGATGCGCTCGCGGCTGGACCGTTGCGACGCCGAGCGCGCACCCGCGTATCTCGAGTCCAGCAATCCGGACAACATCGGCTACTACCAGCGCTTCGGGTTCGACGTCACCGGCGAGATCACGCTGCCCGACGGCGGCCCCAGCATGTGGCCGATGTGGCGCGCACCGCGCTGACGCCGTTTGTGAATGCGGCGACGCTCAGGGCGCCGGAACCGTCGCCGGATTCCCACACGGGCGGCGCGCGGCGTCAGCTCCAGGAGTACTCGGCGCGCAGGCGCGTGGCCACGGCCTCGAATCTCTCGCGGGCGAGGATCGCTCCCTCGCGACGGATCCCGTCTTCGGGGACGTCGAGCACCCGGTCCAACCGCACCCAACTGGCCCGGCCCTCGTAGTCCCACGTGCCGCTCCCGATCGACACCCACTTCGGATCGTCGCGGTGGTGGTCCTGGCTCGAGAGCATCAGCCCGAGCAGCGTCGAGCGGTCGCGGCCGACGACCAGGACCGGCCGGTCCTTACCCTGCGTCGGGTCGTCCTCGTAGACCACCCACGTCCACACGATCTCGCCCGGGTCGGCGCGGCCGTCGAGGTCGGGGGCGTAGACGATCTTGCGGGCCCGATGGGCGGTCGGCACGAAGTGACGGCTCACCGGCCTGCCCGCGGTGATCGCCGGCGGCGCCTCCTTCGGGGTGCCCGCGATCGTGTCCAGGCCGATCCGGATGCCCTGCTGGATACCGCGCTGCACGGTCTCGGACTGACCGATCTGGCGGATGAGCTTCGGCGCCTCGTTGAACACCAAGTTCTCCGCGAACCTCTGGAAGGTCTGCAGCGGTCTCCAGGGCGCAGGCATATTTCCGAGCATAAGCGAGGCCCGCACCGCGCGATTGTGTGCTCAGGCCAAGGCCTGGATACGCTGGTGGCACCCGAAGTCCGCGTTCACCAGGAGATTCCCATCAGCAGTTTCGCCGATCAGACCTTCACGGCGCCGGCGCAGATCCGGAACTTCTGCATCATCGCCCATATCGATCACGGCAAGTCGACGTTGGCCGACCGGATGCTGCAACTCACCGGCGTCGTCGCCGATCGCGACATGCGCGCGCAGTACCTCGACCGCATGGACATCGAGCGCGAGCGCGGCATCACGATCAAGGCGCAGAACGTCCGTCTGCCATGGAAAGTCGACGGCGACGACTATGTGCTGCACCTGATCGACACCCCCGGCCACGTCGACTTCACCTACGAGGTGTCGCGCGCGCTGGAGGCGTGCGAAGGGGCGGTGCTGCTCGTCGACGCCGCCCAGGGGATCGAGGCGCAGACGTTGGCGAACCTGTACCTGGCTCTGGATCGCGACCTGCACATCATCCCGGTGCTCAACAAGATCGATCTGCCCGCGGCCGACCCGGACCGCTACGCCGCCGAACTCGCCCACATCATCGGCTGTGAACCCGAAGACGTCCTGCGGGTGTCCGGGAAGACCGGTGCGGGCGTGGCCGACCTGCTCGACCACGTCGTGCGCGAGGTGCCACCACCGGTCGGCGACGCCGACGCGCCGGCACGGGCGATGATCTTCGACTCCGTCTACGACACCTACCGCGGCGTGGTCACCTACGTCCGCGTCGTCGACGGCAAGATCATCCCGCGCGAACGCATCAAGATGATGTCCACCGGTGCCACGCATGAACTGCTCGAGGTCGGCATCGTCTCGCCCGAACCCAAGGCGTCCGCCGGTCTCGGGGTGGGCGAGGTGGGCTACCTCATCACGGGCGTGAAGGACGTGCGCCAGTCCAAGGTTGGTGACACGGTGACGACGTCGCGCAACGGCGCGACCGAACCGCTCACCGGATACCGCGAACCGCGACCGATGGTCTACTCGGGGTTGTATCCCGTTGACGGATCGGACTATCCGGACCTGCGCGACGCGCTCGACAAACTGCAACTCAACGATGCGGCGTTGACGTACGAGCCGGAGACCTCCGTGGCGCTCGGATTCGGTTTCCGCAGCGGCTTTCTCGGCCTCCTGCATATGGAGATCACCCGCGAGCGTCTCGAGCGCGAGTTCAACCTCGACCTGATTTCGACCTCGCCCAACGTCGTGTATCGCGTTGTGCAGGAAGACGGTTTGGAGGTCACGGTCACCAACCCTTCGGACTGGCCGGAGGGCAAGATCCGGACGGTCTACGAGCCGGTGGTGAAAACCACGATCATCGCGCCCAGCGATTTCATCGGGACCATCATGGAGCTGTGCCAGTCGCGGCGCGGCGAACTCGGCGGCATGGACTACCTCTCGCCGGAGCGGGTGGAGCTGCGCTACACGATGCCGCTGGGCGAGATCATCTTCGACTTCTTCGACGCGCTGAAGTCGCGCACCCGCGGATACGCCAGCCTGGACTACGAGGAGGCCGGTGAGCAGGAGGCCGACCTGGTCAAGGTGGACATCCTGCTGCAGGGCGAGCCGGTCGACGCATTCAGCGCGATCGTGCACAAGGAGTCGGCGTACGCCTACGGAAACAAGATGACCACCAAGCTCAAGGAGCTGATTCCGCGTCAGCAGTTCGAGGTTCCGGTGCAGGCGGCGATCGGTTCGAAGATCATCGCTCGCGAAAACATCCGCGCGATCCGCAAAGACGTGCTATCGAAGTGCTATGGCGGGGACATCACCCGCAAGCGCAAGCTGCTCGAGAAGCAGAAGGAAGGCAAGAAGCGGATGAAGACCATCGGCCGGGTCGAGGTGCCTCAGGAGGCGTTCGTCGCCGCCCTGTCCACCGACTCGTCCGCCGACAAGGCCAAGAAGTAGGTCCCCGTGCGCACGGCGGCGATGGCGGCGGCGTTGGGCGCGTGCGCGATCGTCGCCGGCTGTTCGGCGTCCGCCGGCCAGGCGCCGTCCCCGCAGGTCGCACCGGCCGTCAAACTCTCGCCGAACCCGGCGCTGGACCGTGCGCTGCCGACCGCCGAGGAGCTGAGCATCATGCTGGGCGGCGACGGCTTCATGGGCCAGGTCGTCCAGGGCGGCGCCGAGATGCTGCTGCAGGGTGTCGGCGAGGCCGAGGCCACGCCGCTGGACTGCGTGAGCACCGGATACCGGCTGGAGAGGGTGGTGTACCAGGCCAGCCCGGTGCGGTCGGTGGCCAGCCAGTCGTGGGCCGGCGGTGATGCCAACGGCCCCACGGCCACCGGGTTCTTCGGCGTGGTCGAGTTCGTCGACGCGGACGCCGCGCGCGAGTTCTTCGCCGCCTCGGCCGACAAGTGGCACCGGTGCAACGGCCAGACGCTGGTATTGAACCGATCCGACCGGGGTGTGCAGGGGTCCAGCCGGATCACCGAGGTCGACGTCGGCGACGAAATCGTCTCGGCGGTGGTGATGCAGGACGCCGGATCGACGGTTCAGCGGGCGCTCGGTGTGGCCGGGGACTCCGTCGTCGACGTCGAGATCGCCGATGTCGCCGGGCCCAAGGCCACCGGAGCACGGGATGCCGCCGCCGTCGCGGACCTGATGCTGGAGAAGATCGGCGAGTCCTGAACTGCGCGGACGAAATTGTCGCCACGCCGCGGATTTGCCAGAAGTCGGTCACAATAACGCGGTGACTCCATTCGGCACGGCGTCGCGGCTGTGCGCCGCGGGTGCGCTCCTGGCCGTTTCGGTTGTGCTGGCGGGCTGCGTGAGCACCGTTTCGGGAACGGCGTTGCGTGCCCAGACGGGTCCGGTCGATGTTCCAGAGCTGACCGCCGACAAGCTCGGCGACGTGTTGCTGACCATCGGCGAACTCAACGGCATCATGGGCTCGACGACGATGAAGGTCACGAGCGAGCTCGAGGAGATGACCGATCACTCCGATGACGTTTCCGATCGCGACTGTCTCGGGGCGATGTACGGCGCCGAGGAGCCGGTGTACGCGGGCAGCGGGTGGACCGACGTGCGCGACCAGGTGGCGCGCGAACCCGACGACGACAATGACCACTGGGTCGAGCAGACCGCGGTGCTGTACCCGTCCGCCGACGAGGCGCAGCGGTTCTTCGACGACGCCAAGGTGGCGTGGGAGGGTTGCGCGGATTCGACTGTGAGCGTGGGTAGTTCGGGAGATTCGTACATGTGGGACCTTGGTCAGGTGCACACCGAAGGCATGCTGGTCACTCAGGTCACGACGCAACAGGACGCCGACGGCTGGGCGTGCCAGCATGCGCTGTCGACGGCGTCGAACCTGACAGTCGAGGCGTGGGCGTGCAGTTATTCGATCGGCGCCGAGGCCGCCACCATCGCGCTGGACATGCTGGCCAACGCGGCCAAGTAGCCCGTTCTGCTCTCCCGCGAGTTCTTCGGCGAGCAGACGCAAACCTGCCCAAAATTCGCGCAAAAGAGGCAGTTTCGCGTCTGCTCGCGGGAAGAGGTGACCTACATCGGGGCGTTGGCGGGGACGAAGACCCCGGAGCTGTCGGCCTCCTCCTCGGCCCGGATCACGTGCACGACCGCGTTGATCAACGCCAGGTGGGTGAACGCCTGCGGGAAGTTGCCGAGATGCCGGCCGGTGCGCGGCTCGATCTCCTCGGCGTAGAGGTGCAGCGGGCTGGCGAACGACAGCAGCCGTTCGCACAAATGTTTGGCGCGGCTGATCTCGCCGATCTCGACCAGCGCGGACACCAGCCAGAACGAGCAGATCGTGAAGGTTCCCTCCTCGCCGGCCAATCCGTCGTCGGTCTCCTCCACGCGGTAGCGCAGCACGAGGCCTTCCTCGGTGAGTTCGTCGGCGATCGCCAGCACCGTCGCGCGCACCCGCGGATCGTCGGGCGGCAGGAACCGGGTCAGCACGGCCAGCAGCAGCGAGGCGTCGAGCGCGTCGTCGCCGTAACGCTGGGTCAGCACACCGCGGGAGTCGACGCCGTGCTTGAGCACGTCGGCCTTGATCTCCTCGGCGATCGCGCGCCACTGCTGCGCGTAGGACTTCTCGCCCTGCAGTTCGGCGAGTTTCGAGCCGCGGTCCAGCGCCACCCAGCACATGATCTTGCTGCTCGTGAAGTGTTGCGGCTCGCCGCGCACCTCCCAGATGCCGCGGTCGGGTTCCTTCCAGTGCTTGATCGCTTCTTCGACCTGCTGCTTGCACACCGGCCACAGCGTGTCGGAGATCTGCTCGCGCGACTTGGCATGCAGGTACACCGAATCCAGCATGGTGCCCCAGATGTCGTGCTGCATCTGGTTGTACGCGCCGTTGCCGATGCGCACCGGTCGCGCACCGTCGTAACCGGACAGGTGGCGCAGCTCCTCCTCGACCAGAGTGCGCTCGCCGCCGACGGCGTACATCACCTGAAGTGGGTGTCGCTCACCGTTGTTCGCGCCCGACACGTCGGCGATGAACGCGAAGAAGTCGTCGGCCTCGCGGTCCAACCCGAGCGTGTAGAGGCCCCACAACGCGAACGTCGAGTCGCGCACCCACGCATAGCGGTAGTCCCAGTTGCGTTCGCCCTGAGGCGTTTCCGGCAGCGACGTGGTGGGTGCGGCCAGCAGCGCGCCGGTCGGGGAGTACGTCAGCCCCTTCAGAGTCAGCGCGCTGCGCTGCAGGTAGGCCCGCCAGGGGTGGTCCGGGAAGTCGCCGACGTTGATCCACTGGCGCCAGGCCTCGCTGGTCTGCCACATCTTGTCGGCGGCCTCGTCGTAGGTCTGCGGCGCCGGATGCTTCGACCAGGACAGCGCGACGAATGCGTTGTCGCCCTCCTTCATCCGGGTGCGCGCCCGCGCCTCGTGACCCTCCAGGCCGAGCCGCAGGTTGGTGGTGAGCCGCAGCGTGGGATGCGCGTCGGCGTCGCGGCTGGCCCGCGCGATCGCCTCGCCATAGGCCTGCGCGGAGTACTCCCACGTCGCCGGGATGCGGTGGTAGTCGAACGCCGGCTCGCAATTCATCACCAGCTCGACGGTGCCGCTCACACATCGCACGGTGCGCAGCAAGATGTGTTCGGCGTCCCAGTCCATCGGCGTGCGGCGGTGGGTTCGCGACCGGGTCTCCAGATCGTGCCAGGGGCCCATCACCAACGCCTCGCGCACGATCAGCCAGCCGGTGTGGGTCTGCCATGTCGTTTCCAGGATCAGGCTGCCGGGCAGGTAGCGCCGGGCCGAGGGCACCGTCACCCCGTACGGACCGAGACGGAAATGGCCGGCGCCGCGATCCAGGATGGCGCCGAACACGCTCGGCGAGTCCGGGCGCGGCACGCACAACCACTCGACCGATCCCGCCGAGGAGATCAGGCACGTGTTCTCGCAATCGGACAGAAACCCGTAGTCGGCGATCGGCGGAAACGGGTTCCGCAAAGCACCGCTCGGCGCGTACGGCGTCGGCGCCGTCACGGTCAACGGGGTGCTCGACAGGACGGCCTGGGCGGGCTTCGCCCCGTTCTCCGTCTCCGTCGACCCGTCCGACGGCCCGGTTTGTTGCAGAACCATGCCGTCATCATCGACTGCCGACCTGCTTTGCGTCTACTCGTTGGCGTGCACCGGCGCGCCCAACCGCACGCTCGACTGCTCGTCAGCGGCGTGCGAAGGCCGGAATGTGTTCCGGTAGGGGGCCGATCGCGACGCCGTAGGCGGCGAGTCGGCGCAGCACCGGCAGTCCGGCCGCGAGGCGCACGAACCGCGGCGCCTCGGCCTGCCCGGTCGAGGCGACCGCGACCGCGATGACACGGCGGTGGATCAGCTTCTGCACCGATTGGATCAGCGCCGCGGGCAGCCAGCGGCGCGCCTGCACGCGGGCCAGATGCCGACTCGACAGCGTGCCCGACCGCAACGGGCCCGCCAGGATGCGTCCCGCGGCGACGGCGTCGGCCACCGCGAGATTGATCCCGACACCGCCGACCGGCGACATCGCGTGGGCGGCGTCACCGATCAGCAGCAGGCCGTCGCTGTACCAGCGCCGCAGTCGGTTCAGCTGCACGTCGAGCAGCTTCACCTCGTCGAACGAGGTCACCGCCCCGATGCGGTCGGCCAGCCACGGCACCAGCGCCACCACACCGCGGTGCAGCGACTCGATGCCCTGCGCGCGCAACTGCGAGTCGCGCCCCTTGGGGATGACGTACGCGCACTGGTAGTAGTCGCCGCGGTCGATGACGATCTGCGCGTGTCCGGCGCCGAGGACCCCGGCGAGCCCGTGCGGGTCGTCGGGCTCGCGGGGCACCCGGAACCACCAGACGTCCATGGGTACGCCGAAGTTCCTCGGTTCGAACCCCATCGCGGTGCGCAGCGTCGACGACCGGCCGTCGCAGGCGACTGTCAGCGTCGCGCGCATCTCGCGCACCTCACCCTCGGTGCCGCGGTAGCGCACGCCGACCACCTTGCCGCCCTCGCGGATCGGCCCGAGCACCTCGGTGCTGCGCATCAGCGTGAACGACGGCTCGCGTTCCGCTGCGGTGGCCAGCAGTTCGAGGAAGTCCCACTGCGGCACCAGCGCAATGTGCTTGTGCGGACCGGGAATTCGTCGCAGGTCCATCGCGACCCGGGTGCCCTGCACCGTCATCGCCAGCGTGTCGATCTGGCGGTGCGGAATGGCCGCGAACTCCGAGGACAACCCCAACTCGTCGAGCAGCCGCAGCGTGCTCGCATGCACGGTGTCACCGCGGAAATCGCGGAGGAAATCGGCGTGTTTCTCCATCACGGTGACCGCGACGCCGGCGCGGGCGAGCACCAACGCGAGCATCATGCCCGCAGGACCGCCTCCGGCGACGATGCAGGTGGTGTCGGCGGGCACGGGCCCATCCTCGCATCGCCTAGGCTGGCCGCGTGGGTGGCTTCCTGAGTTGGTGGGACGGTGTCGAGCTCTGGCTCACCGGCCTGCCGTTTGTCGCCCAGACCGCGGTGGTGATGCCGGTGGTGCTCGCGCTCGCGTACGGGATCGCGATGGTGCTCGACGGGGCCCTGGGTAACGGGATCAGGCTGCTGCGCCACGTTCGCCACGACGAACGGGACGCGGACCAATGAGCGGCGGGATGCCGCGGTCGCGGGTGACGTTGGTGCTCGTCATCCTGCTGATCCTGGTGATCGTCATGTGGCTGTTCACCCGCTGACGCCTGCGAAACCCCCGACGAGCAGGTTGCGCGAAACCTGTTAGGCTTCCCGCCATGCAAACAGCGTCCGGCAACAAGAGCGGCCATGTGGTGGCCCTCATTGCCGTGGGTTTGAGCGCTGTCGCTGATGTCTGTTGTTGTTGCTGACTCCTCCGCCCGTCCGCGGTTCGGTGTCGGTAACGGCTGTGGGATGAAGCCCTCGCGCTGATCCATCGCCTTCCCGTCGGGTCGGGTTCCACCGAAGTCCCCCAACGAAAGGTCACCGATGGTCAACATCCGCAGAACCTGGCGCGCCGCAGCGGCGCTGGCCGCCACCGCCACCGTGCTCGCGGCATGCAGCGGCGGCTCGAGCGACGTGGCGGGCGAAGGCGGTGGCAACGGCGCCGACACGACACTGACGCTCGTCGCCTATGCCGTCCCCGAGCCGGGTTGGAGCAAGATCATCCCCGCCTTCGCTGCGTCTCCGGAGGGTAAGGGTGTCGGTGTGACGACCTCCTACGGTGCCTCGGGTGACCAGTCGCGTGCCGTCGTCGACGGCAAACCCGCCGACATCGTGAACTTCTCGGTCGAGCCCGACATCACCCGCCTGGTCAAGGCCGACAAGGTGGCCAAGGACTGGAACGCCGACGCGACCAAGGGCATCCCGTTCGGATCCGTGGTCTCCCTCGCGGTACGACCCGGTAATCCGAAGAACATTCGCGACTGGCCGGACCTGTTGAAGCCCGGCGTCGAGGTCATCACGCCCAGCCCGCTCAGTTCCGGGTCGGCGAAGTGGAACCTGCTGGCGCCGTACGCGTGGGCCAGCAAGGGTGGTCAGGATCCCCAGGCCGGGCTGGACTACGTCACCGAGTTGGTGTCCCAGCACATCAAGCTGCGCCCGGGTTCGGGCCGCGAGGCCACCGACGTGTTCCGGCAGGGCAGCGGCGACGTGCTGCTGGCCTACGAGAACGAGGCGCTGAACTTCGACCTCGAGTATGTGAACCCGCCGGAGACCTTCAAGATCGAGAACCCGGTCGCCGTGGTGACGTCGAGCGCGCATTTGGACAAGGCGAACGCGCTGAAGAACTTCATCTACACCCCGGAGGCGCAGAAGCTGTGGGCCGAGGCCGGCTTCCGGCCCGTCGATCCCGCCGTGCTCGAACAGTTCAGGGACAAGTTCCCCGCGCCCGCCAAGCTGTGGACCGCCCAGGATCTCGGCGGCTGGGACAAGCTGGATCCCGAGCTGTTCGACAAGACCAACGGCTCCATCACCAAGATCTACACCCAGGCAACCGGATGACCTCTGCCGTCGTGGCGCGGCCCGAGCTCACCGGAGGTGAGCCGGGCGGCGGCCCCGGATTCCTCGGGCGTCGGCACGGGACGACGTCGCTGCGGGTCGGCGCAGCGTCGATCTGGCTGAGCCTGATCGTGCTGCTGCCGCTGGCCGCCATCCTCTGGCAGGCGGTCGGCGGCGGCTGGCGGGCGTTCTGGGTGGCGGTCAGCTCGAACGCGGCCATCGAGTCGTTCAAGGTGACCCTGACCGTGTCGTTGGGGGTGACGCTGGTCAACCTGGTGTTCGGCTTGCTGGTGGCGTGGGTGCTCACGCGCGACGACTTCTTCGGCAAGCGGCTGATCGATTCGGTGATCGACCTGCCGTTCGCCCTGCCGACGATCGTGGCCAGCCTGGTCATGCTGGCGCTCTACGGTCCGGCCAGCCCGGTGGGGCTGCACCTGCAGCACACCAAGTGGGGCATCGGCGTGGCGCTGCTGTTCGTCACGCTGCCGTTCGTGGTGCGATCCGTCCAACCGGTGCTGTTGGAGCTGGACCGCGAGATCGAGGAAGCGGCGGCGTCGTTGGGCGCCAACAACTGGATCATCTTCACCAGGGTGATGCTGCCCGCGCTGCTGCCGTCGCTGCTGTCCGGCGCCGGCCTGGCGTTCTCGCGCGCGATCGGCGAATTCGGTTCCGTCGTCCTGATCGGTGGCGCTGTGCCAGGCGAGACCGAGGTGTCCTCGCAGTGGATTCGCACCCTGATCGAGAACGACGACCGTACCGGCGCCGCGGCGATTTCGATTGTGCTGCTGCTGATCTCATTTGTCGTGCTGTTCATCCTGCGCGCGATCGGCTCGCGTGCGGCCCGACGGGAGCTGGCGCAATGACCTTGTCGCCCGTGGTGAAATACCTGCTGCGCTACCTCGCGCTCGCCTACGTCGTCATCCTGGTCGTCGTGCCGGTGGGGCTGATCCTGTGGCGCGCCTTCTCGCCGGGCATCGGCGCGTTTGTCGAATCGATCAGTACGCCGGCGGCCATATCGGCGTTGAACCTGTCGCTTCTGGTGGTCGCGATCGTGGTCCCGCTCAACGTGTTGTTCGGCGTGCCCACGGCATTGGTGCTGGCACGCAACAAGTTCCGCGGCAAGAGCGCGCTGCAGGCCGTCATCGACCTGCCGTTCGCGGTGTCCCCGGTGGTGGTCGGCGTCGCGCTGATCCTGCTGTGGGGCTCGGCGGGGCTGTTCGGCTTCGTGGAGAACAGCCTCGGGTTCAAGATCATTTTCGGGTTCCCCGGCATCGTGCTCGCCAGCATCTTTGTGACCGTGCCGTTCGTGATCCGCGAGGTCGAACCGGTGTTGCACGAGATCGGCACCGATCAGGAAGAGGCCGCGGCCACGCTGGGCTCGCAGTGGTGGCAAACGTTCTGGCGGGTGACGCTACCGTCGATCCGGTGGGGTCTGACCTACGGCGTGGTGTTGACGATCGCGCGCACCCTCGGCGAATACGGGGCCGTCCTGATGGTGTCGTCGAACCTGCCGGGGAAATCGCAAACGCTCACACTGTTGGTATCGGACCGCTACACCCGAGGCGCCGAGTACGGCGCGTATGCGGTGTCGACGCTGCTGATGGCCGTGGCGGTGGTGGTGTTGGTCGCGCAGTTGGTCCTCGACGCGCGGCGGGTCCGGGCGGGCAAGGCGTAGGGAGACAGAACAGATGACGAACGCAATCGTCGTGCGTGGAGCCAACAAGCACTACGGAGACTTCGCGGCGTTGGACAACGTCGACTTCGAGGTGCCCTCCGGGTCGCTGACCGCGCTGCTCGGTCCGAGCGGGTCGGGCAAGTCGACGCTGCTGCGGGCGATCGCGGGCCTCGACCAGCCCGACACCGGCACCATCACGATCAACGGCCGCGATGTCACCGACGTGCCGCCGCAGCGTCGCGGCATCGGGTTCGTGTTCCAGCACTATGCGGCGTTCAAACACCTGACGGTGCGCGACAACGTCGCGTTCGGGTTGAAGATCCGCAAGCGCCCCAAGGCCGAAATCAGGGAAAAGGTCGACAACCTCCTCGAAGTGGTGGGGCTGGCCGGTTTCCAGACCCGCTACCCCAACCAGCTCTCCGGCGGCCAGCGTCAGCGCATGGCGCTGGCCCGCGCGTTGGCGGTCGACCCGCAGGTTCTTCTGCTCGACGAACCGTTCGGCGCGCTGGACGCCAAGGTCCGCGAGGATCTGCGGGCGTGGCTGCGCCGGCTGCACGAAGAGGTGCACGTCACCACGGTGCTGGTGACCCACGACCAGGCTGAGGCCCTCGACGTCGCCGACCGGATCGCCGTGCTGAACAAGGGCCGCATCGAGCAAGTGGGTTCTCCCCCAGAGGTTTACGACTCGCCCGCCAACGCGTTTGTGATGTCGTTCCTCGGCGCGGTGTCCTCGCTCAACGGTTCGCTGGTCCGCCCGCACGACATCCGCGTCGGCCGCAACCCGGAAATGGCGATCGCGTCGAGCGACGAGTCGGTACAGGCCACCGGGGTGGTGCGCGCGGTCATCGACCGGATTGTCATGTTGGGATTCGAGGTTCGCGTCGAATTGCACAGTGCGAGCGATCAGATGCCGTTCACCGCGCAGATCACCCGAGGAGACGCCGAGGCACTCGGCCTCAAGGAGGGCGACACGGTCTACGTCCGCGCCACCCGGGTCCCTCCGTTGCCGGACGGCACGCATGTTCCGCCGGCTGACAAGGCCGACGCCGAGGCGCTGACGAAGTCCTGACTCCCGACTGAAGATGGGGCAATTGCCCCATTCCGCGCGGGCGATTCGCCTGGTTGGGTGAGGTGTATGAACACCTCGAGCACACCGACCCTGGTCGACCAGGACAAGCTGATGAATTTCGTCTTCCGCGCGGTCGAGGAGGCGGGCGCGGCACTCAATTGCGCCCTCGTGGTCATGGGCGACCGCCTCGGGTACTACCGGTCGCTCGCCGAACACGGGCCGAGCACCCCGGCCGAACTGGCCGAGCGCACCGGCACCGACGGGCGCTACGCCCGCGAGTGGCTCAACGCGCAAGCGGCCGGGTCATTCGTCGAGTACGACGCCGAGACCGGTCGGTACCGGCTGCCTCCTGAGCACGCCGTCGCCCTCACCGACGAGACCAGCCCGGCGTTCGTCGGCGGCCTGTTCCAGATCGCCCACGGAACCGCGGCGGATGCCGCCCGGATCGTCGAGGCCGCGTCGACCGGCCGCGGAGTCGGCTGGGGCGATCACAACGCCGATGTGCATGTCGGATGCGAACGGTTCTTCCGCCCGACCTACACCGCGCACCTGGTGAACGACTGGCTCCCGGCACTGGACGGCGTCGTGGACAAGCTGTCGTCCGGCGCCAGGGTGGCCGACGTGGGCTGTGGGCACGGGGCGTCGACAGTGCTGATGGCAGAGGCGTTTCCGGCGTCGACATTCGTCGGCGTGGACGGTCACGCGGGATCCATCGACGTGGCCCGCGAGCGCACTGGGACAACGTCGACGGTCGATTTCCGGGTCGCGGCCGCGGACGCATTCGACGGTGGGCCGTACGACCTGGTGACGATGTTCGACTGCCTGCACGACATGGGCGACCCGATCGGCGCCGCACGCCACATCCGCGAGGTCATCGCCGAGGACGGCACATGGATGGTGGTCGAACCGGCCGCCGGCGACCGGGTCGAAGACAACCTCAACCCGATCGGTCGTGCGTATTACGGCTTCTCCACGCTGCTGTGCACGCCGTCGTCGATGGCGCAGCCGGTCGGCATGGCTCTGGGCACTCAGGCGGGCCCGGCCCGCATCCGCGACGTCGTAACCGAGGCGGGCTTCGGCCGGTTCCGGCTGGCCGCGCAGACCCCGTTCAACAACGTGTTCGAAATTCGGCCCTGACGCCCGGTCAGGCGGCGGCCGCGGCGCCCGCGGTGATCGCGTCGTAGCGGTCCAGCACCGTCGCTGCGACGAGGTTGTGCGATCCGAGCGGCTCGGCCATCACGATACCCTGCGCCGCAGCGTATTCCGCGACGCGATCGGTGATCCGGCCGTGCGCCAGGAACCACGGCGCGATGACCAGACGTTCGGCACCGCGGGCGCGCAGGCGCTCGGCGGCGTCCGGGAGGTCGGCGTACGGTCCGGTGGCGAACGCGACTTCGGCTCCCGCCCAGCGGGTTCCGGACCACAGCACCTGCGCGACCGTCGCGGTCCTGGCATTCGCGTCCGGGCGTGACGACCCGACTGCGACGACGAGGACGCCAACGTCTTCGTCGTCGGGGGAGACGCCGAGCTCGGCCAGTCGCTGACGCAACACCGTCAGCAACGCCGGATCCTCACCGAGCACCTCGGCCCGGTCGACCATCGCGCCCGAATCTTTGATGACCGCCGGGATGTCGACACGCGCGTGAAATGCACTGGCCAGCAAGAACGGAACCACCACACCGGGGGTATGCAGGCCGCTCAGCGTGTCGAACAGGCTGGGCCCGTTCTGCTCCAAAAACGCCGGACGGACGTCGAGCCAGGGCCGCAGTCTCCGGATGCGGCCCGCGACGGCGTGCGTGACTGCCGCGGAGCGCGGGTCGGCGCTGCCGTGCGCGGTGAGCACCAGCGTCACTGCGGCCTCACGAGGCGTGCAACCCGCATTCGATCTTGCCGGTGCCCGCCCAGCGGCCGCTGCGCGGATCGGCGCCCTCGACGGGCTTCGCCGTGCACGGTGCACAGCCGATCGACGGATAACCCTCGTAGACAAGCGGATTGACCAGCACGCCGTTGGCGTCGATGTATTCCTGCATGTCGTCGTCGGACCAGGCCGCCAGCGGGTTGATCTTCACCAGCCCGAAAGCCTTGTCCCAGCTGATCAGCGGCGCGTTGGCGCGCGTAGGCGCCTCGACTCGGCGGATGCCCGTCACCCACGCCGAGTAACCGCGCAGCGCCTTCGACAGCGGCTCGACCTTGCGCATGCGGCAGCACTCGTTGGGCTCGCGGGCGAACAGGTCCTTGCCGAACAACTCGTCCTGCTCGGCGACGCTCTTCTCCGCGGTGACGTTGACGATGTTGACGTCGTACACCGCCTCGACGGCGTCGCGGGTGCCGATCGTCTCCACGAAGTGGTAGCCGGTGTCGAGGAACAGGATGTCGACTCCCGGACGCACCTTGGCGGCCAGGTCGATGAGCACGGCGTCCTGCATGTTCGAGGCCACGACGTAATTGCCGCCGAAATTCTCGTCGGTCCAGCGCAGCAGATCGTTCGCGCTCGCCCCCTCGAGTTCGGCGGCACCGCGCTCGGCCAGTGCCTGCAGTTCGATCTCGTTCATCAAATCCGTCACCGCAAATCCGCCTCGTCTGCTCGTATTGCCCACGTAGCGAAACGCTCGCCCTGCTCGCGTTGTTTCACGAAGTTGCGAACCACCCGGTCGATGTAGTCGCCGAGCTCGGTGGCCAGCACTTTGTGCTGGCGCAGCTTGCGACCGAAACCGCTGTCGAGTCCGAGGCTTCCGCCCAGGTGCACCTGGAAACCCTCGACCGCGTTGCCGTCGCCGTCGTCGACCATCTGGCCCTTGAACCCGATGTCGGCGACCTGGATGCGGGCGCACGAGTTCGGGCAGCCGTTGATGTTGACCGTGATCGGCACGTCGAGCTGCGCGTTGATGTCCTCGAGCCGCTTCTCCAGCTCCGGAACCAGAACCTGCGCGCGGTTGCGGGTTTCGGCGAACGACAGCTTGCAGTACTCGATGCCGGTGCAGGCCATCAGGTTCTTGCGCCACGCCGACGGCCGCGACGGCAGCCCCAGCGCGTCGAGCTCTTCGACGAGCTTGGCAAGATTTTCATCGGGGACGTCGAGGATGACCAGCTTCTGGTACGGGGTCAGCCGGATCCGGTCCGAACCCGCCGCCTCGGCGAGGTCGGCCACCTTGGTCAGGATCGTGCCCGAAACCCGGCCGGCGATCGGCGCGACGCCGACCGCGTTGTGTCCGTTCTTGAGCTTCTGGATTCCCACGTGGTCGATGGGGTGCTTGACCGGCTCGGGCGCAGGGCCGTCGATCAGCTTGCGGCCCAGGTACTCGTCCTCGAGGACCTGGCGGAATTTCTCGACACCCCAGTCCTTGATCAGGAACTTCAGCCGGGCCTTGCTGCGCAGGCGCCGGTATCCGTAGTCGCGGAAGACCGACGTCACACCCTCCCAGACGTCGGGAACCTCTTCCAGCGGAACCCACGCGCCGAGGCGCTGGGCGAGCATCGGGTTGGTGGACAGCCCGCCGCCGACCCACAGGTCCAGGCCGGGGCCGTGCTCGGGGTGGTTGACGCCGATGAACGCAACGTCGTTGACCTCGTGGGCGACGTCCTGCAGGCCCGAGATCGCGGTCTTGTACTTCCGCGGCAGGTTGGAGAACGCGGGATTGCCGATGTAGCGGCGCACGATCTCGTCGACGGCCCAGCTCGGGTCGAGGACCTCGTCGAGGGATTCACCCGACAGGGGGCCGCCCAGCACGACGCGGGGGCAGTCACCGCAGGCTTCGGTGGTCTGTAGGCCGACCGCGGCCAGCCGCTCCCAGATCTCCGGCACGTCTTCGATCCGGATCCAGTGGTACTGGACGTTTTCGCGGTCGCTGATGTCGGCGGTGTCGCGGGCGAACTGGGTGGAGATCTCGCCGATGGTTCGCAGGGCGGCGGCGCTGAGCGCGCCGCCGTCGCAGCGCACCCGCATCATGAAGTACTTGGCCTCGAGCAGATCGGCGTTCTCGTCGCCGGTCCAGGTGCCGTCGTAGCCCTGCTCACGCTGGGTGTAGAGGCCCATCCATCGCATGCGGCCCCGCAGGTCCTGCTTGTCGATGCTGTCGAAACCGCGCTGGGAGTAGATGTCGAGGATGCGGGCGCGCACGTTGAGCGCGTCGTCGTCCTTCTTGAACTGCTCGTTGGCGTTGAGCGGCTCGCGGTATCCGAGTGCCCACTGCCCTTCGGCGCGGGTCTTCTTGGCGGGTCTCGGTTTGGATTCCGCGGTGGTCATGGGGTGGCTCCTTGGTGGAGCCGGCGTTCGAATCGCGCGTGGTCACCGGGTGGCTGTCCGGCGGCGCAGATCCGGCGGCCAGCTATACGTACGGGTGGGCTGGGACCTAGATCAAGCGCAAGGCAGACAACAACAGGTACACACGCGCTTGAAGTCGACGTGCCGACGCGCCACCAGCGATACGCGCTGGGGGAAGATGCGGCCGGCAGTCACGTCCGCCATTGTGCCACGGACACCCGCACCAGCCCTAACCGGGCGAGATTTGCGCTCACGGTGAGCAAAACCGCGGTCTGGGAAACTGGCTGGGTGACCGTCCGAACCGCAGGGGCTCCGAACGCCGCACCGGCGGCGCTGCCGGCGATGACTCCTGCGCCCGGGCGGCCGTTCGGCATCTACATTCACGTGCCGTTCTGCGCGACCCGCTGCGGCTACTGCGACTTCAACACCTACACCCCCGGCGAGCTGGGCGGAGCCAACCCCGACGGCTGGCTCACCGCGCTGCGGGCGGAGTTGGCGCTGGCCGCGCGGCACCTCGGCCGCATCCCCGAGGTCACCACCGTGTTCGTCGGCGGAGGCACGCCGTCGCTGCTGGGCGGATCCGGCCTGGCCGCGGTCCTCGACGGCGTGCGGGCACACTTCCCGCTGGCCGAGGGGGCCGAGGTCACCACGGAGGCCAACCCGGAGTCGACGTCTCCGCTGTTGTTCGATCAGCTCCTGGCGGCCGGATACACCCGGGTATCGCTGGGCATGCAGTCGGCGGCCGCGCACGTGCTGGCCACGCTGGACCGCACGCATTCGCCGGGCCGGGCGCTCGCCGCGGCCCGGGAGGCCCGCGCCGCCGGGTTCGAGCACGTCAACCTCGACCTGATCTACGGAACGCCGGGGGAGTCCGACGACGACCTGCTGCGCTCGGTCGACACGGTCGTCGAGGCCGGCGTCGACCACGTGTCGGCGTACGCGCTGGTCATCGAGGACGGTACGGCGATGGCCCGCCGGGTGCGGCGCGGGGAGCTGGCCCCGACCGACGACGACGTGCTGGCCCGCCGCTACGAGTTGGTCGACGCACGCCTGGCGGCCGCCGGTTTCGCCTGGTACGAGGTGTCGAACTGGAGCCGACCGGGCGGCGAGTGCCGGCACAACATCGGCTACTGGAACGGCGGCCAGTGGTGGGGCGCCGGGCCGGGTGCGCACGGCTTCGTCGACGCGGTGCGCTGGTGGAACGCCAAACACCCGAACGCGTACGCACAGACGCTGGCCGACGCTCGTCTGCCGGTGGCCGACTTCGAGCACCTCGACGCCGACACCATGCACATGGAGGACGTGATGCTGCGGGTGCGGTTGCGCGACGGGCTGCCGACAAGCGTGCTCAGCGCGCCCGAACGCGACCGTGCCGCCGTCGCGGTGTCCGACGGGCTGCTGCGTCGGGCCGCCGATCGGCTGGTGCTCACCGACCGCGGCCGGTTGCTGGCCGACGCGGTGGTGCGCGACTTGCTCGCCTGAACGTGAGCTTGTGCCCGAAAATCCGCCGATATCTCGCACATAAGCTCACGTTCGCGGGCCGGGCGTTGAACGATTGACCGGTGATTGTCGTTGTGATCAGCGATGACGACTGTGGTGGATGAGCGATGACACCCGACCCCGCGCAGGCCGAGCTGCTGCGCGCGATCCACGAGGAGCACAGCCAGGCGCTGCTGCGGTACGTGTTGCGGCTCACGCGCGGCGACATGCCCTTCGCCGAGGACGTGGTGCAGGAAGCGCTGCTGCGGCTGTGGCGCAAACCGGAGATCCTGCAGCAGCGGGGCGACGCCGCGCGGGCGTGGCTGTTCACCGTCGCGCGCAACCTCGTCATCGACGACCGGCGCAGCGCGCGCTTCAGCCGCGAACTGCAGACCGACGACCTGCCCGAGCGGCCGTCGCTCGACGCGATCGGTCCCGCGGTCGACAAATGGGTACTCGCCGACGCACTGAAATCGCTCAGCGCCGACCATCGCACCGCGATCGTGCGTGCTTACTACCTCGGCCAGACTGTCGCCGACATCGCTGAGCACGAGGGGATCGCCGCGGGCACCGTGAAGTCCAGGCTTCATTACGCGTTGCGCGCGTTGCGGAGCGCGCTGCAGGAGAGGGGGATTGTCCAATGAGCGAGGAATTCGACCGGACACCCGATGACGACCTCGCCGAATGGGATGCGGCCTACGTGCTTGGCGCGCTGAGCCTGGAGGACCGGCGCACCTACGAGGACTACCTCGCCGCGAACCCGGCGCGCGCCGCCGAGCTGACCGAGCTGCGGGAGATGCCCGGGATCCTGGGGGCGCTCAGCCGCGACGAGGCCCTCGCGCTGTCCGATCTGGGCGAGGCGCCCGCCGATTCCGACGTCGCATCGCTGGGCCAGGTCGCGGCGAGGCGTCAGCGGCGGTCGCGCCGCACGATGCTCGCCGCGACGGTGGCCGTCGCGGCGGCCCTCGCGATCGTCGGCGGCGTCGTCGGTGCGACGGTGTTCCCGCGCACGCCGTCGGTGCAGAGGGTGGCGCTGGAGCCGATGCAGCCCGGTCAGCGCGAGGGCCTGACCGCGCAGCTGGCCGTGTCGGAGAAGAAGTGGGGCACCGAGCTCAACTGGGCGTGCGAGTA
>NZ_LZMD01000067.1 GCF_001668575.1 Mycobacterium sp. 1164985.4
TGTGCTCAGCACCAGCGGTAGGTAGTCGGCGACGAACCCGGGTTCGATGCCTGAGGCGTACAGCGAGACCTGCCCCTTCTTCGCCGCCTGTTCCATCTGGTCGCGCCATTCGGGCGAGTAGTAGGCGGGCGGATAGACAAGCGTCGTCGACGACGTCGACACGACGTTGATCCCGGCTTCGAGGAGCTTCAGGTAGTCGGGCACGGCGCCGGCGTCACGTTCGGGCCCACTCGCGGCGTATACGACGCAGTCCGGTTGCAGCGCGATCAACGCGTCGGCGTCATTGGTGGCCGCCAGTCCGATCGGATCACCACCGGCCAGCTCCCCGGCGTCCTTGCCGATCTTCTCTTCGGAGTACACCCACACCCCGACGAGTTCGAGGTCGGGCCTGCTCCGGATCGCATCGATGGCGATCGACCCGACGCCGCCCGTCGACCACACAACGGTTCTCAGTGGTGTCCTCACGATTCCTCCGGCAGCCCGGTGTGGCGATAGAGCCAGCGCCGAGAATAGCATCCGCTATTAATGGAAACCAGAACAAAAATTAGGTTAGAGTCGGTCGTCGTGAATACTCCGGCCTTGTTGCGGCGCTGATGTTCACGCTCCGATTCGACATGCGGACGCCAGCCGAGGGAGCGCCCACGCCTGAGCTGTACGCGGCCGCGGTACAGATGTGCGAGTGGGCCGAGACGCGCGGCGCGGTCGTCGTGCTCTCCGAGCACCACGGCACCGAGGACGGCCACCTGCCGGCGCCGCACCGCATCCCTCCGCGCGAGGAGACCGTTGCGTACGTCCGATGCGGCAGACCGCTGCGGCTGCTACCGCTTTGCGGTGGCCTGCTGCCCAAACTTGCCTGGCCCTATCTCGAGCGCGCCGCATCGGTAAGCGCATCAAGCGCAGCGACGGAGGAATCGTGAGGACACCACTGAGAACCGTTGTGTGGTCGAC
>NZ_LZMD01000068.1 GCF_001668575.1 Mycobacterium sp. 1164985.4
CGGATGGTTCTGGGGTTAGGGGGAAATGTCGATCACGACTATGTGGTTTGCCTGGGGCGCGAGTACTTCGGCGCCGGGGTGGTTCGTGGCCGGACCCCGGTGGGGCCCCGCATGGGAAGGGGCCGGGTGGGTGGGCGCCCAACGCTGGAACTGGTCAACCGAGACTCCGAGCAGACGCACCTGACGCTGGGTGTGCGCACGCCGGGCCGGCACTGGGAACACCGCTGGGCGCTCTCGGTGCTCAACACGGCGCTGGGCGGCGGGCTGAGTTCTCGTCTGTTCCAGGAGATTCGCGAGGCCCGCGGGTTGGCGTATTCGGTGTACTCGACGGTGGACACGTTCTCCGACAGCGGAGCGCTGTCGGTCTACGCCGGCTGCCTTCCGGAACGGTTCGACGAGGTCGCCCGTGTCACCACCGACGTGCTCGAGGCGGTGGCACGCGACGGCATCACCGAAGCGGAGTGCCGGATCGCCAAGGGCTCTCTGCGTGGAGGACTGGTCCTGGGCCTGGAGGATTCGGGTTCGCGGATGAACCGCATCGGCCGCAGCGAACTGCATTTCGGCGAACACCGCACCATCGACGAGACCTTGGCCAAGTTCGACGCGGTGACGCTCGACGAGGTGAACGCCGTCGCCCGCCGACTCCTGCGGCGACCGTACGGCGGGGCGGTGCTCGGCCCGGTCCGCTCGAAACGGTCTCTGCCCCAGCCGCTTCGGGCCCTCGCCGGTTGATCGCCTACGCTGGGGCCGATGACTGACTTGTCGCGGCGCCACGTCCTGATCGGTGGTTTGACACTCGCGGCGCTGGCCGCCTCGCCGCACAAGTCCGCCGTGGCCGACCCGCCGCAGCTCGCGGACCGCCTGGGGGAGATGGAACGCAACCACAACGCGCTGATCGGGGTGTTCGCCGTCAACCTCGACACCGGCCGCACCGTCGCGCATCGCCCGCGGGATCCGTTTGCGATGTGCTCGACGTTCAAGACCTACGCCGCCGCTCGCGTGCTGCAGGGGGCCGAACGCGGTGAGCTCGCGCTCACGGACCGCGTCCCCGTCGCACAAAGCGACATCGTCCCGAATTCGCCGGTCACCGGAGAGCACGTCGGGCAGACAATGACGCTGGCCGAGTTGTGCCAGGCCGCCCTGCAGCAGAGCGACAACGCCGCGGGCAACCTGCTGCTGCGCACGATCGGTGGCCCGTCCGGCGTGACCGATTTCGCCCGCAGCATCGGCGACCAGCGGACCCGGCTCGACCGGTGGGAGATCGAGCTCAACGCCGCCGTTCCCGGTGATCCGCGCGACACCACGACACCCGAGGCGCTCGGCGGCGGTTACCGGTCGCTGATCACCGGAAACGTCCTGGGGGAGCCGCAACGTCGGCAGCTCGACGACTGGATGCGGGCCAATCGGACGTCGAGCGTGCGTCCGGTCCTGCCGCCGGGGTGGACGATCGCCGACAAGACCGGCTCCGGGGACTACGCGAGCACCAACGATGTCGGTGTCGCGTTCGGACCCGCCGGTGAGCGTCTGCTGCTGGCGATCATGACCAGGACCGCGGCCGACGACCCTGACGTGCCCAACGACCGTCGGATGGTCGGCGACGTGGGTTCGATGCTGGTGGCGGGGCTGCTGGCCTGAGTTGGCCGATGATGTGGCCAGCCTAGCCCCGGCCACCCCTCGACGGCCGGGCCCAGCTGGTTTGTCAGCGGCTGTCCCCCCACGCTCGTCGCCCCCCTGAGCTGAGCGCCAGCCGCTGGAAACGACGGTATGGCATGAAGCCGCGCGAAGGAATCGGGCGAATCCCTATCTTTTTGCACCCGCACGTTTAAGGGTGCCGGCCGAACACCCGGGAATCAGGCGTCGACCAGCACCGACGCCGGATCGGTGTACGGCAGGTCGAGGTCGGTGGCCACCTGCTCGGACAGCAGGGCGCCGTCGTGCGTCGACAATCCCTTGGCCAGCGAGGCATCGGCTCGGCACGCCGCATGCCAACCCTGATCGGCCAGCTTGAGGACGTAGGGCATGGTCGCGTTGGTCAGCGCGAATGTCGAGGTGCGCGGCACCGCGCCGGGCATGTTCGCGACGCAGTAGAAGAGCGTGTCGTGTACCGCGAACGTGGGATCGTCGTGCGTGGTCGGGCGGGAGCCCTCGAAGCAGCCACCCTGGTCGATGGCGATGTCGACCAGCACAGCTCCGGGTTTCATGTGCGCGACGGTCGAGTTGGTCACCAGCTTGGGTGCCTTCGCGCCCGGCACCAGCACCGCGCCGATGACGAGGTCGGCGCGCTTGACGGCGTCCTCGAGTTCCAGGATCGACGAGTAGCGGGACTCGATACGGCCGCCGAACTCGGCGTCCACGTCGCGCAGCTTGTTGAGGCTGACGTCGAACACGGTCACGTGCGCGCCCATGCCGGCCGCCACCCGGGCGGCGTTGTAGCCCGCGGTGCCGCCGCCGATCACGACGACGTCGGCGGGAGCCACCCCCGGCACCCCGCTCATCAGCACGCCGCGCCCGCCGTGGCTGCGCATCAGGTGGTACGCGCCGACCTGCGCCGCCAACCGCCCGGCGACCTCGCTCATCGGGGCCAGCAGGGGAAGGGCGCCGTCGGCGGTCTGGACGGTTTCGTAGGCGATCGACGTGGTCCCCGAGGCCAACAGCGCTTCGGTGCACGGCCGTGATGCGGCCAGGTGCAGATAGGTGAACAGCGTCTGACCCGGACGCATTCGGTGCCACTCGGCTTCGATCGGCTCCTTGACCTTCAGCAGCAGCTCGGCGTCGGCCCATACCAGGTCGGCGCTGTTGATCATCTGGGCGCCGGCGCGTTTGAAGTCGGCGTCGTCGATCGACGAACCCTCGCCCGCACCGGACTGGATGATCACCTCATGACCGCGGTGCACCAGCTCCGCGACTCCGGCGGGGGTGATCGCGACCCGGAATTCGTTGTTCTTGATTTCGGTGGGGATGCCGACGCGCATGACCGCTCCTCGGGTGAATGTTGCCTCCAAGTGTGAAGAAGCTTCGTCACAACAGCAATTCCTGTGTTAAAGATTCTGTATAGTCGGCTTATGACCGAAACATCTTCACCTCAGCGGCCGACGGGGGCCGTGCAGTCGAAGGATGTTCGGCCGGTTCCCCTCGACGAGGTCGACCGCCGGATCCTGGCCGCGCTACACCGCGACGCTCGGATTTCCAACAGCGCACTCGCCGAGGCCGTCGGCATCGCGCCGTCGACGTGCCACGGCCGGGTGCGCCGCCTTCAGGAGGTCGGCGTCATCCGCGGCTTCTACACCGATATCAATCCGGCCGCGATCGGCTTACCACTGCAAGCGATGATCTCGGTGTCCCTGCAGTCGAGCGCCCGCGGCAGGATCCACAGCTTCATCCAGCAGATCCGGCGCAGACCGCAGGTGATGGACGTCTACTTCCTCGCGGGCGCCGACGACTTCATCTTGCACGTCGCCGCACGTGACACCGATGACCTGCGGTCCTTCGTGGTGGAGAACCTCAACGCCGACGCCGACGTCGCCGGTACGCAGACCTCGCTGATCTTCGAGCATCTGCGGGGGGCCTCGCCACTTTAGGCCGAGGGGCTTCGCTGAAAGGCGCGATCGGGCCACAATGGACTACGTGCTCTTCGGCGTCGACGCGCCGACCTGTCTGGCGGGAATGGCCTACCCGATACCGTTCGCCACGGCCGACGACGTGGTGCGGATAGCCGTGGAAGCCGAGCAGATGGGCTACGACGAGGTGTCGGGGAACGACCATCTGAGCACCCAGCGGTTCGTCCGCGACGCGTGGAGCCGGCCGCCGGACTACTTCGAACCGCTCATCATGCTCGCGACGATCGCGGCCAAAACGTCGGCGGTCCGGTTGGGCACCGGGATCCTGGTTTTGCCCATGCGAGATCCAGTGCTGCTGGCCAAGCAGGTCGCGACGCTCGACCAGATCTCCGGTGGTCGCGTGACGCTGGCGGTGGCCGCCGGAGGTTACCGCGATGAATTCGAAAGCGTCGCACCCGATCTCGCCGACGCGTCACGGGTGGACCTGATGACGGAGGGTATCGAGGCTCTGCGTGTTCTCTTCGAGCAACCGAGGTCGAGTTACCACGGCAGGCATCGCCGATTCTTCGACGTCGAGTCGTATCCGAAGCCGGTGCAGCAACCGCTGCCGATCTTCTCCGGCGGCAACGCCAAGGGTGCGTTGAAGCGGGCCGGCGAGCGGTGCCAGGGCTGGCTGCCCGCCAAGACCGGCCCGGCGGAGCTCGCCGCGGGCCGGGACCGTATCGCCGAATACGCCCGCGGGGTGGGTCGCGATCCGTCCCAAATCACGATCGGGCTGCAGACCGTCGTGTGCATCGCCGACACGGCCGATGAAGCCAGATCACGGGTCGAGCACTCGACGTTCGATCTGTTCCGGAGGTCCCTGACGAACACCATGATGAAGGGGATCGACTTCGACAAGTATCTGGCCGACAACCTCATCGGCACCCCGGACCAGGTGTGCGCAAAGGTCGAGAAGTTCGCCGAAGCCGGCCTCGACGGTTTCTTCGCCACACTGTTCGTTGCGAACACCGTCGACGAAATGCTGAGCCAGATGCGGCTTTTCGCGCGCCACGTCATGCCGGCCTTCCGGGCGGCGTGACGGGTTACCCGGCGACCAGATCGGGATGGAACGCGGCGGCCATCCGGCGCAGCCCGTCGCGCCAGTCCACGGCGGTGTCGCCGGCGATCGCACGCATGCGGCCGACGTCGACCGGGTTGCCGCGCAAGGCACGAGCGTCCACGTCGAACGTCGGTTCCCGACCGACCAGCGAGCCGAGGTAGGCACACCACTCCTGCAGGCTGATCGTCTGATGGCCGGCCCAGTTCACCGTCGTCGCCGGAACCGAAGCCGCCTCAAGCAGTTTCGGGAGCGTCGCGACGATGTCCTCCTCGTGGATCGGGTTGTAGAGCGCCGGCGGGCCCGGCGGCACCGGGATCGGGGTGCCCGCCAGGATCATCTCCAGATGAAAGAACGGCCATCCGCCGTTGTCCCCGTACGGCACGTTGAGCCGCGCAATCGTCGTCGGGACGCCGAGCGCGCGGGCCATCGACCGGGCGACGACCTCACCGGCGATCTTGGAGATGGAGTACGTCGGGAACAGGTGTTTGTGGTTGTCGCCCAGCGCGGTGTCCTCCGTGCGCGGCTCGTCGTGCGGCGGGTCGTAGACCGCGGCCGACGAACAGTGCAGGAACGCCGTGGCGTCGGGGCAGTGGGCCATCAGCAGCCCGACCGATTCGGCATTGGCGCCCAAGTCTTTGTCCCATCGGCCGCTCTTGGCCACCGCGAAGTTCAGAACGTAGTCGAAGTCCGAAGGAATGCCGGAGAATTCGCCGACCGCCAGGTTGACCGCGTGACAGTGCACCCCGTGGTTCTCCAGCCTCTCGCGCGTCGCCGAATCGGTGAACCGGGCGATTCCCCATACCTCGTTGTCACCCGCCAGCGCCTCGGCGACCGGAACGGCGACCTGACCCGTCGCACCGGTTATCAACACTTTGGCGCCGCGCATGCGCCGATGGTAGGGGAGCACCGCGCCCGCTGTGGATGGATGCGACGAGTGGATAAGGTGACGCCATGCGAGTCGGAGTACTGGGCGCCAAGGGCAAGGTCGGCACGACGATGGTCGAGGCCGTTGAAGCCGCCGACGATCTGACCTTCACCGCGGGAGTCGACGCCGGCGACCCGTTGAGTCGGCTGACCGACAGTCAGACCGAGGTCGTCATCGACTTCACCCACCCCGACGCCGTGATGGACAACCTCGAGTTCCTCATCGAGAACGGGATACACGCCGTCGTCGGCACCACCGGCTTCACCGACGAGCGGCTGGCCACCGTGCGCGAGTGGTTGGCCGCGAGATCGGGCGCGGCAGTGTTGATCGCTCCGAACTTCGCGATCGGAGCGGTACTGTCGATGCACTTCGCGCAGCAGGCCGCCCGCTATTTCGAGTCGGTCGAGGTGATCGAACTGCACCACCCGCACAAAGCCGACGCCCCGTCCGGCACCGCGGCGCGCACCGCCCGTCTCATCGCCCAGGCGCGAAAAGACATGCCACCCAACCCCGATGCCACCAGCACCGGTTTGCCGGGCGCACGCGGTGCCGACGTCGACGGCGTTCCGGTCCACTCGGTGCGTCTGGCCGGGCTGGTGGCGCACCAGGAGGTGCTCTTCGGCACGCAAGGCGAGACGTTGACGATCCGCCACGACAGCCTGGACCGCACCTCGTTCGTTCCCGGCGTCCTGCTCGCGGTGCGACGGGTGGCCGAACGGCCAGGGCTGACCGTGGGTATCGAGCCGCTTCTCGATCTGTGATGGCCGAGGACGGGCGCGTCCTGCGCATCCAACTGCTGATCGGCTTCATGTGCGTCGCGCTGATCGTGTACTTCGTGCTGCTCGGCCGCCTCGCGATGGCGTTCGTCTCGACAGGCGAGCCGGCCGCCGTCGGGTTGGGGTTGGCGCTGATGGCGCTGCCGCTGATCGGGCTGTGGGCGATGCTCAGCACCCTGCGCGCCGGGCTGGCCCACCAGCGGCTCGCACGCATCGCCCGTGAGGAGGGGATGGAACTCGACGTCAGCGCGCTGCCGAGGATGCCGTCGGGCCGGATTCAGCGCGACGCCGCCGACGAACTGTTCGTCACCGTGCGTGCGGAGTTGGAAAACGACCCGCAGAACTGGCGGCGGTGGTATCGACTGGCACGCGCCTACGACTACGCCGGCGACCGCAGCCGGGCGCGGGAAGCGATGAAGAAGGCGGTCGAGATGGAAGAGCGCGGGCGATGAGCGCTTGCGCGAAGAGCAGAGGGCTCCGATGAGCAAGACGTTGCTGGTCGTGCACCACACGCCGTCGCCGGGCACCCGCGAGCTGCTCGAGGCCGTTCTGGCCGGCACAAAGGACCCCGACATCGAGGGCGTTGAAACCGTGGTGCGGCCCGCGTTGGCCGCTACCCTGCCCGACATGCTCGACGCCGACGGCTATCTGTTCGGGACGACCGCGAATTTCGGATACATGAGCGGCGCGCTCAAGCACTTCTTCGATACCGTGTACTACCCGAGCCTCGACCACGTCGGCGGCCGGCCCTACGGGCTGTGGGTGCACGGCAACAACGACACCGTCGGCGCGGTCAACGCGGTGGAGAAGCTGGCGACCGGACTCGCGCTGGCCAAGGCCGCCGATGCGCTCGAGGTCGTCGGCGGTGTCGACGCCGGTGTGCGCGAACGCGCCTACGAACTCGGAGGCACACTGGCCGCGACGCTGATGGAGGAATAGCCCATGCCTGGAATCGCCGAAATCGCCTTGGGGCAGCGCCGCTCGCGGGAGGGGCGCTGCTGGGCATCGCCGCAGGCAACCTTCGCGGACCCGACTTCCGCGGCATGATCGCCAAGGACATGGACCTGCTCGAGCGCATCCCCGACGACCAACCCGAGCTCAAGGCGCGGCTGAAGGCCAGCATCGACCATCGCATCGAGGACATGATCAGCGCGGCCGAGCGCAGCCGCGACCTGCGGCTGGCGGCACTGTCGTATCGCGGGAACTGGCGCGACATCGTGGTGTTCCTGTGCGCGATCCTGTTCACAATCGTGTGGTGGAACGTCGACCACCATCGGACGAACTGGCTGGTGATGTTCATCGTGATGATCCTGGCGACCGTGGTCGCGGGCATCTACGCCGCGCGCGGTCTGCTGCGGTCACTGCAGATGCTGATACGCAGGCGGCACGGAACTCAGTAGTGGTACGTGTCCGACGGCGCCGGGATGTGCGCCGGGTCGTCGACGTCGTCGAACTCCGAGACCTCGATGCCGTACGCGCGGGCCAGATCGAGGATCTTGTTCGCGCGCGCGATGCGCGGGAGGTCCGAGCCGTTGCGGATCTCACCGCCGTCGCGTTCGAATTCGAGGAAAAACTCCTTGGCCCAGGCGATTTCGTCTGGTGAGGGGGAGAGGCCCTCGTTGACGGTGGCGCACTGCTCGGGCGTCAGGCAGATCTTGCCCGTCATGCCGAACTCGACGGACACCGCCGTGGCCTCGCTGAGCTTGAGCGCGCTCGAACCGACCGTCGGCCCGTCGATCGCGCTCGGCAGGTGCGCGGCCTTCGCCGCGATCGTGAACCGCGACCGCGCGTAAGCCAGCGTCGTCGGGTTCTCGCCGAAGCCGGTGTCGCGCCGGAAGTCGCCGATGCCGAAGGCCAGCCGGAACGTGCCCTTGGCCGCGGCGATGGCGGTGATGCGCTCGAGCCCGCGGGCCGTCTCGACCAACGCGACGATCGGCACCCTAGGCAACCGGTTGGCGGTCTCGGTGACGTGGTCGACGGATTCGACCATCGCCAGCATCACCCCGCCGACCGCCGTCTTGGCCAGTGCGTCGAGGTCGTCGGCCCACCACGGCGTGCCGAATCCGTTGACGCGGACCCAGTCGGTGTTTCCCTCGTTCAGCCAGCGCACGACGTTGTCACGGGCGGCGGTCTTGTCCTTCGGCGCCACCGCGTCCTCGATATCCAGCACGACGATGTCGGCGCGGGACCGCACGGCGGGCGCGAACCGGTCGTAGTGGGCGCCGTTCACCAGCAGCCAGCTGCGGGCGAGCACCGGGTCGATGCGCGAGCCGACGTCCTCGTGGTCCGGGTGAGCGCCGGGATCCTGATCGTCCATCGGATCATCGTTGCGTATCGGCCCGGCACGGGTACCGGGTCATGCCCAATTGGGCCTCAATTGGGCAGGGCGGACTCGAACAGTTCCTGAAGCGCGATCCAGTGCCGCTCGGCGGCTTCTTCGTCGTAGGGGGCGTTGTCGGGAACCGCGAAGCCGTGCCCTGCGGGGTAGAACTCCACCGTGTGGGCGACGTTCGCCGCGGTCAGCGCCTTGTCGAGGGTTTCGGCGTGCTCGGGAGTGAAGCCGTGGTCGTTCTCGGCGCCCGCGACGTAGACGGTCGCTTTCATCCGGTCGGCCAGCAGGTGGGGGCTGGTGGGCTCGTCGGTGACCAGCCCGCTGGCGTGGAACGACCCCGCCGCGGCGACCCGGTCGGGCACGCGCCCGGCGACGATCACCGAGGTGCGCCCGCCCATGCAGTAGCCGCAGACCCCGAACGCGTCGCCCTTGACCTCCGGACGGGACTGCAGGAAGTCGAAGAAGGCCGCCGCGTCGGAGGCCATCATGTCGGGGGTGATCGAGGAGATCATCCCGAACAGGCGGTTGCGCTGCTTGGGATCGCTGAACGCGGTGCGCATGTCGAACGGCTCCCAGTCGCCGTGGCGGTAGTACACGTCGGGCAGCAGCACGGCGTGGCCGAAGCCGGCCAGCCGTGCGGCCATCTCCTGGAAGGTGTCGCGGACGCCGCCGGCGTCGACGTACATCACCACGCCGGTCCACGGCCCGGGTCCGTTCGGGGTGTGCAGGGTGACGGGGCAGGTGCCGTCGGGTGTCGTGACGGTCGCGGAGATGCTCGGCATGGCTTCCGTTCTACTCGTCCGGTCTGGAAGTAAGCTGACCGACGTGCCGATCGCCACCCCTTACGAGGATCTCCTGCGGCTGGTGATGGAGCGTGGCACCCCCAAGTCCGACCGCACCGGCACCGGCACCCGCAGCGTGTTCGGCCACCAGATGCGATACGACCTCACGGCCGGTTTTCCGCTGATCACCACGAAGAAGGTGCACACCAAGTCGATCGTCTATGAGCTGCTGTGGTTCCTGCGCGGCGACTCGAACGTGCGTTGGCTGCAGGAGCGAGGCGTCACCATCTGGGACGAATGGGCTTCTCCGACAGGCGATCTGGGTCCGGTCTATGGCGTGCAGTGGCGGTCGTGGCCGACGCCGTCGGGCGAGCACATCGACCAGATCAGCGCCGCGCTGGAGCTGCTGAAGACCGATCCCGACTCGCGCCGCAACATCGTCTCGGCCTGGAACGTCGGCGAGATCCCGCAGATGGCGCTGCCGCCCTGCCACGCGTTCTTCCAGTTCTACGTCGCCGACGGCAAGCTGTCGTGCCAGCTGTATCAGCGCAGCGCCGACCTGTTCCTCGGGGTTCCGTTCAACATCGCCAGCTACGCGCTGCTGACCCACATGATGGCCGCGCAGGCCGGACTCGAGGTCGGCGAGTTCATCTGGACCGGCGGCGACTGCCACATCTACGACAACCACGTCGAGCAGGTAGGCTTGCAACTCAGCCGCGACCCACGCCCGTATCCGGAACTCGTTCTCGCGCCGCGGGATTCGATCTTCGACTACACCTACGACGACATCGCGATCCTCAACTACGATCCACACCCGGCGATCAAGGCCCCGGTTGCGGTCTGAGATCGGGCTGATCTGGGCCCAGTCGAGCTCGGGCGTCATCGGCCGCGACGGTGGCATTCCGTGGCGCCTGCCCGAGGACCAGGCGCGGTTCAAGGAACTGACGATGGGCCACACCGTCGTGATGGGCAGGTTGACGTGGGAGTCGCTGCCCGCCAAGGTCCGCCCGCTGCCGGGCCGGCGCAACGTGGTGCTCACCCACCGGCCCGATTACGCCGCCGACGGGGCGGAAGTGGTGGCCTCGCTGGACGATGCGCTGACCGACGATCCGGTCTGGGTGATCGGCGGCGCGCAGATCTACCTGGCGGCCCTGCCGCTCGCGACGCGCTGCGAGGTGACCGAGATCGAGATCGACCTCCCGCGCCAGGACGCCGACGTGATGGCCCCGGTACTCGACGAGTCCTGGATCGGCGCGGCGGGCGACTGGGTGACCAGCGCGTCGGGCCTGCGCTACCGGTTCTACAGCTACCGGCGGCGTTGACGGGTTTCGCTGAGCGCGCGGTTGTTCGCGCTCCCACTCGGGCGATGCGTACACAAGCGTGCGCTCGGTGTCGGTGCCGTCGGGCACGATGAAGGATGTGGCGCCCAGACTCACGGCCGACCAGGCGAGGCGTGTCGCCGTCGCCGCGCAGGGGTTCGCCGAGCCGCGCCCGCGGGGGCCGGTCACGCGGGCACACCTGCGCAGGCTGATCTCGCGGATCCAGGTGTTGCAGCTGGACTCGGTGTCGGTGTCGGTGCGCGCCCATTACGCGCCGGTGTTCAGCCGGCTGGGGCCTTACGACCACGACGTGCTCGACAGGGCGGCGTGGAGCCACTCGGTGCGCTCGCCGCGGATGCTGGTCGAGTACTGGGCGCACGAGGCGGCGTTGATGGCCGTCGACGATTGGCCGCTGCTGCGCTGGCGGATGCGCGAGTACACGCACGGGCGGTGGGGCAAGGAGATCGTCAAGAAGAACGCCAAGCTGGCCGATGAAGTGGTCCGCGCGGTGACCGAGCTGGGCCCGTCGACGGCGGGGCAGATCGAGGCGCACCTGGGCGCAGAACAGCGGGGCCGCAAAGGTCCGTGGTGGGACCGCAGCGACACCAAGTGGGTGACCGAGGCGCTGTTCGCCTCCGGCGTGCTGACGACGGCCACGCGGGTGGGGTTCGCGCGGCACTACGACCTGTCCGAGCGGGTGCTGCCGCCGGAGGTGCTCGCGCGCGAGGTCGACGAGGCGGACGCTATTCGGGAGCTGGTGCTGAGGGCCTCCGCCGCGCTGGGCGTCGGCACCGAACAGGACATCCGGGACTACTTCCGGCTCTCGCCGGCGCAGGTGAAGCCAGCGATCGCGAAGCTGGTCGCCGACGGCGAACTGGAGCCGGTCGAGGTCGACGGCTGGAAGGGCCCCGCGTATCTGCGGGCGGGACAGACGATTCCGCGTCGCGACCGCGGTACGGCGCTGCTGTGCCCGTTCGATCCGCTGATCTTCTTCCGGCCGCGCGTCGAGCGCCTGTTCGGCGGGTTCAAGTACCGCATCGAGATCTACACACCTGCGCCGAAGCGGCAGTACGGGTACTACGTGTGGCCGTTCCTGCTCGACGGGGAACTGGTGGGGCGGGCCGATCTGAAGGCGGATCGCGCGAATGACGCGCTGCATGTGGTGGGTGCGTTCGCGGAGCCGGGCGAAAAGACGTCGCGGGTCACGCCGGCGCTGTCCGACGAACTGCGTGCGATGGCGTCATGGCTCGGTTTGTCGGACGTCACGATCGGTGCGAATGGCGATCTGGCCGCTGACCTCCGCCGAGTGTCGGGTTGACGCGACCCGGCACCCGGCGAGGGAACGGCTAGACGCAGTCGGCGCAGATCGTCTTGTCGCCGGACTGCAACGCGAGCCGGCTGTGGTGCTGCACCAGGAAGCAGCTCGAGCAGGTGAACTCGTCGGCTTGCTTCGGAAGCACCCGCACGGTGAGCTCTTCACCGGACAGGTCCATGTCGGGCAGAACGATCGAATCGACCGCGTCACCGTCGTCGACGTCGAGCACCGCGACGTCGACCTTCTCGCGCCGCCGTGCGGCGATCGCCTCGAGTGACTCGTCGACCGAATCGTCGGTTTCCTTCACGCGGGGTGCGTCGTAATCGGTGGCCATCAGTCACACTCCCTCTCTTGATCGGCGTTTGGGTAACACCGATTGAGAACGGATTTGTTCCCGGCCCATCTGCCTCCGAAACCTCGATTTTCGAGGTTCCTTGCGCCTCGTCTGTGCATCCCGCTGCGCCGCGGCGGCGAGTCGCGAAGCTGACCGCACACTCGGCGCGCGGCCGCGCGCACACCTAAACACCTAGCGGTGCGCGTTAGGGTGAGCCGTGGCCGAGACCACGCCGCTGCGCGTCCAGCTGATCGCCAAGACGGAGTTCACCGCGCCGTCGGACGTGCCATGGGAAACCGACGCCGAGGGCGGGCCCGCGCTCGTGGAATTCGCCGGGCGGGCGTGCTATCAGAGCTGGTCGAAGCCGAATCCGCGAACGGCCACCAACTCCGCCTACATCCGCCACATCATCGATGTCGGGCATTTCTCGGTGCTCGAGCACGCGTCGGTCTCCTTCTACATCGCCGGGATCTCCCGCTCCTGCACCCATGAACTGATCCGCCACCGGCACTTCTCGTACTCGCAGCTCTCGCAGCGGTACGTGCCCGAACACGACGCGCAGGTGGTGGTGCCGCCGGGCATCGAGGACGACCCCGAGCTGATCGAGCTGTTCTCCGCGGCCGCCGACGCCAGCCGGGCGGCCTACACCGACCTGCTCGAACGCCTCGAAGCCAAGTTCAGGGGCGACGAGCCCGGCGAGAAGCTCGGGGTGCTGCGCCGCAAGCAGGCGCGCCAGGCCGCGAGGGCTGTACTGCCCAACGCCACCGAGACCCGCATCGTCGTCACCGGCAATTACCGCGCGTGGCGGCATTTCATCGCGATGCGGGCCAGCGAACACGCCGACGTCGAGATCCGCCGGCTGGCGATCGAATGCCTGCGCCAATTGGTCGCCGTCGCACCCCAGGTGTTCAGCGACTTCGAGATCTCTACGCTGTCGGACGGCACGGAGGTCGCCACGTCACCTCTGGCCACGGAAGCGTGACCATAGCGAGTAATCTGAGCCCCGTGAGCACCAGCGGAATCGATGTGACGGCCCGGTTGGGCACCTTGCTGACCGCGATGGTGACTCCGTTCAAGCCCGACGGCTCGCTGGACACCGAAACCGCGGCCCGGTTGGCGAACCGGCTCGTCGACGCCGGCTGCGACGGCCTGGTGCTGTCCGGGACCACCGGTGAGTCCCCGACGACGACCGATGCCGAGAAGATCGGGCTGTTGCGCGCGGTGCTCGAGGCCGTCGGCGACCGGGCGCGCATCATCGCCGGAGCCGGCACCTATGACACCGCGCACAGCGTGCACCTGGCGAAGGCGTGTGCGGCCGAGGGCGCGCACGGACTGTTGGTGGTGACGCCGTACTACTCGCGTCCACCCCAGGAGGGGCTGCTGGCCCACTTCACCGCGGTGGCGGATGCGACCCCCCTGCCGAACGTGCTCTATGACATTCCGCCGCGGTCGGTGGTGCCGATTCAGTGGGACACCATGCGCATCCTCGCCGAGCATCCGAACATCGTGGCCGTCAAGGACGCCAAGGGCGATCTGCACGGCGGCGGGCAGGTCATCGCCGAGACGGGCCTGGCGTACTACTCCGGCGACGATGCGCTCAACCTGCCCTGGCTGGCCATGGGCGCCGTCGGCTTCGTCAGCGTGTGGGGCCACCTGGCGGCCAGCCAGTTGCGAGAGATGTTGTCCGCCTTCCAATGCGGCGACATCGCGCGGGCCCGCAAGATCAACGTCACGCTCGGACCGCTCGTCAATGCGCAGGCCCGGCTCGGTGGGGTGACGCTGTCGAAGGCGGGGCTGCGGCTGCAGGGCTTCGAAGCCGGCGATCCGAGGTTGCCCCAGGTACCCGCGACGCCCGTGCAACTCGACGCGTTGGCCGCCGACATGCGAGCGGCCGCGGTGCTGCGGTAGTGAACGAAGAACTCAGACCACCGGGGCCACTGGCCCCAGGCGGACTACGGGTCACTGCGCTGGGCGGAATCAGCGAAATCGGCCGGAACATGACCGTTTTCGAGCATCTGGGCCGGCTGCTGATCGTTGACTGCGGGGTGCTGTTCCCGACACACGACGAGCCCGGCGTCGACCTGATCCTGCCCGACCTGCGTCTCGTGCAGGACCGGCTCGACGACGTCGAAGCCCTTGTGCTCACCCACGCGCACGAGGATCACATCGGCGCAATCCCGTTCCTGCTCAAATTGCGTCACGACATTCCGGTCGTCGGGTCGAAGTTCACCCTGGCGCTGGTGGCCGAGAAGTGCCGCGAGCACCGGATCAAGCCGGTCTTCGTCGAGGTCGACGAGGGCCAGAGCTCGCGACACGGTGTGTTCGAGTGCGAGTACTTCGCGGTCAACCACTCGATCCCCGGCTGCCTGGCCATCGCAATCCACACCGGCGCCGGGACGGTCTTGCACACCGGCGACATCAAGCTCGACCAGTCGCCGCCCGACGGCAAACCGACCGACCTGCCCGGGATGTCGCGACTTGGCGACGCGGGCGTCGATCTCTTCCTGTGCGACTCGACCAATGCCGAGATCCCCGGCGTCGGACCGTCGGAGAGCGAGATCGGCCCGAACATGCACCGGCTGATCCGCAGCGCCCAGGGACGCGTCATCGTGGCCTGCTTCGCCTCCAATGTCGGTCGCGTACAACAGATCATCGACGCGTCGGTGGCGCTGGGCCGCAAGGTCGCGTTCGTCGGCCGGTCCATGGTCCGCAACATGGGGATCGCGAAGGAACTCGGCTACCTCACGCTGCAGAACGACGACGACATCATCGACATCGGCGCCGCCGAGATGATGGCGCCCGAGCGCGTCGTGCTGGTCACCACCGGAACGCAGGGCGAGCCGATGGCGGCGCTGTCGCGGATGTCGCGCGGTGAGCACCGCAGCATCACCCTGACCGCGGGCGACCTCATCATCATGTCGTCGTCACAGATACCGGGCAACGAGGAGGCGATCTTCGGCGTGCTCGACGCGCTGGCGAAGATCGGAGCCCGCGTCGTCACCAATGCTCAAGTCCGCGTACACGTTTCCGGGCACGCCTACGCCGGCGAGCTGTTGTTCCTCTACAACGGCGTTCGCCCGCGCAACGTGATGCCCGTGCACGGCACCTGGCGGATGCTGCGGGCCAACGCCGGTCTGGCCGCTCGCACCGGGGTTCCCGAGGAGAACATCGTGCTGGCTGAGAACGGCGTCAGCGTCGATCTGGTGGCCGGCCGGGCGTCGATCGCCGGTGCGGTGCCGACCGGCAAGATGTTCGTCGATGGTTTGATCACCGGCGACGTCGGCGACGCAGTCGTGGGCGAACGGCTCACGCTCTCATCCGGATTCATCGGCATCACGGTCGTCCTCCAGCGCGGCACCGGAAAGCCTGCGGCCGCACCGCATCTGCACTCCCGCGGCTTCTCCGAGGATCCCAAGGCGCTCGAACCCGCCATCCGCAAGGTCGAGGAGGCGCTCGAAGCGCTTGTCGCCGAACGGGTCACCGACATCAACCGCATCGCCCAGGCGTCACGGCGCGCCGTCGGCAAATGGGTGGGGGAGACCTACCGCCGCCAGCCGATGATCGTGCCCACCGTTATCGAGATCTAATCGCCCGCCGGACCCTCAGCGCTTGTTGACCGATCCCGCGTCGACGGGAAGCGCGACCCCGGTGATGTAGCGGGCCGCGTCGGACACCAACCACGCCACCGCGTTCGCGATGTCCTCGGCCTGCAACACCTGCACCGGCAGCGCGTTGCCCATGTCCTGCGGGGTCTTCTCCGCGATGCTGCCCAACCACGCGCGCGTGGCCTCGTTGTTGATCATCGGGGTGTCCACGCCGGCGGGATGTACCGAGTTGACCCGGATACTCTGCGGGGCAAGCAGGTTGGCGTACAACCGCATCAACCCGACGATGCCGTGCTTGGCGGCGACGTACCCGATCGCGCCGGGGTCGTCGCTGCCGACTCCGATCAAGCCCGCGACCGAACTGGTGAGCACGATCGAGCCGCCCTGACCATGGGCGAGCAGCGCCTCTTTTGACACCTCGACCGTGTGGTACACGCCGGTGAGGTTCACGTCGATGACGTCGCGCCATCCGTCGGCGCCCGACTGCATCGGCGCGATGCCGGCGTTGGCGACGACGATGTCGAGGCGGCCGAACTCGTCGAGACCGGCCTGTAACGCCGACGCCAACGCGTCTTGATCGCGAACGTCGGCCTGCCGCGCCACTATTCGCGCGCCGGTGTCCTCGACGAGCTTCACGGTCTCGGCCAGATCATCGGCCGTCGCAAGCGGATAGGGCACCGACGCGATCTGGTCGCAGAGGTCGACGGCGATGATGTTCGCGCCTTCGGCGGCCAGCTTCACCGCCTCGGCGCGGCCCTGGCCGCGGGCCGCACCCGTGATGAACGCGACTTTGCCTGCGAGCTCGGGCATCAGGAGCGCAGTGCGCCCTTGCTCGGATCTCCGGCGACGACCGGCTGCAGCATCTTGATGTCCGGCGCACCGTCGAGGTGCTCACCGACCGCGCCGAAGAGCTCACCGATGGCCGGAGCGGTGCTGTGCGTCTTCAAGGCGTCCTCGTCCGCCCACTGCTCGACGAACACGAACGTTCCGTTCGCCTCGTGCAGCGCGTACAGCTCGCAGCCGGGTTCCTGGTGGACCGCCTCGATGGCCTTCTTGCAGGCGTCCCGCACCGTGTCGACGGATTCGGGTTTGGCGGTCATGGTGGCGACGACGACAACTGCATTTGGCTTGGGCATTAGGCGAGAACTCCTCGGTGAGTGCCTTGCTGGACGAGTGCACAGCCTACTCACCGGCACCCGCGACGCTCAGACCACGTCGATCCAGATCGTGAACGCCACCGCGAACACCGCGACGAGGACGAGCCCGACCGCGTTCGCGGCGCCGATCCGCGGGACCTCGGCGCGGTGGATGCGCAACTCCCGCGCGAGGAGGAACAACGGAAACGCCACGCTGATCGCGATGAAGAACGAGGCGATGACATACAGCCAGACGAACCGGATGCCGTGTTTGCGCGCCTCGTACACCATGAAGATGATCGCGGCGAGCCCAAACAACATGATGTCGGCGGTGATCGAACGCGACGCCGGGTTGACCTTGGTGTCTTCCCAAAACACGCGCAGGAAGTCCGCCCCACGGTCGAGGTAGGCCAGGTTCTGGCTCCAGGTAGCGACGAGAGCGACGACCGCGATGGCGCCGTAGGCAGCGCACAGCACTTTGGTGGTGGTCGGCAGGCCCGCCGACGTGTTGGTTTCGGTCATTTCCGCACAGTAAGCCGCAAAAGCGCATCAATCGATGCGGATCTGTTACCCGTGTGGCAGATGGTGATTCTGGGGCTGGAGCGACTAGGCTTACAGGCATGCCTAGTAAGACCGCCGCGCGCTCTGGAACCCGTTCGACCAGGTCAAAACAGGGTGCGCGCTCCGGTGGCCGGGCGGCGCCGCGACGTAAACCGGCGCCGCGGCGGACCTCGTCACCCATTTCGTCGGCCGGCGCCTCGGTCGGTCGCGGAATGCGGGTGGGCTGGCTGATGCTGGCCAAGGGCGCCGGTACCACCGCACGCTCTGTCGGTCGGGCCCGCGATCTGGAACCGGGTCATCGGCGGGACGGCATCGCCCTGGCGCTGCTGGGCCTGGCGGTGATCGTCGCGGCGAGTTCATGGTTCGGCGCCGCCGGCCCGGTGGGTGACTGGCTCGACACATTGCTGCGGATGCTGATCGGCGCCGCCGTCGTGCTCGTCCCGATCGCGTTGGCCGCCGTCGGCATCACGCTCATGCGTACCGAACCCGATCCGGACGCCAGGCCGCGCCTGATCCTCGGCACGGCGACGATCGCGCTGCCCGCGCTCGGGCTGTGGCACCTGTGGGCCGGTTCGCCGCAGGATCCCACCGCGCGCCAGCACGCCGCCGGCTTCTTCGGCTTCGCGATCGGCGGCCCGCTGTCCGACGGACTCACCGCGTGGATTGCCGCGCCGCTGTTGTTCATCGGTGTGTTGTTCGGAGTCTTGCTGGTGACCGGCACCACGATTCGCGAAGTGCCGTCGACGGTGCGGGCCATGTTCTCCGCGCGCGGTTACGACGAATACGACTACGACGATTACGACGACGAGGACACCGCCGTCATCTCCGAATCCGACGACTTCTCCGACGGCTACTACGACGACCCGAAGGCCTACGGCGACGACGCCGAACAGGCATGGCCGTCGGGCACACCCATGGAGAACTACCCGCTCTCCGACGAAGCGCCCACGATTCCCGAACCGACCGCGAAGACCCGCAAGAAGAAACCGAGACAGTCGACGATGACGCTGGACCGTGTCGTCGACGGACCGTATTCGTTGCCGCCGCTCGATCTGCTGATCGCGGGCGACCCTCCCAAGCGCCGCAGCGCGGGCAACGACCGGATGATCGAGGCCATCACCGAGGTGCTCGACCAGTTCAAGGTCAACGCATCGGTGACCGGTTGCACCCGCGGACCGACCGTCACCCGCTACGAGGTCGAACTCGGACCGGGCGTCAAGGTCGAGAAGATCACTGCGCTGCAACGCAATATCGCCTATGCGGTGGCGACGGAAAGCGTCCGCATGTTGGCGCCCATCCCCGGCAAGTCCGCCGTCGGCATCGAGGTGCCCAACGTGGACCGCGAGATGGTGCGTCTGGCCGACGTGCTGACCGACCCGGCCACCCGCGGCGACCACCATCCGCTGGTCATCGGTCTCGGCAAAGACATTGAGGGCGAATACATCTCGGCGAACCTCGCCAAGATGCCGCACCTGCTCGTCGCCGGCTCGACCGGTTCGGGCAAGTCGAGCTTCGTGAACTCGATGCTGGTGTCGCTGCTGGTGCGCGCCACCCCGGAGGAGGTCAGGATGATCCTGATCGACCCGAAGATGGTGGAACTGACGCCGTATGAGGGCATTCCGCACCTGATCACGCCGATCATCACCCAGCCGAAGAAGGCGGCCGCCGCCCTGGCGTGGCTGGTGGAGGAGATGGAACAGCGCTACCAGGACATGCAGGCGTCGCGGGTGCGCCACATCGACGACTTCAACAAGAAGGTGCGCTCGGGCGAGATCACCGCGCCGCTGGGCAGCCAGCGCGAGTACAAGCCCTACCCGTACATCGTCGCGATCGTCGACGAGTTGGCCGACCTGATGATGACCGCCCCGCGCGACGTCGAGGACGCGATCGTGCGCATCACCCAGAAGGCGCGCGCGGCAGGCATTCACCTGGTGCTGGCCACGCAGCGGCCTTCGGTCGACGTGGTCACCGGCCTGATCAAGACCAATGTGCCGTCGCGGTTGGCGTTCGCCACGTCGTCGTTGACCGACAGCCGCGTGATCCTCGACCAGCAGGGCGCCGAGAAGTTGATCGGCATGGGTGACGGGCTGTTCCTGCCGATGGGTGCGAACAAGCCGATCCGCCTGCAAGGCGCGTTCATCACCGACGACGAGATCCACGCCGTGGTGGAGGCGACGAAGGCGCAGGCCGAACCGGAGTACACCGAGGGCGTCACCAACGCCAAGACCAACAGCGAGCGCAGCGATGTCGACCCGGACATCGGTGACGACATGGACGTCTTCCTGCAGGCGGTCGAGCTGGTGGTGTCGAGCCAGTTCGGGTCGACGTCGATGTTGCAGCGCAAACTGCGCGTCGGCTTCGCCAAGGCGGGCCGGTTGATGGATCTGATGGAGACCCGCAACATCGTCGGCCCCAGCGAAGGTTCCAAGGCGCGCGAGGTTCTGGTCAAGCCCGACGAATTGGCGGCGACGTTGGCGTCGATCCGCGGATCGGACTCCGGCAGCGACGACGACGAGTGACTTCGGTGCACTACTGGTCGCTCAGCGATCACTAGTGCACCGAAATCGCTAGAGGGTCAACAGCATTCGGGTGTTGCCGAGGATGTTCGGCTTGACGTAGGACAGGTCGAGGAACTCGGCGACGCCGGTGTCGTACGAGCGGCACATCTCCTCGTACACCTCGGCGGTGACGGGTGTTCCGTCGATCTCCCGAAACCCGTGTCTGCTGAAGAACTCGACTTCGAAGGTGAGCACGAAGATCCGCTCGAGGCGCAGTTCGCGCGCGACGTCGAGGAGTTTGTCGACGATCGCGTGCCCGACGCCCTGACCCCTGACCTTCGGATGCACCGCGACGGTGCGCACCTCACCGAGGTCCGACCACAACACGTGCAGCGCGCCGCAGCCGATCAGTTCGCTGTCGCACTCGGCGACCCAGAATTCCTGCACCGACTCGTAGAGCGTCACCAGATTCTTCTCCAGCAGGATCTTGCCGGAGTAGATGTCGACCAAGGATTTGATGGCGGGGACATCCGAGGTTCGCGCACGGCGCACGACGACCTCGCCGGATTCTGCGCTCACACGTGGAGAGTATCGGTTCGAGCAACCGATATTCTGTTGCGGTGTCGGGCCAACCCCATATCGATCCGCTGGTCCCGCGCGCCCGTGTAGCGAACATCGCGAATGTGCTCACCGGCGTGCGGATGGCGTTGGTTCCGGTTTTCCTCGCTTTTCTCTTCGTCGGCGACGGCCATGAAACGTTCTGGCGGATAGCCGCATTCGTGGTGTTCACCGTCGCGGTGATCACCGACCGGTTCGACGGGGCGTTGGCCCGCAACTACGGCATGGTGACCGAGTTCGGCACACTGGCCGACCCCATCGCCGACAAGGCGCTCATCGGTGCGGCACTGATCGGGCTCTCGATGCTGGGCGACCTGCCGTGGTGGATCACGGTGGTGATCCTCATCCGCGAGATCGGCATCACCGCGCTGCGGTTCGCCGTATTGCGCCACGGCGTGATCCCGGCAAGCCGCGGCGGCAAGCTCAAGACGCTCGTGCAGGGGGTGGCGATCGGCCTGTTCGTGCTCCCGTTGTCCGGTGCGTGGCTGGCGGTTGCCTGGGTCATCATGTGGGCCGCGGTGATCCTGACCGTGCTCACCGGCATCGATTACGTCGTGTCCGCGATCAGGGACTCCCGTGGACGACCCGCTCGTCAGTGACGACGCCCGCGCGCTGGTCGCCGACCTCACGGTGCGCGGGCAGACGGTCGCGACGGCCGAGTCGCTGACCGCGGGCCTGCTGGCGGCGACGCTGGCGGGCGTGCCCGGTGCCAGTGTCGTGCTGCGCGGTGGCCTGGTCACCTACGTCGAGGACACCAAGGTCTCGCTGGCGGGTGTGGCCCGCGAGGTGCTCGACGAGGTGGGCCCGGTCGCGGCGCCGACCGCGCGGGCCCTGGCCGTCGGCGCCCAGCAGCGCTGCGGGGCGACCTGGGGTGTGGGCCTGACCGGCGTCGCCGGACCCGAAGCACACGGCGGGCACCCCGTCGGGACCGTCTTCCTCGGTATCGCCGGACCGGTCCAGACCGACGTTGTCGAACTGCTACTGCACGGATCGCGATGGGACATCCGGCTCGCGGCCGTCGGCGAAGCCGTCGCGCGCCTGCGCTCCGCCGTCGCCGGACAGTGATCTGCACCATCCGGGAACCAACCGGCCCGCTCTCAGCGTTGCCCTAATGGATCCCAGAAATTTACTCCGAAGGGAGAGCACGATGACGGCATTGCTGCGCGAGGTGATCGGCGACGTGCTGCGTCGTGCCCGCGTCGACCAGGGACGCACCTTGCGCGAGGTGTCCGACACCGCGCGAGTCAGCCTGGGCTACCTCTCCGAGGTCGAACGCGGCCGCAAGGAAGCCTCGAGCGAATTGCTCAACGCGATCTGCGGGGCGCTCGATGTCCCGCTCTCGCAGGTGCTCTTCGACGCCGGTCAGGAAATGGAGCGCGAGGAGCGTGCCGCCTTCGCCGGCGCCGCCAACATCGACGCCACCACCAAGGTGGTCATCCCGCAGGTCGTGTCGATGGCGGTCGCCTGACGCGCCCGTGCGCTGCCGCGCGACCGGAGTGACTGTGGTGATACGCGCTGACCCGATAGATTGGGCAGCACGGTAAGCCGGGCCGGCGAGTCCGAGACAACGACACGAAGGCGGAGTGAACTGACATGGCCAATCCGTTCGTCAAGGCGTGGAAGTACCTCATGGCGCTGTTCAGCTCCAAGGTGGACGAATACGCCGACCCGAAGGTGCAGATCCAGCAGGCCATCGAGGAAGCCCAGCGCCAGCATCAGGCGCTGACCCAGCAGGCCGCCCAGGTGATCGGCAACCAGCGTCAGCTGGAGATGCGGCTCAACCGACAGCTGGCCGACATCGAGAAGCTCCAGGTCAACGTCCGCCAGGCGCTCACCCTCGCCGACCAGGCGACGGCCGCCGGCGACGCCGCCAAGGCCACCGAGTACAACAACGCGGCCGAGGCGTTCGCCGCCCAGCTGGTGACCGCCGAGCAGAGCGTCGAGGACCTCAAGGGGCTGCACGACCAGGCGCTGCAGGCGGCCGGTCAGGCCAAGAAGGCCGTCGAACAGAACGCGATGATGCTGCAGCAGAAGATCGCCGAGCGCACCAAGCTGCTCTCGCAGCTCGAACAGGCCAAGATGCAGGAGCAGGTCAGCTCGTCGCTGCGCTCGATGAGCGAGTTGGCGGCCCCGGGCACCACGCCCAGCCTGGACGAGGTGCGTCAGAAGATCGAGCGCCGCTATGCCAACGCAATGGGCGAGGCCGAGCTGGCGCAGAACTCGGTGCAGGGCCGGATGATGGAGGTCCAGCAGGCGAGCGTGCAGATGGCCGGGCATTCGCGGCTGGAGCAGATCCGCGCCTCGATGCGCGGTGAGCAGCTGCCCGCCGGCGGTAACGCCGCCGCGCAGCCCGCGACCCCGGCGGCCAACCCGCAGCAGGCGACGCCGGAAAACCCGCTCTCCCAATAGCCGAAGAGGAACCCGTGAGTGCGCAGACGAGTCGGCCCGAGCCGTGGCGCTCGTTGATGCAGCGAGGCCTTCAGAACGGGATCGACACGGCCGCCGAGTGGTCCGATGTACTGGCCGACAAGCTGAACGCCGCCGCCGACCCGCGCGCGAAGCTTCTGCGTAAGCGGCGGTGGGCGCTGCGGCTCACGGTGTTCCTCACGATGTCGTCCGTGTTCTGGATCGGCGTCACCGGGCTGGTGGCGGCGTGGGACGTTCCGGCATGGGCGCTGCTCATCCCGTCGCCGATCGCCGTCGGCGCGGCCTTCCTGGCCACGCTGTCGTTCCTGCGATACCGCTGGCTGCGCCGTGAGCCGCTGCCCCCGCCGCGGTCGCGCGCCGCCCGCAGGCTCCCACCGCGGGGGTCGGCCGCACGTCAGTCGATGGCGGCGCTGGCATCCTCCGAGCGTGGGTTGTTCTCGCTGCTCGGGGTGATGGAGCGCGGTCGGATGCTGCCCGCCGACGAACTCCGCGAGCTGACCGCCGCTGCGAACCAGACGGCGGCGACCATGGCCGCGACCGCGAACGAAGTGGTGTCGATGGAGCGGGCGATCCGCGCGACGCCGCAGTCGCGCGCCCACCTCACCCCCACCATCCGGGCGTTCACCGCACAGCTCGACCACGGTGCGCGTCAGTATGGCGAAATGGTCAACGCCGCAGCGCAATTGGTGTCGGCCGCGAACGCCGGTCCGACATCCACGTCACCGATGTGGCAGCAGCGTTACCGCGACGAGCTGTCGAACGCCACCGACCGCCTCGTCGGCTGGGCCCAGGCGTTCAACGAACTGGGCCACGTCCGCGGGGCATAACCCCTACATGGTCGGCCGCAGCGACGGAACCACCGTCGCGGCCAGCCCGCGCACCGTCGCCTTGACGAAGTCAAGGGTGTCGAAGTAGTCGCGCCACAACGTGATTCGGCCGGCGTGTACCTCGAACGTCCCGCACACCCAGAACTGCAGGCGCACCGGCCCGAAGATCAACGCATCGGTGCGTTCGGTGAGCACGGAGTTGCCGTCGGCGGCGACGCGGTGGATTTTCACCTCGAAGCGCGCCCTACCCTGACCACGCCGGAAGATGCCCATGATGCGCCTGCGGCCGCGGATCGTGGGGTAGCCGACGTTCTGCCATTCCACGTTGTCGGCGAGTAATCCGTCGGCGGTGTCGAAGTCCTCGTCCTGCAGCGCGTACAGGAACGTCTCCACCGCCCGGATGTTGTCGACATCGGTTTTCAGTTCGGAAGCCTGGTCGGTCATGCGGCCAGCCTAGTGCCGCGCTGCTGTGGCAGGGTAGGCCCAATGCGCGTCGCGGTCGTCGCCGGACCCGATCCGGGGCATGCCTTTCCAGCGATCGCGCTGTGCCTTCGTTTCCTGGTCAACGGTGATTCGCCCACGCTGCTGACCGGAACGGAGTGGCTCGACACCGCCCGCGACGCCGGTGTTCCCGCGGCCGAACTGCTCGGCCTCGACCCGGAGGACACCGACGACGACGCCGATGCCGGGGCGAAGGTCCACCAGCGTGGCGCCCGGATGGCCGTGCTCAACGCGCCACAGATGCGCCGGCTCGCGCCGGACCTGGTGGTCTCCGACGCCATCACCACCGCCGGCGGCTTCTGCGCCGAACTGCTCGGGCTGCCGTGGGTCGAACTCAACCCGCACCCGCTGTACCGGCCGTCGAAGGGGCTCCCGCCGATCGGCAGCGGTCTGGCGCGAGGAGTCGGTGTCCGCGGCCGACTGCGGGACGCGATCCTGCGCGCCCTCTCCGCCCGGTCGTGGCGGCAGGGCATCCGGCAACGCGAGGCCGCGCGGGTGCAGATCGGGCTGCCCGCATCAGATCCCGGCCCACGCCGGCGGTTGATCGCCACGCTGCCGGCGCTGGAGGTGCCGCGGCCGGACTGGCCCGCCGAGGCCGTGGTGGTCGGCCCACTGCACTTCGAGCCGACGACGGCGACGCTGGACATACCCGCAGGCGGCGGTCCGGTCGTGGTGGTGGCGCCGTCCACCGCGACGACGGGGGAGGGCGGCCTGGCGGAGATCGTCCTGGCGACCCTGATACCGGGAAAGGTGCTGCCGCCGGAGTCGCGGGTCGTCGTCTCGCGCCTCGGCGGCACGCAGGTCGCGGTGCCGCCCTGGGCGGTGGTCGGGCTGGGCCGGCAGGACGAGCTGCTGTCGCACGCCGACCTGGTGATCTGCGGCGGCGGCCACGGCATGGTGACCAAGACGCTGCTGGCGGGCGTTCCGATGGTCGTGGTCCCCGGCGGCGGCGACCAGTGGGAGATCGCGAATCGCGTTGTGCGCCAGGGCAGTGCACAGCTGGTGCGTCCGCTCACCGCGGAGGCGCTGGCCCGCGCGGTGCGTGAGGTGTTGGACTCGCCGCGGTACCGGGATGCGGCGCGACGGGCCGGGAGGACGGTCGCCGACGTCGAGGATCCGGTACGGGTGTGCCATGAAGCACTACGAGCCTCGGCGTAGTTTGGGCCCGTGCGGTTGACGGAATTCCATCAGCTTGTGGAGGAAAAGTTCGGCTCGGTGCGCGGTGCGTCGCTGCTCGTCGACCACGTGCTGAGCGGCTTCGACGGGCGCACGGCCGCGCAAGCCATCGAGGACGGCGTGGAACCGCGGGACGTCTGGCGCGCGCTGTGCTCGGACTTCGACGTCCCGCGTGATCAGTGGTGAGTCGCTAGCGGTTGTCCTCGGCGCGACCGGTGCCCGCGTCATGCGACGGGCGCGCACCGCCGTCGTCGCCCGAGCCTTCCGGTTTGGCCGAGGCCTGCCGACCCTCGTAAGGGGGGACCTCGGGTTTGACGTCCTTGGGCGGTTCGTTGGTGAATCCCGTCTGAAAGTCCGGCTTTCCGCCGTCGTCATGGGCGGGAACCGATTCGTCGCCGCGATAGGTGTCCGACGGACGGTCCGTCCGGCCGCCCGAGGGTCGATCGGATCCGGTTCCGCGCTGCCCTCGTTCCTCCGGCTCTGTCATGACAATCACTCCTCACTTGTCGCCGCGGATCGGCAGCGACGCATCGACGGCCTCAAGCGCGCTGACCCAGGACCAAGGCCGTTTCCCGGTGGAGCCGACCGAAGTTGTAATACGCCGCGCAGGCGCCCTCGGGGGACACCATGCACGTCCCGATCGGTGTCTCCGGTGTGCACGCGGTCCCGAAAACCTTGCACTCCCACGGTTTGATGACACCCTTGAGCACCTCGCCGCACTGGCACGCCTTCGGATCGGCCACCCGCACACCCGGCATGGCGAAGGTGCGCTCGGCGTCGAAGTCGGCGTAGTCGGGGTGCAGCCGCAGCGCGCTCTGCGAGATGAACCCCAGGCCCCGCCACTCGAAATGCGGTCGCAGCTGGAACGTCTGGGCCATCAGCTTGAGCGCCTGGGTGTTTCCTTCTGGGCGCACCACCCTCGTGTACTGGTTCTCGACCTCGCAGCGGCCGTCTCGGATCTGCTGCAGCAGCATGTGCACCGACGCGAGGATGTCAAGCGGCTCGAAACCCGCCACCACCATGGGTTTTCCGTACACATCGGGGACGAACCGGTACGGGCGCAACCCCACCACCGTCGAGACGTGTCCGGGCCCGAGGAATCCGGACAGGCGCAGGTCGGGCGACTCCAGGATCGCCTTGATCGGCGGAACGATCGTGACGTGATTACAGAACACGCTGAAGTTACCCACGCTCAACGCTTTCGCGCGTACAAGCGTCACGGCGGTGGATGGCGCGGTGGTCTCGAAGCCCACGGCGAAGAACACGACCCGCTTGTCCGGGTTGTCGAGCGCGATCTTGAGCGCATCCAGCGGCGAGTACACGAACCGCACATCGGCACCGCGGGCCTTCGCTTCGATGAGGTTGCCCCGCGATCCCGGCACCCGCATCATGTCGCCGAACGTCGTGAAGATGACGCCGGGCTGTTCGGCCAGCCACATCGCATCGTCGACGCGTCCCATCGGGATGACGCACACCGGGCATCCGGGCCCGTGCACCAGCTCGACAGTCTCGGGCAGCAGATGCTCGATACCGTGGCGGTAGATGGTGTGGGTGTGGCCGCCGCACACCTCCATGAACTTGAACTCGTCGTCGCCGGCGAGCTCGGTGATCGATCTGACCAGCGCGCGTGCGGCGGTCGGGTCGCGGAATTCGTCGACGAATCTCATGGCTTGCCCCTCAAGCGATTTCGGACGAGTTGAACGCTTCGATCTCGGCGGCGTAGTCGGCGCCCATCTTCTGCACCTGGTCCAGGGTGAGCGTGGCCTCGTGTTCGTCGATTTTGGCCATCGCGAATCCGACGTGGACCAGGACCCAGTCGCCGACCTGCAGGTTGTCGTCGGCCAGCAGGCGCACGCTGATGGTTCGGCGGACGCCGTTGACGTCGACCTTGGCCAGCGACTGTTCGGCGTCGACGATGTCGACCACCTGACCGGGGATGCCGAGGCACATGTCGGTCTCCTCTCAACAGATCCGCGGCAGGGGGTCGCCGACGAGCATGTCGACGATCCGGCTGCCGCCGAACGACGTTCGTAGCGCGACGATTCCGTGGGGTTCCGGGACGATCTCGCCGACCACCGTGGCGTGCTCCCCCTGCGGGTGGCCGCGCAACGCGGACACCGCCGCATCGGCCTCGTCGGCGGGCACGACGGCGACGAACTTGCCTTCGTTCGCCACGTAGAGCGGGTCGATGCCAAGCATGTCGCACGCCCCGAGCACCTGCGGCAGGACGGGCAGCCTCTCCTCGTCCAAGATCATCGCGAACAGCGCGTCCTTGACCAGCTCGTTGGCCACCGTGCCCACCCCGCCGCGGGTCGCGTCGCGCATCCACCTCGTCGACGGCGCCGCGGTCAGCAGCAGCTCGACCAGTTCGTGCACCGGCGCGGTGTCCGAGGCGATGTCGGCGTCGATGGCCAGATCGCCGCGCGCCAGCATCACGGCCATTCCGTGCTCGCCGATCGTGCCGGACAGCACGACCTTGTCGCCGGGCTTCACGCTGTCTCGAGACAGCCGCCGGCCTTCGGGAATCAATCCCATGCCCGCGGTGCAAATGTAGACGCCGTCGGCTGCGCCTCTGCCGACGACCTTCGTATCGCCGGTGACGATCTGCACGCCGGCGTTCAACGCCGCTTCGCCCATGTCCGCGACGATCTCGCGCAGTTCGGCGATCGGGAAGCCCTCCTCGATCACGAACGCCGCCGAAAGCCATTGTGGGCGGGCACCGGAGACGGCCAGGTCGTTGATCGTGCCGTGCACCGCGACGTGGCCGATGGAGCCGCCGGGGAAGCGCCGCGGCGACACCACGTAGGAGTCGGTGGAAAAGGCCAGCCGTTCGCCCGACGGCGTCAGCACCGCGGCCGCGTCACCGAGCTGTTCGAGTTCGTCGTTGCGGAAGGCCTCGAGGAACACCGCGTCGACAAGCGCGGCCGACGACTTGCCGCCCGCCCCGTGCGCGAGCGTCACGACGTCGTCGAGCAGTCGCGGTCGTCGCTGACGGAACTTGTCGATCCGTTCCAGCACCCGGTCTTCGCGTTCGGACGCGCTCGCAGCTTGTGTCATAGGGATTGTGCTCCGTTCAGTGCGCGGGCCGAATTGGCGTGCAGCTGCTCCTGGACCACCGACCAGAGCGTGTATCCGAGCATCGCGTGGCTCTCCTGGATGCGGTGGATGCTCTGCGAGTGGACGGTGAAACAGAAGTCGAGGTCCTCGGCGGCCGCCATCCGTCCGCCGTCGTGACCGGAGAAGCCCACGGTCAGCAGGCCGCGGCGCTTGGCCTCGGTGATCGCGGTCATCAGGTCGTCGGAGTTGCCGCTCGTGGACAGCGCGACCGCGACGTCGCGGTCGCGGGCGTGGGCGATGATCTGGCGTTTGAAGATCAGCTCGAATCCGACGTCGTTGCCGAGCGCGGTCACCACCGCGTTGTCGGCGGCCAAAGACCATGCGGCGACCGGTCTTCCGCGCGCCGGCCGGCTGAACAGCGATGCCAACGTCGCGGCGTCCGTGGAACTTCCGCCGTTGCCGAACGTGTACAACCGTCCACCGCGGCGGAACCGCTCCGCCATCTGCGCTCCCGCCGCGGTCAATTCGTCGCCGTACTCGTCGAGTGATTCCCGTTGCAGCCGAGCGCTTTCGACCGCCTTGCCGCGGGCCGATGCCGCGAGATCGTCGAGCAGGCTCGCGGCGTTCGTCTCCTCGGACTCGATGAAGGGGTACAGGAAGCCGGTGGCATCGGAGTCGGTCATGGGCGCACCTCCTCAAGCTCGACCCGAGAGATGGCCGCTCCGGCGTGCAACAAAACGAGGTCGTTGACCGCGACATCACCGATCAGCGTGACGTCGACCCACTCCTCACCGTCGGCGGTGCGTACCAGCGCCGAGCTCGTCGCATCGAGCGGTGGCGCCAGCACCTCACCGAGTCGCCCCTCGTCGCTGCACGTCACGCAGACGTCGGCGGGCTCGGCGGGTTTGAGTAATCCCGGATGCTCGAAGCAGACGTGTGTGAGCTCCCACAGAAGGTGATACAGCAGCACGAACGCTCCGGTGGCCGGCACCATCGGATCCTCGGTGTCGATCCAGAGGATGTGGTTCGCCGCTCCGGCCGATGGACGCGGGCCGGATCCGATCCACAGGGTCAGGACGCCCCACGCGTCGGCGCGCCGCATCGCGTCGACGACTGACGGTTCGTTCGCCGATGCCACCGCGATCAGCAGGTCGCCGGGCCGGCTGGCCACCCGCGCCTGCGCGACGGGGTCCGGTTCCACGAGCGCGACCGACGGAAGCGCCCGCTTACCCATGATCACCGGGTGGACGAACTCGACGGCGATGTGATGAGCGTGTGGTTCCCACTGCGGCGAGATCACCCACAGGGTCGCGCCGCCGTTGAACCGACGGGCCAGATTCAGCGCGGCGGCGGCGAGGTCGGCCGACAGCTCCTCGCCGACATACGGACGTTGCGCGGTCGTCATCGCGATACCCCTTGTCCGAGGACGTAGTTGACGAGGTCGAGTGTGCTCAGGGTGGCCGATTCGAGGGCGGCGGCCTCCTCGTCGGTCAGCGTTCCACAGATCCAATCCCAGTGGGCCGAGACGACCGCTCCGGGTGGCGGAGCGGGCGCCAGGGACAGCTCGCCCCGCTTCCACGCGATCCGCTCGGCGCGCGGTTCGCCCAGCGTCAGCCGACCGTGCTCGTACTGCAGTGGCCGCGACGCGATCTCCGCCTGGTCTCCGGCGACAGACGCAACGGTGCCCCAGCGGATGCGGCAGGCCTGCATGACGCCCACCGCGGTGTCGGCGTCGCGCCCCAGGAACTTGCCCCAGGGGTAGACGACGAAGACGTGAAAGCTGTGGTGCGCCAAGACGTCGGAGGTGGTGGGCACCGACTCGAGCATTCCGGTGACCTGACCGGAAAACGACGCGCGCAACCGGACAAGCAGATGATCGGGGTCCACCTTGGACAGCGCCGGACCACCGATCCAGTAACTGCGGACGACTTCGTCATCGAGTGCGTCGGATGCCCTGAGTGCATCGGCGATGGCGCTCAGGTACGGCCAGGCCCCGTCGAATTCGCGTGCGTGCTCGGCCAGACCGGCGGATCCGCCGCCGTCGGCCGGACCGCAGTAGCCGAGCTCGTTCGGCGGGTAGGCGTAGCGGCTGAACACCGTGCGGCCGTCTGCGCCGTTCATGATGCGTTCCCCACCAGCAACTGGCCCAGGGCGATACCGCCGTCGTTGGGTGGCACCGTGCGATGGGTCATCGCGTCGATGCCCCTGTCGTGTAGCCCGGTCAGGGTCGACTCGAGTAGCAGCGCGTTCTGGAACACACCACCGGACAGGGCCACGGGCCGCGACGAGTCGGCGTGTGCGCATGCGAGTTCGACGACGAGTTCGGCGACCGCGCGGTGGAACCGAGCGCCGATGACCGACGAGGACACCCCCGCGCGGAGGTCGGCGACGATGTCGTGCAGTACAGGCGCGGGATCGAATACCACCGTCGGGCCGGATGCGTCGACGGCGAATGTGTAAGCGGTTGGGCCGGATCCGGTGCCGCGCGAAACGCCCTCCAGCTCGATGGCGGCCTGCGCCTCGTAATCGACGACGTGCCGCACCCCGGCCAGCGAGGACACGGCGTCGAACAATCGGCCCATGCTGGAGGTCGGCGCGCAGCCGAGGCCTGTCTCGAGTTGTCGTGCGAGCGCTTGACGCTCGTCGGGCGGACAGGCCGAGACCGGGGGCATATCGGGATCCCACGCGATCCCTGCCGACCACAGGTGTGCCAGGGCCATCCGGTACGGGCGCAGGACGCTGACGTCTCCACCGGGGAGGGGCACGTACTTCAGATGCGCGAGACGTTGGTAGCCCTTGTAATTGGCCAGCAGCACCTCGCCGCCCCACACCGCGCCGTCGGGTCCGTAACCCGTTCCGTCGAAGGCGAATCCGAGCACCTGCGTGGACCCGTCGAGACCGTGTTCGGCCATCACCGCGGCGATGTGGGCGTGATGGTGCTGGACCAGCCTGACCGACCGGTCCGCCGCGTTGCGCCTGGCCCACTCGGTCGAGCGGTACAGCGGATGCGCGTCGGCGAGCAGCACCTGCGGCGCAACGGACGTCAGCTCCCGCAGATGGCGTTGCGCGGAATCGAACGCCGACAACGTCGCCAGATCATCCATGTCGCCGGTGTGTTGGCTCAGCCACGCGTACCGGCCGTCCGCGACCGCCATGGTGTTCTTCAGGTCCGCACCGACCGCCAGCGAGGGCGGCACCGGCACCGGCAACGCCACGGGCAGCGGCGCATAGCCGCGCGAGCGCCGGATCGGCAACTCCGCCGGCTCGGCTCCGCCGTCGAGGGTGATCATCCGCATGACGGAGTCGTCGCAGGGCACCAGGATTTCGCGGTCGTGCATGAGCCAGCCATCGACGATGTGTGAAAGCCGTGCCAGCGCAGCGTCATCAGTGAAGCAGATCGGCTCGCCAGCGAGGTTGCCCGAGGTCATCACCAACGCGGACGGGCCGGGGGCGTCGCCGGGCAGCCCGAACAGCAAGGTGTGCAGCGGGGTGTAGGCCAGCAGGATGCCCAGGTCGGGGTTGCGCGGTGCGACGGCGTCGGCGACCGGGGCGCCGTCGCGCCGCGGCATCAACACGATGGGGCGTTGCGGTCCGGTGAGCAACCGGGCCGACGGCGCGTCGATCTCGACCAGGTTGCGCGCGCCCGCGAGGTTGGGTGTCATCACCGCGAACGGCTTGTCGCCGCGGTGCTTCCTGGCACGCAATTCGGCGACCGCACGTTCGTCGGCGGCATCACACGCCAGGTGGTAGCCGCCGATGCCCTTGACCGCGAGGATGCCTCCATCGTTGAGCAGTCGGCGTGCGCGCCGCAGCGCGGCTTCTCCTGTCGTGGTCGCGCCTGCATGGTCGCGGTAGGTCATGGTCGGACCGCACTCGGGGCAGCAGACGGGTTGGGCGTGGAACCGCCGGTCGGCGGGATCGTGGTATTCGCGTTCGCAGGCCTCACACATGTCGAAGCCCGCCATGGTCGTGCCGCGCCGGTCGTAGGGCAGCGAGGCGATGATGGTGAACCGCGGGCCGCAGTTGGTGCAATTGATGAACGCGTGTCGGAAGCGTCGGTTGCACGGGTCGCGTTGTTCGGCGGCGCAGTCGGCGCACATGGCGATGTCGGGTGAGGTCAGCGTGCGGCCACCGTCGGTCCGGGAGGTGTCGGCGATGACGAAACCCGTGCCGCCCGCGACCGGAAGCGCCTCGGTGTCAAGGCCTTCGATCACCGCCAGCGGCGGTGGGCGGTCGCGCAACCGGGTCAGGAACGTCTCGACGTCGGCGGCGTCGCCCTCGACGTCGATGAGCGCACCAGCGCTGTCGTTGCGGACGCTTCCGGTCAGCCCCAAGGCGGCTGCCGTCGTGTACACGAAGGGACGAAAGCCGACTCCCTGGACCACTCCACGGACCAGCACGCGCAGCCGGCGCCGCGTGGTCACGGCGAATCCTCCGAGTCCGCAACCGCTTCGCCGCTGCCCAGCAACTGCAGACCGGCGAGTGCCGCGTCGGCCCCAGCCCGGTCGGTCTTCTCCACGACGAAGCCCATGTGGATGATGACCCAGTCACCCGGTGCGAACGTCTCCTCGGGCAGCATGCCGACGTTGACCTTGCGGTGCGCACCCGCGACGTCGACGAGGGCCAACTGGTCGCCGTAGCCCTCCAGCATCGTCACGACCCGCCCCGGAATTCCCAGGCACATCGGTCAGCCCCCCTCCACCCGGACGCGGGTTGACAGTCCGGCGACCACCTCGCCGATGACCCGCACCGCTTGCGGGACGGCCGACGCGACGGCATCCGACAGCCCGATACCCTCCTCGACGCGGTCAACCTCGCAACCGATCACCACGGTGAAGGGAGGGGTGCCGCCGAGCGCGTTGAGGCTGGCGAACACCGCCGCGGCATCCATCGCGTGCGCGTCCAGACCCATTGCGGCCCCGGCGTTGTCGAGGTCGGCCTCGAACACGTGAAGCGTGCCGGGCGCTCCGCGGTTCGGGATGGCGTCGACGAGGACCAGGGCGTCGCAACCGTCGAGTAGGTCGTAGGCCAGGTGCATGCCGCCGATCCCGTAATCGGTGACCGCAACGTGTGATCCGGCGAGGTCGGGCGGCACGCGACGCATCACCTCGGGGCCGAAGCCGTCGTCTCCGAGGAAGATGTTGCCGAGACCGGCTACCAGGATTCGGGAGATCAGGACACCTCGTGCGCCGTCACATCCGGCGCATTCTCATGTAGCGTCGCGCATCCGGCACGGAGCGGATGCCCACTGCCGCCGCCGCCACGGCCACCACCGCCACGATTCCTACCGCGATCCAGCCGATCACTTCCATTGCGGACTCCCTTCAACCAGAGGTTCGACCTCGTCGGGTGCGAAGTACAGGTAGCGGCCGTACCAGTCGTGCAGTTCGGCACCGGGATCGTCTTCGATGACGACGCCGATATGGTGCGCTCCGTCGACGTCCTCATGTACCGAGGTGACGCGCGCGATCTTGTCGGCATAGAAGACGTCCTGCGCGTCGGCCCGGCGGGAGGGGTGCAACCGCACACGGCTGCCGCGCGCGACGCGAGTGTCGTTGACCAGCACGGCATCCGACTCCGGTCGCACCGCGGTGTCGGCCGTGGGATCCCACCACTCGACACCGGCCGGGATCTCCGGGATCAGGTCCGGTCCGCCGCACGGCGCGTGCGGATTGCGCAGCACGCCGTGCAGATCGAGCATCGCCTCGGACGACATCGAGTCGCAGCGCTCGATGATCGCTGCGGCGCGTTGATCGGTGGCTCTGGCCTGAGCCTTCTCCTCGTCGGTCATGGTCATGACCCGCAGCGTCAGAATCTCGTCGATCTCGGTCGAGTCGTAGAGCGCACCCTTGCTCTGCTCGGCGATCTCGGGGTGGTCGTAGAGGATGATCGGCGACGCGAGCACGAGGTCCCGATGCGGCGCCGGGCCGGCCAGCACCGGAAAGCAGCGGTGTTGGCGGCACCGCGCCACAGCGCCGGCGGCCCACTCCGGCGGTTCGAGCAGGGAGACGAACTCACCGTCGGCCACCTCCAGCAACAGGTGGGTCCCGATCAGCGACACGGCGATCGCCTCATCCTTACCGGCGGCCGGTGCAGCGGTGTTGCACACGTCGAACGTGAGCCGCAGCAAGCCGCCGTCCTGCTCGGCGGACATGTCGAGCCGACCGCTCAGTTCTCGGCGGGTCCGCACCAGCCTGCCACCCGCGACGGGTTCGATCTCTTCCGCCGATGGAACCGAGATGTCCAGTGTGGCAGGCAGGCTCACGACCGGGAACGGGTCGATCGGGATCTCGCACTCGACCGCCTCGTCCCAGCTGACCCACGCATCGGCACCCGAACGCAGATCGCTGACCGGTTCGAACCGGCCGCCGCCGGCGTCGCGTTCGACACTGCGGCGCTGCAGTTGCAGGAAGCGAATCACACCGGTCACCATCGGGATGCCGTGCGGGTCGAGCAGCACCTGGGTGGACAGCGAGGCGTCCTCGCCGATGGCGGCCTCCGCGGCGCCGTGCGGTCCGAGGACGCCGAACTGCCAACGGGACTGGTTCTTGCTCGAGCTGGCGCGGTAGGGGTACAGCAGGTATCCCTCGTAGAGCACCGCATCCGCGACGGCTCGTGCGTGATCCCAGTCTGCGGTCATCGAATCTCCCCTGCGGTGTGAGCAGCCAATAGCGAGACGATCGCGTCGTCGTAGTTCAGAAGGCCGCGGGCGGATTTGAACTCAGACAGCATGTCGATGGTGTCGTGTCCCAGGCGCAGCCAGCCGGTGTTGGGGTAGTGCAGGCGCATCAGGTCGTGCCACGTCGACACCGGTAGGTCGTAGCGGTCCTCGCGATCCCATGGCACCTGCTGCACGAGCAGATTTCTTTCACCGCGGGTGAAAACCGTTCCACTGAACAGGAACTGCAGAGGAATGTCACCGTCAGCCAGCGCATGGAAGTATTTGGCCGCGGTCACCTCGAGGTCGTAGGTGCACTCGAGCGGCAGGTCGACCTGCGTCGTTCCGGTGAAGCCCGGAACCATAGTGCTGGCATGCTGCCAGAGGAAGCTGTGTTGTGTGGTGTCCCATCGCTCGCGAGGCCCGAACAGGTCGAGCAGCCCGAGCGCCTCGTCATCGGAGTACCGGCGACGCACGGGTTCGATGCGGACCTGGCACCGCAACGCGATCGCGTGCACGGGGTCGTCACCGTCGGCGGCGATGCGGATCCGGGCCGTGAGAACCGGTGCCACCGCGTACGGTTCGGCCCGGATGTCCAGCACGGCGAAGGTCAGCTCTGGCATGGCGCCACCACCTTCGCCCGGTCACGCACGTGCTCGAAGAATTCGTCGAGGTAGCCGCGCACCTGCTGACCGCCGTCGAAGCCGTGCCACAGCCGCCGGAGTCTGCCGACGAACTCGTAGCAGGCGTCGATGGGCAGCAGGAAACATTCCGGGTCCCGACTGTCGTCGTCGGGCACCCGCACGAGCAGGGCCTCGGTGTCGTCGGCGAGCAGGTCCACCCGCGGATCCGCTGAACTGACCCCCTCCCACGCGGAGAGGTCCAGTTCAGACTCGGTCGCGCCCGCAGGTCCGGGGTAGAAGCCCACCACGCGATCCAGCGTCGAGTTGCGGAAGAAGAACGCCAGCCCGACCGGGATCTGCAGAAGCTGCCAATGCCGGCGCCCCAGGGCGAATTCGGGGAAGGACAACCAGCGGTCGGGGACCGCGCGATAGCGGAGTTCGGCCCTGGTGTCGGTGAACAGCAGATAACAGCCGCGGCACACGCACATCAGCGCCCGCGCCTCGACGTTGACGACGTGTTGGTGTTCGTCGGCGATCGGCTCGGCGCACATCTCACAGCGTTCACCCGCGGGCGCGGGGACGCCGCGGTTGGCCCGGATCATCGCGAGCACGTCGTACGCGCTGGTCATGCCACACCCGCTTCGGTGGGTTGCGTGGCCATCGCGATCGACAGCACGCCGTCGCGCGCCAGCAGCGGGATCGGCTCCAGGTGGGCGAGCGGGTCGGCGCCCTCGTCGACGCACGCCCCGGCGTGCACGACGTCGAAGTGGGCGTGGCAGCGCGGGCAGCGCAGCACCGCCTCGCCGGTGGGAGACCCCATGCGACGGTGCAGCGCCGCACCGGCCAGCGACTCGCGACAGACACCGCACCGGTCGCGATAAGCGAACACCTCGTCGCCGATGCGGCACGCCAGCACGGTGGTTCCCGCCACGGAGAAGCCGCCGACCTCACCGGGCATCAGATCGGCGAATTCGGGTACGGGGTGCCACGAGGCATGGCTGGGCGCGCGCTGCTGGACGCGGCTGAAGAGCGTCGCCGGCGGAATCACCGCCGGGCTCGACTGCGGCGCGACCACCTCGATCGCGGTGGCTTCCGGAGCCGCCGCCCGGATGGCGTCCTCGACGGTCAACTCCAGGGTGGCCGCCGACGAGGGGCAGCTCTTACAGCTGCCGGAGAACTGCAGGCGAACGGTGAATCCGTCTGGGCCGTAGAGTGTTTCGAGGAGTGCGATGTCCCCGCCGTGCGAACCGAGATACGGGCGGACCCGGTCCAGAGCATCCTCGATGCGCCGGTGGATGTCGTGCGGGTGCAACCCGTGGACGAGCAGCAGGCTGGCGACGAGGTCGTCGCCGGCCAGTCGTTCGGCCAGCGTGGCGTCGGTGCTCACCGCGATCCGCAGGATCCGTTCGAGTGCGGCGCCGTAGAGATCGGTCACCTCGCCGACGAGTTGGACCGCCCGTTCGTGCGCGGCGGGGCCGCCCGCGGCGGACGCGTCAAGCAGGGCCTGTATTCGGTCGCCCGCCGTACGCCACTGCGCGTCGTCTCGGATCGGCGGGGCCATTCCCTATTCCCCGGTGACGGACTGGGTGGGGGAGTGAAGCAGGTCGAGTGACTTCCCCTTACCCAGGTACATGTGCACGCCGCACGGCAGACACGGGTCGAAACTGCGAACCGTGCGCATGATGTCGATGCCCTTGAAATGCTCCCTGTCGTTCTCCTCGAAGATGGGCTGGCCCTGGACCGCGTCCTCGTAGGGCCCCGGTGTGCCGTAGCTGTCACGGGGGTTGGCGTTCCACGGCGTCGGCGGATACGGGTGATAGTTCGCGATCTTGCCGTCGCGAATCACCATGTGGTGGCTGAGGACTCCGCGGACCGCCTCGGTGAACCCACAGCCGATGCCTTCGTCGGGCACCTCGAACTTCTCCCAGGTCTTGGTCCGGCCGGCTCGAATCTCGGTCAACGCCTTCTCGGCAAAGTGCAGGGCGCAGGCGGCCGCGTAGGCCTGGAAATACGTCCTGGCGCGGTTGCGTTCGAGCGTGTTGCTGCCGTGTTGCGGGATCTTCCACTCGAGTTCGACCGGACCCTTCAGGGCCGTCTTGGGTAGGTTGATCTGAACGCTCTGGCCGGTCGCCTTGACATAGCCGATGTCGACGAGCCCGGCGAGCGCGGTGGACCACAGCCGCGCCAACGGGCCACCGCCGGTGTCGAGCGCCAGGTGATCCGTGCCGTCGAACCAGCGCGGCGCCATCACCCAGCTGTAGTTGCCGTCGAAGTCGCGTTTCTGCGGCCGGGGGTTGGTGTGTTGGTTCCAGGGATGGCGCCGGTCGATCGGATTGCCGAGCGGATCGGTCTTGACGAACACCTCCTGGTCGGTCCAGTCGTCGTAGTACGAGTGGCCCAACAGGATTCGGATGCCGAGGTTGATGTCCACCAGGGAGTGGGTGTGCAGCTTGCCGTCGATCACCACCCCTGGCGTGACGAACATGGCATCGCCCCAGCGCTCCATGTCCTTATAGGAGAAGTTGCACACCTCGGGATCCTGGAACGAACCCCAACAGCCCAGCAGCGTGCGGCGCAACCCGACCTGGTCGTAACCGGGCAGCGCGTCGTAGAAGAAGTCGAAGAGGTCGTCGTGCATCGGCACGACCTTCTTCATGAACTCGACGTAACGCATCAGCCGCGTCATGTAGTCGGTCATCAGCTGGACCGTCGCGGTGGTGCCGATGCCGCCCGGATAGAGCGTCGACGGGTGGACGTGGCGACCTTCCATGAGGCAGAACATCTCTCGGGTCCACCGGCTGACCTGCAGAGCTTCGCGGTAGAACTCGCCGGTGAACGGATTGAGCGCGCGCATGATCTCGGCGATCGTGCGGTAGCCGTGCATGTCCGCATGGGACGCCTGGGTGTTCTCGGCCTTGGCCAGCACGCTGGGATTGGTTTCGGAGACCATCTTCTCGCAGTAGTCGACGCCGACCAGGTTCTCCTGGAAGATGTTGTGGTCGAACATGTACTCGGCGGCTTCACCGAGGTTGATCAGCCACTCACCGAGATGCGGCGGCTTGACGCCGTAGGCCATGTTCTGGCAGTAGCACGAGCACGTCGCGTGGTTGTCACCGCAGATGCCGCAGATGCGGCTGGTGATGAAGTGGGCGTCGCGAGGGTCCTTGCCCTTCATGAAAATCGAATAACCGCGGAAGATCGACGAGGTGCTGTGGCACTCGACCACCTCGCGGTTGTCGAAGTCGATCTTGGTGTATATACCGAGGCTGCCGACGATCCGGGTGATGGGATCCCACGCCATCTCCACCAGTTGGCCGGGGTCGCGCTTCACGTGTGACGGCTCGGGGATGATGGTTGTCATCGAACTCTTCTCTTTCTTCAGATGAGAAGCGTCACAGGGTGTTTCGGAACCCGAAAGCACACCTGCGCGCCCGGGGCGAGCCGCACCTACCAGGTGCGGATCGCTCCGGTCGTGAGTTGCGCACCGGGATGGCGCCACTTCGGTTCTTTGTCGACCGTGCGGCCAGTG
>NZ_LZMD01000069.1 GCF_001668575.1 Mycobacterium sp. 1164985.4
TCACTTGTGTCTCTTTGGTTTCAGTGGTTACAGATGGGGCTGGGGTTGTCGGTGGCTCGAACTAGTGTTCGGGTATGGCGGCGGAGCAGATCAGCCAACGGATCGCGGCGATGGACCGCGAGTTGTCCGCGATGGTCGCCGAGTCGTTCGACACCTTGAGCACCGCGGAGCAGTTGGCGGTCGTGGCTGAGTGGGAGAGGTTCACGCGTCGACAGGCGGTGGTGGGGCACCGGTTGGTCGCGGGGCTGCAGGCCGCGCCGTTGGCGGAGGTGGGGGAGCACAGTGTGGCCTCGGCGTTGACGGTGTTGTTGCGGATCTCCAAGGCTGAGGCGACCCGCCGGGTGGCCGAGGCGAGGGAGTTGGCGCCGCGGCGGGCGATGACCGGCGAAACGCTGCAAGCGGAGTTGGCGCACACGGCCGCCGCGGTGGAGAAGGGCCTGGTGGGGGCCGAGCATGTGCGGGTGATCCGGCGGTTTTTCACCAAGGAGATCCCCGCCTCGACGCCGTTTGACGTGCGTGAGGCCGCCGAAGCCCAACTGGCCGACCTGGCGAGCAAGCACACCCCCGGGGAGTTGCGGGCCGCGGCGCAGCGCCTGGCGGCCTATCTGAACCCCGACGGGGACTTCTCCGATGAACTGCGGGCGGCGCAGCGCTGGCTGCGCGTGGGGCGTCAACGCCTCGACGGGATGAGTGAGCTCCGTGGGCAGATCGACCCCGCGACGCGGGCGGCGTTGGAGGCGGTGCTGGCGGTGTGGGCGGCTCCCGGGCGCAACAACCCCG
>NZ_LZMD01000070.1 GCF_001668575.1 Mycobacterium sp. 1164985.4
GGCATCTTCGCTGAGGTGCTCGGGGTGGAGCGGGTCGGGGTCGATGACTCGTTCTTCGAGTTGGGTGGGGACTCGCTTTTAGCGATGCGGGTGGTCGCCGCGGTCAACACCGGCCTTGACGCCGGTCTGTCGGTGCGTGCGGTCTTCGAGGCGCCCACGGTGGCCGAGCTGGCGCCGCGCATCGGCACCGACCAATCCCGGCTGGCGCCGCTGGTACCTATGGCGCGTCCGACGGCGCCGTTGTCGTTCGCTCAGAACCGGTTGTGGTTCCTCGACCAGTTACAGGGACCATCACCGGTTTACAACATGGTGGTTGCGTTGCGACTGGGCGGGCGCCTCAACGCCGAAGCGCTGGGCCAGGCGCTGACCGATGTGGTGAGCCGACATGAGAGCCTACGCACGCGCTTTGTGGCTCCGGAGGGCACGCCACAGCAGGTCGTGGTGCCGGTCGAGGACGCCGACTTCGGGTGGCGGGTCGTGGATGGCAGTGGCTGGTCGGGCGGTGAGATCCAGCAGGCCGTCGACACCGCGGCGCGTCACCCGTTTGATCTGGCTGCCGAGATTCCTTTGCGAGCAACGCTTTTCCGGATCAGCGATGATGAGCATGTGTTGGTGGCGGTGGTGCACCACATCGCTGCCGATGGCTGGTCGATCACCCCGCTGGTGGCCGATCTCGGGGTGGCCTACTCGAGCCGGTGCGCCGGGCAGGCCCCGGACTGGGCCCCGCTGCCGGTGCAGTACATCGATTACACGCTGTGGCAACGCGCCCAGCTCGGTGATATGGCCGATGGCGACAGCCCCATCGCCGCGCAGTTGGCCTACTGGCAGGCCGCCTTGGCGGGTATGCCTGAGCGGCTGAATCTGCCCACCGATCGACCTCACCCCCCGGTGGCCGAAAACCGCGGTGCCAGTATGGTTGTCGAGTTCCCGGTCGATCTGCACCAACAGGTCGCTCGACTCGCCCGCGAACACAATGCGACCAGTTTCATGGTGGTACAGGCTGCGCTGGCGGTGCTGCTGGCCAAGCTCAGCGCCAGCACTGAGGTGGCGACCGGTTTCGCGATCGCCGGGCGCAGCGATTCGGCCCTCGACGGGTTGGTGGGCTGCTTCATCAACACCCTGGTGTTGCGTTTCGAAGTCGACGGTGACCCCACTGTGGCCGAGGTGCTGGCACAGGTACGCCAGCGCAGCCTGGCCGCCTACGAGAATCAAGATGCCCCGTTCGAGGTGTTGGTCGAGCGGCTCAACCCGACGCGCAGTCTGGCTCATCACCCGCTGGTGCAGGTGTTGTTGGCCTGGCAGAACTTCCCCGGCCAGGAGAACGGCCCCGTCTCGGGATTGAGCTTGGGCGATCTGCAGGTCACCCAGCTGCCGACCGAAACCCACACCGCGCGCATGGATCTCGCGTTTTCGCTGGGAGAACGATGGACTGAGGCCGGCGAGCCCGCCGGAATCAGCGGCGCGGTGGAGTATCGCACCGATGTCTTCGATGCAGCCAGCATCGAGGCGCTCATCGAACGTTTGATTCGGGTGCTGGTGGCCATGACCGCCGACCCGCAGCGGTTGTTGTCGTCGGTGAACCTGCTCGATGAGCATGAACAGGCCCGGCTGCAGCAGTGGGGCCACCAGGCGGCGCTGACCACCCCGGCCGGTACGCCGGAATCCTTACCAGCGCTGTTCGCGACTCAGGTGGCACGTAACCCGGACGCGCTCGCACTGACCTGCAACGGCCGTTCCACGACCTATGGGCAGCTGGACGAGGCGGCCAACCGGTTGGCGCACCTGTTGGCCGCTCACGGTGCGGGTCCGGGAACCCATGTGGCCCTTTTGTTCTCCCGGTCGGCCGAAGCGATCGTGGCGATGTTGGCGGTGCTCAAGACCGGAGCGGCGTACGTGCCGATCGATCCCGGCCACCCAGACGCGCGGATCGAGTTCGTGCTCACCGACTCCGCGCCGATCGCGGCGATCACCACCGCGGACCTGCGTCCGCTGCTGGACGGACACGAACTGCCGGTCATCGATATCGACGACCCCGCCATCGAGTCGCAATCCAGCACAGCGCTGCCCGCGCCGTCACCAGACGACATCGCGTACCTGATCTACACCTCGGGCACCACCGGCACACCCAAAGGCGTGGCCATCACTCACCGCAACGTCACCCAGATGCTCGGCGTACGAAACGGCCTGCCGCCGGGACAGGTTTGGACGCAGTGCCACTCGTATGTCTTCGACTTCTCGGTCTGGGAGATCTGGGGCGCACTGCTGCACGAGGGCCGGCTCATCGTGGTGCCCGAAGCGGTGGTGGCTACGCCGGAGGACTTCCACGCCTTGCTGGTCTCGGAACGCATCAGCGTGCTCACCCAGACTCCATCGGCGGTGGGGACGTTCTCCCTGGAGGGCCTGGAGTCCACGGCGTTGGTGGTGGGTGGTGAGCCGTGTCCTCCCGAGTTGGTGGAGCGGTACGCGCCCGGCCGGGTGATGATCAACGCCTACGGACCCACCGAAACGACGGTCTATGCGGCGATGAGCGCGCCGCTGGAAGCGGGCTCCGGTATGGCGCCGATCGGTTCGCCGGTGCCGAACGCAGCGTTGTTCGTGCTCGACGAGCGGTTGTGTCCGGTGCCCGCCGGAGTCGTCGGTGAGCTGTATGTGGCCGGTGCCGGCGTGGGGCTCGGCTATGTGGGCCGCGCATCCTTGACGGCATCACGGTTCCTGGCCTGTCCGTTCGGCGGTGCTGCGGCGCCAGGCAAACGCATGTATCGCACTGGGGATCTGGTGTCCTGGGGCGCTGACGGGCAGCTACGCTATCTGGGCCGCGCCGACGAGCAGGTCAAGATTCGCGGTTATCGCATCGAACTTGGCGAGATCCAAGCCGCGATATCCAGGTTGGATGGCGTCGAGCAGGCGGTGGTGATCGCCCGCGAGGACCGCCCCGGCGACAAACGGCTCGTGGCTTACGTCACCGGGACCGCTGACCCCACCACGCTGCGGGCTGCGGCCGCCGAGCAGCTACCCACCTACATGGTGCCGGCTGCGGTGGTCGCACTCGACGCGCTGCCCTTGACGGTCAACGGCAAACTCGACACCCGTGCGCTGCCGGCTCCGGACTACTCCGATATCAATCGGTACCGCGCCCCGTCGACCCTGACCGAGGAGATCCTTGCCGGCATTTACGCCAAGGTGCTCGGCGTGGAACGGGTCGGTGTCGACGACTCGTTCTTCGACTTGGGCGGGGATTCACTGTCGGCGATGCGGCTGATCGCCGCGATCAACAAGACTCTGGATGCCGGTCTTCGGGTGCGCACGTTGTTCGAGGCCCCCACGGTGGCCGGTTTGGCGCCATTGATCGGCGTCGATGAAACCCGTCCAGAGCCGCTGGTGGTGGCAGAGCGGCCAGCGGTGGTGCCGTTGTCGTTCGCCCAGAACCGGTTGTGGTTCATCGACCAATTGCAAGGCCCGTCAGCGGTTTACAACATGGCCGTGGCGTTGCGTCTGGATGGACGTCTCGATGTCGAGGCGCTCGGGCGAGCGCTTGCCGACGTCGTCGCCCGCCATGAAAGCCTGCGCACACGGTTCCCCGCACCCAAGGGGATTCCCGAGCAGGTGGTGGTCCCGGTCGAGCACGCTGACTTCGGGTGGGACGTCATCGATACCGACGGCTGGCCGGTGGACCGGTTGCATCAGGCCATCGACGGCGCGGTCCGTGAACCGTTCGATCTCGCAGTCCGGATTCCTCTGCGGGCCAAGCTCTTCCGCGTCGCCGATAACGAACACGTGTTGGTAGCGGTGGTGCATCACATCGCCGCTGACGGCTGGTCGGTCGCCCCGCTGGTGGCTGATCTGGGCGTGGCGTACAGCGCCCGGTGCGCGGGTCAGCCCCCCGGGTGGACCCCGTTGCCCGTGCAGTACGCCGATTACACGCTCTGGCAGCGCCGACAGCTCGGTGATCTCGATGATCCCGAAAGCCGCATCGCCGCACAGCTGGCCTACTGGCAGCAGGCTTTGGAAGGGTTGCCCGAGCGACTGGATCTTCCCACCGACCGGCCCTATCCGCCGGTGGCCGATTACCGCGGCGCCAAAGTGCTCGTCGACTGGCCCGCCGAGTTGCAGCAGCAGATCGTGCGGGTGGCTCGCGAGCACAACGCGACCAGTTTCATGGTGGTGCAGGCTGCACTCACGGTGCTGCTCGCGAAGCTGAGCGCGAGTTCCGATGTGGCAGTAGGGTTTCCGATCGCCGGGCGCCGCGACGCCGCGCTCGATGAGTTGGTCGGTTTCTTCGTCAACACGCTCGTGTTGCGGGTGGAGGTAGCCGGCGACCCGACGGTCGGCGAGTTGCTGGGTCAGGTGCGCGCGCGGAGCCTGGCCGCTTTCGAGCACCAGGATGTGCCGTTCGAGGTGCTGGTGGAGCGGCTCAAGCCGACCCGCAGTCTCACCCATCACCCGCTTGTGCAGGTGATGTTGGCCTGGCAGAGCAACGATCTTGCCGCCGAGCTCGATTTGGATGACCTACACGTCACGTTGATACCTGCCGACACCCAAACTGCCCGTGCGGATCTGACGTTCTCGCTTTCCGAGCGTTGGAGTGACGACATGAAGGCCGCCGGAATCGGCGGAGAAGTGGAATTTCGCACCGATGTGTTCGATGCGGCCAGCGTCGAGGCGCTGACCCAGCGGTTGGAGCGCGTGTTGACGGCGCTGACCGCCGACCCGACGCGGCGGCTGTCGTCGGTTGATGTGCTCGACGAGCACGAGCACGCCCGGCTGCAGGGATGGGGTAACCGGGCGGTCTTGACCGCGTCCACGCGGCCGGCGACATCCATCCCCATGCGGTTCGCTGCCCAGGCCACCCGTACTCCGGGGGCGGTGGCGCTCAGCTATGACGGCAGTTCGCTGACCTATCGCGAGCTCGATGAGGCGTCCAACCGGGTAGCGCACCTGTTGATTGCTCGCGGGGCGGGTCCCGGACAGCGGGTGGCGTTGCTGGTGGAGCGCTCGGCTGCGGCGGTCGTGGCGATGCTAGGGGTGCTCAAGGCCGGGGCAGCCTATGTGCCGATCGATCCGGCGTATCCCGACACGCGGATCGGGTTCGTGCTCGCTGATGCGGCACCGATCGCCGCGCTGACCACTGTCGGCCTGGCTCACCGGCTAGCTGGCCATGACCTCTTGGTCATCGATATCGACGACCCCGCCATTGATGTTCAACCCGACACGTCACTGCCGGGGCCGTTCCCGGACGACGTTGCTTACCTGATTTACACCTCGGGCACTACCGGCGTTCCCAAGGGTGTGGCCACCACCCACCACAACGTCGTTCAGCTGTTGGAGGATCTGGACGCGTACCTTCCGGCGGCCGCGGTCTGGACGCAGTGTCATTCCTACGGTTTCGACACCTCGGTGTGGGAGACCTGGGGACCGTTGCTGCACGGGGGTCGGGTGGTGGTGGTGCCCGACTCGGTGACCCGCTCGGCGGAAGACCTGCACGCCTTGTTGGTTACCGAACAGGTCGATGTCCTCACCCAGACTCCGTCGGCCGCGGGGGTGTTGTCGCCGCATGGGTTGGACGGGCTGGCGCTGGTCGTCGCCGGTGAGGCCTGCCCATCCGAATTGGTGGACCGGTGGGCGCTGGGGCGGTTGATGATCAACGCCTTCGGTCCGACCGAGACGACGATGGTCGTGACGCTCAGCGCGCCGCTGGTGCCGGCGGCGGGTCCACCGCCGATCGGCGCACCGGTGCCGGGGGCCGAACTGTTTGTGCTCGACGGCTGGATGCGTCCGGTGCCGGCTGGGGTGGTCGGCGAGTTGTATGTGGCCGGCACCGGGGTGGGCGTCGGGTATTGGCGGCGGGCTGCGTTGACCGCCTCGCGATTCGTGGCGTGTCCATTCGCCGCGGCTGGGGCGCAGGGACAACGGATGTACCGCACCGGGGATCTGGTGTCGTGGGGCCCGGATGGGCAGCTGCGCTATCACGGGCGTGCGGATGAGCAGGTCAAGATCCGCGGGTATCGCATCGAGCTCGGCGAGATCCAGGCTGTCTTGGCGGCCTGTGACGGGGTCGATCAGGCAGTGGTGATCTCCCGCGAGGACCGCCCCGGTGACAAGCGCCTGGTCGGCTATATCACTGGCTCCGCCGACCCGGCTTTTGCACGCGCACAGTTGGGTGAGCGGTTGCCCGGCTACATGGTGCCCGCGGCGGTGGTCGTGCTCGACGCGCTGCCGCTGACGGTCAACGGGAAGCTCGACACCAATGCTCTACCGGCGCCGGAGTACAGCGACGTCGACCGGTACCGCGCCCCCACTGGTGCTGTCGAGGAGATCCTTGCGGGAATTTTCGCCGAGGTGCTCGGAGTCGAGCGGGTGGGGATCAACGACTCATTCTTCGACCTGGGTGGGGATTCCCTGTCGGCAATGCGACTCATCGCTGCCGTCAATGCTGTTCTGGAAACCGGTCTTGCGGTACGCGACGTGTTCGAGACACCCACTGTGGCCGGGCTGGTCCCCCGGATCGGCGCTGGCAGCGCTGGGTTGGCGCGCTTGGTGGCAGTTGAGCGGCCGGCGGTGGTGCCGTTGTCGTTCGCCCAGAGCCGGTTGTGGTTCATCGAGCAATTGCAAGGGCCCTCTGCGGTTTACAACATGGCGGTCGCATTGCGGCTGAGCGGGCGTCTGGACGTTGAAGCGTTGGGGGCGGCGCTGGCTGATGTCGTGACCCGCCATGAAAGCCTTCGCACAATTTTTCCGGCACCAAAGGGGACTCCTCAGCAACTGGTGGTGCCGGTCGAGCGGGCCGATTTCGGATGGCGGATCACCGACGCCGACGGCTGGCCCGAGGCTCGGCTCCAAGCGGACATCGACACCGCGGTGGCAGAACCCTTCGACCTGGCGAATCAGATCCCCTTGCGCGCAAAGCTGTTCCGCGTCAGCGATGACCAGCATGTGTTGGTTGCGGTGGTGCATCACATCGCCGCTGACGGCTGGTCGGCAACGCCGCTGGTGACCGATTTAGGCATAGCTTATTCCGCCCGGTGCGCGAGGCGGATCCCCGAGTGGATGCCACTGCCGGTGCAGTACACCGATTACACGCTCTGGCAGCGTGAGCAACTGGGTGATCTCGACGATCCCCACAGTCGCATCTCCGCTCAGGTGGCCTACTGGCAGAAGGCCCTGGCTGGGGTACCTGAACGGTTGAATCTTCCCACGGATCGGCCGTACCCGGCGATCGCCGATTACCGGGGGGCCCGGGTGCCGGTGGAATGGTCCGCGAAGTTGCAGCAGCGGATCACGCAGGTGGCTCGTGCGCACAACGCGACCAGTTTCATGGTGGTGCAGGCCGCTTTGGCTGTGCTGCTTGCCAAGCTCAGCGCCAGTTCCGATGTGGCAGTCGGTTTCCCGATCGCCGGGCGCCGCGATCCTGCCCTGGATCGCCTGGTGGGCTTCTTCGTCAACACCTTGGTGCTGCGCGTCGACGTGGCCGGTGATCCCGACATCGGTGAGTTGGTGGAGCAGGTGCGCGCGCGGAGCCTGGCCGCCTTCGAGCACCAGGATGTGCCTTTCGAAGTGCTGGTGGAGCGGCTGAAACCGGCTCGGTCGCTGACTCATCATCCGTTGGTGCAGGTGATGTTGGCGTGGCAAAACAATGACTTGCCTGACGAGCTGGCGTTGGGTGATATTCAAATCGCCCGCTTGCCAGCCGAGACACGCACTGCGCGAGTGGATTTGACGTTCTCGCTTTCCGAACGTTTTGGCGAGGCCGGTGAGCCCGTCGGGATCAGTGGAGAAGTGGAGTTCCGCACTGATGTGTTCGATGCGGGCAGCGTTGCCGCCCTCGTTGACCGTTTTGAGCGGGTGCTGGTGGCGCTGACCGACGATCCGTCGCTGCGGTTGTCGAGGGTCGATGTGCTCGATGAGGTCGAGCATGCCTGGCTGGAAAAGGCCGGCAACGGGGCGATCTTGAGTGCGCCGGGTCCCGCGGACGCGTCGGTCCCGATGCTGTTCGCCGCGCAGGTGGCGCGTACCCCGGAAGCCGTGGCGCTGACATGCCGGGGCCGTTCCATGAGCTACCGGGAACTGGAGGAGGACGCCAACCGGTTGGCGCATCTGCTGGCCGACCACGGTGCGGGGCCAGGACAGCGGGTGGCGCTGCTGTCTCACCGTTCCGCCGAAGCGGTGGTGGCGATCTTGGCGGTGCTCAAGACCGGGGCGGCTTATGTGCCGATCGATCCGGCGCATCCGGATTCGCGGATCGAATTCATGCTGGCCGACGCCGCCCCAATCGCGGCGCTGACCACATTGGATCTACGCCCGCGTCTGCGCCCAGAAGAGCTGTTGATCATCGATATCAACGGTCCAGCTGTCGATGCGCAACCCAGCACCGCATTACCGCTACCTGCTCCCAGCGACATCGCCCACGTGATCTATACCTCGGGCACCACCGGTGTCCCCAAAGGTGTGGTGGTCACCCAGCACAACATCATCCAGTTGTTCGACTCACTTCAGATCAGCGTGGATCTCGCGCCGGGACAGGTCTGGACGCTGTTTCATTCGTTGGCGTTCGACTTCTCGGTGTGGGAGATCTGGGGTGCGCTGTTGCATGGGGGCCGGCTGGTTGTGGTGCCCGAGGAGGTGGCTCGCTCCCCAGAAGACTTCCAGGCCTTACTGATTCGCGAACAAGTCACCGTTCTCACCCAGACCCCCTCGGCGGCGGCGATGCTCGGTACCGACGGGTTGGAGTCGGCGTCGTTGGTGATCGGTGCGGAGCCGTGCCCGCCGGAGTTGGTGGATCGGTGGGCGCCGGGGCGGGTGATGGTCAACGTCTACGGGCCGACCGAGACGACGATGTGGGCGTCGATGAGTGCGCCGTTGGTGGCCGGTGCGGGGGCTCCGCCGATTGGGTCGCCGGTGGCGTGGGCGGCGTTCTTTGTGCTCGATGGCTGGTTGCGCCCGACACCGGTGGGTGTGGTGGGTGAGTTGTATCTGGCTGGTGCCGGGGTGGGCGTCGGGTATTGGCGGCGGGCTGCGTTGACCGCGTCGCGGTTTGTGGCGTGCCCGTTCGGCGGTGCCGGGGCGCGCATGTATCGCACCGGGGATCTGGTGGCCTGGGGCGCGGATGGCCAACTGCGCTATCACGGGCGCGCCGACGAGCAGGTCAAGATCCGCGGGTATCGCATCGAATTGGGTGAGATCCAGGCCGCGCTAAGCCGTCTGGACGGGGTCGATCAAGCTGCTGTGATCGCGCGTGAGGACCGCCCGGGCGACAAGCGCCTGGTCGGCTATATCACCGGCACCGCCGATCCGGCCGTGCTGCGGGCTGCGTTGGGTGAGCGGTTGCCCGGCTATATGGTGCCTGCGGCGGTGGTGGCGCTCGATGCGCTGCCTATGACCCCCAACGGCAAGCTCGACACGCGTGCGCTGCCGGCACCGGAGTACATCAACGTCAACCGGTACCGCGCTCCGGAAACGGCGGTCGAGGAGATTCTGGCCGGCATCTATGCCCAGGTCCTGGGACTCGAGCAGGTCGGGGTTGACGATTCGTTTTTTGATTTGGGTGGGGATTCGTTGTCGGCGATGCGGTTGGTCGCTGCGATCAATGCCGGCTTGGGTAGTGATCTTGGGGTGCGGGCGGTGTTCGAGGCGCCGACGGTGGCCGGGCTGGCACCGCGGATCGACACCGGTTCGGGTGGCTTGGCGCCGCTGGTGGTGGTGGAGCGGCCGGTGGTGGTGCCGTTGTCGTTTGGCCAGTACCGGTTGTGGGTGATCGATCAGGTGCAGGGCCCGTCGGCGGTGTATCACATGGCGGTGGCGTTGCGGTTGAGTGGATCCTTGGTCGCGGACGCGTTGGGGGCGGCGCTGGCCGATGTTGTCGGCCGTCACGAGTCGCTGCGCACCGTGTTCCCCGCACCTGACGGAACTCCCCACCAGGTGGTGGTGCCGGTCGAGCGGGTTGACGTCGGGTGGGGCGTGGTCGATGCCGGCGGCTGGCCCGAGGCTCGGCTTCGTGAGGCCGTTGACGCGGTGGTCGGTGAACCGTTCGAATTGGCCACCCAGATTCCGTTGCGGGTCAAGGCTTTCCGCATCGCTGATGCCGAGCATGTGTTGGTGGCGGTGGTGCATCATATCGCGGCCGATGGTTGGTCGATGCGCCCGTTGGTGGCTGATTTGGGTGTGGCGTATGCCGCGCGGTGCGCGGGCCAGGCCCCGGGGTGGGCGCCGTTGCCGGTGCAGTATGTGGATTACACGTTGTGGCAGCGTGCACAGTTCGGTGATCTCGGTGATCCCGACAGTCGCATCGGATCGCAGTTGGCCTATTGGCGGCAGGCGCTGGCGGGCCTGCCGGAGCGGTTGGCGCTGCCCACGGATCGGCCTTATCCGGCCGTGGCCGATTATCGCGGCGCCACCGTGGCAGTGGACTGGCCGGTGGATCTGCAGGAGCGGATCGCTGTGGTGGCTGCTGAGCATCATGCGACGAGTTTCATGGTGGTGCAGGCCGGCCTTGCGGTGTTGTTGGCGAAGCTGGGCGCCAGTTCGGATGTGGCGGTGGGCTTTCCGACCGCCGGGCGGCGTGACCCGGCTCTTGATGAGCTGGTCGGGTTTTTCGTCAACACGTTGGTGTTGCGGGTCGAAGTGGCCGGTGATCCCACGGCCGCAGAGCTATTGGCTCAGGTGCGTGCACGTAGTTTGGCCGCTTTCGAGCATCAGGATGTGCCGTTCGAGGTGTTGGTGGAGCGGCTCGACCCCGTCCGCAGCTTGAGCCATCACCCGTTGGTGCAGGTGATGTTGGCCTGGCAGAACAACGCCCCCGTCGCCGAGGCCGGTCTGGATGGTCTGCAGGTGACGCCGGTGCCGGTCGACACTCACACGGCGCGGATGGATCTGACGTTCTCGTTGTCCGAGCGCTTCACCGAGGCCGGGGAGCCGGCGGGGATTGGTGGGTCGGTGGAGTTCCGCACTGATGTGTTCGACGCGGGCAGTGTCGAGGTGTTGGTCGGCCGCTTGGGGCGGGTGTTGGAGGCGTTGACGGTTGATCCGTCACGGCGGGTGTCGTCGATCGATGTGCTCGACGCTGCTGAGCTTGCTCGCCTGGACGAGGTGGGTCATCGGCAGGTGTTGAGCGCTCAGGCGTCCGCCTCGTCGTCGATTCCGGCGTTGTTTGATGCGCAGGTGGTTCGTGGGCCGCAGGCGGTGGCGATCACGTGCGGCGAGCGGTCATGGACTTACCGCGAGGTCGATGAGGCCTCGAACCGGTTGGCGCATTTACTGGTTAACGCGGGTGCGGGGCCGGGGCAGCGGGTGGGTTTGCTGACCGAGCGCTCGGCGCAGGCGATTGTGGCGTTGCTGGCGGTCCTCAAGACCGGTGCGGCTTATGTGCCGATCGATCCCGTCCTGCCGGATGCGCGGATCGGGTTCATGGTTGTTGATGCCGCCCCGATCGCCGTTTTGACCACCAGCGGCCTGCGGTCAAGGCTGGCCGGACACGACCAGTTGGTGGTCATCGATATCGATGATCCCGCGATCGACTGCGAGTCCAGCACCGGTTTGGTGGGGCCGGCGCCGGAGGATGTCGCGTATCTGATGTACACCTCGGGCACGACCGGTGTCCCGAAGGGGGTGGCGGTCACCCACGCCAGCGTGACCGGGTTGCTGGGTTCAGTGGACGCGAGCCTTCCGTTGGCCGATCCGGTGTTCTCACAGTGGCATTCGCTGTCATTCGACGTGTCGGTGGCAGAGATCTTCGGGGCTCTGCTGCATGGCGGCCGGTTGGTGGTGGTGCCCGATGCGGTGGTGCGTTCTCCGGACGAGTTGCATGCGCTGCTGATCGACGAGGGTGTCGATGTGATCAGCCAGACCCCGTCGGCGGCGGCGATGCTGTCGGCGGTGGGGTTGGAGTCGGCGGTGTTGGTGGTCGCCGGAGAGGCGTGCCCGGCGGAGTTGGTGCATCGGTGGGCGGCGCCGGGGCGGGTGATGCTCAACGCCTACGGCCCGACCGAGACCACGGTGTACGCCGCGATCAGCGCCCCGCTGACCCCGGGGTCGGATGGGGTGCCGATCGGCGCCCCGGTGTCCGGCGCAGCGTTGTTTGTGTTGGACAACTGGTTGCGGCCCACAGCGCCCGGGGTGGTCGGTGAGTTGTATGTCGCTGGTTCCGGTGTGGGGGTGGGGTATTGGCGCCGCCCATCGTTGAGCTCTTCGCGGTTCGTGGCGTGTCCGTTCGGGGCGCCGGGGGCGCGGATGTATCGCACCGGCGATCTGGTGGCCTGGGGCGCCGATGGCCAGCTGCGCTATGTGGGGCGGGCTGATGAGCAGGTCAAGATCCGCGGGTATCGCATCGAGCTCGGTGAAATCCAGGCTGCGCTGAGCGGATTGGACGGAGTCGATCAGGCTGCCGTGATCGCGCGTGAGGACCGCCCCGGCGACAAGCGGCTGGTCGGCTATGTCACCGGCACCGCTGATCCGGCCGTGCTGCGCGCCGCGTTGGGTGAGCGGCTGCCGGGTTACATGGTGCCCGCGGCGGTGGTGGTGCTCGAGGCGCTGCCGTTGACGGCCAACGGCAAGCTCGACAAACGTGCCTTGCCGGCACCGGACTACACCGATGTCGATCGGTACCGGGCGCCCGAAACGGCGGTCGAGGAGATTCTGGCCGGCATCTACGCCCAAGTGCTTGGGCTGGAGCGCGTCGGGGTCGACGAGTCGTTCTTCGAGCTCGGCGGCGACAGCATTCTGTCGATGCAGGTGGTGGCTCGCGCCCGGGCGGCGGGTCTGCTGTGTCGCCCGCGCGATGTGTTCGTCGAACAGAGCGTGGCCCGGCTGGCCCGTGTGGCCCGGGTGAGCGACGGTGCGGCCGACGTGGTCGACGAGGGCATAGGCCCGGTGGTGGCGACCCCGATCATCGGCTGGCTGGCCGGCGTGGACGGCCCGACAGCCGAGTTCAACCAGACCGTGGTGGTGCAGGCCCCGGCCGCGGCGACGCAGGCCGATGTGGTGGCGCTGCTGCAGGCGTTGCTGGATCGGCATGCCATGTTGCGCCTGCACGTCGAGGACGACGGCGCTGGAGCGTGGGCGCTGCACGTGTCCGAGCTGGGGTCGGTGCCGGCGGCTGAGTGTGTGCAGGTCGTCGACCAACTCGATGACGCGGCGGTGATCGCGGCGCGGTCGCGGTTGGACCCTGCGGTCGGCAGGATGCTCAGTGCGCTGTGGGTGGCTGCCACCGGTCAGTTGGTGTTGATCGTGCACCATCTGGCGGTTGATGGGGTGTCGTGGCGAATCCTGTTGGAAGACTTGAACATCGCCTGGGCCCAGCATCACAGTGGGCAGCCGATCGACCTGCCGGCGACCGGGACGTCGTTCGCCCGCTGGTCGGCGCTGCTGGCCGAGTACGCACACGATTCGGACGTCGTGGCGCACGCCGACGCGTGGCGACAGGTGGCCGCCACCCCCGCGATGCTGCCCGCGGTGCAACCGGGTGTTGATACGTTCGCCACCGCTGGGCACTTGTCGGCGCAATTGGATGTCGCGACCACCCGGATGCTGCTGGGGGAGGTGCCGGCGGCGTTCCACACCGGAATCCAGGACATCTTGTTGATCGGGTTCGGGTTGGCGGTCGCTGAATTGTTCGGTAACCCGGCGTTGGTGGGCATCGATGTGGAGGGCCACGGCCGGGTTGAGGAATTGGCCGACGGGGTGGACCTCTCGCGTACGGTGGGCTGGTTCACCACCAAATACCCCGTCGCACTGAACATGCCAGCCCTGGACTGGGCGCACGTCATCGCCGGCGGGCCGCGTCTGGAGGCGGTGGTCAAAGACGCCAAAGAACAACTGCGCGCGCTGCCCGATGGCCTGACCTACGGGTTGTTGCGCTACCTGAACCCCCACGCAGCTGTGGATGGTGCCGATCCGGTGCTCGGGTTCAACTATCTGGGTCGGTTGGGTGCAGCGGCCGGGCAGGACTCTGAGGAGTTGTGGCGCCTGTGTTCGGAAGGCGCAGCGCTGACCGGTGCGGCCGCGGCGATACCGATGCCGCTGATGCACACCGTGGACCTCAACGCCGCCACCGCCGACACCGCAGAAGGTCCCCGGTTGCACGCCACCTGGACCTGGGCACAATCAGCGCTCAATCACGCGCAGGCCGAGCGGTTGAGCCGGTTGTGGTTCGAGGCGGTGCGCGGGATCTGCACGCTGGTGCAAGCCGGCGGCGGCGGATTGACGCCCACCGACGTCCTGCCCGCCCGGTTGAGCCAGTCCCAACTCGACGAACTCTCGCAGCAGTTCCACATCGCTGAGGTGTTGCCGTTGACGCCGCTGCAGCAAGGGCTGCTCTTTCATGCCGGCACCGCGCACGGCGACGACGTGTACGCGGTGCAACTCGATGTCACCATCGCCGGCGCACTGGATGCACAGCGACTGCACGAGGCAGTTCACCTGGCGGTCAAGCGCCATCCTCATTTGGTCGCCCGATTCTGCGACCAATTCGACGAGCCGGTACAGATCATCGAGGTCGATCCCGAACTGCCCTGGCAATGCGTCGAACTGGAGGCTGACGGAGACGATCTCGACAGGCAGGTGCGTGAGGTTTGCGCTGCCGAGCGTGTCGCGGTGGGCGACCTGAAAGAGCAGCCGCCCTTCCGGGCGGTGCTGATCCGCACCGGGCGGGATCGACACCGGTTCGTACTGACCAATCATCACATCGTGATGGACGGCTGGTCGCTGCCGCTCGTGCTGAGCGAGATCTTCGCCGGCTATTACCGCCAGCCACTCCCACCAGCGGTTCCATACCGAAGGTTCGTCGACTGGCTGTCCGAGCTTGACCTCGATGCTGCCCGCGCTGCCTGGGCACAGGTGTTAAGCGGGTTTGACACCCCGACCCTGGTGGGCCCGCCAGACCGAGTGGGGCTGGTCACCCGGGGGGTGACCGTGCATCGACTCCCTGAGCAGACCACCCGCGCATTGACCGACCTGGCCCGCTCAGGCCGCACCACCGTCAACACGGTGTTGCAGGCCGCCTGGGCCCAGATGGTGAGCTCACTGACCGGTCAACACGACGTGGTCTTCGGCACCGTGGTATCCGGACGCCCAGCCGAGTTGACGGGCGCGGAGTCGATGGTGGGGTTGTTGATCAACACTGTGCCGGTGCGCGTCACGCTCACTGGGACCGCCACCGCGAACGAATTACTCGAGCAGCTGCGAACGAATCAGCATCGCACCCTGGAGCATCAACATCTGCCGCTACCGGAGATTCACCGGCTCACCGGCCACGACCAGTTGTTCGACACCTTATTCGTCTACGAGAACTATCCCATCGACACCGCCGCATTCTCAGCTGAGCAAGAGCTGGCCGTCACCGAGTTCAGCACCCGTGAACACAACCACTATCCGTTGACCATGGCTGCCGCACCGGGCCGCGAACTGACGCTTCGCATCGAATACGACACAGAGGTATTCGATCCGGTCGGCATCGAAGCCCTGATCGAACGGATGGAGCGGGTGCTGGTGGCCATGACCGCCGACCCGACACGGCGGCTATCAGCGATTGATCTGCTCGACCAGCATGAGTACAGCAGCCCGCTGGGGCGGGCCAACCGCGGGGCTTTCACTGCGCCGCCACCGTTGGCGGTGTCGATTCCGGTGTTGTTCGACACCCAAGTCACCCGGGCCCCGGAGGCCGTAGCGATCACCTGCGACAGCGAATCGGTCACTTACCGCGAGCTTGACGAGGCCTCGAACCAGTTGGCGCATTTGCTGATTGATCACGGAGCTGGTCCGGGGCAACGAGTGGCGGTGCTGGTCGAGCGCTCCGCGCAGGCCATCACCGCGATGCTGGCGGTGCTCAAGACGGGGGCGGCGTATGTGCCGATCGATCCGGCCCATCCGGACGCCCGGATCGAGTTCGTACGCGACGATGCAACGCCTATAGCAGTCCTGACCACGGCGCGGATGCGGCCCCGGTTGGCTAGGCGTGGCGAACTGGTGGTCATCGATATCGACAGTCCGGCCATCGATGTCCAGCCCAGCACTCCGCTGCCGGTGCCGTCGCCCGACGACATTGCCTATTTGATCTACACCTCGGGTACGACGGGAACCCCGAAAGGTGTTGCGGTGGCGCACCGAAACGTGACCGGTCTACTGCAGACGCTGCAGGCCGAGGTGGGCCCGAATCAGGTTTGGTCGCAGTGTCATTCGTTGGCGTTTGACTTCTCGGTGTGGGAGATCTTTGGGGCGTTGCTCAGTGGGGGCCGGCTGGTGGTGGTGCCCGATGCGGTGGTGCGCTCGCCCGAAGAACTTCATGCGGTGTTGGTGGCCGAGCAGGTTGGTGTGCTCAGCCAGACCCCGTCGGCGTTTTATGCCCTGCAGTCCGCCGATGGGTTGGGCCCGGAGTTGGGTGATCAGCTCAAGCTTGAGACGGTGATCTTCGGCGGGGAGGCGCTCGAGCCGGCTCGCCTGGGAGGGTGGTTGGGTCGTCATCCGACCTCGCCGCGGTTGCTGAATATGTATGGCATCACCGAGACCACGGTGCATGCCTCGCTGCGGCAGATCACCGCCGACGATATCGATAGTGCGGTGTCTCCGATCGGGGTGCCGTTGGCGCACTTGGGCTTTTTTGTGCTCGATGGCTGGTTGCGTCCCACACCGGCCGGGGTGGTGGGCGAGTTGTATGTGGCCGGCGCTGGTGTCGCCGAGGGGTATGTGGGCCGGGCCGGGTTGACCGCGTCGCGGTTTGTGGCGTGTCCGTTCGGTGCTGCTGGGCAGCGGATGTATCGCAGCGGCGATTTGGTGGCTTGGGAGCCCGATGGGCAGTTGCGGTATATCGGCCGCGCTGATGAGCAGGTCAAGATCCGCGGGTATCGCATCGAACTCGGTGAGGTGCAGGCGGCGTTGAACGCCTGCGCCGGCGTCGAGCAGGCGGTGGTGATCGCTCGTGAGGACCGCCCGGGTGATAAACGCCTTGTCGGTTACATCACAGGCACCGCCGACCCGGACGAAATTCGCTCGCAACTCGATGAGCGGTTGCCGAGTTTTATGGTCCCCGCGGTGGTTGTGCTAGACGCTTTGCCGCTCACTCCCAACGGCAAACTCGACAAGCGCGCCCTGCCGGCACCGGAATACACCCGCACCGAGGGCTTCCGCGTCCCGGCCACCCTTACTGAGGAGATTGTGGCCGGTATCTACGCCCAGGTGCTGGGGGTGGAGCGGGTCGGGGTTGATGATTCGTTCTTCGAACTCGGCGGGGATTCGTTGTCGGCGATGCGGTTGGTCGCGGCGATCAATGCCGATTTAGGTAGCGATCTGGGGGTGCGGGCGGTGTTTGAGGCGCCGACGGTGGCCGCGTTGGCCCCGCGCCTGGACCTCGCCGGGGGACGTCCCGAGCCGCTGGTGGCGGTGGCGCGCCCGGCGGTGGTGCCGTTGTCGTTTGGTCAGCATCGGTTGTGGGTGATCGATCAGTTGCAGGGACCGTCGGCGGTCTACAACATGGCGGTGGCGGTGCGGCTGAGCGGACGGCTGGATGTCAAGGCGTTGGGTGCGGCGTTGGTCGACGTCATAACCCGCCAGGAGTCGTTGCGCACCGTGTTCCCGGCACCTGAGGGGATTCCTCAGCAGGTGGTGTTGCCTGTTGATCGGATGGATTTCGGCTGGGATGTCGTTGATGCCGGCGGCTGGCCGGACCACCTCTTGGATGAGGCCATCGACGCGGTGGTGGGTGAACCGTTTGATCTGGCTACGCAAATTCCGCTGCGGACGAGGCTTTTCCGCATCACCGACGCCGAGCACGTGTTGGTGGCGGTGGTGCATCACATCGCCGCGGATGGGTGGTCGGTGCGCCCGTTGGTGGCTGATTTGGGTATGGCATATGCCGCGCGGTGCGCGGGCCGGGTGCCCGATTGGGCGCCGTTGGCGGTGCAGTATGTGGATTACACGTTGTGGCAGCGTGATCAACTCGGTGATCTCGATGATCCGAAGGGCCGTATCGCGGGGCAGCTCGAGTTTTGGGAACGGGCTCTGGCCGGGTTGCCGGAGCGGTTGGCGCTGCCCACGGATCGGCCGTATCCGGCGGTGGCCGATTACCGGGGGGCCACGGTGGCTGTGGATTGGCCGGCCGAGTTGCAGCAGCAGATCGCTGTGGTGGCTGCTGAGCATCATGTGACCAGTTTCATGGTGGTGCAGGCGGCGTTGGCGGTGTTGTTGGCCAAGTTGAGCGCCAGTTCGGATGTGGCGGTGGGGTTCCCGATCGCCGGGCGGCGTGACCCGGCTCTTGATGGGTTGGTGGGGTTTTTCGTCAATACGTTGGTGTTGCGGGTCGAGGTGGCCGGTGACCCGACGGTCGGTGAGGTGTTGGCCCAGGTGCGTTCGCGCGCGCTGGCGGCGTTTGAGCATCAGGATGTGCCGTTTGAGGTGTTGGTGGAGCGGCTCAATCCGGTGCGGTCGTTGACGCATCACCCGTTGGTGCAGGTGATGTTGGCTTGGCAGAATTTCGCTGGACACGAAAACGCGCCGGCCGCTTGGATGCGTCTGGGTGATGTGGAGATAACCCCGTTGCCGGTCGATACTCGTTCTGCTCGAATGGATTTGACGTTCTCGCTTGCTGAAGGCTGGAGTGAAGCCGGGGGGCCGGCCGGGATTTCCGGGGCGGTGGAGTTCCGCACCGACGTGTTCGACGCGGCCAGCATCGAAGCTTTGATCGAGCGGTTGCAGCGCGTGTTAGCTGGATTGACCGCTGATGCGTCGCAACTGGTGTCGTCGATTGATGTGCTCGATGAGCTTGAGTACACGCGGTTGGCTGAGTTCGGCAATCAGGCAGTGTTGACCGCGCCGTTGTCACCGGAGCTGTCGATTCCGCTGTTGTTTGACGCGCAGGTCCACCGCACGCCGGAGGCGGTGGCTATTACCTGCGACGGCTGCTCGGTGACATATCGGGAGCTGGATGAGGCGTCAAATGGGTTGGCGCATCTGCTGGTTGAGACCGGGGTGGGTCCGGGCCAGCGGGTTGCGCTTATGCTGCCTCGCTCGGCTGAGGCAGTCGTCGCGATGCTGGCGGTGCTCAAGATTGGAGCCGCCTATGTGCCGATTGACCCTGTGCTGCCGGATGCACGAATCAGGTTCATGCTCGTCGATTCCGCCCCGATCGTTGCGATAACCACCGCGGGCCTGCGGTCGCGGGTGGCCGGCCAAGACGAGCGGTTGGTGGTGATCGAGGTCGATGATCTCGCGATCGACACTCAGCCCACTACCGCGCTGGCGGTGGGGCCGGCGCCCGACGACGTCGCCTATTTGATTTACACCTCGGGCACCACCGGCGTCCCCAAAGGCGTAGCGGTGACCCACCGCAATGTGACCGCCTTACTGGCGGGTGTGAACGCCGGTCTGCAATCGGTGAATCAGGTGTGGTCGCAGTGGCATTCGTTGGCGTTCGACGTGTCGGTATGGGAGATCTTCGGGGCGCTGCTTTCTGGGGGCCGGTTGGTTGTGGTGCCCGAGGCGGTGGTCGGCTCACCGGAGGAGTTGCACGCGCTGCTGGTGAGCGAGCGCGTTGGTGTGGTGAGCCAGACGCCGTCGGCGGCGGCGATGCTCTCGCCGACGGGCTTGGAGTCGGCGGTGTTGGTGGTGGCCGGGGAGGCGTGTTCGCCGGAGTTGGTTAATCGGTGGGCCGGACCGGGGCGGGTGATGATCAACGCCTACGGTCCGACTGAGACCACGGTGTACGCGGCGGTGAGCTCCCCGCTAACACCGGGGTCGCACGTGGTGCCGATCGGCGCCCCGGTTCTAGGATCGGCGGCGTTCGTGTTCGATGCTTGGTTGCGTCCGGTGCCGGTCGGGGTGGTGGGGGAACTTTATGTGGCCGGCGCCGGAGTGGGTGTCGGGTACTGGCGGCGGGCCGGATTGACGGCGTCGCGGTTTGTGGCGTGCCCATCGGGGGCAACGGGGACCCGGATGTATCGCACCGGAGACCTGGTGCGCTGGAATGCGGACGGGCAACTGCAGTACCTCGGGCGCGCCGATGAGCAGGTCAAGGTCCGCGGGTATCGCATCGAACTCGGTGAAATCCAAGCCGCATTGGCTGCCCTTGACGGTGTGGATCAGGCGGCGGTGATTGTTCGTGAGGACCGTCCTGGCGACAAGCGCCTGGTCGGTTATGTCACCGGCACCGCCGACGCGGCGACCCTGCGCGCACAAATGGGTGGGCGGTTGCCTGCCTATATGATTCCGACCGCGGTAGTGGTACTCGAGGCGTTGCCATTGACGGTCAACGGCAAGCTCGATAAGCGTGCCCTGCCGGCGCCCGAGTACAGCGACACCGAACGCTATCGCGCCCCGGAAAGCGCGGTCGAGGAGATCCTGGCCGGCATCTACGCCGAAGTTCTCGGGCTCGAGCGGGTCGGGGTTGATGACTCGTTCTTCGCGTTGGGTGGCGACAGCATTTTGTCGATGCAGGTGGTGGCTCGGGCGCGAGCGGCGGGTCTGCTGTGTCGCCCACGCGATGTGTTTACCGAGCAGACTGTGGCGCGGCTTGCCCGAGTCGTCACGGTGGCCGACGGCGCGGACGGAGTAGTCGATGAGGGCCTGGGCCCGGTGGTGGCCACCCCGATCATGGGCTGGCTGGCGCAGGTGGACGGTCCGACAGCCGAGTTCAACCAGGCGATGGGCATCCAGGCCCCGTCCGGAACCACCGAGACTGATGCGCTTGTGCTGGTTCAGGCCCTGTTGGATCGGCATGCCATGCTGCGGTGCCGCGCCGAGCACGACGGTGCCGGGGGGTGGTCGCTGAGGGTGCCCGAGCCCGCATCGGTACAGGCCAGCGATTGCGTGCAGGTCGTCGAGGAGCTCGATGATGCGGTACTGGTCGGGGCGCGGTCGCGGTTGGACCCGGCGGCCGGGGTGATGCTTGCCGCGGTGTGGGCCAGTTCGACCGGTCAGTTGGTGTTGATCGTGCACCATCTGGCGGTTGATGGTGTGTCGTGGCGAATCCTGTTGGAAGACCTGAACATCGCCTGGGCCCAGCACCGTGGTGGTCAGCCGATCGTCCTGCCCGCCGGTGGGACGTCGTTTGCGCGGTGGTCAGCACTGCTGGCCGAGCACGCCAACAGAGATGCGGTTGTCGCTCAGGCCGAAGTGTGGCGAAAGATTTCGACGATCCCGGCGGCGTTGCCGCCGGTGCAACCCGGGGATACGTTCGCCACCGCGGGCAACCTTTCCGTACAGTTGGACACCGACACGACACGCCTGTTGTTGGGGCAGGTGCCGGCGGCGTTTCACGCTGGTGTACAGGACATTCTGTTGATCGCTTTCGGGCTGGCGGTCAGCGAGTTCCTCGGCCACCCCGCGCGGGTGGGCATCGATGTGGAAGGCCACGGCCGGCATGAGGAACTGGCCGCCGGACTGGATTTGTCGCGCACGGTCGGCTGGTTCACCACCAAGTACCCGGTGGCATTGGGCCCCGGAAACCTTGAGTGGGCGAAGGTGACCGCCGGTGACGCGGTATTGGGCGGGGTCATCAAGGACGCCAAGGAACAATTGCGCGCTCTGCCCGAAGGCTTGACCTACGGATTACTGCGCTATTTGAACCCCGACGTCGAGCTCGAGGGGCCCGATCCAGTGATCGGGTTCAACTATCTGGGCCGACTCGGCGCCGGGGCGGGCGCGGACTCCGATCAGTGGTGGCGGCCCTGCGCGCAGGGTTCGACGCTGAGCGCTGTGGCGGCGATCGCGATGCCGTTGATGCACACCGTGGAGCTCAACGCCGCCACCGCCGACACCGCAGACGGTCCCCGGTTGCACGCCAACTGGACCTGGGCGCCGTCGGCACTCGATGCGGCACAAGTAAACCGGTTGAGCCGGTTGTGGTTTGAGGCGCTGCGCGGCATCTGCACACTGGTGCAAGCGGGCGGGGGCGGATTGACGCCCTCAGACATCGCCCCAGCGCGGTTGAGCCAACCGCAACTCGACGAACTCGCCCAGCAGTTCCAGATCGCGGATGTATTGCCGTTGACCCCGCTGCAGCAGGGGCTGCTGTTCCACGCCGGTGGTGTCCAAGACGACGACGATATCTATGCGGTGCAACTCGAGATCACCCTCAGCGGCCCACTGCATGTGCAGCGACTGCGCGATGCAGTGCACATGGTGGTGACCCGACATCCGCATCTGGTGGCGCGGTTCTGCGATCGGTTCGACGAGCCGGTGCAGGTCATCGAAGCCGAACCTGAACTGCCCTTGCACTACATCGATTTGAGCGCTAGCAACCTCGACGTCGAGGAGCGGATCAAGCGGCTGTGTGCTGATGAGCGCGCCGCGGTGTGCGATCTGAGCGGGCCTGCGTTTCGGGCGGCGCTGATGCGCACCGACGTTGATCGGCATCGGTTCGTGCTGACCAATCATCACGTTGTGATGGACGGTTGGTCGCTGCCGATCCTGTTGGGGGAGATCATCGCCGGCTATTACGGCCAGCCCCTGCCACCGCCCGTTCCGTATCGCAGGATTATCAGCTGGCTGGCCGAACGCGACCTGGATGCCGCCCGGGCGGCCTGGGGCGAAGTGCTGGCCGGATTCGACACCCCCACCCTGGTGGGTCCCCCGGGCAGGGTCGAGCTAGGCCGGCGAGGTGTGGCCGCGCATCAGCTGTCTGGGCAGACCACCCGCGCGCTGAGCGAGCTGGCGCGTGCGCTCCAGACCACGGTCAACACGGTGCTCCAAGCCGCTTGGGCGCAGCTGCTCTGCTCACTGACGGGTCAGCACGATGTGGTGTTCGGCACCGCGGTCTCGGGGCGCCCGGCGGAGTTGGCGGGCGCGGAGTCGATGGTGGGGATGTTGATCAACACGGTGCCGGTGCGCGCGACGCTGACCGCGGCGACCACTGGCGCTGAATTGCTCGCGCAGTTGCAAAGCGCCCACCGCCACACTCTTGAACATCAGCATCTCGCGCTGCCCGAGATCCATCGCCTGGCCGGTCAGGATCAGTTGTTCGACACCTTGTTCGTTTATGAGAACTATCCCATCGACACCACCGCGGTTTCAGGCGATGGTGACTTGGCCGTCACCGAGATAAGCACGCGCGAGTACAATCATTACCCGCTCACGGTCGCGGCTGCACCCGGCCCCGAATTGAGCCTGCGCATCGAATACGACGCTGATGTCTTCGACGCGGCCGGTATCGGGGCGCTGATCGAGCGGTGGGGTCGGGTGTTGATGGCGCTAACCGTTGATCCCGGCCGGCGGCTGTCATCGATCGACCTGCTCGATCAGGTCGAGAAAACCGCATTGGATGAGGCCGGCAATCGGGCGGTGTTGACCCGGCCGACAGCGAATTCCACCTCGATCCCAGGGCTCTTCGAGGCCCAGGTCGCCCGCATCCCGGAGGCGGTGGCGATCAGTTGCGGCGGCGATTTGGTGACCTACCGCGAGCTTGATGAGGCGTCGAATCGGTTGGCGCACCTGTTGATTGCTCACGGAGCGGGCGTAGGCCAGCGGGTGGCGCTGCTGGTCGAGCGCTCCGCCGAGGCCATCATCGCGATGCTGGCGGTGCTCAAGACGGGGGCGGCGTATGTGCCGATCGACGCGACGCATCCCGATGCGCGGATCGAGTTCGTGCTCGCCGACGCCGCGCCGATCGTCACGATCACCACCGCCGAGCTGCGTCCGCGGCTTGCCACCCACGCAGAACTGGTCGTTGTTGATGTCGATGCTTTCGCCATCGAGGCCCAGCCCGCCACCGGATTTGCGGTGCCATCGCCGGACGATATCGCCTACCTGATCTACACCTCGGGCACCACGGGAACCCCGAAGGGGGTGGCGGTGGCGCACCGCAGTGTGACCGGTCTGCTGCAGACGCTGCAGGTCGCGGTGGGCCCGAATCAGGTGTGGTCGCAGTGCCATTCGTTGGCGTTCGATTTCTCGGTGTGGGAGATCTTTGGGGCGCTGCTTTCTGGCGGTCGGCTGGTAGTGGTGCCCGATGCGGTGGTGCGCTCGCCCGAGGAGTTGTGTGCGCTGTTGGTCGGCGAGCAGGTTTCGGTGTTGAGCCAGACCCCATCGGCGTTTTATGCGTTGGCTGCCGCCGAGGCAATGGCTGCCGAGCGGGCGGATCGGCTGAAGTTGCAGACGGTGGTGTTTGGCGGGGAGGCGCTGGAGCCGGCCCGTCTCGGGGCGTGGTTGGGTCGACATCCAGGGTCACCGCGGCTACTGAATATGTATGGCATCACCGAGACCACGGTGCATGCTTCGCTGCGGCAGATCACCGCCGCCGATATCGACAAGGCGGTGTCTCCGATCGGGATGCCGTTGGCGCACTTGGGCTTTTTCGTCCTCGATGGTTGGTTGCGCCCGGTGCCAACCGGGGTGGTGGGGGAGTTGTATGTCGCCGGCGCTGGGGTGGCCGAGGGCTATGTGGGGCGGGCGTCGTTGACCGCGTCACGGTTTGTGGCGTGTCCGTTCGGCGGCGCCGGGGCGCGGATGTATCGCAGCGGGGATCTGGTGGCCTGGGAGCCCGATGGGCAGTTGCGCTATGTGGGCCGCGCTGATGAGCAGGTCAAGATCCGCGGGTATCGCATCGAACTCGGTGAAGTCCAAGCCGCGCTGAACGCCTGCGACGGGGTTACTCATGCGGTGGTGATCGCGCGTGAGGACCGCCCCGGCGACAAACGCCTTGTCGGTTACGCCACCGGCAGCCTCGATACGGCCGAGATTCTTTTGCAACTGGCCGAGCGGTTGCCGGGCTATATGGTGCCGACCGCCATCGTCCCGTTGGACGCGTTGCCGCTGACGATCAATGGCAAGCTCGACGAACGCGGGCTGCCAGCACCCGAATACACCGATATCGACCGGTATCGTGCGCCCGAGACCCCGGTCGAGGAGATCCTGGCCGGAATCTATGCCCAGGTGCTGGGTATCGAGCGGGTCGGGGTAGATGAACCGTTCTTCGCGTTGGGTGGCGACAGCATCTTGTCGATGCAGGTCGTGGCGAGGGCCCGAGCGGCCGGCCTGCTCTGCCGCCCGCGCGATGTGTTTGTCGAGCAGACCGTGGCGCGGCTGGCACGGGTAGTCCGGGTCATCGACGGCGCGGTTGGCGTCATCGACGACGGAGTGGGACCTGTCGTGGCCACTCCGATCATGGGCTGGCTTCACAGCCTGCAGGGCGCGATTGATCAGTTCAACCAGACGATGGTGGTGCAAGCCCCGGTCGGAGCCACTGAAGCCGATGTGGTGGTGGTCCTGCAAGCGTTGCTGGATCGACATGCCATGCTCCGGCTGCGCGTCGCTGAGGATGACGCGGGGGAATGGGCGCTGCAGGTGCCCGACGTCGGCTCGGTACAGGCGGACCATTGCGTGCATAGCGTGGAGACGCTCAGCGACGAGGCTCTGATCGAGGCGCGGTCACGGTTGAACCCGGCCGCGGGGAGCATGGTCAGCGCGCTGTGGGCCAATGCGACCGGTCAGTTGGTGTTGATCGTTCACCACCTGGCTGTTGACGGGGTGTCTTGGCGAATCCTGTTGGAAGACCTGAATATTGCTTGGTCCCAGCATCACAGTGGACAGCCGATCGCGCTGCTCCCGAGTGGAACGTCGTTTGCCCGGTGGTCGACACTGTTGGCCGACCACGCGCGGACCGCTGAAGTCGTCAGCCAGGCTGAGGCGTGGCGGCGAGTGACTGCTGTCGCCCCGGTCGCACTGCCGACGGTGCAACCCGATGTGGACACCTACGCCCGCGCGGGACATTTGTCGGCGCAGCTGGATACCGAGACGACCCGGATGCTGCTCGGTCAAGTCCCGGCATCGTTCCACGCCGGGGTCCAAGACATTTTGTTGATCGCCTTGGGACTGGCGTGCGCGGAACTGTTGGGGATGCACGGTCTTCCAATTGCTATTGATGTCGAAGGCCACGGCCGCGATGAGGACCTCGCCGACGGAGTGGACCTGTCGCGCACGGTGGGCTGGTTCACCACCAAGCACCCCATAGCGCTGAGCGTCGGCGGGCTGACCTGGGCGCAGGTCATTGGCGGTGACGCGGTGTTGGGCGCCGTCATCAAGGACGCCAAAGAACAACTGCGCGGCCACCCGGACGGCCTGACCTACGGATTGCTGCGGTACCTGAACCCCGATGTGGAGCTGGATGCCGCGGATCCGGTCATCGCGTTCAACTATCTGGGCCGGTTGGGCGCTGCGGCAGGCGACGTCTCCGATGGGTTCTGGCGTGTTAGTGCTGCTGGTTTGGCGTTGACCGGTGCGGCGGCGGCAATTCCGATGCCGTTGGTCCACACCGTGGAGCTGAACGCCGTCACTGCCGATACCGATTCCGGCCCGCAGTTGCAGGCGAACTGGATCTGGGCGCCTTCCGCGCTCGATGCGGCGCGAGTAAACCGCTTGAGCCGGTTGTGGTTTGAGGCGTTGGGCGGAATCTGCGCGCATGTGCGCGCTGGTGGGGGCGGGTTGACGCCCACCGATATCGTTCCGGCGCGGCTGAGTCAGCCCCAACTTGATGAGATCCAGCGGCAGCACCGGATCGCGGATGTGTTGCCGTTGACTCCGCTGCAGCAGGGTCTGCTGTTTCACGCGGGCACCGATCACGACAACGACGATGATGTGTATGCGGTGCAGCTGGATATCACCATCGCCGGCGCCTTGGATGCAGAGCGGCTGCGCGCGGCGGTGCACACCGTGGTCGGCCGCCATCCACATCTGATGGCCCGCTTCTGCGACCGATTCGATGAGCCGGTACAGATCATAGAGACTGACCCCGAAATACCCTGGCGCTTCGTTGATGTGCCCTTCGGCGTCGATATCGAGGAGCAGGTCGGGGCGATTTGTGCTGCTGAACGCGCCGCGGTCGGCGATCCTACTGAGCAGCCGGCATTTCGGGCGGCGGTGATTCGCACTGGACCTGATCGGCACCGGTTTGTGCTCACCAATCACCATATTGTGATGGACGGCTGGTCGCTGCCGATCCTGCTGGGTGAAATCTTCGCCGGCTACTACCGCCAGCCGCTGCCCCCACCGGTGTCGTATCGCCGATTCATCAGCTGGCTGGCCGAGCGCGACCTCGACGCCGCCCGCGCGGCCTGGCGCGAGGTTCTGGCCGGGTTCGACACCCCGACTCTGGTAGGTCGGCCGGACACGCTGGGGTTCGGCAGTCGAAAAGCGTTCTCCTGCAGACTGTCTGAGCGAATCACTCGAGGGCTTGGCGAGTTGGCGCGCGCACATGATACGACCGTCAGCACAGTGTTGCAGGCGGCGTTTGCGCAACTGCTGAGCTCACTGACCGGCCATCGCGATGTGGTGTTCGGCACCGTCGTCTCCGGACGCCCGGCTGAGGTGGCGGGTGCGGAGTCGATGATCGGGCTGTTGATCAACACCGTGCCGGTGCGCGCAGCTCTCAACGCATCGACCACGACCGCTGAGCTGCTCGAGCAGCTGCAGACCGCGCAGCACCAAACCTTGGACCACCAGCACTTGGCGCTACCGGAGCTTCACCGCCTCACCGGTATCGACACGCTGTTCGACACGCTGTTCGTCTACGAGAACTACCCGGTTGACACCGCCGAGTTGTCAGGCGACGGCGAGCTCACCGTCACTGAATTCGCGGCCCGCGAATACAACCACTACCCGCTCGCGTTGCAAGCCGCACCAGGCCGCGAACTGGCGCTGCGCGTCGAATACGACACCGACGAGTTCGATGCGGGCAGCATCGAAGCGCTGATCAAGCGGTTCGAGCGCGTGTTGGTCGCGATGAGTTCCAACCCATCACGGACGTTGTCATCGATCGACGTGCTGGATGCAGCTGAGCTCGGCAGACTCGACGAGGTCGGCAACCGGGCGGCCTTGACTGCGCGAACACTCACACCGGTGTCGATTCTTGTGCTGTTCGCCACGCAGGTGGGCAAGGCCCCTGAAGCCGTGGCGATTAGCTGTGGTGGCCACTCGGTGACATACCGCGAGCTAGACGAGGCGTCGAATCGGTTGGCCCATTGGTTGACTGCTCGCGGACTGCGTCCGGGTGAGCGGGTTGCGCTGCTGATGAATCGCTCGGCCGAGGCGGTCGCGGCGATCCTGGCGGTGCTCAAGACCGGGGCAGCGTATGTGCCGATTGACCCGGGCCATCCGGATGCGCGGATTGGATTTGTGCTCGACGATGCCGCCCCGAAAATCGCGCTCACCACCGCCGAACTGCGACCGCGGCTGACCGAGCAAGACATCGTGGTCGTGGATATCGACGATCCCGCCATCGATGCCCAGCCGGTCACCGCGTTACCGCCGCCTTCCCCGGACGACATCGCCTACTTGATCTACACCTCGGGCACCACTGGTGTCCCGAAGGGCGTCGCAGTAGCGCACCGCAACGTCATTCGGCTGTTAGAGGCGTTGGAGGCCGACGTGCCGGCGCCGGCGGTTTGGTCGCAGTGTCACTCCTTGGCCTTCGACGTTTCGGTCTGGGAGATCTTCGGCGCGCTATTGAGCGGCGGGCAGTTAGTGATGGTGCCCGACGAGGTGGTGCGTTCTCCGCAGGAGCTGCACGCGGTATTGGTGAGCGAGCAGGTCAGTGTGCTCAGCCAGACCCCATCGGCGTTTTATGCCCTCCAGGCCGCGGATGCGGTGAACCCCGAGTTGGGCGACCAATTGAAGTTGGAGACAGTTGTTTTCGGCGGGGAAGCGCTCGAACCTGCTCGCCTCGGGGCGTGGTTGGATCGTCATCCCGGGTTGCCGCGACTACTGAACTTGTACGGCATAACCGAGACCACGGTGCATGCCTCAATACGCGAGATCCTCGCCGCCGATGTCAAGAATGCGGGCTCCCCGATCGGGGTTCCGTTGGCGCATCTAGCCTTCTTCGTGCTCGATGGCTGGTTGCGCCCCGTGCCGACCAACGTGGTAGGGGAGTTGTACGTGGCCGGTGCCGGACTGGCCGAGGGTTATACGGGCCGGGCCGCGTTGACCGCGTCACGTTTTGTGGCATGCCCGTTCGGCGGACCTGGACAACGCATGTATCGCAGCGGAGATCTGGTCGCGTGGAGCCCGGATGGCCAACTGCGGTATGCGGGCCGAGCTGATGAGCAGGTCAAGATCCGCGGATACCGCATCGAACTCGGTGAAATCGAAGCCGAACTCAATGCACTCGACGGAGTCGATCAGGCAGTAGTGATCGCCCGCGAGGACCGCCCAGGCGACAAACGCCTTGTCGGCTATGTCACCGGGACCGCCGATCCGGCCGCGCTGCGCGACGCGCTGGCCAAGCGCCTGCCGAGCTACATGGTTCCGGCCGCCGTCGTCGCGATCGAAGTGTTGCCATTGACCGTCAACGGCAAGCTCGACAAACGCGCATTGCCGGCACCGGAATACACCGGCAGCGAAGGCTACCGCGCTCCGGCCACGCTGACCGAGGAGATTGTCGCCGGGATCTACGCTCAAATTCTCGGAGTGGAGCGGGTCGGGGTGGATGACTCGTTCTTCGATCTGGGTGGGGATTCGTTGTCGGCGATGCGGTTGGTCGCTGCGATCAATGCCGGCTTGGGTGGCCACCTTTCGGTTCGGGCGGTGTTTGAGGCGCCGACGGTCTCCGAACTGGCGCCGCAGATCTGCGCCGACAAGGGTGGGTTGGCGCCGCTGGTGGCCGGTGAGCGCCCTGCGGTGGTGCCCTTGTCGTTCGGCCAGCATCGGTTGTGGTTCATCGATCAGTTACAAGGGCCCTCGGCGGTCTACAACATGGCCGTGGCGCTGCGGTTGAACGGACGCCTGAACGCCGATGCGTTAGGAGCGGCATTAGCCGACGTCGTAGACCGCCATGAGAGCCTGCGCACGCTCTTCCCTGCGCCCGAGGGGATCCCGCAGCAGATGGTGCTTCCAATCGAGCGGGCAAACTTCGGCTGGGAGGTCGCAGATGCCGGCGGGTGGCCTGACCGCCGGATGAGTGAGGCCATCGATGCGGTGGTGAGCGTGCCGTTCGATTTAGCCACCGATATTCCGTTGCGGGCCAAGCTTTTCCGTATCAGCAGAGACGAGCATGTATTGGCGGCCGTGGTGCACCACATTGCCGCTGACGGAATGTCGATCGCTCCGTTGTTGGGTGATGTGTCGGAGGCTTACGCCGCGCGGTGTGCGGGCCGGGCTCCCGAATGGGCGCCCTTGACAGTGCAGTACGTCGATTACACGCTGTGGCAGCGCGCGCAACTTGGTGATGTTGCCGACTCCGGCAGCCCCATCGGCGCGCAGCTCGCCTATTGGGAGCAGGCGTTGGCCGGGATGCCCGAGCGCCTGGTGCTGCCTACCGATCGGCCCTACCCACCCGTTGCTGATTACCGCGGTGCGAAGGCGCTTGTCGATTGGTCCCCGGAATTGCAGCAGAGGGTGGCTCGCCTTGCTCGAGAACACAATGCGACCAGTTTCATGGTGGTTCAAGCCGCCTTGGTCGCGTTGTTGTCGAAGCTCAGCAACAGCCCTGAGGTGGCGGTGGGGTTCATCGTCGCGGGTCGTCGCGATCCCGCGCTCAACGAGCTGGTCGGGTTCTTCGTCAACACCTTGGTGTTGAGGGTGGACGTGGGGGGAGATCCCAGCGTCGGAGAGTTGTTGTCTGAGGTGCGCGCGCGCAGCCTAGCGGCCTATGAGCATCAGGACGTGCCCTTCGAGCTGCTGGTGGAGCGGCTCAAGCCGGCTCGGTCGCTGGCCCACCATCCGCTGGTGCAGGTGTTGTTGGCCTGGCAGACGCTTGCTGGTCAGAAGAACTTGAACGTCGGGCGGACCTTCGGTGATCTGGAGGCCGTGCCGCTGCCGCTGGAGACCCGCACCGCGCGTGCGGATCTGGCCTTCCATCTCGGAGAGCACTGGACCGAGACTGGCGAACCCGCCGGTATCGGCGGCGATGTCGAATTCCGCACTGACGTGTTTGACGCAGGCACCATCCAGGCGCTTCTCGAACGTTTTGAGCGGGTGTTGATGACGATGACCGCCGGACCCGCCGGGCGTCTCTCGACGTTGGATCTGCTTGATGCGGATGAGCACGCGTTCCTCGACGAGATCGGCAATCGCGCGGTGTTGTCGGAGCCTGCGAGTGCGCCTGTGTCGATTCCGGCAGCCTTTGCCGCACAAGTGGCTCGCACACCTGAGGCGGTCGCGGTCACCATCGAGGGTTGCTCGCTGACGTACCGAGAACTCGACGAGGTGTCGAATCGGTTGGCGCACTCGCTCGTTGCTCATCGGGTAAGTCCGGGTGAGCGGGTGGCGTTGCTGTTGTCGCGCTCGGCCGAAGCAATTCTCGCGATGCTGGCGGTGCTGAAAACCGGTGCGGCGTACCTGCCGATCGATCCAGCGCTGCCGAGGGCGCGGATGGAGTTTGTGCTCGACGACGCCGCACCGATTATCGCGATCACCACCGCGGGACTCCGGTCGCGGCTCGATGGGATTGACCTGCCGGTGATCGATGTCGACGATCCCGCATTGGACATTCAATTCGCCACGCCGCTACCGATGCTGGCACCGGCGCCCGACGATATTGCCTACTTGATCTACACCTCAGGTACCACCGGAGCCCCGAAGGGCGTAGCCGTGGCTCACCGCAACGTCACCCGACTGTTGAAATCGTTGGACGCGGAGATGGACTTGGCGGGGCAGGTGTGGTCGCAGAGCCATTCGATCGCCTTCGACTTCTCGGTCTGGGAAATCTGGGGTGCGTTGCTCACTGGTGGGCGGCTGGTAGTGGTGCCCGATGAGGTGGTCCGTTCACCGGAAGAGTTACACGCCCTGCTGGTCGCCGAGCAGGTAACACTCTTGAGCCAAACTCCTACGGCGTTCTATGCGCTGCAAACCGTTGACGCGCAATATTGGTCGGAAACCTCGATCACGGCTTGGGAACGCCAAGTGACACGCTGGCTCGGGATGGATTCCTCGCAGTCCCCCGAGGCAAATGATGAACTGAAGCTGCAGACGGTGGTGTTCGGCGGGGAAGCGCTAGAACCTCAGCGTCTGGAGACCTGGTTGGATAACCATCCAGGATCACCGCGCTTGATCAACATGTATGGCATCACCGAGACCACGGTGCACGCGTCCTACTGCAAGATCGTCGCGTCCGATCTCAACAGCACTGTCAGCCCAATTGGGGTCCCCTTGGCTCACCTTGGGTTCTTTGTGCTGGACAGATGGTTGCGTCCGGTCCCCGTAGGGGTGGTCGGAGAGCTGTATGTGGCGGGCGCGGGTCTGGCTGAAGGGTATGTGGGTCGGGGTCCTTTGACGGCGACGCGATTCGTGGCGTGTCCGTTCACCGGCGCTGATGAAGTCGGACAACGCATGTACCGCACAGGAGATCTGGTCTCGTGGGCTCCTGGCGGCCAGTTGCGCTATGTGGGCCGTGCTGATGAGCAGGTCAAGATCCGCGGGTACCGCATCGAACTCGGCGAGATCCAGGTGGCGCTTGCCGATTGCGAGGGGGTGGAGCAGGCCGCGGTGATCGCCCGAGAGGACCGCCCGGGCGACAAGCGCTTGGTCGGCTATGTCACCGGGACCGCCGACCCCGCCTCATTGCGCACCGCACTGGCGGAGCGGCTGCCGAGTTATATGGTGCCCGCGGCGGTGGTGGTGCTCGAGACACTGCCGTTGACGGTCAACGGCAAACTCGACAAACGCGCGCTGCCGGCACCGGAATACACCGACGATCATCGCTACCGGGCGCCCGAAAGCGCGGCCGAGGAGATCCTGGCCGGCATCTACGCCCAGGTGCTCGGGGTGGAGCGGGTCGGAGTCGACGACTCGTTCTTCGCACTCGGCGGCGACAGCATCTTGTCGATGCAGGTGGTGGCTCGGGCCAGGGCCGCGGGTTTGGTGTGCCGCCCGCGGGATGTGTTCACCGAGCAAACCGTGGCACGGCTGGCTCGCGTCGTCGAGACGTCCGACAACACGCCTCGCGTCATCGACCTGGGACTGGGCCCCGTGGTCGCCACCCCAATCATGCGTTGGCTTGCCAGTGTGGAGGGCCCAACAGACGAGTTCAACCAAACGGTGGTGGTTCAAGCCCCGTCTGGCGCAACGCATTCCGACGTAGTGGTGCTGATGCAGGCGCTGCTGGACTGGCACGCCATGCTGCGCGTCCACGTCGAGCGAGACGGCATCGGGGGGTGGACGCTGACGGTGCCCGAGCCCGGGGCGGTGTTGGCGAAGGACTGTGTGCACATCGTCGAGGAGCTCGATGAGGCGGCGGTGATCCGGGCGCGGTCGCGGTTGAACCCCGCGGACGGCGTGATGCTGGCCGCGGTGTGGGCTTCGGCGACGAGCCAACTGGTGCTCTGCATCCACCACTTGGCGGTGGATGGGGTGTCGTGGCGAATCCTGTTGGAAGATCTCAACATTGCTTGGGCGCAGCATCACGCTGGGTTGTCGATCGCCCTGCCGGCGGGTGGAACGTCGTTTGCACGGTGGTCGGCGTTGTTGCCCGAGCACGCCCACACGCCGAAGGTGCTCGCCCACGCTGAGGCGTGGCGGCAGATCGCCGCCACCCCGCCGGTGTTGCCGGCAGTGCAGCCGGCCGACACGTTCGCTACCGCCGGACACTGGTCGGCACAGCTGGATGCCGACACAAGCCGCGTGTTGCTTGGTGAGGTGCCGGCGGCGTTTCACGCCGGCATCCACGACATCCTGGTAACCGCACTCGCCCTCGCCCTCGCGGAATTTCTCGGCGTCGATGAAGCCCCGATATGTATCGACGTGGAGAGCCACGGCCGCGAGGAGGAGTTGGCCAACGGAGTTGACCTGACGCGCACGGTGGGCTGGTTCACCACGCTGTATCCGGTGGCATTGAGCGTCGGCGGGCTGGATTGGGCACAGGTGATCGCCGGTGAGGCGGCGCTGGGGGCCGTGGTCAAGGACGCCAAGGAACAACTGCGTGCCCATCCCGACGGATTGACCTACGGACTGTTGCGTTACCTGAACCCCGACGTGGAGCTGGACGGGGTCGACTCGCCCATCGCGTTCAACTATCTGGGCCGGTTGGGCGCGGCGGCCGGTGAGGTTTCCGATGACCTCTGGCGTATTTCCCCGGAAGGCTTGGCGCTGTCTGGGGCAGCGTCGGCGATCGCGATGCCGTTGCTGCACACCGTGGAACTCAACGCTGCCACCGCCGACACCGCGGAGGGTCCGCGCCTGAACGCGACCTGGACCTGGGCGGCCTCGGCACTCGATGCAGCGCAGGTGGATCGGTTGAGCCGCTTGTGGTTTGAGGCCCTGGGTGGGATCTGTGCGTATGTGCGTGCCGGCGGGGGCGGACTGACCCCCACTGATGTCCTGCCGGCTCGGTTGAGTCAGGCTCAACTCGACGAACTACAGGACCGATATCGCGTCGCGGATGTCTTGCCGTTGACCCCGCTGCAGCAGGGCCTTCTGTTCCACGCCAACACTGTGGAAGACGGCGACGATGACTTGTATGCGGTACAGCTCGATTTCACGATCGTCGGCCCACTGGAGGCGCTGCGGTTGCGCGATGCGGTAAACGTCGTCGTCAAGCGGCACCCGAATCTAGTCGCTAGGTTCTGCGACCTGCCTGACGAGCCGGTGCAGGTCATCGAGGCCGATCCCACGGCGCCGTGGCAGTACATCGATCTGATCTCCGAAGACAGCGGTGACGATGCCGAGGAGCAGGTCCAAAGTGTCTGCGCCGCCGAGCGCGCCGCGGTCTGCGATCTGATCGGGCACCCGGCATTCCGGGCGACGTTGATCCGCACCGGGCCTGATACGCACCGGCTTTTGCTGACCAACCACCACATCGTGATGGACGGCTGGTCGATGCCGATCCTATTGGGCGAGATCTTCTCCGCCTACTACCGACAGCCGTTATCAGTGGCCACTTCGTACCGCACGTTTGTGAGCTGGCTCGCCGACCGGGATCTCGACGGTGCGCGCGCGGCGTGGAGCGAAGTGCTGGCGGGGTTCGAAACTCCCACGCTGGTGGGCCCGCCATCCCGACTTAGTCTCGGCACCCGAGGCGTGGTGCGGCATCAGCTGTCGGAGCAGAACACCGAGGCGCTGATTGACGCGGCGCGGACGCATCACACGACCGTGAACACGGTGTTACAGGCCGCTTGGGCACAGGTGCTGAGCTCGCTGACCGGCCAGCAGGATGTAGTGTTCGGCGCCGCTGTCTCAGGGCGCCCCACGGAGATGGCCGGTGCGGAATCAATGGTGGGTCTGTTGATCAACACGGTGCCTGTCCGCGCAAAGCTCACTGCCGGGAGCACCGCCGCCGACCTGTTTGAGCAACTGCAGAGCGCAAACAACCACACGCTGGAGCACCAGCATCTGGCATTACCGGAGATGCACCACCTCACCGGTCACGACCAGTTGTTCGACACCTTGCTCGTGTATGAGAACTACCCGATCGACACCGCCGAGTTGGCCGGCGAACACGAATTGGCGATCACTGCGTTCACTGCGCGCGAACTCACTCACTATCCGCTTGCCGTGCAACTTTCACCCGGTCGGGAACTCGGGTTACGCGTTGAATACGACGCTGATGTGTTTGACGCGTCCAGCATCGACGTGTTGGTTGGGCGTTTTGAGCGGGTGTTGGTGGCGATGGTTGGCGATCCGTCGCGGCGGTTGTCGTCGGTGGATTTGCTTGATGCGGGTGAGCATCTGGTCGTGCAGGGGTGGGGTAATCGGGCGGTGTTGTCGGGGCCGGGGCCGGTGGCGGTGTCGGTTGTGGGGTTGTTCGCTGAACAGGTTGCTCGTTCGCCGGAGGCGGTGGCGCTGACTTTTGAGGGTCGGTCGTGGTCGTACCGGGAGGTGGATGAGGCGTCCAATCGGTTGGCGCACTTGCTGATCGGTTTCGGCGTGGGCCCGGGTGAGCGGGTGGCGTTGTTGGCGCCGCGCTCGGCGCGGGCGGTGATCGCGATTTTGGGGGTGCTCAAAACCGGGGCGGCGTATGTGCCGATTGATCCGGCTCATCCGGATTCGCGGGTGGAGTTTGTGTTGGCTGATGCCGCGCCTATGGCGGTGTTGACCACGGCGGGGTTGGCCTCGCGGGTGGCCGGGCGTGCGGGGCTGATGGTTATCGATATCGACGATCGCGCTGTTGAGGCCCAGCCGGTTACGGCGTTGGCCGTACCGGGCCCTGATGAGATCGCCCATGTGATTTACACCTCGGGTACGACCGGGGTGCCCAAGGGGGTGGCGGTCACTCAGCACAACGTCACGCAGTTGTTCGATGCGCTGCAGATCGGTGTGGAGTTGGTGCCCGGGCAGGTCTGGACGCTGTTTCATTCGTTGGCGTTCGATTTCTCGGTGTGGGAGATCTGGGGTGCGTTGCTGCATGGCGGCCGGTTGGTGGTGGTGCCCGAGCAGGTGGCGCGGTCGCCGCAGGATTTCCATGCCTTGTTGGTGGCCGAGCACGTCACGGTGTTGACTCAGACGCCGTCGGCGGTGGGGATGTTATCGCCGCAGGGGTTGGAGTCGGCGGCGTTGGTGATCGGGGCTGAGCCGTGTCCGGTCGAGGTGGTGGATCGGTGGGCGCCGGGGCGGGTGATGGTCAACGTCTATGGCCCGACCGAGACCACGATGTGGGCGTCGAAGAGTGCGCCGTTGGTGGCCGGTGTGGGGGCTCCGCCGATCGGTGCGCCGGTGGCGTGGGCAGCTTTTTCCGTGTTGGATCCGTGGTTGCGTCCGGTGCCGGCGGGGGTGGTCGGGGAGTTGTATGTGGCCGGCGCCGGGGTCGGTGTGGGGTATTGGCGGCGCGCGTCGTTGACCGCGGCGCGGTTTGTGGCGTGTCCGTTCGGTGCTGTTGGGCAGCGGATGTATCGCACCGGCGATCTGGTGGCGTGGGACCCCGATGGGCAGTTGCGCTATGTGGGCCGCGCTGATGAGCAGGTCAAGATCCGCGGGTATCGCATCGAATTGGGTGAGGTGCAGGCGGCGTTGAACGACTGCGATGGGGTCGAGCAGGCGGTGGTGATCGCTCGTGAGGACCGCCCAGGCGACAAACGCCTGGTCGGCTATGTCACCGAGTCAGTTCCCGGGACTGCGGATCCGGCCGAGTTGCGCGCGGCGCTGGCCCGACGGTTGCCCGGTTATATGGTGCCCGCGGCGGTGGTGGTGCTCGAGGCGTTGCCGGTGACGTCCAACGGCAAACTCGACAAGCGCGCCCTGCCGGCCCCGGAATACCAGAACAGTGATCGCTACCGCGCGCCGGGCACTGCGGTCGAAGAAATCCTGGCCGGCATCTACGCCCAAGTCCTCGGAGTCGAGCGAGTCGGCATCGACGACTCCTTCTTCGAACTCGGCGGGGACAGCATCTTGTCGATGCAAGTGGTGACCCGAGCCCGGGCGGCCGGTCTGGTATGTCGACCCCGTGATCTTTTCGTCGAGCAAAACGTGGCCCGCCTCGCACGGGTCGCCCGCCTCGCCGACGATGCGGCCGACGTCGTCGATGAGGGCATTGGCGCGATGGTCCCGACACCGATCATGAGTTGGTTGGCCACCATGGCGGGGCCGGTTGACCAGTTCAACCAGACCGTGGTGTTGCAGGCCCCCGCCGACGTCTCTGAGGCCGATGTGGCGGTGGTCTTGCAGGCGCTGTTGGATCGGCATCCGATGTTGCGGTTGCGCGTCGACGAAGATTCCGCCGGCGGTTGGGCATTGCATGTGCCCGAAATCGGCTCGGCACAGGCGACCGAGTGCCTGCGCACGGTCGAGAGACTCGATGACGAGGCGGTGGCGTCGGCGCGGTCGCGATTGAACCCGGCTGCTGGGCTGATGATCAGCGCACTGTGGGCCAGCGCGACGGGTCAGTTGGTGTTGATCGCTCACCACCTCGCCGTCGACGGGGTGTCATGGCGAATCCTCCTCGAGGATCTCAACATCGCCTGGGCCCAGCACCGAAGCGGACAGCCGATCATTTTGCCTTCGGCCGGAACGTCGTTCGTGCGGTGGTCGGAACTGTTGGCAGAACGCGCACGCATGCCTGAAGTCGTTGGCTGGGCTGATGCATGGCGTCAGATTGCGCAGATCCCGGATGCTCTCCCGACGGTGCAACCTGCGGTGGACACTTATGCCAACGCTGGGCAGACGTCGATGCAGATGGACGCCGAGACCACTCGGACGCTACTCAGTGAGGTGCCAGCAGCGTTTCACGCCGGGATCCACGAGATCTTGTTGATCGCATTCGGATTGGCGTGCACGGAATTCCTCGACAACCCGGAAGCGCCGGTCGTCATCGACGTGGAGGGCCACGGCCGTGATGAGGAACTGGCCGACGATGTGGACCTGACCCGCACGGTTGGCTGGTTCACCACCAAGTACCCGGTGACCCTGACGGTCGGCGAGCTTGATTGGGCGCAGGTCACCAACGGTGATCGGGCGCTGGGTGCGGCAGTCAAGGATGTCAAAGAACAACTGCGCGCTCACCCGGACGGCCTTACCTTTGGTTTGCTGCGCTACCTCAACCCCGATGTCGAGCTGAGCGGCCCAGATCCGGCGATCGGGTTCAACTATCTAGGCCGGTTGGGTGCGGTTGCGGGCGGGACCTCCGATGAGCTTTGGCAAATCTCTGCGGAGGGCTTGTCGACGGTCGGGGCAGCCGCGACCGTCCCTGTGGCGTTGGCCCATACGGTGGAACTCAACGCGGCCACCGCTGATACCGATGACGGGCCCCGCTTGCAGGCGAACTGGACGTGGGCGCCGTCGGTGGTCGATGGTCCGCAGGTAGAGCGGTTGAGCCGGTTGTGGTTCGAGGCGTTGAGCGGAATATGTGCGTACGTGCGCGCCGGTGGCGGTGGATTGACTCCTTCGGATATCGCGCCGGCCCGACTGAGTCAGCCGCAACTCGACGAACTCGAGAAGCAATACGCGATCGCCGATGTACTGCCCTTGACGCCACTGCAGCAGGGGCTGCTGTTCCACGCCGTCGCCGCGCAAGACAACGACGATGATATGTATGCGGTGCAGCTGGATGTCGCCATCACCGGCACGCTGGACGCGCACCGGCTGCACAATGCGGTGCAGACCGTAATCGGCCGCCATCCCCATCTCGTGGCGCGGTTCTGCCCGCAATACGAGCAGCCGGTCCAGGTCATCCCGGCCGATCCGAAAATCCCATGGCGTTACGTCGATTTGAGCGTCGGCGACTTCGATGTGAATGAGCGGGTTCGAAGCGAGTGCTCCGCTGAGCGCTCCGCCGTTTGCGATTTTGCCGGGCAGCCGCCGTTCCGGGCGGCGTTGATCCGCACCGCGGCGGACCGACATCGGTTTGTGTTGACCAATCATCACATCGTGGTCGACGGCTGGTCCATGCCCATCCTGCTCGGCGAGATTTTCGCCGGCTATCACCGCCAGCCGCTGCCGTCGGCGGTTCCATTCCGCCGGTTCGTCAGCTGGCTGGCGGAGCGCGACCTCGCCGCCGCCCGCGCCGCGTGGGGTGAGGTGATGGCCGGATTCGACACTCCCACGCTGGTTGGTCCGGCCGACCGGCTGGGGTTCGGCACCCGACACGTGAACCTCTGCCAGGTGTCTGCGGAAACCTCCCGCGCACTAGGCGAGTTGGCGCGGGCGCACCACACCACGATCAGCACCGTTCTACAAGCGGCGTTCGCACAGCTGCTGTGCTCGCTGACCGGACAACACGATGTGGCCTTCGGCGCCGTCGTGTCAGGGCGGCCTGCTGAACTGGCCGGTGCCGAGTCGATGGTCGGATTGTTGATCAACACGGTGCCGGTGCGCGCGACACTCACCGCTACTACCACCACCGCCGAGGTGCTTGAGCAGCTACAGGCGGCTCAACACCGCACCATCGACCATCAGTATCTGGCGTTACCGGAGATCAACCGCCTTACCGGTCACCACCAGTTGTTCGACACCCTGTTCGTCTACGAAAACTACCCGGTCGACACCGCCGCCTTGGCTGGGGCCGATGAGCAGGAGTTGACGGTAACCGACTTCAACGCACGCGAATTCAACCACTACCCGCTTGCGGTGCAAGCTCTCCCAGGCGATGAGCTCGGGCTGCGTATCGAGTACGACACTGATGTGTTGGACGCGGCCAGTGTTGAGGTGTTGGTCGGGCGGTTGGTGCGGGTGTTGGAGGGGTTGACGGCTGATCCGTCCCGGCGGTTGTCATCGATTGATGTGCTCGATGAGGTTGAGCACGCCCGGCTGGTCGAGGTCGGTAACCGGGCGGTGTTGACCGCGCCGGCGTCGTCGACGGTGTCGATCCCGGCGGTGTTCGCCGCGCAGGCCGCCCGGACACCGGAGGCGGTGGCGATCACCTGCGGCGAGCGGTCGTGCACCTACCGCGAGGTCGATGAGGCGTCGAATCGGTTGGCGCACTTACTGGTTACCGCGGGTGCGGGGCCCGGGCAGCGGGTTGCGCTTGTGCTGCCGCGCTCGACGCAGGCGGTCGTGGCGATGCTGGCGGTCCTCAAGACCGGGGCGGCTTATGTGCCGATCGACCCGGTGTTGCCCGATGCGCGGGTGGAGTTCATGGTTGCTGATGCCGCCCCTGTCGCGGCGATCACCACCGCGGGCCTGCGGTCGCGGCTGGCCGGCCACGACGCGCTGGCGGTCATCGATATCGACGATTCCGCGATCGACCGCCAGCCCAGCACCGCGCTGCCAGCGCCGGCGGCGGAGGATGTCGCGTATGTGATGTACACCTCGGGCACGACGGGGGTGCCGAAAGGTGTTGCGGTGACTCACTGCAATGTGACTGGCTTGGTGGCGGGTGTGGGTGCGGTCGTGCCTGCGGGGGTGGATGCGGATGCGGTGTGGTCGCAGTGGCATTCGTTGGCGTTCGATGTGTCGGTGTGCGAGATTTTCGGGGCGCTGTTGTCGGGGGGCCGGTTGGTGGTGGTGCCCGAGGCGGTGGTCGGCTCACCGGAGGAGTTGCACGCGCTGCTGGTGAGCGAGCGGGTGACGGTTCTCAGTCAGACGCCGTCGGCGGCGGGGATGCTCTCGCCGGTGGGGTTGGAGTCGGCGGTGTTGGTGGTGGCCGGGGAGGCGTGCCCGGCGGAGTTGGTGCATCGGTGGGCGGCGCCGGGGCGGGTGATGGTCAATGCCTACGGCCCGACCGAGACCACGGTGTATGCGGCGGTCAGTGCCCCGCTCAGCGCGGGGTCGGCGGTGGTGCCGATCGGCGGCCCGGTTCCGGGGGCGGCGCTGGTGGTGTTGGATGCCTGGTTGCGTGCGGTCCCGGTCGGGGTGGTGGGGGAGTTGTATGTCGCCGGTACCGGGGTGGGTGTGGGGTATTGGCGACGGGCGGGGTTGACCGCGTCGCGGTTTGTGGCGTGTCCGTTCGGGGTGCCGGGGGCGCGGATGTATCGCACCGGCGATTTGGTCGCGTGGGAGCCCGATGGGCAGTTGCGCTATGTGGGCCGCGCTGATGAGCAGGTCAAGATCCGCGGGTATCGCATCGAATTGGGTGAGATCCAGGCCGCATTGGCCGCTTGTGACGGAGTCGAACAGTCCGCGGTGATCGCCCGCGAGGACCGCCCGGGCGACAAACGTCTGGTCGGCTATGTCACCGAGACCGCGAGCGGGGCGGTGGACACGGCGGGCATCCGCGCCGCGTTGGCCCAGCGGCTGCCGGGTTATATGGTGCCCGCGGCGGTGGTGGTGCTCGAGGCGTTGCCGTTGACGGTCAACGGCAAACTCGACAAGCGTGCCCTGCCGGCGCCCGAGTACAGCGACACCGAACGCTATCGCGCCCCGGAAAGCGCGGTCGAGGAGGTTCTGGCCGGCATCTACGCCGAAGTTCTCGGGCTCGAACGGGTCGGGGTTGATGACTCGTTCTTCGCCCTTGGCGGCGATTCCCTCTCAGCGATGCGCCTGATCGCTGCCATCAACACCAGCTTGGACGCAGGCATTTCGGTCGCGACTCTGCTCAAGGCGCCGTCCGTGAAACTTCTGAGTCAGGCGATGGACGAAGTCGATAGCGCAGACATATTCGCATCCGTGCACGGCCGACATGTGAACGAAGCGCACGCTGCGGACCTCACGCTGGACAAATTCATCGATGACACGACGTTGACTGGCGCGCCGGCACTGCGTGGCCCGAGCGCCGAAATACGAACGGTCCTTCTTACCGGTGCGACAGGTTTCCTCGGGCGTTATCTGGCGCTGGAATGGCTGGAACGCATGGAACTGGTCGACGGCACGCTTGTTTGTCTGGTGCGAGCCGAATCCGACGAGGCTGCTCGGCGACGCCTGGACCAGACGTTCGACAGCGGCGACCCCTCACTGCTCGCGCACTTCCGAGAACTGGCCTCTGACCATCTTGAGGTCATCGCGGGCGACAAAGCCGAAGTGAATCTCGGTCTGGACCAACAGACTTGGCAGCGGTTGGCAGGCACCGTCGATCTGATCGTCGATGCAGCAGCTGTAGTGAACGGCGTCCTTTCTTATCGCGATCTATTCGGGCCCAACGTCATCGGCACCACAGAGTTGATCAGGTTGGCGTTGACCACGAAACTCAAGCCGTACAACTACGTCTCGACTGCCGACGTGGGCAGCCAGATCGAGCCATCGGTCTTCACCGAAGATGCCGACATCCGGGCAATGAGCGCCAGCCGCACTATCGACAACAGCTACGGCAACGGATACGCCAATAGCAAGTGGGCCGGCGAGGTGCTGCTGCGCGAGGCCAATGACCTATGTGGACTTCCCGTCGCGGTCTTCCGCTGCGACATGATCCTTGCCGACACCACCTATGAGGGTCAGCTCAATTTGTCGGATGTGTTCACCCGGATGGTGCTGAGTGTGTTGGCTACCGGAGTTGCGCCCGCCTCGTTCTACGAGCTCGACGCCGATGGAAACCGACAACGGACGCATTTCGACGGACTGCCAGTCGAATTCGTCGCCGAAGCGATCGCGACGCTGGGAACCCAGGTAGTCGACGGAACACAGACCTACCACGTGATGAACCCGCACGACGACGGTATCGGACTCGACATGTACGTCGACTGGCTTATCGAGGCCGGGTATCCGATACAGCGCATCGACGACTTCGAGGAATGGTGGCGCCGATTCCGGAGCGCTCTGGGCGCCCTGCCAGATCGCCAGCGCCAACACACTGTTTGGCAACTCTTGCCGTCAGACGATTCGGAAGGTCTACAGCCTGTGGAGCCCAGCCGGTCCTTCGCGTCGGCACATCGATTCCGCGCTGCGGTACAGGAGGCAAAAATCGGTCCAGACAACGATATCCCGCATGTCTCCGCAGAGATGATCATCAGGTACGTCAGAAACCTGCAACTGCTGGGCCTGCTCTGACGTGAAACGACATTTGCGCAGCAAGTCTGCTCAGGAATCGCCCGCTACGGCGGCTGGCAAGGACGAAGCGCGGACCCTCGTTTCCCCGAATACAGAGCAGAAGACCCGGACATCTTCGGAGGCGATCGAGCTCTCCCCGCCGGACCGTACGAGAAGGCGCTTCCGCGGCTGGCGGCCACCTCGACAGCACGTGGCCGCAATTGTTGCGATAGGCGGCGTCCAACTGATGGCGGCAATGCATGGCCCCGTCGCGGTCTTCGCACTTCCCAAGATCCAGGATGAGCTTGGCCTGTCGGATGCCGGACGAAGTTGGGTCGTCACCGCCTACCTGTTGACTTTCGGTGGCCTGATGCTGCTGGGCGGCCGCATCGGTGACACCATCGGTCGCAAACGCACATTCATCATCGGGGTCGCGCTGTTCACGATCTCCTCGGCGTGCAGCGCCATCGCATGGGACGGAAGCGCGCTCATCGTCGCCCAGTTGATCAAAGGCGCAGCCGCCGCGATCATGGCGCCGACCTGTGTGGCGCTGGTGGCGACCAACTTCCCGAAGGGACCAATACGCAACGCGGCGACGGCGGTGTTCGGCGCCATGTTCGGTGTTGGTGCGGTGGTGGGTCTCGCAGTGGGCGGGGCTCTCACCGAGGTCTCCTGGCGGGTGGCGTTTGCGGTAACCGTGCCGATCGGACTGCTGGTGCTTTATCTGGCCCACACCACACTCCAGGAAACCGAGAAGGAGCGGATGAAGCTCGATGCCACAGGGGCGGTGCTGGCCACACTTTTCTGTGGCGCCGCAGTATTCGGCATGTCGATGGGGCCCGAGAAGGGGTGGCTATCGGCCACCGCGATTTTTTCGGGTGTGGTCGCTGTCGCCGCATTTGTTGGGTTCGCCGTCGTAGAGCGCACGGCCGAGAACCCGATCGTGCCCTTCAACCTGTTCTTCGACCGAAACCGGCTGGCTATCTTCGCGACCCTATGCCTTTCCGCGGGGGTGATGTTCACCCTCGTCCTGCTGGTAACCGTGTATGTGCAGAGCCTGATGGGATACAGTCCCCTGCGCGCAGCCATCGCATTTATTCCATTCGCCATCGCGATGGCCATCGGCGTGGCGGCCGCCTCGCGGCTGGTGACGCGGTTCCCGCCACGGGCGGTGGTCTTCCTCGCCGCAATCCTGTTGTTCAGCGCGATGATGTACGGCTCCACGCTGCATCGCGACGTTCCTTATTTCCCGAACCTCGTGCTGCCGATCACTATCGGCGGTATCGCGGTTGGCCTGATGAACGTTCCGCTCGGACTTTCGTTGATAGCGAGCGTCGGCCCCGACCGGATCGGCCCGACAGCGGCCATCGCGGCGATGCTGCAGAGCCTTGGCGCGCCGCTGGTGCTCGTTGTCGTCCAGGCCGCCATCACCTCGCGCACCTTACAGCTGGGCGGTACGAGCGGGCCGGTCAAGTACATGAACGCCGCCCAGATAGATGCGCTAGACCGGGGCTACATGTACGGCTTGCTGTGGCTGGCCGGCGTGGTCATCGTGCTCGGCGTGGTCGCACAGCTCATCCGCTACACTTCGCGGGACATCGCGCATGCGGAGGAAGCCAAGAAAGCGCTCGACACGGCGAATTCTTAGCCTCGCCCAGACGCGTTCACGCGACGACGGCTGACCGCTAGGCGTTCACCTTCGGGGCAGCATCTCTGGACTGAGCCGGGGTCAGCTTTTCGGTGAGCAACCCCGCCAAGCCGCGAACCGTACCGATGTTGGTGAGGTCGCCGGCGTTGATGCGCACTCCGGTTTCGGTTTCGATGCGGGTGCGTAGCTCCAGCGCGCCGAGCGAGTCCATGCCGTACTCGGAAAGCGGTCGGTCGGGGTCAACGTTCCGGCGCAGGATCAGACCAACCTGGTCGGAGATCAGCCGCCGCAGCCGTACCGGCCACTCCTCGGGGGGCAACTCTTCAAGCTCGGCACGCAACTTGCTTGTACCGGCCGCGTTTTGACCCGCAGACTGGAACGCTTCGGCGAATGGGCTGTGCTGAGCGAAGGCGGTCAACCACGGAGTTCCCATGATGGGCGCATACCCGGTGTAGCCGCGATTGTGGCGCAGCAGCGACTCGAATGCGTACGCGCCCTCGTCGGGCGCGATGGCGATGCCCGCGCCTTCTGCCAGCGCGGTGCCGCGCCCGATCTGGCCCCAAGCGCCCCAAGCGATCGAGGTGGCCGGCAGGCCCTGAGTCCTCCGCCAAAGAGTGAATGCGTCGAGCCAACTGTTGGCCGCAGCGTAGGCACCCTGGCCGGGCGAGCCAACCAATGCGGCTGCTGAGGAGAACGAGCAGAACCAGTCGATCGGCTGGCCGGTGGTGGCAGCGTGCAGGTTCCAGGCACCCAACACCTTGGCCGCCCAGTCGCGTTCGATCAGATCATCGGTGATGTTGGGCAGCGTGGCGTCCTCGATCACCGCTGCGGCGTGCAGCACCCCGCGCACCGGCAGACCGGTCGCGGTCGCAGCCGCTACCACGCGATCGACAGTCTGGCGGTCGGTGATGTCACCGCACTCGACGACGACATCGGCGCCGATCGCGCGGATCAGGTCGATGGTCTCGAGTGTGGCTTGATCAGGCTGCGACCGGGAGGTCAGCACGATGCGTCCACACCCGCCGGTGGCCATCTTCTCGGCTAGGAACAAACCCAACCCGCCCAGGCCGCCGGTGACGATGTAGGAGCCGTCGGCGCGGAACACCGGAACCTGCTCGGGTGGCACTGTCACCAGACTCGAGCCGCTGTGGGGCACATCGAGCACCAATTTGCCGGTGTGCTGGGCGCCGCTGATCACCCGGATGGCGGTGGCGGCGTCGGCGAGCGGGTAGTGCGTGGCTTCCGGCATCGGCAGTACCCCGTCGGCGGCGAGCTGGTACACCGTGTGCAGCACGTCGCGCACCTGGTCGGGATGGCTGACCGACATCAATCCCAGGTCGACGCCGTAGAAGGCGAGGTTGCGACGGAACGGGAACAGGCCCAGCTTGCTGTCACCGTAGATGTCGCGCTTGCCGATTTCCACGAACCGCCCGCCCAACGCCAACAGCTTGAGTCCGGCGACTTGCGCGGCGCCGAACACTGAGTTGAGCACGATGTCGACGCCGTAGCCGTCGGTGTCGCGGCGGATCTGCTCGGCGAAGTCGGTGCCACGGGAGTCATACACATGCTCGATACCCATGTCGCGCAGGAATTGTCGGCGCTTCTCACTACCGGCGGTGGCGAAGATCTGCGCACCGGCGGCCCGGGCGATCGCGATCGCGGCTTGGCCGACCCCGCCGGTCGCTGAATGGATGAGCACCTTGTCGCCGGCGGTGATACGGGCCAGATCGTTGAGGCCGTACCAGGCGGTGGCATGCGCTGTGGTGATCGCGGCGGCCTGTCCGTCGGTCAGCCCGGGCGGTAGCGGGACGGCCATGCGGGCATCACAGGTGACAAAGGTGGCCCAGCAGCCATTGCCCGACAACCCTCCGACCCGGTCGCCGACCTTGTGCTCGGTCACATCGGGGCCGACCGCAGTGACGATCCCAGCGAAATCGGTGCCCAGCTCGGGCAGACGCCCCTCGAAGGAGGGATACCGGCCGAACGTGACCAGCACGTCGGCGAAGTTGATGCTCGATGCGCTGACCGCAACCTCGATCTGACCCGGACCCGGCGGAACTCGGTCACTAGCCACCAGTTCCAGCGTTTCCAGATCACCGGGGGTGCGGATCTGCAGACGCATCCCGTCGTGGGCGTGATCGGCCACGGCGGTGTGACGCTCCTCAGGACCCAGCGGAGTGGGCGACAGGCGCGCGACGTACCAGGTGCCGTCGCGCCAGGCGGTTTCGTCTTCTTCGGATCCGCTGAGCAACTGTCGCGCCAGCTGCTCAGTGTCGGTGGCGTCGTCGATATCGATCTGGGTGGCCCGCAGATGCGGATGTTCGGTGCCGATGACGCGCATCAGACCGCGCAAGCCAGCCTGCTCGAGGTTTGGCCGATCACCAGCCAAAACCGTTTGCGCGGAACGGGTCACGACGAACAGCCGTGGTGGCTCGCCGGCGATGTCCGGCAACTTGCGGGTGATGTGCACCAGATGCTGCACATGCTCGCGGCCCAGCTGCGGCGATTGCTCGTCGGCCGCACCGTTTCTCGGTCCGGTCAAGACGACCACACCGGTGACGGCACCGCCGCGCAGCTGGCTTTCCAGCTGCTCCGCACTCGAGGTGACGTCCGCGTGCTGAGGCCAGTACATGGTGGTGCACTGCCCGCCCTGGTTTTTCAGCGCGTCGGTGAGTCTGGTCGCCACTACATCCGCGGTGTCTGTGGTGCTTATCAGCAGCCAGGATCCCGCTTCGGCGTATTCGACCTCGGGCAGTTCTCGCTGCCGCCATTCGATCGTCAGGAGTCGCTCAGCCAGCACACGACCTCTTTGCCCTTCTTCGGAGACCCCCGCCCCCAATCGAAGGCCCTGCACGGCCAGCAGCACGGTGCCGTGTTCGTCCAGGACGTCGATATCGGCCTCCACGCCCGAAGCGTCGGCTTTCGTCACCCTGGTGAAGCAATACCGGACATTGCGAGCCGGACGGTAGGAGCGGAGTCGACGCACCCCGAGTGGCAGTCCCCGCGCAGCTTCACCCAGACCCCGCACCATCGGGTGGGCCTCCACGGACTGGAAACAGGCATCCAGCAGCGCCGGGTGCACGCCGTAAGCCTCCTGCTGCGAGCGGATCTCGCGGGGCAGCGCAACCTCGGCCAACACGGTGTCGGTTGTTTCCTCGCCGGTATGCACGGCGCCGAGGCCGGCGAATGCCGACCCGTACTGGATACCGCGCTGGTCCATGCGCCGGCGCACATCGTCACCCTCCTCACAGGCGGCATGCGCCAAGAGCAGAGCGGCTACGTCGTGCGCGGGAGGTTGGTCATCCTCCGCGGCCTGTAGCACCGCGGACGCATGCCGGGCTTGTTCGCCACCCTGATTCGTCTCCACCGTGAACTCGAAGACGCTCGGTGACGACAACGATGCCGAGGCGCCGACCGTGGTCTGCTCGTCGAGCAACATCGCCTGCTCGAAGCGGATGTCGCTGACCTCGGCGGCCTCGCCAAGCACATCGTGTGCGGCCGTCAGCGCCATTTCGCAGTACGCGGCCCCTGGGAACACAGCCACATTGCGGATCTGATGATCGCCCAGCCAAGGCTGCTCGGCGGTGCCGACCTCCCCTTGCCACACGTGACGTTCCGGCTCCTCTTGCAGGCGCACATGCGGTCCTAACAACGGATGCACGGAAATGGTGCAACCGCCGCGTGTCGGCGAGGATTCCTGTTCGTCGGGGCGCAACCGGAGCTGGCGGTGAGTCCAGGTCGGCAACGGAGCATCGACCAGCAGCCCGCTCGGGTAAAGCACCGAGAAATCGACTGCGGCGCCAGAAGCGTGCAGATCCGCGAGGAAGTCGAGCAGGCCATGGGGCAGTTCCTGCTCGCGGCGCATGCTGGCCAGGGCGGCCATTGTTATGTCAAGGCTGCGGGCGTTCTGCTCGAGTGGATGGGTCAGCAGGGGATGTGGTGCCAGCTCGGCGAATACCCGGTAGCCGTCCTCCATCGCGGCCTGCACCGCCGCGGCGAACCGCACCGTGCGGCGCAGATTGTCAACCCAGTAGCGAGCGTTGCACAGCGGCTGTTCGCGCGGGTCGAACGAGCTCGTCGAGTAGAACGGCACTTCCGGTGTCTGCGGGGTGATCTCGGCCAGCGCCGACGCCAGGTCGTCCAGGATCGGGTCGACCTGCGGAGTGTGCGATGCGAGATCGATCGCGACCTCACGGGCCATGATCTCCCGCTGCTCCCACTCGGCCACGAGTTCGCGCACCGTGTCAGGCGCTCCGCCGATCACTGTGGACTCAGGAGAGGCCACCACCGCGATCACGACATCGTTGATTCCGCGGGCCATCAGCTCAGAAAGCACTTGCTGAGCGGGCAGAACCACATTCGCCATCGCGCCGGACCCGGCAATGGTGGCCATCAGCCGAGAACGCCGGCAGATCACGCGCACCCCGTCTTCGAGAGAGAGCGCCCCCGCGACCACCGCTGCGGCCGTTTCTCCGAGGGAATGGCCGATCACCGCGCCTGGGCGCACCCCGTAGGACTTCATGGTTTCTGCGAACGCGACCTGCATGGCGAAAAGAGTCGGCTGCACGCGGTCTACGCCGGTCACTACCTCGGGTGCTGACATCGCCTCGGTGACCGAGAACCCCGCCTCCTGAGCGATGAGTGGCTCGATTGCGGCGACGGTGGTCGCAAACACCGGTTCGTTGGCCAGGAGATCGACGCCCATCCCGGCCCACTGCGACCCGTGCCCGGAGAACACCCACACCGGACCGCGATCGCCTTGTCCCGCTGCCGCCTGGTACGGGGTGTCGCCTTCGGCGATCTCCCGTAGTCCCGCCATCAACTCCTCGGCGCTGGCGGCGATGACCGCCGTGCGCACCGGCCGGTGTCCCCGCCGGCAAGCGAGTGTGTAGGCCAGATCCGGTAACGCAACGTCGTCGTGCGCTTGTAGCCAGTCAGCCAACCGCGCGGCAGTTCGGCGCAATTCATCGGGTGAGGTCGACGACAGCGGAAACAGCCGTGGACCGGTCCTCGCCGCGTCATCTCTCTCGCTGTCATCGGTCCGAGAAGTCGGCGGGGCTTGCTCCAAGATTGCGTGGGCGTTGGTGCCCGAGAACCCGTACGCCGACACCGCGGCCCGGCGGGGCGACCGGCCATTCGTGGGCCAGGGCGTATTCTCTTGCGGCACAAAAAGATTGGTTTCGACTCGGGCAAGCTCGTCGGGCAGGCGGGTGAAGTGCAGATTCTGCGGCACGACACCGTGCTGCACGGCCAAGACCGCCTTCATCAGTCCCAAGGTTCCCGAGGTCGACTGCGTATGACCGAAATTAGTCTTCGACGCCGCGAGCGCACACGGCCCCTCGATGCCGTAAACCTCTGCGAGGCTGCCGAATTCGATGGGATCGCCGGTCGGGGTGCCAGTTCCGTGTGCTTCGACCATGCCGACGGTGTTCGCGTCCACGTCCGCCGCAGCCAAGGCGGCTCGATAGGCCTTGGCCTGGAGCGGCTGCGACGGAGTGGTGATGTTCACCGTCCGGCCATCGTTGTTCAAAGCGGTTCCGCGCACCACGGCCAGAATCCGGTCACCGTCGCGCACCGCGTCGGGCAACCGCTTGAGGAGCACCATCACGCAACCCTCACCGGAGGCAAACCCGTCCGCGGCGACATCGAAAGCATGGCAGTGGCCGGTTGCGGACAGCATGCCGCCGGCCGATCCCGCGGAAGACTTCCGTGGGTCGAGTATCACCGTGACGCCCCCCGCGAGCGCGACGTCGGATTCGCCGTCGTGCAGGCTGCGACATGCCATATGCACCGTCACGAGGCCGGACGAGCATGCGGTATCCACTGTTATCGCCGGACCATGTAGGTCCATGGCGTAGGCGATTCGTCCCGACGCCATGCTGTAGTTGTTGCCCAAGAACCCATAGGGTCCCTCCAGCGCGTGGGCGTCGGCGGCAACCAAGATGTAGTCGTCGTGGGTCAAACCGACATACACGCCGGTCCGTGAGCCGGCCAGGCTAGTCGGGCTGAGGCCGGCATGCTCCACAGCCTCCCAGGCGGTCTCCAGCAGCAGGCGATGCTGCGGATCTATCGCGGTGGCCTCACGCTCACTGATTCCGAAGAACTCGGTATCGAAGCCGTCAACGTCGTCGAGGAAGGAGCCCCACTTCGACACCGATCGACCGGGTACCCCCGGCTCGGGGTCGTAGTACTCCTCGACGTCCCAGCGGTCAGCGGGAATCTCAGTGATCAGATCGTCGCCCCGCAGCAATGCCTCCCACAGCTCCTCCGGGGAGTTGATGCCCCCGGGAAGCCGACAGGCCATTCCGATTACGGCGATCGGCGTGGCAGCTGGGGTGCTCATCGTGGACGAAGCCTCGGCCGATTTTGGATCCGGCAGCGAATCATCCACGGACCTGAATGACGTCATTTCCCCTCCGCATGGCAATGGTTGCTGTGGTTTCCTGGCCGATGCACGGTCTGAAACCATGCATTTGTACGGTCAGCAGGACAGCGACGATGGCGCGTTCACGTGCTTCCTCGACGGCATGGGTTTGCCTCGGCAGGCAGTCACACTCGGTAACGCTAATTTCACACATGGTTTTTGTCTCGAAATCGGAGCAATCCATGTGTGCTCAACCCCACTGCGGACAACGGTGCACCTCGTGTGGGTGAGCTGGTATGTCGTCTCCGAGCGAGCCGCGTGCAGACGTTGCGGTGGCGTCAATTACTCGATCGGTGCGGGCCTGCCGGACAACCATCCGAGCCTTCCTTCTCGCCGTAAGGTGCAGATCTGCGAACAGGCCGCCGGGCCGCCCGTCCAGCAACGGAGCATCTGGCTCTCGCGCAGCATCCGGAATCAAGCGCCACATCACCTTTAGCGGCACCGACCGTCTGGTCCGCGACGCGCTCGCTATCATTTGTGCCGTTATCTGTCGGTTCTGTTTGTGGAACGGAAGCCCATGACTGCACACGTCGAACAGTTGGAGTTTCAGGCGGAGGCGCGCCAACTTCTGGAGTTGCTGATCCACTCGGTGTATTCGAACAAAGACTCCTTCCTGCGGGAACTGATCTCGAACGCATCCGATGCACTGGACAAGATGCGGCTTGAGACGCTCCGCAACAAGGACCTCGACGTCGACGCATCCGACCTGCATATCGAGATCGACGTGGATAAGGGCGCGCGCACCCTGACCGTCCGCGACAACGGCATCGGGATGACGCACGACGAGGTGGTGAATCTCATCGGCACGCTTGCCAAGTCCGGTACCGCCGAGTTGCGTCAACAATTGAGGGAGGCCAAAAACGCGGCCGCATCCGAGGAGTTGATCGGTCAATTCGGTATCGGTTTCTACTCGACGTTCATGGTGGCCGACAAGGTCGAACTGCTGACCCGGAAGGCCGGCGAAAGCCAAGCCACCCGGTGGGTGTCGAGTGGTGAGGCCACCTACACGATCGAATCTGTCGAGAATGCTCCGCAGGGCACCTCGGTGACACTGCACCTCAAGCCCGAAGACGTCGAGGATCAGCTGCACGATTACACCTCCGAGTGGAAGATCCGTGAGCTGGTCAAGAAGTACTCGGACTTCATTTCCTGGCCCATCCGGATGGAGGTGGAGCGACGTACCCCACCAGCTGAGGAAGGCGGCAAGGAAACCGTCACGATCGAAACCCAGACCCTCAACTCAATGAAGGCGGTGTGGGCCAAGTCCAAGGACGAGGTCTCCGACGAGGAGTACAAGGAGTTCTACAAGCATATTGCGCACGCCTGGGACGATCCGCTCGAGGTGATCGCGATGAAGGCCGAGGGCACCTTCGAGTATCAGGCGCTTTTGTTCATCCCGTCCCACGCGCCGTTCGACTTGTTCACCCGCGACGCGAAAGTCGGGATACAGCTGTACGTCAGGCGCGTCTTCATCATGGACGACTGTGATGAGCTCATGCCGAGGTATCTGCGTTTCGTCAAGGGAGTCGTCGATGCGCAGGACATGTCGCTCAACGTTTCTCGTGAAATCCTGCAGCAGGACCGACAGGTCACCGCGATCCGCCGTCGGTTGACCAAGAAGGTGCTGTCGACCATCCAGGAGCTGCAGTCCGAGCGTCCGGAGGACTACCGCACCTTCTGGACCCAATTCGGGTCAGCCCTCAAAGAGGGTTTGATGTCGGACACCGACAACCGAGAGACATTGCTGCGTATCTCGTCGTTCGCCTCTACGCACAGCGAAGAGGAGCCCACCACCCTGGCGGAGTACGTCGAGCGGATGAAAGACGGGCAGGAGCAGATCTTCTATGCGACCGGCCAGTCCCGCGAGCAACTGCTCAGGTCGCCGCACCTGGAAGCATTCCGGGCGAAAGGGTATGAAGTGCTGCTGCTCACCGATCCCGTCGACGAAATCTGGGTCGGATCTGTGCCTGAGTTTGATGGCAAACCGCTCCAATCAGTCGCTAGAGGTGAGGTCGATCTCGACTCGGAGGAGGAAAGCGAGGCAGAGCGCGAGGAGCGCGACAAGGAATTCGCCGACCTGCTGGCCTGGCTGAAAGAGACCTTGAGCGATCACGTCGCAGAAGTACGGTTGTCAAAGCGCCTAACCGAGTCGCCGGCCTGCCTCATAACCCCCACCTTCGGCATCACACCCGCGCTGGCACGCATGTATCGAGCCTCCGGGCAGGCGGTTCCGGTGTCGAAGCGGATCCTCGAACTCAACCCGGAACACCCCTTGGTGTCCGGCTTGCGGAAGGCCCACAAGGACGGCGGTGATCGGGCCTCGCTGGCCGAAACAGCAGAATTGTTGTACGGCACAGCGCTTCTCGCGGAAGGTGACGTCCCGGAGGATCCGTCGAAGTTCGCTGGGATGCTCGCCGAGCGGCTGGCTCGCACCCTGTAAGCACCGAACTGCACGGCGCCGACCCCGTTCGACCCCGCGTCTGGTGCGAAGGGGGCGCGTCGGCAAACACGGCCGTGGTGACAGGCATTGTGAGATTCTGCAGAAACAGCAGATGGCGGCGGAACGATAGTCTTCCAGCAAACCTTCTTTTCACGCGTGGAACGGGACTGGTCACGGTAACCTGATGCCCGTGATTGAGACGTCCATCCCTGCGGTCCTGCGCGAACGTGCCAGTCTGCAGCCCAACGACCTCCTTTACACGTTCATCGACTACGAGCAGGAATGGAACGGAGTCGCCACAAGCCTGACATGGTCGCAGGTGTATCGGCGAACGGTGAACCTGGCCCAAGAACTCGCACGTCATGGCTCGCCCGGTGACCGCGCGGTGGTGCTGGCGCCGCAGGGGCTCGACTACATAATTGCGTTCCTCGGTGCGATACAGGCGGGCCAGGTCGCTATTCCACTTTCGGTGCCGCTAGGTGGCGTCAGCGACGAACGCGTCGGCTCGGTGATGCAGGACGCGACCCCGTCCATCGTTCTCACCACGTCCGCTGTGTCGGACGTGGTGGCCGGCCAAATCGGTACGCAGTCTGATGGACCCGTGCCAACGATCATCGAAGTCGACTCGCTCGACCTCGATGCTCCGACAGTGGCCGGGGCCGGACGCGAAGAGCACCCGAACACGGCCTATTTGCAGTACACCTCTGGCTCGACCCGAACCCCTGCCGGGGTGGTGATGTCCCACAGGAACATCCTGGCCAACTTCGAGCAGGCGACATCCGATTATTTCCTGGAGTACGGCAAGGTCCCGCCGCCGGACACAACTGTCGTGTCGTGGCTGCCGTTCTACCACGACATGGGCTTGTACCTGGGAGTCTGCGCGCCAATCCTGCTGGGTCTGCCCGCTGTACTCACCAGCCCAGTGGCGTTCCTCCAGCGACCGGCCCGATGGATGCAATCGTTGGCGAGCCACACCAAGGTCTATACGGCCGCACCGAACTTCGCCTTTGAACTGGCGACGAGCAAGACGTCGGACGACGATATGGCCGGTCTCGATCTCTCAGACGTGCTTGCCATTACGACGGGTAGTGAACGGGTCAATCCGGCGACGCTGCGGCGATTCGCCCAGCGGTTCGCGCCGTTCAATCTGCGCGAAGAGGTGCTGCGACCTTCGTACGGCCTTGCGGAAGCAACCGTGTATGTGGCCACCCGTGTCGGCGCTGAGCCACCGGCCGTAGTGCGCTTCGACTCCGAGAAACTGACGGCCGGTAAGGCAGAGCGGTGCGAAAACGGAGGCGGCACGCCGCTTGTCAGCTATGGGGTGCCCAAGTCGCCGATGGTCCGCATCGTTGACTCCGATACGAAGGTCGAGTGCCCTGCGGGGATTGTCGGCGAGATCTGGGTACACGGCGACAACGTGGCGATGGGTTACTGGGGAAAACCCGAAGAAACCGAAACCACTTTCGGAGCAACAATCGTCGGCCCGTCGACCGGCACCCCCGAGGGCCCCTGGCTGCGGACCGGGGACTCGGGGTTCTTGTCAGAAGATGAGTTGTTCGTCATCGGCCGCATCAAGGACCTATTGATCGTGTACGGGCGTAACCACTCGCCCGATGACATCGAGGCGACGATACAAGAGATCACGAGGAGCCGGTGTGCGGCCATCGCGGTTCCAGATCGGCAGACCGAAAAGCTCGTCGTCATCATCGAGGCCAAGAAGCGAGGGGAGTCCGATCAGGAGGCTGCGGAGACGCTCGCCGCGATGAAGCGTGAAGTCACTTCAGCGATATCGAATTCGCACGGCCTCAGCGTCGCCGATCTGGTGCTGGTGTCGCCCGGTTCGATACCGATCACGACAAGCGGCAAGGTTCGGCGGGCCGCGTGTGTCGACCAATATCGACGCGGACAATTAGCCCGCATAGACGCATAGCAAGGATGCTTCAACTGAAGGGGGAGGAATGACAACTACAACCGAGCGTGGTGCATCGCCGGAATCGATCCAGCATCACTACGACGTGAGCAACAAGTTCTACTCGCTCTGGCTAGACGAGTCGATGACCTATTCGTGTGCTCTGTGGGACGGGCAATCCGACGATCTGGCCGGCGCGCAAACACGGAAGATCGATTACCTCGTCACCGAGGCCGGTGCGAAGGGACGCGCCCGCGTATTGGACATCGGGTGCGGGTGGGGTTCGGTCATGCAGCGCATGGTTTCCGAATATGGCGTACAGCATGTGACTGGCCTGACGCTGAGTGAGGCCCAGGCTCATCATGTTGAAGGCCTCGGCGACTCCCGCTTGGAGGTGCTCATCCGGGACTGGGCGGATTTCGTGCCACATGAGCGGTATGACGCCGCGATCTCTATAGGCGCGATGGAGCACTTCGTGAAGTTCGGCAGGAAACGGTCGGACAGGGTGGCGGCATACCGGCGATTCTTCGAGAAGTGTCATGAGTGTCTCAATCCAGGAGCCGGTCTTGCACTGCAGACGATCGGCAAAGGCAATGTCGCGATGGACCAGCAGGGGTTGGAGGATTGCCTTTTCATAGCCGAGCACATTTTTCCCGAATCGGATCCGCCGCGGCTTGCAGAAATTGCACATGCCGCCGAGAAGTTGTTCGAGATCAGGTCGGTGGTTAACCATCGGGAACACTACGCACGGACGTGCTCGGCGTGGCTCGAGAGGTTACGAGGCAATCGGTCTGAGGCAGAGGAAATCGTGGGTCCCGAAAAAGTGTCCGTCTACGAGCGATACCTCGAAGCATCGATCAGGCAGTTCCAGCTCGAACATGCGAATCTTTACCGAATTTCGCTCCGGAGGGTGTGAATCCGCGTGAATGATGCTTCCCCCGCGGCCATGATCCGTGAACGCGCCGGTTTCCAGCCCAACGACACAGCGTTCACGTTCATCGACTACGACCGGGACTGGAACGGTGTCCCCGAAAGCCTGACGTGGGCCCAACTGTATCGGCGAACGACGAAGGTCGCCAACGTGCTCGCGCGTTGCGCGTCGCCCGGCGATCGGGCGGTGATATCGGCGCCGCAGGGCCTCGATTACATTGTCGCCTTCTACGGCGCGCTGCAAGCCGGTCTCATCGCTGTTCCCCTCTCGGTCCCGATGGGGGGCGTCAGCGATGAGCGCGTTGACTCAGTTCTCCAAGACTCCTCGCCCTCCGTCGTTCTCACCACGTCTGCGGTCGTCGACAGCGTTACGAAGGCAGTACAGCCGGAAGACGACGCTGCGCCGCCTGTCGTTGTGGCTGTCGATTCCATTGACCTCGACGCGCCGGCGGGACCCGATGCTGGGTTCGGGGCCGGTTCGGATATCGCGTTTCTGCAGTACACGTCCGGTTCGACGCGCACACCGGCGGGCGTCATGGTGTCCAACAGGAACCTCATGGTGAACTACCGGCAGCTGATGTCGGACTTGTTTGCCGACGACGGAAATGTGCCTCCGCCCGACACCACCATTGTTTCGTGGCTGCCGTTCTATCACGACATGGGGTTGATGGTCGGAATCTTTGTCCCGGTCCTGGCGGGGCTTCACGCTGTGCTCATGAGCCCAGTGGCGTTCTTGCAGCGGCCGGCCCGCTGGATGCAGTTGCTGGCGACCCAAAATCACGCATTCTCGTCGGCGCCGAACTTCGCGTTCGAAATCGCCGCGAAGAAGACGTCCGACGACGACATGGCGGGGCTCGACCTCGGGCAGGTGCGTGGGATAGGTAGCGGAAGCGAACGTATCAATCCCGCCACCATCGAGCGCTTCACGAAGCGGTTCGCCCGCTGCAACCTCCGCGAGACGGTATTGCGTCCCGGATACGGCTTGGCGGAAGCGACGGTGTACGTGGCGACCGGGCGGCCGAATCAAGCGCCGAAAGTCGTTCGCTTCGAGTCCGAAAAGTTGACTGCCGGCAAGGCAGAGCGGTCTGAAAACGGTGGTGGCACACCGTTGGTCAGTTACGGTGTACCGCACTCGCCGACGGTTCGAATCGTCGACCCTGACACGATGACGGAGTGTCCGGCGGGGATGACCGGCGAGATTTGGGTGCATGGCGACAACGTCGCGCTCGGCTATTGGCAGAAGCCTGAGGAGACCGAAGCGACGTTCGGGGGACGGCTTGCGGACCCGCCGGCGGGCACGCCAGAGGGGCCGTGGCTTCGGACGGGGGATCAGGGCTTCATTTTCGATGACGAGTTGTTTGTCATCGGTCGCATCAAGGATCTGCTGATCGTGTACGGGCGTAACCATTCCCCCGATGACATCGAGGCAACGGTCCAAGAGATCACGCGCGGCCGGTGTGCGGCGATCGCGGTTCCGGATCGTTCGGCCGAGAAGCTTGTCGTCATCATCGAGGCCAGGAAGCGTGGGTCCGATCAGGAGGCTGCCGAGACGCTTGCCGAGGTCAGGCGTGAAGTCACCTCGGCAATATCCGAGTCGCACGGCCTGAACGTCGCCGACCTGGTGCTGGTGCCGCCCGGGTCGATACCGATCACCACGAGCGGCAAGGTCCGGCGCGCGACATGCGTCGACCAGTATCAGCAGCGTCAGTTTGCCCGTATAGACGCGTAGTCGGTCATCAGCCGCGGACGCCTGCGCCCCGATAGGGGAGTCCGGCCGAAAACCTGGGTACTCCGTATGTGCCCTGGTCAGCGGCCGCGGGAAGCCGTTGACCTCATCCATTGTTGAGGTTCTACGGTGATTTCATGAGCATGGAAACGGTCGCGCGGCAGGCGCTCTACCGGCAGTCGCATGCCCGCGGCGGTGACCTGCGGTCGCTGCTGAACTCGGCATTACTGGGCCGTATCTGGCGGTTCGCCGGCCGCCACCATCGCCGGCTGCGCGCATTCGTCGCAGTCAGCATCGTCTCCGCGCTCCTCGGCGTCGCCACTCCGGTGCTGGCCGGCAAGGTCGTCGATGCCATCACGGCCGGGTCGGCGCGCACGGTTCTGCTGTTGGCCGGCGTCATCGCAGCGGTGGCCGTCGCCGAGACCGCCGCCTCCCTGGTGACGAGGTGGCTGTCGTCGACGATCGGCGAGGGTTTGATCCTCGACCTGCGCACCGCGGTGTTCGACCACGTGCAGCGCATGCCGGTCGCCTTCTTCACCCGTACCCGCACCGGCGCGCTCGTCAGCCGGCTCGGCAACGACGTGATGGGCGCGCAACGCGCCTTCTCCGACACCCTCTCCGGCGTGGTGGCCAACCTCGTGACGCTGACGCTGACGTTGGTGGTGATGCTGTCGATCTCGTGGCAGGTGACCCTGCTCTCGCTGGTGCTCATGCCGCTGTTCATCGTTCCCGCCCGCCGGATCGGCCGCACCATGGCCCGGCTGTCCCGTGAGGCCGCCGCCCACAACGCGACCATGAACACGCAGATGACCGAACGGTTCTCGGCGCCAGGCGCCACGCTGGTCAAGCTGTTCGGCAATCCGGCGACCGAATCTCGCGAGTTCGCCGTGCGCGCCGGCCGTGTCCGCGACATCGGCGTGAAGACCGCGATGCTGCAGTCGGTCTTCATGAACTCGCTGACGTTCATGTCCGCGTTGGCGCTCGCGCTGGTCTACGGGCTCGGCGGTGCGCTGGCCATCGGCGGCCACCTGCAGGCGGGCGCGATCGTCTCGCTGGCGCTGCTGTTGACTCGTCTGTACGCACCCCTGACCGCGCTGGCCAACGCCCACGTCGAGATCGCCAGCGCGCTGGTGTCCTTCGAGCGGGTCTTCGAGGTGCTCGACCTCGAGCCGCTCATCGCCGAGAAGCCGGGCGCCGTCGCCGTGCCCGCCGGCCCGGTCGCGGTGCATTTCGAGGACGTGCGGTTCTCCTACCCGTCGGCGGACAAGGTTTCGCTGGCCTCGCTGGAGGAGGTCGCCGAACTCGACATCCGCGGCGGTGACGAAGTGCTGCACGGCATCTCGTTCACCGCGCCACCCGGAAAGATGGTGGCACTGGTCGGCTCGTCGGGCGCGGGCAAGTCGACGATCGCGTCGCTGCTCGCCCGCCTTTACGACGTCGACTCCGGTGCAGTGAGGCTCAACGGCGCAGATGTGCGCGACGTGTCGTTCGCGTCGCTCAAGGACACAGTCGGCGTGGTGACCCAGGACGGTCACCTGTTCCATGAGTCGATCCGGGCCAACTTGAAGCTCGCGTCGCCCGAGGCCACCGACGGCGAACTGTGGGACGCGCTGGACCGGGCGCGTCTCGCCGATGTGGTCGCGGAGATGCCCGACGGCCTCGACACCGTGGTCGGCGAGCGCGGTTACCGGCTGTCCGGCGGGCAGCGCCAACGGTTGACGATCGCGCGCCTGCTGCTCGGTTCATCCCGGGTCGTCGTGCTTGACGAGGCCACCGCGTCGCTGGACTCCGAGTCGGAGGCCGCCGTCCAGCAGGCGCTCACCGAGGCGCTTTCCGGCCGGACATCGATCGTGATCGCGCACCGGCTGTCCACCGTCCGCGCGGCCGATCTGATCCTGGTGGTCGAGGACGGTCGCATCGTCGAGCGGGGCACCCACTTCGAACTGCTCGCCAACCGGGGTCGGTATGCCGAACTGTACGAGACCCAGTTCGGGGCCCAGGAGACGGCGGCCGCGTGATCGGCCGTTATCCGTTTGCCCCGCATGGGAACATGGACTAAGTGGTCGCCCCCGGAACCCAGGCCCTGCGCTCAGCGCCGGCCATCGCCCCGCCACCGCAACGCCGACGAGCGAGCTCGGATCTGTGGCGGATGCTGCCGTATCTGCTGCCGTATCGGACGCGGTGGATCGCGATGGTCACCGTCGCCATCGCCAGCCTCGCGGCGACGGTGTCGATTCCGTTGATGACCAAGGCCGTCATCGACGGTCCGGTGCGGCATCAGGATCAGCTGGGACTGTGGCTGCTCGGCACCGCCGCGATGGGCGTCGGCCTCACGGAGGCGGTGTTGTGGTTCATCCGGCGTTGGTTGGCCGCGCGCGCCACCATGGGCGTCGAGGCCGACATCCGCAAGGACCTCTATGCCCGGCTACAGGTTCTGCCGATGAGTTTCCACGGACGGTGGCAGTCCGGACAGCTGCTTTCGCGGATCATGAACGACCTGAGCACAATTCGGCGTTTCATGTCCTTCGGCATGCTGTTCCTGTTGCTCAACGGCCTGCAGATCACCGTCGTCACGGCGATTCTGCTGACGATGTACTGGCCGCTGGGCGTGGTCGTGGTGGTGTCGATCGTGCCGATCACGCTGACGGTCATGCACTTCCAGCGGGAGTACACCCGCCTGTCGCGACTGGCGCAGGACCAGGCGGGCCACGTCGCCACCCACGTCGAGGAGTCCGCGCTGGGGTTGCGGGTCGTGAAGTCCTTCGGACGCGAGGACTACGTCTACGATCGGTTCGACGAACAACTCACCAATCTTTATGAGACGCAAATCGATCGCGTGTCGGTCTCGGCGAAGTTCTGGACGCTGCTCGAAGTCATCCCGAACCTGACGTTGATCGTCGTGCTCGGGTTCGGCGCATACGCCGCGGGCGAGGGCCATGTGAGCATGGGCACGCTGGTCGCGTTCATCACGATGATGTTGTCACTGGTCTGGCCGATCTCCTCGCTCGGCTTCCTCTTATCGATGACGCAGGAGTCGTTCACCGCCGCGAACCGGATCGCCGAGATCTTCGACAGTCCAATCGACATCGCCGACGGACCGGTCGACCAGACGCCGCGCGGGGGACGCCTTGAGCTGGTCGATGTCGGTTTCCGATTTCCCGACTCCGAGGATTGGGCTCTGCGCGATGTCAGTGTCACCGTCGAACCGGGGGAAACGCTTGCGCTGGTCGGTTCGACGGGCTCCGGCAAGTCCGTGTTGGCCGCGCTGGTGTCGCGTCTATACGACGTCACCGAGGGATCCATCCGTATCGACGGCCGCGACATTCGCGACTTCACGCTGCCCGCGCTGCGAGAAGCGGTCGCGACGGCCTTCGAGGACCCGACGCTGTTCTCGATGTCGGTCGCCGAAAACCTCAGGCTCGGAAGGCCCCCAGAGAATCCAGTGTCCGACGACGAGCTGGCCCAGGCCATCGACGTCGCGGCGGCGCAGTTTGTCTACGACCTACCGTTCGGGCTCGACACCCGCATCGGTGAGCAGGGCATGAGCCTGTCCGGCGGACAGCGTCAGCGCCTGTCGCTGGCCCGCGCGATCCTGGCGGCACCGCAAATCCTCGTGCTCGACGACACGTTGTCCGCTCTCGACGTGCACACCGAGGCGGTCGTCGAGGAGGCGCTGCGGCGCGTGCTGCACTCGGTCACCGGAATCGTTGTGGCGCACCGCGCATCGACGGTACTGCTCGCCGACAAGGTCGCTCTGCTGGAGAACGGCACGATCACCCACGTCGGCACGCACGCCGAACTGCTGGCTGCGGTGCCTCAGTACCGCTACCTGCTCGCCGCCGACGACGAACTCGACGACGGCACCGAGCGGGCGTGCGCATGGGAGGACGACCGGGACCGCAGCCGCCTCGACCACGCCGTCGAGGAGCAGGAGGCGCTGGAACGCGACCGCGCGCGGCGACGATACGTCACCTCGGAGGCCGAGCGCCGATGACCGCCACCGACACCTCGGACACCGCGACCGCCGAGTGGCGCGGCAAATTCGAAGAGCATCACGACGACTCGCCGATCGACGAGAGCATCGATAGGCGCCGGGAGGCGCGCTTCCTGCTCGGTGACCTGCTCCGCCCGTACCGCGTCGCCGTCGCGCTGCTCGCCCTCGTCGTCGTGGCGGAGAACGTCGCGCGCCTGTCGGTGCCGATCCTCGTTCGGCGCGGCATCGACGACGGCATCCCACCCATCATCGCGGGCGAGACGGCGCACGCGCTGCTGACGATCGTCGGCGTCCTCGCCATCGTCGTGGCGGTGCAGGCCACCAGCCGGATGTTCTTCCTTCGCCGTTCCGGGCGCATCGGTCAGAAGGTGCTTCTGGAGTTGCGCCGCAGGGTGTTTCGGCATTTTCAGCGCCTGGACATCGCGTTCCACGAGCGCTACACCTCCGGGCGGGTGGTGAGCCGGTCCACGAATGACGTCGAAGCCATCCAGGACATGCTCGAGACCGGCTTCGACAGCCTCGTGACCGCGGTGCTCACGCTGTTCGGCACCGCCATCCTGCTCGTTGTGCTCGACTGGCGGCTCGGGTTGATGTGTCTGGGCGCCTTCCCGGTGTTGATCGGGCTGGTGTGGTGGTTCCGCAACGAGTCCGCGAGGACGTATCGGCGGGTCCGCGAAAGCGCCGCGTTGGTGATCGTGCAGTTCGTCGAGACGATGACGGGAATCAAGGCCGTGCAGGCCTATCGTCGTGAGCCGCGCAACCAGCAGATCTTCGACGACATCGCCGATCGCTACAAGGCCGACAACGAGCGCACCTTCCAACTGCTGGCGATCTTCATGCCCGGCGTCAAACTCGTCGGCAACCTCACCACCGGCGTGGTGCTGCTCTACGGCGGCTACCGCGTGCTGCACGGACAGATGACCATCGGAACGCTGACCGCTTTCCTGCTCTACCTCCGCATGTTCTTCGAACCCATGCAGGAGATCTCGCAGTTCTTCAACACGTTCCAGTCGGCGGCGTCGGCGCTCGAGAAGCTGGCGGGCGTACTGGCCGAGCGGCCGGGTATCTCCGACCCCGAGCGTCCCCTCGAGCTGGCCGATGTGCGCGGCGATATCGCCTTCCACGACGTGCGATTCCACTACGTCGCCGACCGTTCGGTGCTGCCGCACCTGACGCTGACGGTGCCCGCGGGTCAGACCGTCGCCCTGGTCGGCACCACCGGCGCGGGTAAGACGACGATCGCCAAGCTGATCGCGCGGTTCTACGACCCGACGTCCGGCTCGGTGACGCTGGACGGCGTTGATCTGCGCGATCTTTCGCAGACCGAACTGCGTCGCCATGTCGTGATGGTCACCCAGGAGAATTTCATGTTCGACGGGACCATCGCCGACAACATCCGGTTCGGCCGCCCCGACGCGACCGACGCCGAGGTCGCCGCCGCGGCCGAGGCCGTCGGTGCCGACCGCTTCATCGCGGCGCTGCCCGACGGCTACGACACAGACGTGGCCAAACGCGGCGGCCGACTCTCGGCCGGACAGCGGCAACTCGTCGCGTTCGCGCGGGCGTTCCTCGCCGACCCGGCGGTGCTGGTCCTCGACGAGGCGACGTCATCGCTGGACATCCCCAGCGAACGCATGGTCCAGCGCGCGCTGGAAACGGTGCTCGCGGATCGGACCGCGCTGGTCATCGCGCACCGGCTCTCGACCGTCCAGGTCGCCGACCGGGTGCTGGTCCTCGAACACGGCCGCATCGTCGAAGACGGCACGCCCGCCGAGCTGATCACCCGCGCCGACGGCCACTACGCCGCCCTGCACCGCGCGTGGGTGGAATCGCTGGCCTGATCAAGCCTGCGCCAGCAGGGCCTCCAACTTCTCATTGATCGCCGGCAGCTCGGAGCTGAGCATCGAGATGACCCGGGCCCGCGCGCGCTCGCTGACGTTCGCCGTCACGTGGTGCAGCGCGTTGAGTCGCGCCGCGTCGGCCCATGCCATCATGTCCGGGTCGGAGAACCACTTCAATTGATTCTCGTTGAAGATCAGCATCATTCGCAGCCAGTCGACCGGCACATGCGGGTAGGGCACCGGCTTGCAGAACGAGTTGCGGGTGTCGTCGTCGGCGTACGCGGTCTCGACATGGGCGATGACGGCAGCGCTGAAGGCCGGCTGACACGTGCGCACGGTCTGCAGCGCGATGTGATCGCCGTCGAATATGGCCGTCACCGGCTCCTTGCCCAAACCGTCTGCGGTGCAATCGATGTAAAGCACCGAACTATCGACATCGCGCACACCGCCGGCGAGCGTGATGCGACCGGGCTCGAGCGCATGGACGTAACCCATCCGCACGACGTCGGTGACGCGACGCAGCTCTGCCAGCTCGGCCTGCGACAGGATCGCGCACCGATACATCGTCGGTTCGACGGACCGGTCGATGCGCTGCAGGCAACCCTTGTCCTCCAGCAGTTCGAACAGATGCGGGAGCGACTCCGCCTCGCGTACCGCCGCCAATTGGTTGCCGAAATCGCGCAACGTGTTCTTGGCGAACTGCCGACCGGGCTGGATGGCGGCCCGGTCCAGCACCCAGGACTCGCGGGGCTTGATCCACGTGACCCGCTCCGCCGCGACGCCGTGTCGCAACAGCCAGAGGCAGGAGTCCATCGCCGTCTTTCCTGCTCCCACAACCACATAGCGGTCGCGTGGTTCGCGTATGCGCGGAAGGCTGTTCGGCGGCACGACGTCGACGCCGTCGGCTATGGCGTAGTTCGGGCACCGCATCGACGGCACGACGACCTCCACCCGGGTGGTCACCACCCGCGGCGCCACCACCTCGATGTCCTCACCGCCGAACGTGCGCACCCGACCGTCGCCGAGATACTCGCTCATCGGCAGGTACGTGACGCGGCCGGTCGGCAGCAGATGCTGAGACATCACCGCGTCGAAGTACGCGCACACCTCGGCTCCGCTGGCCAGCTCGTAATAGCCTGCGTTGAGACCGAATTGGTCGACGCTGTCGCTGCCGAGCCCGCGGGAGTTCACGCCGTAGTAGGCCGACGGCTGGTGCAGTCGCACGAACGGATAAGCCGTCGTCCAGTGCCCGCCGGGCTGATCGTTTCGGTCGACCACCACGACCGTCGCATCCGACTCGTCAATCAACGTGTCGGTGAACGCGAGCCCCATCGCACCCGCACCCACCACGAGGTAGTCGGCTTCCAGCGTGCGCCCCATCTATCGCACGCTAGCGAAGAACTTCGCGACGTCGTCGACGTAGAGGTCGGGCTGCTCGAACGCCGCGAAGTGGCCGCCGCGCGGCATCGGCGTCCAGTGGGTGATGTTGTATCCCTTCTCGCACCAACTGCGCGGGGCTTGCAGGATCTCCTTGGGAAATGATGCGACCCCGGTCGGAAGCCGCACCGGTCCGCCGCCACCCCACGTGGAAAAGCTCTCCCAGTACAGCCGCGCCGAGGAGGCGCCCGACGCGGTCGCCCAGTACAGCATCACGTTGTCGAGCATCTCGTCACGGCTCAGCACGTTCTCCGGATGTCCCTCGCAGTCCATCCACGACCAGAACTTCTCGACAATCCACGCCATCTGCCCGACCGGCGAGTCGACCAACGCGTAGCCCAGCGTCTGCGGACGCGTCGACTGTTGCTTCATGTAGCCCGAATCCATCGTCCGGTAGTAGTGCAGACGCTTTAGTGCGGCCCGCTCCTCATTCGTCGGATTCTCGAGCTTGCCCGGCGGGAAACCGAGCGGCATGTTCAAGTGGATCCCCACACAGCCGCCCTCGTTGCGGCCGATCTGCGTGGTGACCGCGGCACCCCAGTCGCCGCCCTGCGCACCGAACCGCTCGTAACCGAGCCGGCCCATCAGGGTGTCCCACGCCGAGGCGATCTTCTCGATGCCCCACCCCGCCGCGGCGGGCTTTCCGGAGAACCCGTAGCCGGGCAGCGACGGGCAGACCACGTCGAAGCCGCGCTCGGTGAGCGGTTCGATCACCTTGTGGAACTCCACGATCGACCCCGGCCAGCCATGGGTGATCAACACCGGAAACGCGTCGGGCTGCGATGAGCGCTGATGGATGAAGTGGATGTCGAGGCCGTCGATCTCGGTGGTGTAGTGGTCGAAGCGGTTCAACGCCTCTTCGCGGGCCCGCCAGTCATATCCGTCGGCCCAGTACTCGGCCAGTTCGCGGGTGTAGTCCAGCGGGATGCCCTGGCTCCAGTCGTCGACACATTCGGCCTCCGGCCACCGCGTTCGGCGCAAGCGAGACTTCAGGTCGGCGAGATCGTCGTCGGGAATCGCGATTCGGAACGGGCGGATGGCTGCCATGTCCGGATCCTGTCACGGGATGAATTTCCGCGACGGCGGGAGTCGATATCTGTATGACGATGGTCGGGACAGTGGCGCGACGGGTGTGTGCCGTGCTCGCGGCGGGATCGGCCCTGCTGCACGTGGCCATGCTCGGTCACGCGCAGACCCCGTTCGCGGCGGCGCTGATGGCGTCCATGGCCACCGCATGTCTGTACTGCGCGCGCGACCTCTGGCGCGATGGGCGACAGCGCGCGTGGGCGATCGTCGCACTGATGAACCTCGCGATGATCGCCATTCATCTGCCTGCGCCCGGCCATCACCACGGCGCCGCGGCCGCCGCGCCGTCGTCGGTCATGGGGGTGGCGACCGTGGTCGCCATGATCGAGGCCGGCGCCGCCGCGGCCGTGCTCTACGTGCACAGCCGCGGCAGGGCGGTGGTGCTCAGCGGTACACCAGACCGCTGAGCCGGCGCGCCAGGCCGTAGCGCACCGCGGGCACCAGCCCGGCGAGCCGGATCGCGGTGTTGCGGATCGGCCGCGCGGCGCGGGGAAGCGTAGCCAACCGGGTGAGGCGATCAGTCATCTCGACCACCTCCTTCGCGACCGGGCGTCGCGACTGGCTGTACTCGTCGAGCCGCGTATCGGGCTCGCCCGCGAGGACTGCGGCCACCGCGTCGGCCAGTGAAACCGCGTCCTGGATGCCCAGGTTCATGCCCTGACCGCCGGCCGGGCTGTGCACGTGCGCGGCGTCACCGGCCAGCAACAACCGGCCCGCGCGGAACGCGTCCGCGACCCGGTGGTGGATCCGGAAGCGCGAACCCCAGATCACCTCGTCGACAGTCAGTGCTCCTGCTCCGATGCGGGTGTCGAGGATCTGCTGGACGAATGCGGCCGACGGTTCCTCGGGCGCCTCAGCGACGGGCGCCACGATGCGATACACGCCGCCGGGCAACGGGGCCACCACCGTCAGACCCTCCTTGGCCCAGTACAAGATGACCTCGTCTTCGGGCGCGCTGCCGGTGAGTCGGACGTCGGCCAGCGCGAACGACTCGTCGTACACGCTGCCGACGAAGCCGATGCCGGCCTGCTCGCGTACGACACTGTGGATCCCGTCGGCGCCGACGACGTAACGCGCGCGAATGGTGTCGCTGTCGTCGAACGTGGCGGTGACACCGTTCGCATTTTGTTCGACGGAGGTCAGCGTCTTCGGGCGCAGCACGGATCCGCCCAGTTCCTCCAGCCGCTCGAGCAGCAGGCGCTCGGTGGTCGCCTGGGACACCATCAACGAGTAGGGGTAGTCGGTGGGCAGGCCGCTGAAGTCGACGGGGATCAGGATGCGTCCCCGGTCACGGATGGTGAATCGCGGGGCTTGCACTCCTTCCTTGACCAGTCGCCGCGCCACGTCGAAGCCCTCGAGCACTTCGAGCGTGCGGGCGTTGACCACGGCGGCGCGCGAGGTGTTGGCCCCGGCGGCCTGGCGGTCGACGACCGTGGCCGTCACGCCGCGGGAGTGCAGCGCAACTGCCGCGGCCAACCCGGTGGGGCCTGCCCCGATGATGAGAACGTCTGTGTTCATCTCCTTCTCCTTCCGCCAGCCGTCTTTGCCAACGCTTGTTGGCATAAGTATGCAGCCGAAGGCTTCGCAATGTCAACACCCGCTGGCCTACAATTGTTGGCATGCGTAGATCCTCTGAGCAGACCAAGGCGGTGATCCTGGCGGCAGCTCGGGAACGGTTCGCCAAATCGGGGTTCGAACGGGCCACTATCCGGGCCATCGCGGCGGACGCCGGCATCGACCCGTCGATGGTGATGCGGTACTTCGGCAACAAGAACCAGCTGTTCGCGGCGGCCGCCGACTTCGACCTGCAGATCCCCGACGTGTCCGGCGTCGCTCGCGGTGAGATCGGCGCCCGCCTGGTCGCGCACTTCATGGACCGGTGGGAGCGCGACGAGGCGCTGATCGTGCTGCTGCGGTCCAGCGCGACCAACAGCGATGCGGCCCAACGGATGACCGAGATCTTCACCCGGCAGCTGCTGCCCGCCGTCGCCGCGATCAACCCGGACGCCCCGGAGCGGCGGTCCGCGCTGATCGCGACGCAGACGCTTGGTCTGGCGCTGTGCCGGTACGTGCTGCAGTTGCCGCCGATCGTCGCGCTGACCCACGAGGAGATCGTCGCGGCGATGGGGCCGACCGTGCAGCGCTACCTCGACGCCCCGCAATAATCAGCGGTGATGTGGACCCCGACGCTCATCCTGATCGCCGCCACCACGCTGACGGCCTGCGTCCTGCTCGGAGGCGGACTCTACGAAACCATCGTCGTCGACCCGGCCTGGCCGAAGCGGCCGGGCATCATTCAGGCGCACAACGGCGGAATCTCCCGACGCCGGTTCTGGATTCCGGCGCACACGGTCTTCGAGCTGCTGCTCGTCGTGTCGCTGATCGTCGGGTGGTCGGACGCCAACGTGCGCACCGCGGTGCTGGTGGCGCTGGTCAGCCATGCGCTGGTGCGGGTGTGGTCGCTGGTCGATTTCGTACCGAAGGCGGTGGCGTTCGAGAAGGCCGACCCGGCCGAGGTCGACGAGGCCGCGGCCGTGCGTTGGATTCGGCGCAGCCTCCTACGGTTGCCGCTGGACCTCGTCACCTGCATCGCAATGCTCGCCGCGCTGGCGGTCGCATAGACCGGTTGGACAGCGGGCATAGCTACGGCATGAGTGAGGACGCCGGCCGCGCGCCGCAGGAGAATCCGCAGAAGGACCGCTCAGACTGGGTCACCGGTGACGAGCCGATGACGGGTCCGCAGCGCAGCTATTTGAGGACGCCGGCGCAGGAGTCAGGTGAACAGGTTCCCGACGACCTCACCAAGGCGCAAGCTTCCGAGATGATCGACCGGCTGCAACAACAGACAGGACGGAATTCATCATGATCTCGACCGAGGATGTACGCACGCTCCTGCAGTCCGAGGAGAAGAACGCCGTGCTGGTCGTGGTCGAGGGCCGTGTAGACGTGATCGGCGCGGGCAGGCTGGCTTCGGCCGACTATCGCGGCGCGCTCGAGGTGGTGTCGCGCGAGGACCTGGTGAACCGCATCGGCGAGACGCCGTCCGATCGCGAAATCGAAGAGCAGGCAGCGCAACTCGACACCGCGGTCACCGAACTGGGCGGCTGAATTCGGCTCAGGCCTCGATCTCGCCGACGATCTTGCGTTCGATGCTCGCCCGGGTAGTCGCCGGCAAGGCGATGAGACCGTCGAGTTCTCTCTGCGCGCGGGCATAGGCGGCCTTGCGCTCCTCAGATGTCGCGGCCTCGTCGGAGGCCAGGCGCAACAGGTGCTGAGCTCGATCGATGCGCGCCTGGTCCTCGGCCGAGAAGTCGCTTCGGCGGCGGCGAATCGCATCGGCCTCGGCGACGTCGAACGCCGCGACGTACTCGTGCACGGCGTCGCGGTAGTCGACCTGCGCGGCACGGTCGCCGACAATGTCGTCGACGGATTCCGGGCGCAGCAGATCCGCATGCCTCTTGGCTTTGTGGAAGGCGATGGTCAACGGTGCGCGCATGTCGGTCATCAGCGGAAAGTCCAGCAGCTTGGCGACATCGATCTCGTAGTCGAGCCAACGGGCGTCGGTCTCGGCATGGCGTTGCATGACCTTGGCCAACTCGCGCCGATTAGCCGCCTCGTTGGTGTGGGCCCGCCGCGATGCCTCCGCGAGCGCCACCTTGGTCTCCTGCTTGATGCGGTACCGCTCGAGGCGACGTTGGGCACGACGCTCGTTGGCCGCCGCCACCGCACGCACCGTTCCGCCGATCGCGCCACCCAGCGGGAAGATCAGCCACCAGAAATTTCCGGCGAAATGGAGCAGTGCTTCCATTCAACCCAGCATGCCACCGGACGGTGGCCGGGCATCACAGGCCGATCCTCCGGTAGCGCGCCAGTCGTGCCTGCAGTCGTTCCTCGCCGACCGCCGAACGCAGTGAATGCAGTTCGTTGGCGATCACCGCCGACAACCGCTGCGTGAACTGCATCGGTTCGTCGGCGGCATCGGGGTCCTCGGGAACCACCACGTCGACGATGCCGTTGCGCAACAGATCCGCAGACCGAATACCCTGTGCCACAGCCAGTTCCGGGGCGTGGTCCAGATCCCTGAACACGATCGCGCTCGCTCCTTCTGGTGGAAGTGGCGCGAGCCAGCCGTGCAGCGCGGCCAACACCCGATCGGCGGGCACCATGGCCAGCGCGGGCCCGCCGCTGCCCTGACCCAACAGCACCGACACCGTCGGCGTGTCCAGCGTGACCAGTTCGGCCAGGCAGCGCGCGATCTCGCCGGCCAATCCGCCCTGCTCGGCCTCGACGGTCAAAGCGGGTCCGGCCGTGTCGATCACGAGCACGAGCGGCAGTTGCAGACCCTCGGCCAATGCCATGCCCCGGCGCGCCTCGCGGAGCGCCGCGGGCCCGACCATGCCGCCGACGACGCGCTGTTGTCCGAGCACCACCGCCGGTTGACCGCCGAAGCGCGCCAGCGCCAGCAGCGTCGTCGCCGCCTCGCCCTGTCCCGTTCCCGACAGCAGCACCCGGTCGGTCGTCCCGTGCCGCAGCAGGTATCCCACACCCGGGCGGTCCGGCCGCCGCGACGCCTCCACCGAATCCCAAGCGGGCACGTCGGGCAGCGGTCCCATCTCGGGCGGTTCAGGCGGCGGGTCCGGGGGATCGGCGACGACGGTCAGCGTCCGGTTCAGCGTGGCGCGCAGCGCCTCGAGCGGCACCACACCGTCGATGACGCCGTGCCGGTGCAGGTTCTCGGCGGTCTGGATGCCCTCGGGGAACGGCTCACCGTAGAGGTGTTCGTACACCCGCGGCCCGAGAAATCCGATCAGCGCTCCCGGCTCGGCGCCGGTCACATGCCCCAAAGATCCCCATGACGCGAACACCCCGCCGGTCGTGGGGTGCCGCAGATAGACGAGATAGGGCAGATGCGCGCGCTTGTGCAACTCGACGGCCGCGGCGATCTTGACCATCTGCAGGAATGCGACGGTGCCCTCCTGCATCCGCGTGCCGCCCGAACTCGGCGACGCCAGTAACGGCAGCCGCTCGGCCGTCGCCCGCTGCACCGCCGCGGTGATCCGCTCGGCCGCCGCCACCCCGATCGATCCGGCCAGGAAGTCGAACTCGCAGAGCACCAGCGCGACTCGACGGCCGAATACCGTGCCCTCGCCGGTCACCACCGACTCGTCGAGGCCCGTCTTCGCCGCCGCGGCGTCCAATGCCCGTCGGTAATCGGCGCCGGCGCCGACGTCGCGCGGAGGCCCGTCCCAACTGCGAAACGATCCGTCATCGAGCACGGCATCGCGCACCTCGAGGGCACCGATCCGGCTCATCAGGCGAGCCTATATAGGCTGGCGACATGATTGGTGTGACCCGCGACGGCCACGTGATGACCCTGGAGATGCAACGCGCCGAGCGCCGCAACGCCCTCAACGCCGAACTCGTCGACGGTCTGCGTGAAGCGATCGAGAAGGCCGGCGCCGAGGACATCCGCGCGATCGTGCTGACTGGGCAGGGGCATGTCTTCAGCTCCGGTGCCGACCTCTCCGGCGGCCAGGGCGTCGCCGACGAACTGCCCGACAAGGCCCGCGCGCTCAACCTGGCGATCGACGCCGCGCCCGTCCCCGTCATCGGCGCCATCAACGGCCCCGCGATCGGTGCCGGCGTCATCCTGTCGATGATCTGCGACCTGAGGGTCGTCGCGCCCGAGGCCTACTTCCAGTTCCCGGTCGCGAAATACGGTATAGCCCTGGATAACTGGAGCATTCGCCGGCTGACGTCGCTGGTCGGGGCGGGCCGGGCCCGGGGCATGCTGCTGGCGGCGGAACGACTCAGCGCCGACGTCGCGCTGCAGACCGGAATGGCCAACCGTATCGGCACGCTGGAGGACGCGCAGGCCTGGGCTCAGGAGATCGCCGGCTTCGCACCGCTGGCCTTGCAGCACGCCAAGCGGGTGCTCAACGACGACGGTGCCTACGAGGATCCGTGGCCGGCGCACAAGGAGCTGTTCGACCGAGCGTGGTCGAGCGAGGACATCATCGAAGCGCAGGTCGCCCGCATCGAGAAGCGTCCCCCGAGGTTCAAGGGCGCCTGATGATCCGGGCGGCGCTGCGCATCGGCTTCGGCACGGCCTCACTGCTGGCGGGCGGGTGGCTGCTGCGCGCCTTGCAGGGTGCGCCCGCGGCGCTCGGCGCCTCACCCACAGAGATCGAGCGGGTCGCGCGGCGCTCCGAGAACTACCGCGACGGGGTGTTCGTCAACCTCGAACCGGCGTCGATGATGAGCATCGACCAGGAGCAGCAGCGCCTTTTGGTGCGCGAGTTGATCGGGTCGCGCGGCGTCTCGAAGCCTGCAGGAGAGATCCCCGTCGTCACTCCGTCGCCCACCGAACCCGACGCGACGCTGGTCTCGACGTGCTGGTTCGGCCACTCGTCGGCGCTTGTCGAACTCGACGGCTACCGCGTGCTGGCCGATCCGGTGTGGAGTCGGCGGTGCTCACCATCGCAGACGGTCGGCCCGGAACGCATGCACGAGGTGCCCGCCCCGCTCGAGGCGCTGGCCGCCGTCGACGCCATCGTCGTCAGCCACGACCACTACGACCACCTCGACATGGACACGATCACCGGGCTCGCGCGCACTCAACGCGCGCCGTTCGTCGTGCCGCTCGGAATCGGAGCCCACCTGCGCAAATGGGGGATACCGGAGGGCCGGATCGTCGAGCTCGACTGGCACGAGAGCCACACGATCGGCGAGCTGACCCTGGTGTGCACGCCAGCGCGGCATTTCTCGGGCCGGCTGCTGTCCCGCAACACCACGTTGTGGGCGTCGTGGGTGATCATGGGCCCGCGGCACAAGGCCTTCTTCGGCGGCGACACCGGATACACCAAGAGCTTCGCCCAGATCGGGATGGACCACGGGCCGTTCGACCTGACGCTGCTGCCCGTCGGCGCCTACCACCCGGCGTGGCCGGACATCCACATGAATCCCGAAGAGGCGGTGAAGGCGCACCTCGACGTCGCCGAATCCGACAAGGGCCTGCTGGTGCCGATCCACTGGGCCACCTTCAGGCTCGCCCCGCATCCGTGGGCCGAACCGGTCGAGCGGCTGCTGCGGGCCGCCGACGCCGAGCGGGTGCAGATCGCGGTGCCCAAACCCGGGCAGCGGGTCCGGCTGGACGCGGCCCCGCCGCTCGACCACTGGTGGCGGTTCTAGCTCCTTCCGCCCAGCGCACACTTATTTGCAAGTGGACCCGCGGTTTGCGTACCGCAACCGTGCGCTCGCCGAGTTACCGTTCACGCATGAACGCACTGGCCAGGGTGGCTGTTGTCGCATTGCTGCTCGTTGCGGGTTGCGGAGCGGAGCCACCCGAACCCGCGCCGCATGGCTCGCAATCCGACGTCCCGCCGCCGCTGGTGCCCGCGATGCCTCTACCGGAGAACGCCGTCGACAACGCGGTGGTCAAGATCGACGGCATTGTCGAGGACCTCATGAGGAAGTCGGACATCCCCGGCATAGCGGTAGCCGTGGTGCACGGCGGAAAGACGATATTCGCCAAGGGTTACGGCAAACGGGACGTCAGGACTCAGGAGAAAGTCAACGCCGACACCGTCTTCCAGCTGGCCTCAGTGTCCAAGTCGCTGGCGGCGACGGTCGTCGCGCACGAGGTGGGGGTGGGCGCCGTCGGCTGGGACACCCCGATCGTGTCCAAACTGCCGTGGTTCGCCCTGTCCGAACCGGCGGTCACTCCGATGGTGACCGTCGGGGACATGATGTCGCACCGTTCAGGGCTGCCCGACCACGCCGGTGACATGCTTGAAGACTTGGGCTACGACCGCAGGCAGGTGCTCGACCGGCTTCGACAGCTGCCCTTGGCCCCGTTCCGAATCTCTTACGCCTACACGAACTTCGGGTTCACGGCGGGGGCTGAGGCAGTCGCGGTCAACGCGGGCAAACCGTGGGAAGTGCTCGCGGATGAGGTGCTGTTCAACCCCCTCGGCATGGGCGTGACGAGCTACCGGTTCGCTGATTACGAGGCCGCGACGAACCGCGCCGTCGGCCATGTCCACATCGATGGGCGCTATGAGCCGTACTATGTGCGCAACGCCGACGCGGAGGCCCCAGCGGGCGGAGCGAGTTCGTCGGTGAACGACATGGCCCGCTGGTTGGCGATGGTGCTGGCCAACGGAAGCCATGAGGGCAAACAGATCGTGAACGCCGACGCCCTGCTACCGGCGCTCACACCTCAGGTGGTATCGAGTCGGGCCTCCGAACCCGCGATGCGTTCGGGCTTCTATGGATTCGGCTTCAACGTCAGCTCGACTTCGGCAGCACGTACGGAACTGAGTCACTCTGGCGCGTTCGAACTCGGCGCGGGAACGAATATCCTGATCCTTCCGTCGGCCGACGTTGCGATTGTCGCGCTCACCAACGCCACCCCTTCCGGGGTGCCCGAGGCGTTGACCGCGCAGTTCGCCGATCTCGTACAGTTCGGCGAGGTGCGCGAGGACTGGTACGGGCTCTACAGCGGAATCTTCGCCGATATGGAGAAGCCGGTCGGTTCGCTGGTGGGCAATCAGCCGCCGGCCAATGCCGCGCCGCCGCTGCCACTGTCGTCGTACGTCGGAACCTATGGCAACGACTACTGGGGGCCCGCGAGGGTCACCGAACGTGACGGCCGGCTTCGGCTTGCGTTGGGCTCGACGCTCGACGTGCCGCTCATGCACTGGGCAGGCAACATATTCACGTTCGAATTCGTCAATGAAAACGCTCCTCCTGGGACCGTCTCCATGGCGCAGTTCGACGGCAACAAGCTCACTCTGGAGTACTACGACACGTTCAAGAAGGGGACGTTCGTCAAGTGACCACCGCACCCGAAGTGCAGGTCGCCGGGCTCACCGAAGTCGAGGTCGCGCAACGCATTGCAGATGGCAGGACCAACGACGTCCCGACGCGGGCGGCGCGCAGCGTCTCCGACATCGTGCGGGCCAACGTGTTCACCCGCATCAACGCGATCCTCGGCGTCCTGCTGATCATCGTGCTCTCCACCGGGTCGGTGATCAACGGCGCCTTCGGGTTGCTGATCATCGCCAACAGCGGAATCGGCATCATCCAGGAGCTGCGCGCCAAGCGCACGCTCGACAAACTTGCGATCGTCGGTCAGGCGAAACCGTTGGTGCGCAGGCAAACCGCGACCGGATCGGCCGTACAGCAGCTGAGCCCCAACGAGATCGTCCTCGACGACATCATCGAACTCGGACCCGGCGACCAGATCGTGGTCGACGGCGAGGTCGTCGAGGAGGTCAACCTAGAGGTCGATGAGTCGCTGCTGACCGGAGAAGCCGATCCGATTGCGAAAGACGCCGGAGATCAGGTGATGTCCGGCAGCTTCGTCGTCGCCGGCTCGGGCGCCTACCGCGCCACGAAGGTCGGGCGGGAAGCGTACGCGGCCAAGCTCGCGGAAGAGGCGAGCAAGTTCACGCTCGTGAACTCCGAACTGCGCACCGGCATCAACAAGATCCTGCAGTTCATCACATACCTGTTGATTCCCGCCGGGCTGCTGACCATCTACACCCAGCTGTTCACCACCGAATCCGGTTGGCGGCGATCGGTGCTGGCGATGGTCGGCGCGCTGGTGCCGATGGTGCCCGAAGGGCTGGTCCTGATGACGTCGATCGCGTTCGCGGTCGGCGTGATCCGGCTGGGCCGCAGGCAGTGTCTGGTCAACGAACTGCCCGCGATCGAAGGCCTTGCCCGTGTCGACGTCGTGTGCGCCGACAAGACCGGCACCCTTACCGAAAACGGTATGCAAGTCTCCGATCTCGAGCCGCTCGACGAGGCTGGGCCCACGCGCGAGCTGGGGAACGTCGGAAACATCCTGGCGCAGCTGGCCGCCGACGACGCCCGGCCCAACGCGAGCATGCAGGCCATCGCCGAGGCGTACAAGATGCCGCCCGGTTGGACGGCCACGGCCGTCGCGCCGTTCAAATCCGCCACCAAGTGGAGCGGTGCCTCCTACGGTGAGCACGGCAACTGGGTGATCGGCGCGCCCGACGTCCTGTGCGAACCGGGCTCGCCGATCGCGGACCAGGCCGAACAGATCGGCTCGTCCGGACTACGGGTGCTGCTGCTCGGGTCCAGCGACATGCCCGTCGATCACCCCGACGCCCCCGGCTGCGTCACCCCCGCCGCGCTGGTCGTGCTCGAGCAGCGCGTCCGGCCTGACGCCCGTGACACCCTCGATTACTTTGCCTCCCAGAAGGTCTCGATCAAGGTGATCTCCGGCGACAACGCGGTATCCGTGGGGGCCGTCGCGGGGTCGCTGGGCCTGCACGGCGAGTGCATGGATGCCAGGAACCTGCCGGAGACCACCGACGAGCTGGCCGACGCGCTCGAAACGCACACAACGTTCGGCCGCGTGCGCCCCGACCAGAAGCGCGCGATGGTGCACGCCCTGCAGTCGCGCGGGCACACGGTCGCGATGACCGGCGACGGCGTCAACGACGTGCTCGCGCTCAAGGACGCCGACATCGGCGTGGCGATGGGCTCGGGCAGCTCGGCGTCGCGCGCGGTGGCGCAGATCGTGTTGCTGGACAACAAGTTCGCGACGCTGCCGTACGTGGTCGGCGAGGGCCGGCGGGTGATCGGCAACATCGAACGCGTCTCGAACCTGTTCCTCACCAAGACCGTCTACTCGGTGCTGTTGGCGACGTTCGTCGGCCTGGCCGGATTGGCGTCGAAGATCTTCGGCACCGACCCGTTGCTGTTCCCGTTCCAGCCCATCCACGTCACAATCGCGGCGTGGTTCACCATCGGCATCCCGGCGTTCATCCTGTCGCTGGCGCCGAACAAAGAACGCGCGCATCCGGGTTTCGTGCGCCGGGTGATGACCGCGGCCCTGCCGTCGGGTCTGGTCATCGGCGTCGCGACGTTCATCTCGTACCTGGCCGCCTATCAGGGTCGCGAGGCCACACCCGTCGAGCAGACTCAGGCGTCGACCGCTGCGCTCATCACGCTGCTGGTCGGGGCGATCTGGGTGCTCGCGGTCGTGGCGCGGCCGTACCAGTGGTGGCGCGTGGCGCTGGTCGCGGTGTCGGGCCTGGCCTACGTGGTGATCTTCTCGCTGCCGCTGGCTCAGAAGCTGTTCATGCTCGACATCTCGAACGTCAAGACGACTCTGATCGCCATGGGCATCGGAGTGGTCGCCGCCGCCGCGATCGAGGTGATCTGGTGGGTGCAGGGAGCGGTGTTGGGAGAGCGCCGGCGGCTGTGGCGTTCCGAGTAGGGTTGGGCCCATGGCATTCCTCGACAAGGTGAAGAATCTGCTGGCCAAAAACGCCGACAAGGTGGACACCGCGATCGACAAGGCCGGTGACATGGTCGACAAGAAGACGCAGGGCAAATACGCCCAGCACGTCGACAAGGCTCAAGACGCTGCGCGCAACTACGTGAACAAGGACAACCCGTCCGCGCAGAGCGCCCCGCCGCAGCCGCAGCAGCCGCAGCAGCCGCCGCAGCCGGCGCAGCCGCAGCCGCCCCAGGCTCCGCCGCAGCCGCCCCAGCAGCCCTGAGACATGGCCAAACTCTCCGTATCCGTCGACGTACCCCTGCCGCCGGAGCAGGCGTGGTCGTGCGCATCCGACCTCGCCCGCTACAAGGAGTGGTTGAGCATGCACCGGGTGTGGCGCAGCAAGCTGCCTCAGACGCTGGAAAAGGGCACCACGCTGGAGTCGATCGTCGAGGTCAAGGGCATGCCGAACCGGATCAAGTGGACGATCGTGCACTACCGTCCGCCGGAGGCGATGACGCTCAACGGCGACGGCAAGGGCGGCGTCAAGGTGAAACTGATCGGCAAGGTGAAGCCCGCCGAGAAGGATGCCGCCGGATCGACCGTTACGTTTGACGTCCATCTCGGCGGTCCCGCGCTGTTCGGTCCCATCGGGATGGTTGTCGCCGGAGCGCTCAAGGGCGACATCCAGGAGTCCCTGAACCGGTTCAAGTCGATTTTCGCCCCGGCCTGACCACTCGCGAGCAGACGCGTACCTGACGCATTTCGCGCGATTTCAGGCAGTTCTATGTCTGCTCGCCGGGGAAGGGGCGCGCGTCAGAGCGAGCCGCCGGCCAAGGCGTATTCGCCCAGCGGGCTCACGGAGGGGTCGTGGCCTTGCCGACGCTTTTCGAGGCTGCCGTCGAGGACGAGGCTGGCCCGGGCGCCGACGAGGTGCAGCACCGCGAGCACACCGGCCACGATGGCGATCGTCGACTGACCGACGAGGAAAGCGGCCAGGCAGGCCGTGGAGGCCAACAACGCGCCCGCATGCAAGAACAACGCCGACGTCGCCAGCCAGTCGGAGGCGGGCGAACTGCCGGTGGTCAGCATGTGCTCGGTCATCGATTTCCTTCTCGCAGGTAGCAGAGCGCTTTGTACCCCTGCGAATCCGGCTCCAAACCGACGGTCTCTTGTGATCGTGCGCACAGCGCTCAGCGCAACCGGTCGCGCAACTCCCGCTTGAGCACCTTGCCATAGCTGTTCTTCGGCAGTTCGTCGATGAACTCGTAGCGCTTCGGGCGCTTGAACCGGGCGATGCGCTCGAGCAGATGCGCATCCAGCTCCTCAGGCGACACCGACCCGACGATGAACGCGACCACGACCTCACCCCACTCTTCATCGGGTGCGCCGACGACACCGGCCTCGACCACCGCCGGATGCTCGAGCAGCACCTCCTCGACCTCGCGCGGATAGATGTTGCTGCCGCCGCTGATGACCACATCCTTGGACCTGTCGCGCAGCGTGAGGTAGCCGCGGTCGTCGAACGAGCCCATGTCACCGGTGTGCAACCAACCGTCCTGCAGCGTCGCGACGGTCGCGTCGGGGTTCTGCCAGTAACCCGACATGACGACGTCGCCGCGGCAGACGATCTCACCGATCTCGCCGACGTTCGCGGGCGTCCCGTCGGCGCGCAGCACTGCCACGTCCACCCCCGACCGTGCATAGCCCACCGACCCGAGCACGGCGTCGTCCGCTGCGGCGTGGTCCGCACGACGCAATCCGGTGATCGTCATCGGCGCCTCGCCCTGGCCGTACAGCTGCACGAAGACAGACCCGAACGCGGCCATCGCCGTCTTCAGGCTCTCGACGTACATCGGGCCGCCGCCGTAGACAATGGTGCGCAGGTTGTGAGGGCATGCGCGGCCGGTCTGCACCAGGCGTTGCACCATCGTCGGCGCCAGGAACGCGCTGCACCCGGGATGGCGCTCGCACAGGTCGAGGAACTCGTCGGCCTCAAACGCCCCCGACTCCGGGATCACCTGGCGCGCCGCGCGCAGCACGTACGGCGGGATGTAGAGGCCCGAGCCGTGTGACATCGGAGCGCCGTGCACAAGCGTGCAGTTCTCGTCGGGTGAATCGAAGTCGGCCAGGTGTGACACCGTCATCGCCAACAGATTGCGGTGCGACAGCATCGCGCCCTTGGATTTGCCGGTCGTCCCGCTGGTGTAGAACAGCCACGCCAGCGTTTCGGGATCGGTGGTGGGCGGCGGTGACGGCTCTGCGGTGAACCACTCGTCGTAGCCGTCGCTCCCGATGACCGCGATCGGAACCTCGGTCTCGGGCCCGAGGGTCGCGGCGATCTTCGGCGAGGCGAACACCTGTGTGGCGCCGGAATCCTCGAGAATCTGCACCATCTCACGCGGGTGCAGCTTGTAATTGATGGGCACATAAACACATTCGGCCGCCCACACCCCGAACATCAGCTCGATGATCTGCGGGCAGTTCTCGCTGGCGACCGCAATCCTCGCGCCACGATCGCGCAGCGACGCGCCCAAGCGCAGGGACCGCGCACGCAGCTGCGTCCACGTCTGATGTTGCCGCTCACCGTGATACACCGCGCCGCGGTCACCGAAACGGCTCGCGGCCTGATCGAGCAGGGAAAACAGGTTCACTGCCGCGCCACCCATTCGGAGTTCAGCGCGAAGTCCGACAGATATTTCGTCGAACTCCACCCGCCGTCGACCACAATCGTCTGCCCGTTGATGAAACTCGCGCCGTCCGAACACAGGAACGCCACGGTGCTGGCGATGTCGTTCACCTCGCCGAGTCGCGGGTACGGTGTCATCTCCGTGTTGATCTTGCGGAACCGCTCGTCTTCGAGGCGTGTGGACACCATCGGTGTCAGGGTGACCCCGGGAGCCACTGCGTTGCAACGGATTCCCTGAGGTCCGTACTGACACGCGATGTGCTGCGTAAGCGAGGTCAACCCGCCCTTGGCCGCGGAGTACGCACCACCACGCAAACCGCCGACGACGGCGAAAGTCGACGTCACGTTGACGATCCCGGACCCCGCCCCCATATGCACGATCACGTCGCGAGCCAGCCGGAACGGCGCCCGCAGCATCAGTCCCAGAAAGTAGTCGAGGGACTCGTCGTCGGTCTCGTGCAACGGCTTCGGGCTGCCCACCCCGGCGTTGTTCACCAGGAAGTCGATGTGCCCCCACCGGTCGAGCGCCGCCTGCACGATCCGCTGCGGTGCATCGTCGGCGGTCAGGTCGACAGCGACGGTGGCAATACGGTCGGCGTCACCGACGGCCTGCTCCAGCTCGGCAAGCCGGCTTTCGTCGCGGCCGGTACCCAGCACGGCCATGCCGGCCTCGGCCAGCTTGGTCGCACATCCGAAGCCGATACCGCTGCTTGCCCCGGTCACGATCGCTACCTGCATTCCAGCTCCGCTCGTATCCGATGCTTCAACACTTTCCCGGCGTCGTTCTTCGGCAACGCCTCCCAAACCACCACCTGCTCAGGCGCTTTGAACCGCGCCACACCGTGCTCCTCGAGCAGGGCCCGCATGTCCGCCACGTCGGGAGGTGGCCGGTCGGTGGCGACGACGACGGCGCACGCCCGCTCACCGGTGCGCTCATCCGGTACGCCGACGACCGCGATCTCCGCGATGCCCGGATGCCCGATGAGGATGTCCTCGATCTCCTTGGGGGAGATGTTCTCGCCGTTGCGGATGATGATGTCCTTCGCGCGACCGGTCACGACCAGGAAGCCGTCGTCGACCCACCGGCCGAGATCACCGGTGCGGAAGTAACCCTCGTCGTCGAAGGCGGCGGTCTCGTCGTCGGGATGCAGGTAGCCGACGAGCATCTGCGGTCCTCGGGCGCGGATCTCGCCGTCGACCAGTTTGACGTCGGCGATGCCCGGTCTGCCGTCGGTGTCCGCCGCGTGCTCGGTGTTGTCCAGTGAGCCCACGGTGGTCACCGGAACCTCGGTCGACCCGTACACCCGCGACACCGCCGCCTTGTCGAAATAGGCGGTGGCGCTGCGGATCAGCGACGGCGGTACCGATGCGCCCCCGCAGATGAACACCTTCAACTCGGGTAACCGCGTGGCGGCGCGCTCGGCCGCGAAGAGCAGTCCGTCGAGAAACGGTGTGGCCCCCGCCATGTGCGTGACCCGCTCGTCGAGCATCAGCGCCACTGCCGCGTCCGGGTCCCAACGCTGCATCAGCACGGCGGTGCTTCCGAGCAGGAGGGGACACTCGAATGCGTAGATCGAACCGCCGATGTGCGCGATCGGGGACGGCACCAGGAAGGTGTCTCCGGCCTCGATGCGCCAGTGCTCTCCGATCTGACCGATCAGGGCATGGATCGAATTGTGCGTGTGCAGGACGCCTTTCGGCCGGCCCGTGGTCCCCGACGTGTAGAGGATCATGCGCACCGTGTCGGCATTCAGCACCGGCAGCACGCCCGGTCCCTCACCGCCGAACAGCGACTCGTACGGGGTGTGCTGACCCGCGCCCCCACGCACCACGATGACCTCCGGCGGGGCGGCCATCGCACCGGTGACCCGGTCGAGCATCGCGACGTAGTCGTGCTTGTTGAAGCCCGATGGCACGAAGATCGCACGGACGTCGGCGTCGCGCAGGATGAACGACAGTTCGTGATCGCGCAGCGAAGGCAGGATCGGGTTGACCACCATGCCTGCCAACGTCGCCGCGTAGTAGACGACCGCGGCCTCCTGCCAGTTCGGCAGCATGAACGACACCACGCTTCCGGCAGGCATCCGCGACATCAACACCTGCGCCAGCGTGAGCGCCCGGTCGTGAAGTTCCCGGCAGCTGACCCGAACGTCGCCGTCCACCAATACGGTTCGGTCGGGTGTCGAGGTGGCCGCATCGCGCAGCGCGTCGGCCAGCGTGTCGTGCACCCACAGCCCTCGCCGATAGGCGTCAGCGCTGCGCTTCTCGTCGACACGCACGGGTAGGCCTAACCCTTGATCCGGCGCATGGTCATCGAATGCCGGTACCGCGACGACGGATGGGTGTTGACGGTCACCTGTGCGACCTCCCCGTCGGAGGTGGTGTAGGTGCGGCGCATCTCCAGGGCGGCGCTGCCCGCCTCGACCTTCAGCGCGCCGGCGAGTTCCGGCGTCACGGTGATGGCCGCCATCTCCTGATGCACCTCGACGACGCTGACCCCGAACAGGTCCTCGATGAGCGGGAAGATCGGCCCCGAATGCCGTTGCAGTAGACGGCCGACCGCCGCGAACGCCCGGTTGATGTAGTACTCGGTCGTGCAGACGGGCGTGTCGCTGCCCTCGGCCTGCCGACAACCGCGGACCGCGAGCCACTGCGAACCGGCCTGCAACCCGGTGCGGTCCGCCAGCTCGTCGTCGACGGTGACCATCGCGTTGGACTCGATCGTCAGCTGTGCCCCTGCGGCGAACGCCAGCAGGTCGTCGATCGAGACCACGTCCTGGGCATAGGAATTCGATGCCGGGCGGGGGACCACCAGCGTGCCCGCCCGCGGTCGCGACGCGATCAGGTTGTCCTCCCGCAGCCGGCGCAGCGCCTCGCGCACGGTGTAGCGGCTGACCGCGAAGCGTTCGCACAGCTGCTGTTCGGTGGGCAACTGCGAGCCGACGGGATAGATCCCGTCGACGATCTCCTTGCGCAGGGTCCGCGCCACCTGCAGGTAGCGATGGTCGGTGGGGCTGACGGTCATGTTCGTCGCAGCGCCAGCACGCTGCCCTCACCGTCGGCCGACACATACAGCGTGCCGTCGCGGCCGACGGTGATACCCGCGAACGGTCCCTGCGGCCCGGAGAACGGCGGCATTCCCTTGAGCGGCTTGGGTTCCACGCCCGGTGGGGGACCGACCGGCAGATCGGATGCGATGGTGGTGCGCTCGCCGCCGGCCAGGTCCACCGCGACGACCTCCTTGGCGCCCGCGTCGACGATGTAGAGCACACCCTCGGCGATCGCGACGCCCTGCGGCTTCTGCAAGCCGTCGACCACTGTCTCCGTCCCGCCGCCGACCGCGACCACGCGCCCCGCTCCGGACTCGGCGACCAACACGCGGCCGTCGTCGTCGAACACCACGCCGACGGGGTCCCGCAGATCCGTCGCCAGCACCTCGGTGCCGCCCGAGCCCAGCGCGTGCGCCCGTCCTGTGCCGAGTTCGGTGAACACGATCCGCTCGCCCGGCCCGGCCGCCACACCGTAGAGCTGGTCGAAACCGTCTGCCAGATAATCGGTCTCGCCGTCGGCCGGACGGTAGCGCGCGATCTGGCCACCCGAGGTGGCGACCACGAACGCACCGCCGGCGACGGGCGCCAGGCCGCGCAGGAAACCGGGATAGCCGGGGGAGAACAGCATCCCGACCGTCTGCAGCGATCCGTCGTCGCCGACGGTGTAGAAGTAGGTGCCGTCGGCGACGTAGAGCCGGCCGTCCTCACCGACCGCAAGATCGAGCGGCCAGTTCAAACCGCCGCCGAGCAGAGTGCGGGTCTCGCCGACGCCCACGATCTCGGTGATCTCACCGGTGAAGTTCGAGACGAACAACCGGTCCCCGACGAACGTCAGGTTGTCCAAACCCGGGTTGAGCTGGGCCAGAAGCGTTTTCTCGCCGCTGCGCGGGTCGATCCTCAGTACCTGCCCGCTGGCCACCTGCGTCGAGACCAGATTGCCCTGCGCATCGAACTTCACGGCGTCGGGAACACCCAGGTCGGCGGCCACCCGTTGCGGTTCGCCGCCCGCGGGGTCGATGCGCCAGATCTCATTGGCCGTCATCAACGGGTAGTAGAGGAGGCCGTCCGGGCCCACCTCCATGGCGTTCGGCGACGGCAGGTTCTCGAGCAGAATCCGCTCCGCGCCGGTGGCACGGTCGAGTTCCATCAGCCGTCCGCCGTCGCGGCACTCGTTGATGAACAGGCGATCCTGATGCACGGTGATGCCGTTTGCGCACGGCAGGTCGTCGCGCAGCACCCGCGTGCGGCCCGAGGCGTCACGCACGCTGACCCGCCCGTCCATCACCTCGGTGGCGAAAAGGTTGCCGTCACCGTCGAACGCGACATCGTCGGGGGCGATGATGTCGCCGCCCTTGGCGCTGACCGTCTCCAGGTTTCCCGTGCCCAGATCGAGCGCGCTGATCTGGCTGCCCGTCACCTGGGCGACGTAGACGCGGCTGTCCGGGCCGGTGCGCAGACCGTTCGCGCCGAACAGGCGGCTCGGTGCGGTGATCCGCTCGACGCGCCACCCCTGCGCTGCCGTCGGGCTGCCACCCGGATAGCGAGACTGCTGCAAGGACCCCGTCGCCGATCGCGTCATGACCTGGCACGTTAGCAAGCTCGCTTAGTCCAGACAATAGGCCGCGAAAGAAGCCATGCGGGCCTTGACGGCTTGATTCGCGCTGGGGAATAGTGTTCTGCAACATGGAGAGCAGTATTCGTTGTCCGGACAAATAACAATGGGCGACCTGTTGAGGCTGGACGGCCGCGTTGTGGTGGTATCGGGTGCCGGCGGTGGCGGGATCGGCACCACCGTGACCCGGATGGCCGCCGAGGCGGGTGCGACGGTGGTGGCCGTCAGCCGGTCGAAGGAGAACCTCGACAAGCACGTCGGGCCTCTGGTCGATGCGGGCCTGCCGGTCGTTCCGGTCTCTGCCGACGCTTCCACCGACGACGGCATCGCCGCGGTCATGGATCAGGTCCGCCGGACCGACGGGGACCTGTACGGGTTGGTGAACATCGCCGGCGGCGCGGCGCCGGCGACCTGGATGCCGTCCACGCGGGTGACGCGGGAGGACTGGCGGGCGCTGTTCACCGCCAACCTCGAGACCGCGTTCTTCATGAGCCAGGCCGTCGCGGCAGAGATCCGCACCGGCGGCAATCCCGGATCGATCGTCTCGGTGTCGTCGATCAGCGGGATGAACACCGCACCGTTCCACATCGCGTACGGCACGGCGAAGGCGGCGGTGGTCGCGATGACGCGCACCATGGCCGCCGAATTGGCGATCGACAACATCCGCGTCAACGCGGTGGCGCCGGGGGTGACCGAGACCGCCGCGTCGCGCACCTACGTCGACGTCGACCCCGACCGGGATCGGCGCGCGATCGCGATGGGTAGGCGCGGCCGCCCCGAAGAGCAGGCGGGCGCGATCCTGTTCCTGCTGTCGGACCTCTCGAGCTACATCACCGGACAGGCGTTGCTCGTCGACGGTGGGCTCAACCTGAAGTGGACACACCTCGGCGCCGACAACACGTCGCTGTTCTTGAAAGACGAAACCTTCCGCGCAGAGATCAGTCGGTTCTAAGGAGTTGAGATGACCGAGACCCAGCCCAGAGTCGAAGCGCCAGAAGAACTCTGCGAGCCGATGACGATCCCTGTCGAGGCCTACGTCTCTGAGGAGTATGCGCGCGCCGAGCGGGACAAGCTGTGGCGCAAGGTCTGGCAGCAGGTCGGACGCGTTGAAGAGCTTCCGGAGGCCGGTAGCTACCTGACCTACGACGTTCTCGACGATTCGATCATCGTGGTGCGTACCGGACCCGACGAGTTTCGGGCCCACCACAACGTGTGCATGCACCGCGGCCGCCGTCTCGTCGACACACCGGATGGCGAGAAGAACGCGTGTGGTCGCGCCCGCAAGTCGTTCGTCTGCGGATTCCACGGGTGGACATACGGTCTCGACGGCGCCTGCACTCACATTCGCGAACAGGACGACTGGAACGGCGCGCTCACCCAGCAGAACACCCACCTCGCGCCCGTGCAGGTCGACACGTGGGGCGGTTGGCTGTTCATCAACATGGATCCCGACTGCGAGCCGCTGGCCGACTACCTGTTTCCGGCCGCCAAGATCCTCGACCCGTTCGGGCTGGAGAACATGCGCTACAAGTGGCGCAAATGGCTGTACTTCGACTGCAATTGGAAGGTCGCGCTGGAGGCCTTCAACGAGACCTACCACGTGTTCACCACCCACCCGGAGTTCAACAAGTTCGGCGAGTTCAAGGGCTGGGCCAAGGTGCAAGGCAAGCACAGCAACATCGGGTACGACGCGCCGAAGGACATGGAGGCCACCAAGTCCAAGATTCGGCTGGGCATCGGCGACGACCCGCGGGTCTCCACCGCCGAGATGCAGATGTACACCTGGGAGCAGACCAACGCGACCACCACCGAGACGCTGGTGAACGCTGCCAAGCGGCTGGTCGACGAACTACCCGAGGGCACACCTCCCGACAAGGTGCTCGAGCACTGGCTGGCGTCGGCCAGGCGCGACGACGAGGCCCGCGGCGTCATCTGGCCCACCATCCCGCCCGACATCCTCGGTCAGGCGGGCACGGCCTGGCAGATCTTCCCGAACTTCCAAGTCGGACAGGGGTTGACGACCGCGCTGTGCTACGGCGCCAAGCCGCATCCGAGCTATGACCCGAACAAGTGCATCTTCGAGGTGGCCACGTTGGAACTGTTCCCGAAGGGCCAGGAGCCGCAGACGGAATGGGAGTACACGCCCAAGGACAGTCCGAACTGGCTTTCGGTGCTGCCCCAGGACTTCTCGAACATGGCAGCGGTGCAGCAGGGCATGAAGTCGCTCGGCTTCCCCGGCACCAGACCCAACCCGTACCGCGAACGCAGCACCGTGAACCTGCACTATCAACTGTCCAAGTACATGGGCACCGGCGAACCGAAAGAGCTCTGAGCAATGACAATGTTCGACACCTGCGGGCCCACGCAGACGCCCGACGACATCGACATCGACGCGCTGCGGGAGAAGTACGCCCAGGAGCGGGCGAAAAGGCTTCGTCCCGAGGGCTCCAAGCAGTATGTCGAGTTGTCCGACGACTTCGCCGGCTACTACGAGGTCGACCCCTACACCCCCGTCGCGCCGCGTGACCCGATCGTCGAGGACATCGACGTCGCGGTGCTCGGCGGCGGGTTCGGGGGTCTGCTGTCGGCGGCGCACCTGAAGAAGGCCGGTGTCGAAGACGTCCGCATCATCGAGCTGGGCGGCGACTTCGGCGGCGTTTGGTACTGGAACCGCTATCCGGGCATCCAATGCGACAACGAGTCATACTGCTACATACCGCTTCTGGAGGAGCTCGACTACATCCCGAGCAAGAAGTTCGCCGACGGGCCCGAGATCTACGAGCACTGCAGGCGGATCGGCAAGCACTTCGGGCTCTACGACTCGGCGATCTTCTCCACCCAGGTCCGCGACATGCGATGGGACGAGGACATCAAACGCTGGCGACTGGCCACCAACCGCGGAGACGACATCCGCGCGCGGTTCGTGGTGCTGGCATCCGGGCCGTTCCACCGGCCCAAGCTTCCGGGGATCCCGGGCATGAAGGACTTCACGGGGCACAGTTTCCACTCGTCGCGATGGGACTACGACTACACCGGCGGGGACTACACCGGCGGCATGGACAAGCTCGCCGACAAGCGCGTCGCGATCATCGGCACCGGCGCGACCAGCATTCAGGTCGTGCCGTTCCTGGCCCGAGACGCACAGCACCTCTACGTGTTCCAGCGCACGCCGTCGACGGTCGACGCACGAAACAACGCGCCCACCGATCCCGAATGGGTCAAGACGCTGGGGCCCGGTTGGCAGAAGGAGCGCCAGCGGAACTTCCATGCGTGGACGTTCGAGGGCATGGCGTTGGGGCAGCCGGATCTGGTGTGCGACTTCTGGACCGAGCTCGGCCGCAACACCGCGGCGCGGGTGCTGTCGCTCGAGGACCCGGCCTCGTTGACGCCCGAGCAGTTCATGGCGATCCGCGAGGAAGAGGACTACAAGATCATGGAGCGGCTGCGCCGCCGGATCGCCGAACTCGTGGAGGACCAGGACACCGCGGAAGCGCTCAAGCCGTACTACCGGTTCCTCTGCAAGCGCCCGCTGTCCAACGACGACTACCTGCCCACCTTCAATCGGCCGAACGTCACGCTGGTCGACGTCTCCGGATCAAAAGGCGTGGAACGGATCACCGAAAAGGGCCTGGTCGCCAACGGTCAGGAGTATGAGGTCGACTGCATCATCTACGCCAGCGGGTTCGAGATCACCACGGAGATCAGCCGGCGCTACTCGATCGACGCGATCGAAGGCCGTGACGGTCTGTCTCTCTACGAATACTGGCACGACGGCTACAAGACCCTGCACGGCATGACGAGCCGCGGCTTCCCCAACCAGTTCTTCACCGGCTTCACCCAGGTCGGCATCTCGGCCAACATCGCGGCCAACTACGAACTGCAGGGCGAGCACATCGCCTACATCGTCGCCGAGGCATTGAAGCGGGGCGCGACGGTCGTCGAGCCGACGTCCGAGGCCCAGGAGGACTGGTGCAAGACCATCCGTGAAACCGCCGTTGACAACTCGGCTTTCGACGCGTCCTGCACGCCGGGCTACTACAACAACGAAGGCGGCGGAGGTGGCGAGGGCATCCGCTCACACCTCGGTGAGCCCTACGGGCCGGGCTTCTACGCGTTCGGCGACCTGCTGAAGGAGTGGCGCGATAAGGGCGACCTCGACGGGCTGGAGCTGCGGTCGTGATCCCGACACCGCGACCGCACGGTTGTTCGCGCCTCGCCCCGCGGTTCGCGTACGGAAGCGTGCTCTCGGCGGATGGGTGAGTCGCGCTTCGACGGCCGGGTAGCGGTCGTCACCGGCGGCGGCAGGGGACTGGGCCGCTCATACGCCATGCTCCTCGCGGAGCGCGGCGCCAAGGTCGTCGTGAACGACCCGGGCGGCGGCCTCGCCGGCGACGACTACGACCCCGTACATCCGCCGTCCGAAACAGCCGGCCCGGCCGAGGAAGTCGTGCGAGAGATCATCGCCGCCGGCGGGCAAGCCGTAGCGAACACCGACTCCGTAGCCAGCCCGGCCGGAGGCAAGGCGATCGTCGACTCCGCCCTCGAGCACTACGGGCGCATCGATATCCTCATCCACAACGCGGGGATCGTGCGTCGCGCGCCGTTGTCCGAGATGACGTACGAGGACTTCGAAGCGGTGCTCGACGTTCACCTACGCGGTGCGTTCCACGTTGTGCGCCCGGCGTTTCCGTCGATGTGCGATGCCGGCTACGGCCGCATCGTGCTGACGTCGTCGATCGGCGGCCTGTACGGCAACCACGAGGTCGCCAACTACGCGGTCGCGAAGGCCGGCGTCGTCGGGCTGTCCAACGTCGCGGCGATGGAAGGCGCTGCGCACGGGGTGACGAGCAACGTGATCGTGCCCGCCGCGGTGACCCGGATGGCCGAGGGTATCGACACGTCCGCCTACCCCCCGATGGGCGCCGAACTGGTCGCCCCCGCGGTGGGATGGTTGGCGCACGAATCCTGTTCGGTCACGGGTGAAGTGCTGATCGCGTTGGCCGGCCGGATCGCGAGTGCCGTGATCGCGGAGACGCCGGGGGTCTACCAGCCGTCGTGGTCGATCGAGGAGGTCGGCGCGCACATCGCAGAGATCCGAGACATCTCCGAACCCGTCGTGTTTCCGGTGGTCCCCGACGGGCACGGCGACCACATCAGGTACAGCTTCGCAATGGCGCAGAAAGGTGGTGTCCATGCCTAGCGGCCCGCTGGCCGGCGTGCGCGTCGTCGACCTCACCGCGATGGTGATGGGGCCGTACTGCACACAGATCATGGCGGACATGGGTGCCGACGTGATCAAAGTCGAGCCACCCCAAGGCGATAACACCCGATTCATCTCCGTCGGTCCCGAATCCGGGATGAGCGGGGTGTTCGTCAACGTCAACCGCGGTAAGCGCAGCGTCGTGCTCGACCTGCAGACCGAGCGCGGGAAAGCCGTGATGCGGGCACTCATCGAACGGGCCGACGTGTTCATCCATTCCATGCGGGCCAAGGCGATCGCCAAGCTGGGCTTCGGCTACGGCGACGTCGCCGCCATCAATCCGGCGATCGTCTACACCAACTGCTACGGCTACGGCCGTCGCGGACCCGACCGGGACCGGCCCGCCTACGACGACACCATCCAGGCCGAGGCTGGATTGCCGGCTGTACAACAACAATTGACCGGTGAGGCCGACTTCGTCGGCACGATCATGGCTGACAAGGTGGCCGGGCTGACCGCCCTCTACGCGACGACGATGGCGCTGTTTCATCGGGAGCGCACCGGGGAGGGGCAGGAGGTCGAAGTCGCCATGTTCGAGACGATGGCCTCCTTCATGCTGGTCGAGCATGCCAACGGCGCCATGTTCGACCCCCCTCTGGGCCCTGCCGTGTATCCGCGGACGGTAGCGCCGAACCGCAGGCCGTACCGCACCAGCGACGGGTACATCGCCGCACTGATCTACAACGACAAGCACTGGAACGCATTCATCGACGCGGTGAGTCCGGCGTGGAACAACGAGTCGTACGCCACCCTCGAACAACGGGCGCACAACATCGACGCCGTGTACGGCCTGCTGGCCCAGACGATGACGGAGCGAACCACCGCCGAATGGCTGGAGCTGTTCCGGGAACTCGAAATTCCCGCCGCGGCTCTCAACACTCCCGATGCCCTGTTCGAGAACGAACACCTCAATGCGGTCGGACTTTTCGAGACGGTCGAGACCGCCAACGGACCCGTTCGCTTTCCCGGAGTGCCGACGTGGTTCTCTCGCACCCCGGGCAAGGTGGCTGGCCCAGCGCCGACGCTGGGCGCCGACACCGACAGCGTTCTACAGGAACTCGGTCTCGCCGAACTCGGCCTCATCGACTCCGCCGAGCCCGCGGTTTCTGCCGGAAACGGGGCCGAACTCGTCAAGAACCGCGGCGTCGGCGCTTCGGGGCTGGGGTGAGCATGAATTTCGAGATGGGGCAGGAGGCCGCGGAACTGCGCAGTGACCTGCGCGCTCTGGTCAAAGAGCATGTGCCGCAGGATTATCTCGGCGCCTTCACCGACGACCCCAACGACCTCGAGATCGCCCAACGGTTCTGCCGCACGCTTGCCGAACGCGAATTGCTCTGCCTGGCTTGGCCCAAGGAGTTCGGCGGTGGCGGGGCTTCGGTATGGGAGCAGACGGTGGTCCGCGAGGAGATGTGGGCACACCACGAACCGCGCGGCGCGCAGTACATGGGCGTCAACTGGGTCGGTCCGATCATCATGCGGCACGGCACCGAAGAGCAGCAGCGCAAACACCTTCCGCCGATCGCGCGTGGTGAAGTGATCTGGTGCCAGGGATTCTCCGAACCCGAAGCCGGATCCGACCTCGCCTCACTGCGTACCGCCGCCCGGCGCGATGGTGACGGATGGCTGGTCAGCGGGCAGAAGATCTGGACGTCCTACGCCACCATGGCGCAATGGTGCTTCCTGCTTGCGCGGACCTCTCGGGGCGAGAAGAAACAGCAGGGTTTGACGATCTTCCTTGTGCCCATGGATGATCCGGCGATCCAAGTGCGGCCGATCCGGTGCATGATGGGTCCGCACCACCTCAACGAGGTGTTCTTCGACGACTTGCGCGTCACCGAGGCCGATGTGCTCGGGACGGTGGACCAGGGCTGGACGGTGGTACAGGACGTGATGGCCTTCGAGCGCGTCGGCATCGCCCGCTATGCGCGCTGCGAACGGCTGCTCGCGGCGGCGCCGGCGGTTCTCGGCGACCGGTGGGATGAACTGCCCGCCGAACTGCGCGGGCGATGGATCCGGATGTTGACGCACTGCCGGCGGGCCCGTCTGATGGCCTACCGGGTGGTGTCGCTGCAGAGCAGCGGCCGCATTCAACCGGGCGACGCCGCGGCCTACCGGATCGCGGTCACCAAACTCGACCAGGACAGCGCGGAAGTGCTGATGGACATAGCGGCAGAAGTGCCGCGCGAGGATGATGCGGCCGAGGTGTCGCACGACCATCCGAAGGCCTCGTGGTTCCTCGGCGAAGTCGAGGACCATTGGAAGTACTCACAGGCTTCGACGGTGTCGTCGGGCAGCATCGAGATGCAGCGGATCCTGCTGTCGCGTGCGTTGTTGGCGGCCACGAAGTGAGCGAGATGATCCTGGACCTGTCCGACGACGCCAAAGAGTATGGCCGCGAAGCGCTTCGGGCGTTCGAGGCCGCCGGTGGCGATCAGCTGGTCCAGCAGGCCGAGGCCAAACCCGAAGCGCGCGAGTCGTTGGTCGGTCCTAGCCTCGCGGGGATCGGCGCCTGGGAACTCGATGCGCGCAACGACGCCGACGGCCTGGAAGCAGCGGCCGCGCTCTGCCGCAGCGCCGGATATTGGGCGCTGCCCTATCCGGTCGCCGAACGACTGGCCGCCCCTACCGACCTCGACATCGACGGCCTGATCGTAGTGTCGGGTACCCGACCCGCCGGCGCAGTGGCCGGGCTCAAGAACCGTTGGACGACAGTCACACTCGATGGTATGCGCGGCACGGTCACCGACGTCGGACCCGCCGGGCCGGGCTTCGTCTCAGAGCTGCAGACGGCCGCCGTCGATGAGCAGGGCGCCGCCGATGTCGCACTCGGGTTGGTGCTGCCCTGCTGGACGCTGCTCGGCATGCTCGACCGGGCGATCGAGCTGACGGTTGCCCACGTCAGGCTGCGCAAGCAGTTCGGCCAGACGCTCTCGTCGTTTCAGGGCGTGCAGTTCCAGCTGACCGACGCCGAGGTCGAACGCAACGGACTCGACATCCTGGCCAAGTATGCGCTGTGGAGCATCGCCACCGCACGTCCCGAGGCGCTCACCGACGCTCTGGCGCTGCGGATGTCGGCGCTCGAGGCCGCCGAAGTCGTCTTCCGCGTGTGCCATCAGCTGCACGGCGCGGTCGGATTCTGCGACGAGACCACTCTGTCGTGGCTGTCGCGCTACAGCCAACCGCTGCGGCGGCTGCCGCTCGGGTTGTCCGCGACACGCGACGCGCTGACCCGCGCGGCGGGAGGCGCAGGACTGACGGGGTTGTACGCATGAAGATCGCGGTGATCGGCACCGGGTTCGGCAAGCACGCTGCGGCACCCGCATACGCCGGGCTCGGCTTCGATGTCGAGGTCGTCAGCCCGCGCGACGGGGCCGCAGTCGAGGCGGCGCTGGCCTCAGACGTCGACCTGGTCTCGGTGCACTCACCTCCGTTTCTGCACCTCGAGCACGTCACCGCCGCGATCGAACACGGGCATGCGGTGTTGTGCGACAAACCGTTCGGGCGAAACGCCGACGAGGCGGCGCTGATGCGCGACAGGGCCCGCGAAGCGGGCGTGCTGCACTTCCTCAACTTCGAGTTCCGATTCAACGAATCGTGGACACGGCTCAAGGAACTGGCCGCCGACGGGACGATCGGCACACCCAAACATCTTCAGTGGACGTTCTTCGGGAGCGGACTGCGCGGCCGCAAGTTCGGCTGGATCAACGACCGCGACCTCGGCGGCGGATGGGTCGGCGCCTACGGCTCCCATCTGATCGACTTCACCCGTTGGCTCTTCGACAGCGAGATCACCGACTGCGGCGGAGTCACCCGCATCGACGGATCGCCCGAGTCGGCCACTGCAGAAGACGCGTATGCGGCGTGGTTCGCGATGGCGAACGGCTGCACGGCCACTCACGACACCGGCTTCGCCGCGGCAGTGCCGACGGCTCCGTCGGTCACGCTGCTCGGCAGCGACGGCACCGTCGAGCTCGCAGGCGACACGACGCTCGTGGTGCGCCGCGCACGTGTCGACCCCGAGACCGTCGAGTTCGCTGCACCGCCGCGGCGCTCACCACCGCCCGCGCTGTCGGCGTTCTTCGGCCACGTCGCCGACGCCTTGCGCACCGGCACACAGATCGCCCCGTCCTTCGACGACGGTCTGGCCGTCGCGCGCGCCATGGACCTCCTGCGCACCAAGGCGGTTCGTCTATGAGCGCGGCCCTCGATCGTTTTCGGCAACACGTGCGGCAGTGGTGCGTCGAGCACATCCCACCGGACTGGCGAGAAACCCAAACGGGCACAAGTGACGAGCAGTTCGTGGCATTCCAGAAGGCGTGGTTCGCCGAACTGCACAGCGCGGGCTTCGCCGTCCCTCACTGGCCCGCCGAATGGGGCGGCGGCATGTCAGTGGCCGAGCAGGTGGTGCTGTACCAGGAGTTGGCCGCACACGATGCGCCGCGACTGGTCCTCGCCTTCGTCGGAATTCACCACGCCGCCTCCACGCTGTTGGTCGCCGGGACCGACCAGCAGCGGCAACGGCACCTACCGGCGATCCTCGACGGCGAGATCTGGGTGCAGGGCTTCTCCGAACCGGAGGCGGGTTCCGACCTCGCGAGCTTGCGCACCACCGCGCGCAAGGAGGGCGACTACTTCGTCGTCAGTGGCCAGAAACTCTGGGCGAGCGGCGGCAAGCACGCGGACTGGTGTCTGCTGCTGGCCCGCACCGACCCCGATGCACCCAAGCGCAAGGGCATTTCGTACTTCCTGCTGGACATGACGACGCCAGGCGTCGAGGTCCGACCCATCCGCAACGCGATCGGCGACTCGCACTTCTGCGAGATCTTCCTCAACGACGTTCGTATCCCCGCCGTCAACCTGATCGGCGCGGAGCACGACGGTTGGCGGGTTGCCCAGGCGACCCTCGGCGCCGAGCGCGGGATGACGATGCTCGAACTCGCCGAGCGGCTGGGCAACGCGGGGTTCCGCTGGCTGGCCGAGGGTGCTCCGGTCGATGACCCCGTCGTCGCCGACCGGCTCGCGCAGTTCGAAACCGAACTCACCGGCCTACGGGGATTGTGCCGAAAGCTCGTCGAGGACAACGAGAAAGGGTCGGCGAGCCCCGCCGACGCCTCGATCGTCAAGCTGTTCTACAGCGAGCTCCTGCAGCGCATGACCGACTTCGGCGCGGAGATCGGCGGGTTGCCCGCCCACACCGAATTGGCCAAGCCGATGTCGAGCGGCTGGGAGTCCGGCGCCTGGGTTCTCGACTTCATCGGGTCGTGGGAGTGGACGATCCCCGGCGGGGCGAGCGAGATCCAGCGCACCATCATCGGCGAGCGCGGACTGGGGCTGCCGCGAGAACCGATGCCCGAGCGGGACCTCGTGTCACCGCGAGAATCGGGTGGGGCCCGATGACTGACTTCACCGAATTCCATGACGAGTTGCGCTCCGTGGCGGGCGATCTGCTCGCGAAGGACCGCACCGTTGAGTGGGCGACGCTGGTGGACGCGGGCTGGGCCGGGCTCGAGGTGCCCGAGGAGTTCGGCGGGGCCGGCGCGTCGTTCGCCGAAGTAGCGGTGATCTGCGAGGAGATCGGCCGTGCCGCGAGCGCGACCAGCTTCCTCGGCAGCGCCGTGCTCGCCGTCGGTGCCCTGAACGCGGTGCAGCCGAGCGCTTCTCGCGACAAACTGCTGACCGGGATCGCCGACGGCACGGCCCGGGTGGCCGTCGCGATGGAACCATACGACTTCGTACTCGACGCCGAGGGCGCCGACCGCATCCTGATTGTCACGGACCGCGGCGTCGCGGTAACGGAGCGACAGGCCACGCCGCGGCCGGTGGTCGACGAGACGCGCAGGCTCGCCGCCGTTGAACTGGACGCCGCGGCCACCGAAACCCTGCCGTTCGTCGGCGACGACGGCCCGCAGCGACTGCGCGACCGGGCGTCCGCGGCCATCGCCTGTGACAGCCTCGGCCTCAGCGAGGCCATGCTCGCTGCGAGCGTCGGGTATGTGAAGGTTCGACACCAGTTCGGCAGGGCCATCGGCTCATTTCAGGCCGTCAAGCACGCATGCGCCGACATGCTGGTCGCAGTCTCGGTGTCCCGCCAACTCGTCAGCGCCGCGGTACGGGCCGTCGCGGAGGACTCGCCGGACTCCGCGGTCGCCGTCGCCATGGCCAAGTCGTACGCGTGCTCGGCCGCCGTCGACATCGCCGGCAAGGCCATGCAACTGCACGGTGGCATCGGATACACGTGGGAGAGCGGCATCCACGTCTACCTGAAACGCGCCACCCTCAACCGATCACTGTTCGGCGCCCCGTCCGAACACCGAAAACGACTAGCACAACGCTATCTATAGAGAAGGCAAGGAGTTTCCCCGTGGGCGTACCCGTATACAAGCGCATTCTCGACCTCTTCGAGGCCGAGGGCGTCAACACACTGTTCGGCATCCCAGACCCCAACTTCGTGCACATGTTCACCGAGGCCGACGCCCGCGGCTGGTCGGTCGTCGCGCCGCACCACGAGCTGAGTGCAGGGTTCATGGCCGAGGCGGCGTCACGGATGACCGGTAAGCCGGGGCTGTGCATCGGAACGCTCGGACCCGGCATGGCCAACATCGCGGGGGCGATCCAGTGCGCGCTCGTCGAGAACTCGCCCGTCATCTTCCTCGGCGGACAGCGCGCCCGCATCACCGAACGCAGGGTCCGGCGCGGTCGCATCCAGTTCGTCCAGCAGGAGGGGCTTTTCGCGCCGTCGGTCAAGTACAGCAGCTCGATCGAATACGCCGACCAGACCGACGAAATCATCCGCGAAGCCATCCGCCAGTCCATGTCGGGCACGCCGGGTCCCAGCTACATCGAATATCCGTCGCACGTCATTCTCGAAGAACTCGACGTGCCGGACCCGTTGCCGCCACACCGGTATCGGCTCGTCAACCAGTCCGCGGGCGATCGTGAGGTCGCCGAGGCGGTCGCGCTGATCAAGGCGGCGAAGAACCCGATTCTGTTGGTGGGCCACGGCGTTCACACCTCGCGCACCCAGGAACAGGTCAGGGAGCTCGCCGAACTGATGGCGTGCCCGGTGATCCAGACGTCGGGCGGGACTTCGTTCATCCCGGGTCTGCAGGACCGCACCTTCCCGTACCTGTTCTCACCGGCCGCCAACGAAGCCGTCGAGACGTCCGATCTGTGCCTGGCGCTGGGCACCGAACTCGGCGAACCCATGCACTACGGCCGCACTCAGCACTGGGCGGACAACGACGCTAACCGCAAATGGATTCTAGTGGAACAGGATCCGACCGCCATCGGTGTCAACCGGCCGATCGACGTGCCGCTGGTCGGCGATCTGCGCGGGGTGGTGCCACAATTGGTCGAGGCCCTGCGCGACGCCCCGCGCACCCCGTCGGCCGAACTCGACGCCCTGATCAAGGCCGACGCCGCCGAGATTGCGCGCGTTGCCGAAGAGGCCCCCAGCGGCCGAGCGCCGATCCACCCGGCCCGCTACGTCGTCGAGGCCACCAAGGCGTTCGACGAATGCACCGAGGACGGCATCCTCGTGCGCGACGGCGGCGCCACTGTGATCTTCCAGTGGACGTACTCGCAGACCAAACCGCGAGACGTGATCTGGAACCAAAACTTCGGTCATCTCGGCACCGGCCTGCCGTATGCCGTCGGCGCCTCGGTCGCCGAGGGCCGCAACCGCCCGGTCATGCTGCTCACCAGCGATTCGGCGTTCCTGTTCCACATCGCCGAACTCGAGACCGCGGCCCGCGAGAACGTGCCGCTGGTCTGCGTCGTCGGCGTGGATCACCAGTGGGGCCTGGAGGTCGGCGTCTACAAGCGCACCTTCGAACAGCCGTCGCCGCAACCCGGTGTGCACTGGAGCAAGGACGTCCGGCTCGACAAGGTCGCCGAGGGCTTCGGATGCCACGGCGAGTATGTCGAGAAGGACGACGAGATCGGCCCGGCGATCAAGCGGGCGTTCGCCAGCGGCAAGACCGCCGTCGTGCACGTCTGCATCGACCCGAAGGCCAACTCCGAGGAGATGCCGAAATACGACCGATTCCGCACCTGGTATGCGGAAGGCACCCAGTAGGGCCGCGATCTAGGGAAGAGTAGGGGCATGCGCGAATATCTCAAGTTCTACATCGACGGCCAGTGGGTCGACCCGATCCGGCCCAACACCCTCGAGGTCGACAATCCGACCACCGAACAGGTCTCCGGCAAGATCGCGATCGGTTCCTCGGCCGACGTCGACGTGGCGGTGCAGGCCGCCCGCCGGGCCTTCGACACCTGGTCGCAGTCCAGCCGCGACGAGCGTCTCGACCTGCTGCAGGCGATCATGGGCGAGTACCAGAAGCGCGCGGGCGACCTCGCCGACGCGGTCAATGAGGAGATGGGCGCGCCGGCGTCGCTGGCCTCCGGACCCCAGGTCAACCTCGGGCTCGGGCACCTCGCCACGGCTATCGAGGTGTTGAAGAACTTCGAGTTCGAGGAGCAGCACGGGGCCACGTTGGTGGTCAAGGAGCCGATTGGGGTGTGTGGGCTGATCACGCCGTGGAACTGGCCGATCAACCAGATCGCCTGCAAGGTGTTCCCCGCGTTGGCCACGGGTTGCACGATGGTGCTCAAACCGTCGGAGGTCGCACCGTACTCGGGTCAGATCTTCACCGAGATCCTCGATGCGGCAGGCGTTCCCGCCGGGGTGTACAACCTGGTGTTCGGCGACGGACCCGGTGTCGGCGCGGCGTTGTCGTCCCATCCCGACATCGACATGGTGTCGTTCACCGGGTCGACGCGCGCCGGTGTCGACGTCGCGAAGAACGCCGCGCTGACGGTCAAGCGGGTCACCCAGGAACTCGGCGGCAAGAGCCCGAACATCGTGCTCGACGACGACGACTTCGCCAAGAGCGTCACCGCTGGCGTCTCGGTGATGATGATGAACAGCGGCCAGAGCTGCAACGCGCCGTCGCGCATGCTGGTACCGAACTCACGTATGGACGAAGCGATCACGATCGCCCGCGAGGTGGCGGGCGCGGTCAAGGTCGGCGACCCTGGCGACAAGACCGCGATCGGCCCGGTCGCGTCCAAGGCGCAGTTCGACAAGATCCAGGGCCTGATCCAGAAGGGCATCGACGAGGGCGCGACCGTCGCCATCGGCGGCACCGGACGACCCGACGGGTTGAGCAAGGGCTACTACGTCAAGCCGACGGTGTTCGCCAACGTCACCAACGACATGACGATCGCCCGCGAAGAGATCTTCGGCCCGGTGCTGTGCATCCTCGGCTACGACGACCTCGACCAGGCACTCGAGATCGCCAATGACACGGAATACGGTCTCGCCGGCTATGTTTCGGGAGCCGACCTGGAGAAAGCGCGCGCGGTCGCGCGCAGGATCCGGGCCGGTTCGGTGGCCATCAACCACGGCTTCGACATGGCCGCACCGTTCGGCGGGTACAAGCGCAGCGGCAACGGTCGCGAATGGGGACACTTCGCGTTCGACGAGTTCCTGGAGATCAAGGCCGCGCTGGGCTACGCGCCGGAGGCCGCCGCCGGGTGACCGTCACGGCTTGAGCAGCGGCCGCAGGTCGTCCAGGCGGTCGAACAGGTGCCAGATGTAGGACGATGACCCGTTCTCCCGGTGGGCGTGGAGGTCGGCGAGTTCGGGGTCGTTGCAGTAGCCGTCGAACGCGTCGCGGGAGTCCCACTCAACGAGGATCAGTACTTTGCGGGGCTCGATGTCGCCGAGGACGGCCTCGCTGAATTGCCCGAGGGCGACGACGCGACCGCCGTGCTTGGCGACCTCCGCGGGGGAGCGCCGCGAATAGGCGAGATACTCGTCGCGGTCGGCGACGTCGAAGAGGTTCAGCGCATATATCGTCACCTAGGTGACGGTACGCGGCGAGAAGTACGAATACGGCATCGATTTCGCGAGCATCGCAGCGGTCGACATCCACACCCACGTCGAGATCGACGGTCATGGCCACAGGGCCTACGTCGACGAGCTCGTCGAGGCGACCTCGAAGTATTTCAAGATGCCGCCCGGCGCGACAGCCGGCGTCGACGCGATCGCCGATCTGTATAGGCGGCACAACACCGCTGCCGTGGTGTTCACCATCGACGCGCGGACCGCGATGCGGCACACCCCGAACTCGATCGAGGACCTCGTCGCGGGCGCCGCGCGCAACAACGACGTGCTGATCCCGTTCGGCAGCGTCGACCCGTGGCACGAGCGTCGTGCCGTGCACCGGGTCCACGAACTCGTCCGCGACTACGGGGTCAAGGGCTTCAAGTTCCATCCGAGCATGCAGGCGTTCGAACCCAACGATCGTCGCTTCTACCCCATCTACGAGGCGATCACCGAGGCCGGCCTGCCCGCGTTGTTCCACACAGGTCAGACCGGGATGGGGTCGGGGCTGCCCGGCGGGCACCGCATCAAGCTGCGCTACTCCGATCCGATGCTGCTCGACGACGTCGCCGCCGACTTCCCGGACCTGACGATCGTGATGGCTCACCCCGCGGTGCCGTGGGTCGACTCGCAGATCGCGATCGCCACCCACAAGGCCAACGTGTACATCGACCTGTCCGGCTGGAGCCCGAAGTACTTCCCGCCGCAGCTGGTCCGTGCGATGAGCAGGCAGCTGCGAACGAAGGTCCTGTTCGGGACGGACTTCCCGTACATCCAGATCGACCGATGGCGCAGCGACTTCGAGACCCTCGACGTCGACCCGGCGGTGCAATCGTTGATCTACAAGGACAACGCGCTGCGCGTCCTCGGCGTCACCTCTTGACCGCGAGCAGACGCAAAACAGTCCCTTTTCGCGGGCGATTTTGGGCAGTTTGACGTCTGCTCGCCAACGACAGCGATGAGTTTTCGAGCCGACGGCGGTCTGCACCGGTGACTGACCACTCGCCGCGAAGGAGACCGCCGTGCCCGTCCGCAATTCCGCCCCTGTGGGCGCCCCGATCTGGATCGACCTGGCGTCCTCGGACGTCGAACGATCGCAAGCCTTCTACGCAGAGGTGTTCGGCTGGACGTTCGAGTCGGCGGGCCCCGAGTTCGGCGGCTACGTCACCGCGTCCAAGGACGGCAGGCCGATCGCCGGCGTGATGCCAAACGATCCGCAGTGGAACAGCCCCGACGGCTGGACCACGTACTTCCACACCACCGACGCCAAAGCCACGCTCGATGCCGCGATCGCCGCGGGAGCGTCCACCTGCGGAGCACCCGTCATGGAGATCCAGGACAAGGGTTGGATGGGAATGCTGTCCGACCCCAGCGGGGCGTTCGTCGGGCTGTGGCAGACAGGCGGGCACCGCGGATTCGAGATCGTCAACGAGCACGGCGCGCCGGTGTACTTCCAGTGGACCGGCCGCGACTACGCCGTGACCCAACGGTTCTATCGCGAGCTGTTCGGGTGGCAGTTCGACACGGTATCCGACACCGACGAATTCCGGTACAGCACAGTGAGCTTCGACGGCGAGGCGCTACTGGGCCTGATGGACGGCAGCGCGTTCCTGCCCGCGGAACAGCCGTCGAACTGGAATTTCTTCCTCGGCGCCGATGAGGTCGACAAGACCGTGCAACTGGTACTCGACAACGGTGGCAGCGTTATCCGCGACGCCGAGGACACACCCTACGGGCGTTTGGCCGCGGTGGCTGATTGCACCGGCGCGGCCTTCAACCTGAGCTCGTTGCAGTGAGCGAGCGTCAGGCGGTCATCAAGTAGTCGGTCCTGCCGACGAACACGATGCTCGCCGGGTTCGGCGTGGTGGCCGCTTCGACGACCGCGTCGGCGAACGTCATGTGGCTCATGTCGCCGGACACCACCGTGAGCTGAACGCCGGCTTGGCGGAACTCCGAACGCCTTGTCAGCAGGGCGGTCTCGCCGGCCCGCATGCTCGCCGCGACGGCGGTATAGCCCTTGGGCACCGCTTTGTCGGGGAAGAAGTGGGCCTGGTGGCTGGTGACGAACACGATCCGACCGCCGACCGGCATCAATGGCAGCGCCGCCAGCGCGAGGCGCCGTTGGGCGTCGCGGTTCAGACGCATCGCGCACTGGGGATCCGCCCCGGTGTCGAGCGCATCCGAGGAGTTGAGGATCAAGGTGTCCAACCGGCCGAAGCGCGATGCGATGCCGTCGATCACCTCCGCGGATTCGACCTCGTCGGAGACGTCGCGCGTCACGACGACGTGAGTGTCCACGCTGCCGAGCTGGCGCGCGACCCGTGCGCCGAGGCCCCTCGAGCCGCCGGTGACCAGAACGATGCGTTCGGGATCGTGATCCATGTCGGGCTCCTTCCGTCGCTGAGCGCCCGCGTGGACTCACCGTACACCTCTTTCTAAGAAAAATAAGGCAGAAATAAGGTCACAATAAGGTCGCCGTCGAGGGTTCATGATGGTGACGTGGAGTCGACCCGCATAGACAGGTGGTTGTGGTCGGTCCGGCTGGTCAAGACCAGGCCAGATGCCGCGGAGGCATGCCGCGGCGGGCACGTCCGGGTCAACGGTCGACCCGCCAAGCCGGCGACCATGGTGTCGCCCGGCGACGAGGTTCGGGCTCGAATCGGGCAGACGACCCGCGTCGTCGAGGTGCTGCGCGTGATCCAGAAGCGGGTGGGCGCGGCTGACGCGTCGACGTGTTACCTCGACCGGACGCCGAAGCCACCGGTGACCGAGACGGTGCAGTTTGCGGCCCGCGACCGCGGTGCTGGGCGGCCGACCAAGCGGGACCGCCGGATGCTCGACAGGCTGCGCGCGGGCTTGCGATGACGTTCAGCCGGTAGGAGCCGCGAGTTCGAAGTCGGCGAAATCGAAGCCCGGCACCACCACGCAGCTGACGAGGCTCGGCTCGTCGTCGCGGGGGCGGGCGCGCTGCCAGTGGCCCGGCGGAACGACGAACTGGGGCTGCTCACCGGCGAGGATGTCGGTGCCCAGCAGATGCGCTGCGGCACGGTCCTGTTCGGGTCCGACCTCGAGCAGCAGTGGGCTGCCCGTGTGGAACAACCACAGTTCCGCGCTGCGTACGGTGTGCCACGCCGACTGCTGACCCGGCATCAACAGAAAGAGGATCGCGGTGCCCGCACTGCGCGGGCCGGTGTACGCCGGCGGCAGCGCGGACTGCGGCACCGTGAGGTCGCTGCGCCACGTCTCCCTGTACCAGCCGCCCTCCGGATGGGGCGACAGGTCGAGGCGTTGTGCCCAATCCGGAAGATCGGTCATTGAAGTACCTGCCTTTTCGGTGTCGGACACTCAAGACTAGAGACCGTTTCGGCGCGATCCAGCCGATAGGCTCGTGGCATGTCGCGCGTGCGCCCCGGATGGCTGGTCGCCTTGTGCGGGGCGATCGTGTCCGTGAGCGCATGGCTGCCGTGGTTGACTGCCAATGGCGGCCGGGTCAGTGCGATCGGTGGGATCTTCGGTGACCTGCCGGCGCCGAAGCCGGGCTTCGGGGTGGGCCAGCTGATCGTGCTGCTGGCGTCGTTCTTGATCGTCGCGGGGGCGATGTCGGCCCGCGGCTTCTCGGCTCGCCTCGCATCGACTGCCGCGCTGGCGATTTCGGTTCTGTTGGTGGTGCTGGCGGTGTGGTATTACCGCCTCTACGTGTACTCGCCCGTGTCCGCGGGTTACGGGCTCTATATCGGCGCTGCCGTGGCTGTGGTCGCGGCCGTCCTGTCCGTCTGGGCGATGGTGGCCTCGTGGGCGACGGTCGGGTAGACGGCGGAAGCGGTTTCGTCCAGCCTGTCGGTCTGACCGGCGACCGCTGGGTGACCCTGGAACCGCTGCGCCGCGAGCATGTCTCGGAGATCGCGGCGGTCGCCGCCGACGGTGAACTCGGCCGGTTGTGGTTCACCGCAGCGCCCGCACCAGAAGACGTCGAGCGGTGGGTGGACGCCCGACTGGCGGTGCAGACCCCCGACACCGGGTTGACGTTCGTGGTGCGGCGTCCCGACGGAACACTGGTGGGGTCGTCGAGTTTCATGGCCGTCGACGCACCCAACCGGCGGCTCGAGATCGGCAATACGTGGTACGTGGCCTCGGCGCGGCGTAGCGGTGTCAACTCCGAGACCAAGCTGCTGATGCTCGGTCACGCGTTCGACGAACTCGGTTGTGTCGCAGTTGAGTTCCGCACCCACTTCTTCAACATGATCAGCCGCGCGGCCATCGAGCGGCTCGGTGCCAAGCTGGACGGAATCCTGCGCAGCCACCAGGTGCTGCCCGACGGGTCGCGCCGCGACACCGTCGTGTACTCAATCCTCGACGTCGAATGGCCGGCCGTGCGAAACAACCTGCAGTACCGGTTGAGCCGTCACGCGTGACGCGCGGCCTCTTGGATCAGCTGGATTCGTGAGGCGCATCCGAGCTTGGCGTAGACGTGGGTCAGATGTGTCTGCACGGTGCGCGGCGAGATGAACATGCGCTCGGCGATGTCCTTGTTGCCCAGGCCGTCGACGGCGTGGCGCACGACGTCTCGCTCGGTTGGCGTGAGCGACTCCCAACCGCTCGAGGGTCGCCTGCGTTCTCCCCGTCCGCGCTGGGCGTAGGCGATGGCCTCCTCGATGCTCAGCGCCGCACCCTCCGACCAGACCTCATCGAAGGCGTTGTCGCCCAGTGCTTCTCGGGCAGCGGCGACCGCTCCGTTGTAGCCGATCGCGTATACCGGCCACCGCGCTACGCTCATCACGCTGCGGCCGGCTGTGGCCGCGCCGAAGAGCCGGGCCGCGTGCCGGTGGTTGCCGTCATGAACCGCGCACCGCCCTAGGGCTTCGAGCACTTCGGGCACGTGCACGAACGAGCCGGTGTCTTTGGCGAGTATCAGGGCGTCGTGGCCGTCCCGCTCGGCTTGGTCGACCTCCCCCTGGGCCAGCGCGACGTGGGCTCGCGCCACGGTGACGTTCTGTCGGTAGTTCCCGGCCGTCAGGGCGATGGTCTCGTCGGCCCACTTGCGAGCGGCGGCCAGTTCGCCGCAACCCAACAGCGCGAGGGTCATCGGGGTCAGTGAACGTATATAAGAGATTCGCTCGGGGGTGGCAAGGGCCAGCGCCGCCTCGAAAGCTGCCTTCGCCTCGACGTGGTCTCCAGCCGCCAAGGCTGCGATTCCCGAGGTGGTGTGCATAAGCTCTTCGTGGAATCCGCCCATCGCGATCGACGTTTCGCGCGCGTCTTCGGCTCTGAGCCGAGCCTCCGAAGCCTTTCCCTCGTACGCGAGCCAGCTGCTCTCACAGACCTGTGCGAACAGCTCGAGCATCCGCTCGCCGGCCGCGCGCGCCTCAGCGCTGACTCCCCGGATCACCTCGTCGGCTCCCGGTATCCCGCCGCACCACGCCATCGCGGTGGCGAGCCAGATCCGACAATGCCGCGACACGAAGCCGTCGCCGATGGCGTCCGCGACCTCACGACCTTCCTCCGCAGCCATCCGCGAGGCGATGGGAATCCCAGCTACGTTGGTGGCGACGGCCAAGCAGCTCAGAAAGTAGCACAGCCTCGATCGATCGCCGATGTTGCGCGCAATATGGATCGCTTCGGACCAGTACGCTTGGGACACGTCCGGCTTGTAGTAGGCAAGTCCACCGCAAGCGGCCAGGCAGGACGCAATGAGCCCCGGATCTCCCAAGGCCCGGGCTGCCGCCAGCGCCTCCTCGCCGCGCTCCAGGCTCGCCTCGTCGGCGGTCCAAGCAGTCAGGATGCTTCTGTCCGCGACGGCACGCGCCCAGACGGCAGGACCGACGTCGTCGTCCCGGTAGCGCTTGTCGTTGAACGCCACATCAAACGCGGCGATCCCCTCGCGCATTCTGCCGCGCGCCTCCCACAGCCGCTGCAGAGCCGAGGTCAGCCGCAGGGCGGGCGCGAACTTTCCGCAGTCGATGCTCCAGGCATGCGCCGCCCGGAGGTTGCCGGTCTCCCGCTCGGCCCAGTCGAGGAGCCGTTCGTCGCCTTCCAGCTGGGTCGCCGTCGTGACGTAGTGGTCACGATGGCGGCCGCGCATCGAATTGGCCTCGCCAGACTCGGTCAGCTTTTCGAGTGCGTATTGGCGAACGGTCTCGAGCAGGCGATACCGCATCGTGTCCGATTCTTCGTCGGCGGTCACGAGCGACTTGTCGACGAGCAGGGTCAGCTGGTCGAGAATCTGAAACTCCTCGGCCTCACTGGTGGCCGCGACAGCGCGCGCAGCGCCGAGGTCGAAGCCGTCCATGAACACGCCCAGACGGCGGAGCAGGACCTGCTCGGGCTCCGTCAACAGCGCGTGCGACCAATCCACTGAGGCGCGCAGGGTCTGTTGGCGTCGCATGGTGTTTCGGGCGCCGCCGGTGAGGAGTCTGAACCTGTCGTGGAGGCTGTCCGCGATCTGGCGCAGCGATAAAGCGCGACTACGCGCCGCCGCCAACTCGATCGCGAGCGGCATACCGTCCAGGCGCCGACAGATGTCCACCACCAACTCAAGATCGTCACCCGCGGCATGGAATGTGGGCCGCGCCCGTTGCGCGCGTTCCGTGAACAGTGCGACGGCTTCGTCCTCCAACGACAGCGAGGGCACCCGCCAGGTGATCTCGCCGGATACCCCGATTGGCTCGCGGCTGGTGGTCAGGATCGTCAGTCGGGGGCAGGTGTTCAGCAGTCGCGTGATCACGTCGCCGCACGCGTCCAGCAGGTGTTCGCAGTTGTCCAGCAGCAGTAGGACTTCGCGATCACCGATGAAGCGCTGAACCGTCTCCAGCGGGGACCGTCCCGGTTGATCGGGTAGGCCGAGTGTGCGGGCGATCGTCAGGGTGACGACAGCTGGATCGGCGATAGCCGCCAGATCGACCCACCACAGGCCGTCCTCGAAGTCCTCGGACAGGACGTTCGCGGCCTCGATGGCGAGGCGGGTCTTACCGGCCCCACCCGCTCCGGTCAGGGTGACGAAGCGGTTGTCGGCAAGCAGCCCACATACCTCCTCGAGCTGTTGAGCCCGGCCTATGAAGCTGGTCAGCAGGGCCGGAAGATTATGTGAGCGCTTGTTTTTCGCTGTGCGGAGCGGCGGAAACTCGTTACGGATGTCCGGATGGCAGAGCTGCACCACACGTTCGGGTCGGGGCAGATCGCGTACGGGATGGGTCCCGAGCTCTGCCAGCCAGGCGTCGACAGGCAACCGGTCGGCCACCAAATCGGTTGTCGTAGCGGTTAAGACGGTCTGTCCGCCGTGCGCGAGGTCTCGGATCCGCGCGGTGCGGTTGATGGTGGGTCCGATGTAGTTGGCCTCGTCGCGCAATTGCACTTCGCCGGTGTGCAGGCCGATGCGCAACCGGATCGGCGCCAGGGCGGTCCGCTGGAGATCGAGGGCGCATGCCACCGCATCGCTGGCGCGGCCGAAAGCGATGACAAAACTGTCGCCTTCACCCTGCTCGATGGGCCGAACGCCATTGTGGACGCGGACGACCTCGTCCAACGTTCGATCGAGGTTCGCGAAGGCTGCCGTCATCTCATCGGGCTCGGTCTCCCAGAGACGGGTCGACCCCTCGACGTCCGCGAGCAGCAGCGTCACCGTTCCGGTCGGTACCAGCTCGCTCACGCCCAAGTCGCTCCAGTTCAACGGCGCCGCGTCGATTCCAGTCATGCTAGCCAGCGTGCGGCCGTCGGCACCGCAAAACATCGGCACGGATGCGTAGATCCGCCGCTGAAGGGTGCGTAGATGCGCCGAAACTGCGGTCAGATCGCAGGACCGGACCGGAACGCGATCTGACCGCAGCCTCGACTAGGTGCGGTTACCCGGCTTCGACGGTCGTGGTCTCGATCGACTTCTGGCCGCCGCCGTGGGCGACGTCGATCTTCCGCGGCTTGGCGCGCTCGGCCAGCGGGATGGTCACGGATAGCACGCCGTTTTCGTAGGTGGCCGAGATCTTGGACGCATCAATGCCTTCACCAAGGCTCAGCTGCCTGCGGTAGGTGCCGAAGAACCGCTCGTTTGCCAGCCACTGCACCCCGTCATCCGAGCGTGCCGTGCGGTGTGCGGAGATGGTCAGAGTGCCGTTGTCGACGCTGACATCGACCGAACCGGGGTCGACGCCCGGGAGGTCGGCGGTCAGCAGGTAGTGGTCGTCGACCTTGCAGAGGTCCATCGGCATGAACCGAGGGGAACGGTTTGATCCGGTCTGGCTGGTCAGCAGGCCCCGGGTCAGAGCGTCTAATTCGGTGAACGGATCAAAGCGAAGCACAGTAATCCACCTCCTACATATGTCAGAGCCCGCCACCCTGGCGGGCAGCCAAATCACTGTGCGCACCAGCGAGTTTAGCACTCACATCAAGAGAGTGCTAGAAGAATTTCTAGGTAATCACGGCGGTCGAGACCTGGGCGCCGGCCAGCGGTCGACGACATCGGTTGCACCCGAGAACGGCGGTGAAAGGGCTCCCGCAGGGAGTGTGGGTCAGCAGGACGGCGGGCCCCTCGGGGGCCGGGAACCACCGCTGGGCCCACTGCAGCGCAGAGATCAGCACCGGGAACAGCGCGCGACCCTTCTCGGTGAGTTCGTATCGGTTGCCGGTGTCGATGAGCACGCCGTTGGCGGTGAAGATCGCCAATCGGTCGGCGATAGACCCGGGCGGCGCGCGGAGCTGGGACTGGAAGTCGGTGAACCGTCCTACGCCGACGAACGCCGCGACCAGCAGTGCGAAGCCCCAGCGGTTGCCCATGACGCTCATCGTCTGCGGGAAGAGGCCGGCCGCGGCGTGCTGGTCGGACTCCGAGCGTCGACGCGTCGATGTCGCTGCGGGCACCGACCGCTCCCACGATCCGCTCGGACCCCACTGTGGGACAACGTCTTTGTCGTCGGCCCGCTCGCCGCAGGAACGGCAGATCACCACCGGGACGAAGTCGGCGCCGCACGCGGCGTGGCGCATGGCGGGTAACGGCTCGGCGTGATCGGGAACCCAGTGGCGTTCCCACTCCCAGATCGACAGCAGCACCGGCCACAGCGACCGACCGCGGGGCGTTCCGGTGTACTCGAAACGTTGTGGCCGGTCCTGGTATTGACGCCGCTCGAGCAGTCTCGCGGTGGTCAGCGTTCGCAGCCGACCGGCAAGCACCGAGTTCGAGATCGGCAACCGGGCCTTGAAATCCCCGAACCGTGTCGCCCCCAGCAGCGACTGCTGCATGACGAGCAGCGTCCACTCGTCTCCGAGCAGCCCGAGCATGCGGGCGACGGCGTTAGGTTCGGGTGCGGGCACTCAGAGACCGACGGCCTCGGCTGCCCCATCGGTCTCCCGCCACCGCCGCAGCTCGGATCCCGAAGCCCACGTGGAGTGCGTCCCGCTCGAGACTCGCTCTGGCAGAGGGAGTTTGCAGACGGGACCGTCGGCGACCCTGGCGGCGTCGAACACCAGACAGTAGGAGGCGTCGGCGTTCATGTCCGTCGTGAGCGTGACGAGGTATCCGTCGTCCTCGGCGGTGGCTCCTCGCGCCGGAGCCGGGACGGCGACCTTCGATCTGGGCGCCATGGCGGTCTCGCTGCCGTACACCCCTTCGGGGAAGCTGAACCGTTGTTCGGCACCGGTGCGCAGGTCGTGCTTGACCAACCCGTCGAACAGGAACCACCCCGGCTTGCCGGTGGCCGCATATGTGTAGCGGTAGGGGAGACCGGCGTAACCGCCGTTGATCATGCCGAACTCGGTGATCGTGTCGGTCAGCTGTTCCTCGGTGGTCTGCCCGGTGACGAGGTTGAACCGCCAGCGGTGCAGCCGTGTCTGCAGCCGGTCGAGCGCCAGGAACCGGAAGGCCCGCTGCCACTTGTCACCTGCCCTGGTGTCGACGGGCGACGGGTCACCTTGGAAGAAGCCGTCGAGGACGATTTCGTCCCCGTCTTCGTACGCGTTGGTGAAGTGCAGCACGAACGTCGGATCCGCCTCGAACCACCGGATATCGGAAGGTCCACCGCGGCGGGGGATCACGGCGAACCGCGACGGCATGTCCGGGTGGAACCCCGGGAAGTGGATGTCGGCTTCAAGCAACTTCGGATCCCAGAACATGGGGAAGTCGTTGAGGATCGCGTAGTTCTCGGTGAACGCCATGTCGTGCGGTAGCCGCGGGCCGGGCAGCCGGACATCGGTGAGGTGGACGAAGTTGTTGTCCTCGTCGACGACGCCGTAGCGCATGTACGGGTCCTGCTTGCTATAGGAGAAAAACAGCAGCTCGCCGGTGCGATCGTCGACCTTGGGGTGCGCCGAAACGCCCCAGTCGACGGGGAATCCGCCCCGCCAGTCCTCCTTACCCAGGGTGTCGCCGGTGAACGGGTCGACGCGGTACAGGTCGCCGCACTGGTAGTGGCTGGTGAGCGCGACCCCGCGGTGCACGAGGACGTCGGTGCTCGACGCGTCCTTCATCAAAGTGCGCGCACCCCAGCCGTAATCGCGCTTGGCCAGCTGGATCGGCTCGGCCAGCCCGGGCCACAGTGGCCCGCCGGCGTCGTTCTCCTCGATGAAACCGTCGGTACGGACGAACCGGTTGCGGTAGAACGCTTTTCCGTCGCGGAAACCGACGACGTGCACCATGCCGTCCCCGTCGAACGGGTGATAGAACTTCAGCGCCGGATGGAGCGGGTTCTCCGTGTTGCGCAGGTAGACGCCGTCGAGGTCGGCCGGGATCTCGCCCTCGACAGGCTGGAGGTCGTCGGCGTCCCACTCGGTGTTCTGCGGGCGCCACGGCCCGGTGCGGTACGGATGGTCGTCGTCGTCCGGAAGTGTCGTCAGGTACTTGCCGACGATCTCCACATTCGCGCTGCCCATGTCATGCCTTCCCGACGATGAAACTGATGGTGGTGGCGGTGCTGCCGCCGAAGTTCAAGGTGCCGAACGTGTTTGCGCCCTCGACCTGATAGTCGCCCGCGGTTCCGCTGACCTGTTTGGCCGCGTCCAGCAGCATGCGCACCCCGGAGGCGCCGACCGGGTGGCCGCCACCGATCAGGCCGCCGCTGGGATTGATCGGTAGGCGCCCATCGATCTCGATTTCGCCGTTCTCGATGGCCTTCCACGACTCGCCGGGCCCGGTGAGTCCGAGGTGGTCGATCGCAAGGTACTCGCTGGGGGTGAAGCAGTCGTGGACCTCGAAGCCGTCGACGTCGTCGAGCGTGACGCGGGCGCGGTCGAAAGCCTCGAGAAGCGCGCTTCGAACGTGTGGCAATACGTACGGGTCGTCAGCGGCGCGATCGAGTTTCTGCTGCAGCCCCAACCCGACCGTGCGGTGACCCCATCCGGCGATGCGGCCCAGCGGCCGCAGGTCCGGGTGGTCGCGCAGGAACTCGTCGGTGGCGAGCACCACGCCCGCTCCACCGTCGGTCAGCTGGCTGCAGTCGAATCGGCGCAACCGGCCCTCCACAACCGGGTTGGTGGCGTCGTCGTCGGTCAGGGGATCGGGGACAGACCACGCGCGGGTCTGCGCATTCGGGTTCGCGCGGGCGTTGGCGAAGTTCAGCGATGCGATGGCGCGCAGGTGCGTCTCGTCGATGCCGTAGCGCCGGTCGTATTCGGCGGCCACCCGGTCGAACATGTGGGGCCACATGAACTTGGCGTCGGCGCCCTCGTGGCCGGTCCATGCGGCCGCGCCGAGGTGCCGCGAGCCCGTGTCACCGGGAACAGTCTTCTCCAGCTCAACCCCGAGCACCAGGGCTGACTGATAGGCCCCGGACCGAAGATCGGCGATGGCCGACAGAACGGCCACGCTGCCGGACGCGCACGCCGCCTCGTGTCGTGCGGCCGGTGTGTCCCACAACCCGTCGTGCACCGAGGCGGGCATTGCTCCGAGATGGCCCTGAAAAGCGAACAGTTCGCCGAACGCGTTGCCGACGTGCACCACCCCGATGTTGTGAGCGTCCACCATGGCGGCCGAGAGCGTCGACTCGACTACGTTCGTCGTCAGATCCGCGTAGTCCAGGCCCTCGCGGCTGAAGTTCCTGGCGAAGTCGCTCTGGTAACCGCCGAGGATCCAGACATCGGGTGCGTCCATGTCGAAGACCGTACTACAACTAAGAGAGTGACTCCACCCAGGTGGTGAAGAAGGGCGGCCCCGTCGGCTGCCTGTCTGAACCGACGAGACCTCAGCGCGAGTAACGGTCGACCGTCACCCGAGCTTCCACACGACATGCCCAATAGGGCGAACGACAAACAATCGTGTAGTCGGCGGCCCTAAGGGGAAGACTCCCGGCATGACGCAGCCGCGTACCCATGAGCTGGCCGAGCGGATGGCCGAGCTGGCGCGTATGTCCGCCTCGCCGCGCACCGTCGACGACGTGCTGAACGACGTCACCGAGACGGCGTGTGAGCTGATACCGGGCGCGGAAGCAGTCGGAGTGCTACTGATCGGCAGGGGCGGCAGATTCGAATCGCTTGCCGGGACCTCAGAGTTGCTGAATACGCTCGACGAAATCCAGATGCAGTTCGGCGAGGGACCGTGCGTGGAGGCGGCCCTCAACGAGCTAATCCTGCGCACCGACGACTTCCGGAATGAGGATCGCTGGCCGTTGTATGCAGCCGCGGCGGTGGATCACGGCGTGCTCAGCGGGCTCTCGATCAAGCTCTACACGGCCGACCGCACCGCAGGCGCCCTCAACATGTTCAGCTCGAATGCCCGCGCCTTCGACGCCGAAGACGAAGTGATCGGCACGGTCCTGGCCGCACACGCCGCCGCGGCGATACTGGCCAGCCGGCAGGGCGAGCAATTGCAGTCGGCGATGGCCACCAGGGACCGTATCGGCCAGGCCAAGGGCATCATCATGGAGCGTTATGGCGTGGACGAGGTGCGCGCGTTCGAGATGCTCAAACAACTCTCGCAGGACAGCAACGTCAAACTCGCCGACGTCGCGCAGCGCGTCATCGATACGCGCAGCGGCGCTGAATAGCGGCTCGACGGGGCGCTGGGTCAGTTCGCTGATAAGGATATGCGCGCCAGTCAATGTCCGAGACTCACCTGAACGCCGTGTGCTTGAAGTTGTTGAAAGGTGTAGCTGAACTCACCCCGGTGTCCCACGGAGACGACATAGCGATCTTGGCCTTCGGTGACTGGGAAACTGAACGAGAAGGTGCACTGCGCGCTGTCGCCGTGCCCGTCTCCGAGCGTGGTGGTGGCCAGTATCTCGTTCTTGCCGTTCTTGACGGTTACCTGTGTTTGCTTGCTTATGTCGGCATAGCCGCTGGTGCCTTCACATGCCGTCCCGTCGGAGGCGATTGCGCCCACACCGGCGCTGTCCATGAGGACGAATTTCCCTGCGGCAGTTGTCCTGTCGAGGATATGGAAGCCCTTCGCGAATTGCGGACAGAAAGCTTCGACGGCGAATTTGTCGGCCAGCAGACCCTGCTCAGGACCGCCCTCTTCGAGTTGGCGGCAGACTTGTCGTCCGTGGGCGACGGCTCCGGCGTCGGAATTGAATTCGGTGGCAAGTCCGGCATCCTTGAGCGCGGCGAGATATCCGGCTTCCGGAGATGGCGGAGTTGGGGTGCCCCCACGTGGTAGCGCCCAGACGACTGCTGCAGTCAGAACGATGATCGCTGTCATCGCTCCGGTCGTCGGCCAGCTCATTCGGATGCTCGACCTTGCCACCGAAACCTCGACATAGTCCGGCAGCATCTGACCTCCGACGGGGTCTGCAGCGCGGTGCCTGCCGTTGCGCACGCGATTCGTCGGACGGCCTGCGACGTAGAAACGCCCTTCGTAGCGTGCCGTGGGATCGGGTCGCCAGCCCGATAGTGTCGTGGGAGCGTATACGGCTCCGCATCGGTCGCATGTGACGTCGGAAGCGAGTTTCGAGCCGCAATATGGGCACGTTCTCTTCGCCGGACTCCGACCGTCGGCCGACCGCCTGGATAACGTCACTAACTCATCATCGACGTTCCGGGCTTCGTGTTCGTCGAATCGCCGGGGATTTGTGTTGAATGACGAAGCTGAGCCGAAGGGGACAGCGCGGGTAACCGCTGTCATTGTCGAGAGCCGTCCGTTGGCACACCTCAATTCACCCAGGTCGGCGCAACATCGGCCAGATGGGGGGCGAACTGCCGGTCTGTATGACGCCGAGTTCCTCGAACCCGTGCGCGGCGTAGAGCCGCTTGTTGCGAGGGTTGGTTGCTTCGAGGTACGCGGGTAGGTTGTCGCGGTCGCAGCGTAGAGCAGCGTGCCGGAGCATCGCCGAGCCGAGCCCTCGGCCCTCCTTCGGCGCGTCGACACCGATCAGAGGGAGGTACCAAACGGGCTCTGCCGGGTGGTATTCCCCCATCTGTCCCAATACGCTGAAGACCTCTTCCTGGTCGGGCTCCGGTACTGCCTCAGATGCGATGGCCGCCATCGCCTCGTCGTTCGACCCCACGTTGGGTGGCAGCCACAGGGCCTCCGCAATCGTCGACCGAGTCGGCAGTACCAGCTGCGAATGCTTCGCCGGCCAACGCGCGTACGAACGGGGGCCAATACGTCAGGTATCGACTCGCGTCGGACAGGAACCAGCGGGCGACGGGATCGCTGCTGAAGGCGATCGTGAGCGTGGCGATCGCCCTGCCCTCGTCGGTTGCCGGGGTTACCCGAGACTCCTCCGGACTCGTCATGCGCTGACGATACTCGGGCGCAGAGCTCAGATTTGTTGTCTGAGCTGAAGCGGGGAGTGTCAAGGATCAGCCGAAGTAACTGTCAACCATCAGCCGAAACACCGTCAGCCATCAACCGCAGCAATACAAAACAGAAGTGCCCCCGGCAGGATTCGAACCTGCGACACCGGCTTTAGGAGAGCCGTGCTCTATCCCCTGAGCTACGAGGGCGGACCGCTGGCAGCTTACCGGCTGGCACCCGCAGGCAGCGCGGACCACTCGTCCCAGGCCGCGACGCACCAAACGACACTGCGGGAACCTTCCGTCGATTACGCTACTGTTCGTTCCGTAATTGCAAAAGATCATTGCGGTCAGGAGGATCTGTCGTGCGCAGTCGCTATGCGGGCACGCCGTTCACGACGCCGACCGCCGAAATCGAGCGAGCACTCGAGGACGTGAGCGTTCCCACGCTGTTGCTCAGCCTCGTGCACATCACCGGAGACACCCGCTTCATCCGCGACTACGCCCAGGCCGGGCTGTTTCTCAACGAGGTTCAGGGCTTCATGTCCGAGGAGGACAAGGCTCGGGCGCGAGCCGAAGCCCTCGACGTGATCACCGAATACCGCGACCGCGGCTGTCCCGAACCCGCGCCGCTCGATGCGTCCGTCGTCAAGCAGATGATGGATTGGGCCGCTTGCGAACCCGTCGGCGAGGAGTATCTGCCGCTGCTGACCGAGGAGCTCGATCTCGACGGCGCCGACCCTCGTCGACCCGAAACCCTTGACCCGGCTGCCGCGGCGAACCTTCCCGTGCTCGTCATCGGTTGCGGTGAGTCCGGCCTGCTTGCTGCCATCCGACTCAAGCAGGCCGGCCTGCCGTTCACCGTGGTCGAGAAGAATGCCGGCCCCGGGGGAACCTGGTGGGAGAACAGCTATCCCGGCGCCCGCGTCGACGTGGCCAACCACTTCTACTGCTACAGCTTCGAACCCAGCAACGACTGGAGCCATTACTTTGCCGAGCAGCCGGAGTTGCGGCAGTACTTCGTCGACGTGATGAACAAACACGGCATCGGCGAGCACGTCCGCTGGCAGACCGAGGTGGTCTCGGCCGAGTGGGACGACGGGCCCGGCACCTGGACCGTCGCGCTGCGCGCCAAGGACGGCCGGATCTCGCGGGTGATCGTGCGCGCGATCATCAGCGCGGTCGGCCAACTCAACCGCCCCCTGGTGCCCGACATCGACGGCGCGGACACCTTCGGCGGTCCGGCGTTTCACTCGGCCGCGTGGAACCACGCCGTCGATGTCACCGGCCGACACGTCGCGTTGATCGGCGCTGGCGCAAGCGGATTCCAGATCGCGCCCGCGATCGCCGACCGGGTTGAACACCTGGACGTCTACCAGCGCACTGCCCAATGGATGTTCCCGAACCCGATGTACCACGACGAAGTCGGCGACGGCACCCGCTGGGCGATGGAGCACCTGCCGTTCTACAGCCGCTGGTACCGATTCCTGCTGCTGTGGCCCGGCGCCGACAAAGGGCTGGACGCCGCTCGCGTCGATCCCGCTTATCAGCGAAGCGATTACGCGGTCAGCGACATCAACGCCGCCGCGCGGATGATGTTCACCGACTGGATCACCAGTCAGGTCGACGGTGATGACGAACTGCTCGCCAAGGTCCTGCCCGACTACCCCGCGACGGGTAAACGCACGTTGCAGGACGACGGCACCTGGTTGCGAACGTTGAAGCGGGACAACGTCGAGTTGATCCGCACACCGATCGAGCGGATCACGCCGACGGGCGTGCTGACCGCCGACGGCCGTGAGCGGCGTGCCGATGTGATCGTGTACGCCACCGGTTTTCGGGCCACCGAGGTGCTGTGGCCGCTTCGGATCATCGGCCGCGACGGCGACGGCAATCCGGTCGACCTGCGCGACGTCTGGGGTGACCGTCCGTTCGCGTATCGGGGGATCATGGTTCCCGGCTTCCCGAACTTCTTCCTCACCTACGGCCCCGGCACACATCTCGCGCACGGCGGCAGCCTGATCTTCAACTCCGAGTTGCAGATGCGCTATATCGGACAGTGTCTGCATGCGCTGGCCGACGGGCTACACTCGATCGAACCGAAGGTCGACGCGACCGAGCAATGGCGCCGCACGTCGCAGGAGGCGATCAAGATGACGGTCTGGTCGCACCCGTCGATCGAGCACTCCTACTTCAAGAACGCCCGTGGTGAGATCCACACCGTCAGCCCGTGGAAGCTCTACGAGTATCACGACGCGGTGCGCGAACCGGAATGGTCGGACTTCGTCTTGAGGTCCGCCGATACCGCTGTGGTGCAACCGTTATAGCTCTGCGATCACCTTCGCGAACGGCTCGGCATGCAACTGCTGGACCGTGATGTAGCTGACGCCGTACGTGTCGCGGTAATGGCGCAACGTGTCGGCGATCTCGCTCGTCGATCCGGACAGCACCGCCGGCGTCGCCAGCAGTTCCTCATCGGAGAGGTGCGGTAGGAATCGCCGGGTGATGGACAGGTCGGGCATGCCGGAATCGTCGGTCGGCATGGCCGTGACGGCGATGTTGAGTTCGAGATCGTCGAACCGGTCACCGGCGGCATCGCGCACGAATGCGATGCGATCGGCGAGCGGATCGGATGTCGCGGTGATCGGGGCGCCGCCCGTCAGCCCGATGATGTCGGCGCGCTGTGCGGCCAGCGTCAGCAGCTTGTCGCCGTTGCCCGCAATCAGTATCGGCACATCGGGTGCGTGCTCTGCCATGTGTTCGGTGACATGACGCAACCAGTCCACGCGTTGGCCTGCGGTGGGGTAGGGCAGCTCGGCCTGCTCGAACTCCTCCTTGACGTAACCGGCTCCGAGCCCGAGGTCGAAGCGTCCGCCGCTCAAGTCGCGCAGCGTCGTCACCTCACGCGCGAGCAGGGCGGGGCGGTAGAAGCCCGTGTTGAGCACGAAGGTGCCCACGCGGAGGCGCTCGGTGACCATCGCCATCGCCGTCATCATCGGAAAGGGCGCCGTGGTGTAGAGGTGGTCGGCGACGTGCACGATGTCGTAGCCCATGTCCTCGGCGCGGCGCGCCCAGTCCTGCACTGACTTCTGACGACGCGCAGCCTGAAGGCCCACACCGAACCGGAAGGGTTTGGTCACGGATCGATCGTAGGAGGATCGCAGGCCGGCAAAGAATGTTTGGCACGCAGACTCGCTGGGCAATACATCTGCCGCCGACTTCGAATCACCGAAGTCCACTAGCCAAAGGACTTGCTGCCCCGATCCGGCCCGTCGTGAACTTCTCCGACGGGCCGGATCAATATTTCCGACCCCCTCAGTTATGGCCACTCATCCCACCATCGGTGTCGAAGAAGAATTTCTGCTCGCCGACCCGGCGACCGGTGAACCGGTCGCGCTCAACGAGGCCGTCGCGCGCGAGGCCGCCGACCGGGGTGTGAAGCTGCAACTCGAGCTGACCACCTGCCAGGTCGAAACCACCAGCGACGTGGTCGGCTCGACCCGAAACCTGCACGAACAACTGCTTCGGCTCCGTCGCCTCTCCGCGGAGGCCGCACAGGCCGCCGGCGCCCAGCTGCTGGCGGTTGGACTGCCGCCGACACTGCCTCGCGACTTTCCGATCACGGACACCCCGCGGTACCGCGAGATCGGCGACAAGTTCGGCATGATCGCGCACGAACAGGGCATCTGCGGCTGCCACGTCCACATCGCGGTGCCCAGCCGGGAAGCCGCGATCCGGGTCAGCAACCGGCTGCGGCCGTGGCTGCCCAGCCTGCTCGCGCTGAGCGCCAACTCCGCGATCTACCGCAACTCCGACACCGGCTACGCCAGCTGGCGCAGCGTGCTGTGGGCGCGCTGGCCCAGCGCCGGTCCGCCGCCGCATTTCGACTCCGTCGACGAGTACGACGCGGTCGTGCAGATGCTGCAGCAGGCCGGCGCGATGCTCGACGACGGCATGGTCTATTGGGACGTGCGCCCATCGACGAACTTCCCGACGATCGAGGTGCGCGTCGCCGATGTGCCCGCGACGGCGGACGAGACCGTCCTGCTGGCCGCGTTGAGCCGGGCCGCGGTGATGACCGCCCTGGAGGACGAGCGCAGCGGCGAGCGGACACCGCCGTTGTCCGCGCACGCACTCAAGGCCGCGTACTGGAAGTCTGCGCGCGACGGCCTCGACGGCGATGCGGTGGACCTGTTGGAAAGCCATCAGCGGGTGCCCGCGCGCGAGCTGCTGGACCGCCTGGTCGAGCACGTCCGACCCGCGCTCGAGGCGGTGGGTGATTACGACCTCGTGACCGACGGGCTGCGCCGCGTCACCGAAGACGGCAACGGAGCCATGCGTCAGCGGCGGGCGTGGCAACGTCGTGGCGACGTGCGCGACGTCGTCGCGGAGGCCGCTGAAGCGACGCTGGCGGGAACGTAAGCCGCGCCTTAGACCAGCGGGAGTTCGGCGAATGGCGCGCTGGTCGGCTCCTGCGAACCGCCCGGCGGTTCGACGGTGAAGGCCAGGGTGCTGGAGTCGCCGAGATCGGGCAGCACGGCAGTGGTCGACGGTGCAACGGACTGCGGGTCCATCGTGCCCGCCGGGTGCGGACCGTCCGCGCCGACCAACCACATCTGGTAGACGGTGCCGGGCTGTGGCGGGGTGACGTTGTTCATCACCAGCACACCGGCGTCCTTCTCGCGGGAGAACAGCACTGTCGCCGTGCCTCCGCCCGGGATCTCGCCCGAAACGGTGCGCACATCGGGAGCGGCGAACACCTGCTCGGCGGTCGACGGTTTGGCCGTCGGCCGCAGGGCCAGGCCGACACCGACCGCACCGAGCCCGACCACGAGCACGGCCGCGGCGGCGAGCGCCGTCCTCTGCCACCGGCTCGGTCGCGGCCGCAACCGGCTCACCGGTCGCTCTCGTCCACCGCCGACCTCGGCGAGCAGACGCTCGCGCAGCTGCGGCGGCGGTTCCGTTGCGGTCGAGGCCGAAACCACCGCCATCGCCTCCCGAACCTTACGAACCTCGTCGGTGAAGGCCTGCGCGACGGCAGGCGGGGCGGCCGCCACACGGCGGTCGACGTCCTCGCGTTCGGTGTCGGACATGGCGTTCAGGGCGTACGGCGCCGCAAGTGCGCCGAGGTCGGAATCCATGGGCTCGGTCATGCCATCCCCAAGCACTTGCGCAGACCGCGGAGTCCGTCGCGCATCCGCGATTTGATCGTGGCCAGGTTCGCCGACAGTCGCTCGGAGACCTGGGCGTAGGTCAGCCCGTCGTAGTAGGCCAATTGGATGCACTCCCGCTGCACATCCGTCAGCGAGCCCAGGCAGTTGGCCACCTGGCGGCGTTCGTCACGCAAGATCACCGAGTCGGCGACGTGGTCGGCGGGCGGTTCGACGGACGCCGCGCCGTAACGGTCCTCTCGCTGGGTCGCCGCCTGTTCCGACCGCACGCGGTCGACCGCGCGGCGGTGCGCGAGTGTCATCAACCACGCGAGGGGGGAACCCGCCGCCGGGTCGTAGGTGTGCGCGGTGCGCCACACCTGCAGGTAGATGTCCTGCGTCGTCTCCTCGCTGTACCCGGGATCGCGGAGGACGCGCGACACCAGACCGAACACGCGCGCCCGGGTGCGGTCGTAGAAAGTGGCGAACGCCTCGACGTCCTGTTCGGCGACCCGGCGAAGCAGTTCGTCGAGGTCCGTGGTCACCAGCGGTAGCCTAGCCACCCGAGTCTGTACCGGCACGGTTATCGGGATCTGGCCGCATGGCCAACGAAAGCCGGTGCCGGAGGAGCGGTTTCGCCGCGCCGATACGCAGGGGATACGACGGGGACACGCCTCAGTCGCAGCGTCAGGTGTTGGAGCCGGTACTCGAGCGCGGTCATCAAAGGCGCCAGCGGAGCCAGCACCTGCATCCGCAGCACCTGGGCGACGCTCGCACGTCGGCGCGTGCCTCGCACCGTCGCGATGAACGCCGGTTCGCTGCCGCGGTGCAGCGACACCGTCACATCCACCTCGTCGTCCGGGTGGGGCGCGCGAACGAGGTAGTGACCGTCGGTGCCGTGAAATGGCGACACCCGCAGCTTCTTCGGCGCCATCGACGTGCCGTCCGGACCCGGTGACAGCAGATATGCGTGCCGTTCGCCGTGGCGGTTGTGCATCTCCATGACGATGTGGCGCAGCACGCCCTCGCAGTCGTGGCACCAGTACAACGTGACCGGGTTGAAGACGTAGCCGGCGACTCGCGCCTGCAGCAGTGCGGTGACCCGCCCGCCTCCGAGGTCGACACCGCGGTCGAACAGGAACGCGTCAATGCGCTGCCGCAGCGTCTCGTCCGAGGCGCCTTCGAGGTGGTCCCGGGCGTCGAACTGCGCGAAGGGGCGCAGCCACCAGGGGAGTCTCGGCAGCCGGTCGAGGTCGACGAGCCAGCTGAAGCCGTGATGCTCGAAATGGTGGTACACCGGCGCGCGCCGCAAGTGCGCCGTCCGGGTGCGGTACAGGTAGGAACCATCCACGTAGCGGTATTCGGAGCCGCTCGCGCCCCGGATGGGTCCTCAAGCCGAGAGTCGTTCCCAGGAATGCGCGGACGCGACGAGCCCCTGGATCAACGCCGACGTCGCCGGCGTGAGCCCGTCGTCGCCGGGCAACTGACTGCGGGGGCTGATACCCCGCACGCGCGGTGTCAGCTCGAGTTGCGCGCCACCCCCGCGGACGCGGTTGACCGGATTGTCGGGGTGCAGCCCGCGCAGTTCGCGAGGCATCGCATCGAGATCGGTGATGAGTTGATACCCAGGCACTTCGACGTGCTCCGCGAGGTGTTCGGCGAGTGCGCGGTTGCGCCCGCCCGCGAGCAACTGTGTGCTACGACCGATGCGGCCGTACCCGTGTAGTGACACCGCGACGTCGACGTGATCGAGGAACTCCGCGAGGCGTTCGGATTCCTGCGCCCGGTACAGCGCCGACGGCAGGTGGTGCGGGTAGTGATCGGGGTGGCGCACCACGTACAGGGAGGCGCCAGCGGCGTCGGCGGCGCGTTCGGCGATCACGTCGGTCATCTGCTCCAGGCCACCGCCGTGAATTGCCAGAAAACCGAAGCGGGACCTCAGGATTCGCTCCTCGACGATGCCCGGCTGCGCCAGGAGTTCCGAAAGCGACTCAGGGGCAGGCAGATCGGATTGATCGGTGCGGCCCGGCCAGTGTGCGGGATCCCATCGCTTGAGGAACTCGACCCAGCGCTGCGGCAGCCCGTGGTGCAGGGCGCCGTCGATGATGCGCTCGAGGTACCCGGCCCGCGGCGGGCCCGGTTCGACGCGATGGTCGATATAGACCCACGCCTCGGCGGGCCCGTCGTCGGTGTGCACGGTGAGCCGGTCGCGGCGGTAGCGCACCGGAACGCCTTCGGCGCTGTCCAGCACCGCCAGGTCGTGATCGTTGAGCTGCCACAGCACGCCGTGCACTTCGGAGCCGTCGAATGGTTCGACCGTGGCGACACCGCGCTCGTTGATCAACCAGTCGTGGTCGGCCAGCCTCGCCGGCCGGGGATCGGCGGCAGCGGGGCACCGCAACGCCATCTGTGAGACGTTGAGGTTCGAGCCGTAAGCGAAGTACGCGTGCATCAACCCGTCAGCGTCAGATAGATCAACACCACGTTCAAAAGGGTAATCAGGCCGGCGATGAGCCACCCGAGCGCGGTCGTCACCCGGTGATTGACGTCGTCGCCCATCAGAGCGCGGTCGCTGGTCAGCCGCACCAACGGGATCAGCGCAAACGGAATCCCGAACGACAGCACCACCTGCGACAACACCAGCGCGCGGCTGGGGTCCAGGCCGATCGCCAGCACCGCCAACGCCGGCAACAGCGTCACGAGGCGGCGCAGCACCAAAGGAATGGAACGGTGCAGCAGACCCTGCATGATCATCGCGCCCGCGTACGCCCCGACCGACGACGACGCCAACCCCGAGGCGAGCAGCCCGATCGCGAACAGCAGCGCGATCGTGGGCCCGAGCGTCTCGTTGACCGCGGCGTGCGCCCGCTCGATCGAGTCGGTGTTCTCTTGACCCCGCAGATTCGTCGCCGCGACCAACACCATCGACAGGTTCACCGCGCCGGCGATGACCATGGCTATGCCGACGTCCCAGCGGGTGACGCGCAGCAGCATCCGTCGCATCGGGCCGGGATCGGGGTGGCCGTGCCGGTCGCGGGCCAGGCCCGAATGGAGATACACCGCGTGCGGCATCACGGTCGCGCCCAGCATCGCCGCCGCGATCAATACGCTCTCTGCGCCTGCGAATTTCGGCACCAACCCGGCGGCCGCCTCGTCGAGCGGCGGATGAGCGACGAACAGGCTCGCGAGGAAGCCGACCGCGATGATCGCCAGCAGGCCGGTGATGACGCGTTCGAACGAGTTCTGGCCGCGGTGGTCCTTAACCATCAGCAGCACCAGAGACACGACGCCGGTGATGATGCCGCCGGCGAGCAGCGGCAGGTCGAACAGAAGGTGGAGCGCAATGGCGCCGCCGACGACCTCGGCGAGATCGGTTGCCATCGCGACCGTTTCGGCCTGCAGCCAGTAGCTCAGCCTAGTGCGGCGCCCCATTCGGCTGCCGACCGCCTCGGGCAGGGACATCCCGCTGACCAGGCCGAGCTTCGCGGAGAGGTACTGCACGGTGCAGGCCATCGCGTTGGCCGCGACGATCACCCAGATCAGCAGGAAGCCGAATTGCGCGCCGGCGCTGACGTTCGCCGCGACGTTGCCGGGGTCGACGTAGGCGATGGCGGCCACGAACGCCGGTCCGAGTAGCAGCCAACTCGGCCGCAATTTCACCTCGGTGTTCTGGGCCACCCCACCCTCTTTCTATCCGGAACTGCGAATAGAAAAGTTAGGTTAGCCGAAACCTTGCGGCCGTGGGGTTAGGGGTTACTTGTGCCAGCCACCGAGTCCGATGACGAGCCCGCCGCCGTACGGCCAGCCCCAGTACGGGCTCGTCTGTACAGACGGTGACGTGACGATCTGCGAACTCCCGTTGGTCTGGCACTGCGTGGTGTTCGGGCCGATGTTGGTGCATTCGGGCGCGGCGCCGGCGATGGGTGCGACGAGCGACAACGCGCCGATACCGCCGAACGCGAGAAGCGGTGCGGCGTAACGGCAAATAGCCTTCATGGTTGGCCTCCTCGGGCCAGGGCACTTCAAGTCAGCGGCCGCTGGTCGGCGAGCGCTGCGAAAGATGTTGAGCGTCAGTCCCGGACGATCACGGGAAGAAGAAGCCGTCGCCTTCCCACATGCTGCCCCAGGGGCCGACGTACTCCTGCTCGGCGGGGGTCGCGTTGATGGAGACGTTGCCCGGGCTGACGCACTCGGTGGTGGAACCGCCGATGGCTTGCGCGCCGCCGGTGTCGACGCACTGCGGCAGCGTGGGATTCGGGGCCGGTTCGGCGGCGGCCAGCGGTGCCGCCGCAAGCGCTGCCGCAATGCCGCATGCAGCGATCGCCGGAGCGAGATAACGAAGAGTGGTCCGCATAGGCACGTCCTTAGTCTGGTCTACCCCCGGCCTTGCTGCACAGCGTACAACCCTTTTCCGGTGATCAGCGGCAAGTCGAGTGTCGTGCGGATGCCGGGTGGCGCCGCCACGACCGCGGGGATCGCGTTGACAACACGAGCGGCCGTCGCGACGAGACCGGCATGGTTGTGATCGCCATTCGGGCTGCTCAGGCAGAGGTCGACGGTGTAGGAAGGCTCGCCGGTGATCTCGATGCGATACGAACCGCCTTCCTGCGCCGGCTGCGGCCAGTCCGGATGCAGGTCGTCGCGCAGGCGGGTGACGTGCTCGAGCACGACGGCCACCCTGCCGTCCTTGATGCCCTGCACTTCGAAACGCAGCGCCGCCGCGGTGCCCTTGGCGATGTGGCCGGACGCGATGTCGAAATCCTCTGGCGCCGGTTCGCGCACATAGGTTTCCGACACCTTGTCGAGCGCGATACCAAGCCCCGCCGCCAGCTGCCTCACCACCGATCCCCAGGCCAGGCTCAGCACGCCGGGCTGCAACAACATCGGGATCTCATCGAGCGGCTTGCCGAAGCCCATCACGTCGAACATGACGGTCGCGCTGTCGTAGGTGTCGTAGTTGATGATTTCCATACACCGGATCTGCTCGACGCTCTGGCAGGTTCCGGCCAGCGCGAGCGGGAGTAGGTCGTTGGCGAAGCCGGGGTCGATGCCGTTGACGAAGACGCTCGACTGGCCCGTCTGCGTCGCCTCCTCGATGGGCTTGACGAGTTCCTCGGGCAGCACCTGCCACGGGTATTGCAGGAAGACCGCGCTGCTGCCGACGACGTTGACGCCGGCGGCGAGGATGCGCCGGTAGTCCTCGAGCGCCTCGGGCAGCCGGTTGTCGGCCATCGCGGTGTAGACCACGCAGTCGGGTTTGGTCGCCAGCACCTCATCGAGGTCCGTCGTGGCGGTGATGCCGGTCGAAACCTGCAGTCCCGCAAGCTCGCCCGCGTCCTTGCCGGCCTTGTCCTCCGACGACACCCATACTGCGGCGAGCTCGTACTGCGGGTCGTTGATGAGTTGGGTCAGCGCGTGCCTGCCGACATTGCCGGTGCCGATCGCGGCGACTTTGATGGTCATGGCGTTCCTTTCACAGATCCGGGATCGGCATGTCGAGATTAGGGACCGTCAGCCCGCCGTCGACTTCGAGCGTCTTACCGGTCAGGTAGCTGCCTGCCGGCGAGGCGAGGTACACCGCGGCCGCGGCGATGTCCTGCGGGTCGCCGAGCCGACGCATCGGCGTGGCCTGCTCCATCGGCTTCCGCAGATCGTCGTTGGACGCCACGATGTCGAGCGCCGACGTGAGGATCGAACCCGGCGCGATCGCGTTGACGCGGATCCGCGGGCACAAGTCGAGTGCGGCGAGGCGGGTGTAGTGGGCGAGCGCGGCCTTGGCCGTTCCGTAGGCGGCGAAGCCTCGGCCGGCCAGCCGTCCCATCGTGGAGGTGATGTTGATGATGCTGCCGCCGCCGGAGTGTTCGAGCATCAGCGGAACCGCGGCCGTGGTGAGCGCGTGCGCGGTGGTGACGTTGAAGGTGAACGCGTCGCGCAGGTCCTTGGTCGAGGTGTTCAGGAGCGCGTTCGGCATGGTGCCGCCGACGTTGTTGACGACGATGTCTAGTTTGCCGAACGCCTCGATCGCGGCGCCGGCGAGCATGGCGGTGTCGGCGGGGTGCGCGAGGTCGGCCACCACGACGTGCGCGCTGCGCCCGACGCCCTTGATCTGCTCGGCCACCTCCTCGAGTTGCGACTGGGTGCGCGACGCGATCACCACGTCCGCACCGGCTTCCGCGAAAGCAACCGCCATCGCGGCACCGAGGCCGCGGCCTGCGCCGGTGACGACGGCAACCTGATCGTCGAGCCGGAATCTGTCAAGAATCACGTTTCGAGTCCTTCCCTTGCCCGGCGAACCGTAACAGGGTGCGGCGGCAGGCGTGACGGCTTTTTGAAACACGTTCTAATTTCCGCCAAACGTACGCCAAGGTCGTACTTCGACCGGTCAGCACGGCCCTGGTGTACGTCTCGCGGAAACGAGGTTCGGCGGCGGGGGGGCGACGGCGGCGGGGGGTGCGACGGCGGCGGGGGTGGACGGCGCCCCTCGGGCGGACGGCGCCTCTCAGACGAGCGGCTACTTCTTGGCGGCGGTCTTCTTGGCCGCGGATTTCTTCGCCGTCGACTTCTTCGCGGCCTTCTTGGCGGGCGTCTTCTTAGCCGCGCTCTTCTTCGCGGGCGCCTTCTTGGCCGGCTTGTCGTCGTCGTCGGAGCTGCGTGACCCGCCGCGGCCTTCGCGGCGCGCCTTCACACTGGCCTCGAGCTTGGCCAGCAGATCGGAGACGTCCTCGGTCTCGTCGAGCTCCTGCGGCTGCTCCTCGGTGGTAAACGCTTCGCCGCCTTCGAGTTTCGCTTGGATCAGCTCGCGCAGCTGCTCCTGATAGTCGTCGTGGTAGCGGTCGGGATTGAAGTCGTCGGTCATCGAATCGACGACCTGGGTTGCCATCTTCAACTCGGCCGGCTTGATGTCGACTTCCTTGTCCAGCACCGGAAAATCGGGGTCGCGGATCTCGTCGGGCCACAACAGCGTCTGGATCACCATGACGTCGCGCTTGCTGAAGTCCTGAACCCGAAGCGCGGCGAGCCGCGTCTTGTTGCGCAACGCGAAGTGCACGATCGCGACTCGGTCGGTCTCCTTGAGCGTCTTGGTCAACAGCACATACGACTTCGACGACTTGCCTTCGGGCTCGAGGAAGTAGCTGCGGTCATACATCATCGGGTCGATGTCGCCGGCCGGAACGAACTCCAGCACCTCGATCTCGCGGCTGCGTTCCTCGGGCAGCGTGGCGATGTCCTCGTCGGTGATGATCACGGTCTGCCCGTCGTCGGATTCGTAGGCCCGGGCAATGTCGCGATATTCGACTTCCTCGCCGTCGATCTCGCAGACACGCTTGTAGCGGATGCGCCCGTTGTCCTTCGCGTGCACCTGATGGAACTTCACGTCGTGGTCCTGCTGCGCGCTGTAGACCTTGACCGGCACGTTCACCAGGCCGAACGCGATCGAACCCTTCCATATGGAACGCATCAACCCAGTATGGCTGATTTGAGGGCCGCATCGCGGGTACTGCGATCTGGCAGGTTGGCGCCGGGCTGCGAGACCGTCAGCGCCGACGACATCGCGGCGGTGCGCACGACGTCCGTGAGCTGGTCGGTGCCGATGCGTGCGAGGTCACGGCGGCGCTCGGCGCCCAAGAGTCCGAGCGTCCACAGTGCGTCGATCAGGCCGGTCATGTACGCATCACCCGCGCCCACGGTGTCGACGACGTCGACCTGGAACGCCGGAAGCCGCACCATGCCCTGCGCACACAGCGCGAACGAGCCATGCCCACCCATCGTCACCGCGACGATCGATGGGCCCAGTGACAACCACGTCTGCGCGATCTGCTCGGGTGTCCGTCCCGGATCGAGCCAGCGGATGTCTTCGTCGCTGGCCTTCACCACGTCGGACCGTTCGATGAGCCGGTCGATGCGGGCGCGTGCTGCGTCGGCGTCCTCGATCAGTGCGGGCCGCACGTTCGGGTCGAACGTCACGGTGGCCGAAGGGTGATAGGTGTCCAGCAGCGCGGCGGTTGCCCGGCAGCCGGGCTCGAGCACCGAGGCGATCGATCCGGTGTGCGCGACCAGCGGCGGACCCACTTCTGGTGTTCCGGTCAGCTGCCACTCGATGTCGAACTCGTACTCCGCCGATCCCTGCTCGTCCAGCGTCGCCAACGCCGTCGGCGTCCGCGCTGCGTTCGTGCTGCCTTCGACCAGCCCTACCCCGGACGCTTCGACGTGGTCGGCGATGCGCCGTCCGCGTTCGTCGCCACCGATGTGGGTCAAGAAGTCGACGTCGCGGCCCAGGCGAGCCAGCCCCACCGCCACGTTGAGTGGGCTGCCGCCGACGTGCTCACCAATGACCTCGCCACCGCGCCGGACGATGTCGATCAACGCCTCGCCGATCACCAGCGCCCGCTGCACGCTCACGAGTCGTCCTTGTGCATCAACGCTTCCAGCGTCGCCCGCGCACCATCGCGGTGCAGCGAGTCGAGCGCCCAGACGTAGGCATCGACGAATCGTTCGTCGGAGGCGAGATCGCCGAATAGATCAGTGTTTTCGATGAATGCGGTCGGATTCTCGCGCGGCTGTTTGGCCAGTGGTACCAAGACGTCGGCGAGCTGATCCTGCACGTCGATCGGCTGGCCGTGTTCGTCGGTGGCCTCGGCATAGCGTGCCCAGCTGGCCACCGTCGCCGCCGACAGCCGGATCGGCGCGCCGGTTCTCAGGTTTTCGCGGATGACGGGCAGCAGCCATTTCGGAATGCGGTCCGAGGAGCCGTAGCACAGCCGGGCGACGGTATCTCTGACGCCGGGATTGGCGAACCGCTCGATCAGCGTGCGCTTGTAGTCGGGCAGGTCGATCCCGGGTACGGGTTTGAGTGTCGGTGTCGCCTCGTCGTCCATGTACGCCAGCAGGAAGTCGGCGAACAGCGGGTCGCCGGCGGCGTCGTGGACCAGACGGTACCCGGCGAGATATGCGAAGTAGCAGAGGCATTGATGGCCGGCGTTGAGCAGACGCAGCTTCATCAGCTCGTACGGGGTGACGTCATCGACCATGAGCACGTCCACGGCTTCGAGCGGTGGTCTGCCGTCAGCGAAGTCGTCCTCGAGCACCCAGGAGGTGAAGGGTTCGGCTACCACCGGCCATTGGTCGTCGATACCGAATTCGGTTGCCACGACGTCGATCACGTCGGGGGTGGTCACCGGTGTGATGCGATCGACCATGGAGTTGGGAAACTTGGTGTGCGTGTCGATCCATTCGCCGAGGCCTGCGTGGACCCTTTCGGCGTAGTTGGTGAACGCGTGCCGGGCGACCTCGCCGTTTCCCTCGATGTTGTCGCACGACACGATCGTCGGCGAGGGGATGCCACGGTCGCGCCTGCGCGCGAGCGCATCGACGACCAACCCGAAGACGTTCACTCCGTCGGCGCCGCCGACATTGTCGATGTTGTAGCCACCCTCGGTGATGGTCAGCGAAATGATCCGGGTGGTCGGCGCGGCCAGCAGCTCGATCACAGAGTCGGGGTCGTCGGGCGCATAGCGGTAGTCGACGATCGAACCGATCACGCGTGCATCGCGGCTACCGTCGGGCTTCTCCAGCAGCAGGATGTACAGGCCGTCCTGGCTGGCCATCACATCGGCCATCTTGCGGTCGGCGGGCATCACGCCGACACCGGCGATACCCCACTCCTTCGCGAGCCCCTTCTCCAGAAGCCGGTCGACGTACATCGCCTGATGCGCCCGGTGAAAGCCGCCGACTCCGAAATGCACTATGCCGACCGATATTCCGGAACGGTCGTAGGTCGGCTTGTCCGACGGCAGCTGGGCGAGCGTGGAGTTGTCGAGTTTCATGAGACCGTCACCACCGACTTCACGCTACCCGGCGTGCGGTCGGAGTCGAGGGCCTCGGCGGTGCGCTCGAGCGGAAAGCGGGCGGTCACCATCGCATCCAGATCAACCTGTCCCGATTCCACCAGGGCGATCGCCGTCGGCCAGGTGTTCGCGTATCGGAAAACGCCCGTCAGCACCAGTTCTCGATTCTGAATCACCTGCGTCGGCAGCTCCATCGACTCGGCGCCCAGGCCGACCAGCACCACCTTGCCCGCCGGTCGCACCGCCCGAACGCCGTCGGCGACGGCCGTCGCCGCGCCGGAGGCGTCGATGAACGCGTCCACCCCGAGATCCGTGATGGGTTGGACGGTCGGATCGAGCACTGCCGTCGCGCCGAACGAGGTCGCCTGTCGTCTCCGGGCCTCGTCGGGATCGCTGACGACGATGTCCGTCGCGCCGTAGGCGCGCGAGAGTTGGGTGATCACGATGCCGATCGGTCCGGCCCCGGTGACCAACACCCGCGAGCGTCCGTCCACGCCCGCCTTGCGTACCGCGGCGATGCCGACGGACAGCGGCTCACACAACGCGGCCGCGTCATCGGAGATGGAGTCGGGCACGCGATGGGCGAACTCCGCTCCGATGGTCACATACTCGCACAGTGCTCCGTCGACGGGTGGGGTCGCGAAGAACCGCATGTGCGGGCAGAGGTTGTAGTGCCCGCGGCGGGTCTCGTCGCTGTCGGGATCGGGGCGCTGCGGTTCGATCGACACGCGCTCACCGATGCGCGCGCGGTCGACGTTCTCGCCGACGTCGACAATCGTGCCGGCCGCCTCGTGGCCCAGGATCAGCGGCGCCGCCACGACGAATTCGCCCACGCGCCCGTGCCGGTAGTAGTGGGTGTCCGATCCGCACACACCCACTGACGAGATGCGTACCAGCACGTCACCGAGGTCGGGGCGCGGCACAGGGCGCTCCTGCATCTCGATCCGCCCGGGTTCGACGAGCACCGCGGCCCGCATCCGGCTATCCGGCGAAAGTGTTGTGTGCGTCACATCGACCATGTTAACGTGGTGAGCATCTAATCGCACCCCTGAGCAAATGCTCACGCGGCGAATGCTCAGTTACGGAGGGCGGAGGGCGTGACCGCATCGACGTCGACCGGTGAACTCGGCGGGGCCGCGGTTCCGGCGCAGGACATCCGGCTGGCGCTGCGTGCGGCGACGATGTACTACCTCGACGGCCTGACCCAGGCCGAGATCGCCGCCCGGCTCGGCGTCTCACGTCCGACCGCTGGTCGACTGATCGCCCGCGCGAAGGCTCGCGGCCTGGTCCGCATCGAGATCGCCGTCCCGGCCGGGCTCAGCGAGGATCTGCACGCCGAGGAGGAGCGCGAACTCGAGCGGCGCTACGGCCTCACCGAGGTGGTGGTCGCCGGGCACGGCGTCGACATCGGCGCCCCGGGTCGGCCGGCCGGGTTCGCCAGTGTTGGGCGCGCCGCGGCCGCGCTGCTGATGCGGCGCCTCATGCCCGACGACGTGCTCGGGTTCACCTGGGGCCCTGAGCAGGTTGCCGCCGCCAACGCGCTGGTTCCGGGGGTGGCGAGTTGTCGCGCAGTCGTGCAGCTCGACGGCGCCATGTCGACCGCGGCCTATCAGACCGGCACGGAGTTCATCCTGACGCGGTGCGCGGAAACGTTGCGCGCGAGCACGTTACGGCTACCAGCACCGCTGTACGCAGACCCGTCGACGGTCGCGTCGATGCGCACCGATTCGGTGATTTCACGCACGCTCGAGGCGGGTCGGCAAGCGGACATGATGCTCTTCGGTGTCGGTGCGGTGTCGACCTCGACCACGCTGTTCGAGGGCAGCTTCCTCGACACCCGCATGCTCGATGAGCTCGAGTCGCTCGGTGCGGTAGGGGAGATCGGCGGACGGTTCTTCGACGCGGACGGTGCGCCCGTCGACACCGAACTGCAGCAGCGTGCGGTGTCGGTGCCGCTGGAGGACATCCGTAACTGTGGGAAGACGCTGCTGATCTCCAGCGGCGCCACCAAGTACGACGCCACCCTGGCCGTCCTGAAGGGCAAATTGGCCCGGCTGCTGGTATGTGACATCGATTGCGCGCGTTGGTTGTTGGGGCAGTGAGGAGACGACGCAGGTGAGACCGATAATGATCAGGCGATTCGCGGCGGTGACCGCCGCGTCGGTCGTGGTGCTCGCATCCGGTTGCTCGGGCGCCGGGAGCCTCGGCGCTTCGGACAACCAGGTCACCATCGCGATGGTGTCGAACTCCCAGATGACCGACGCCAGGGATCTGTCCTCGGAGTTCGAGAAGGCCAACCCGGGGACGAAGTTGAAGTTCGTCACGCTCTCGGAGAACCAGGCCCGCGCCAAGATCACCATGTCGACCGCGATGGGTGGAAGCGAGTTCGATGTCGTGATGATCAGCAACTTCGAGACCCCGCAGTGGGCGAAGGACGGCTGGCTGCGGGACCTCTCCGAATACGCCGCGAAGACACCGGGTTACGACGAGGAAGACTTCATCTCGTCGCTGCGCGAGTCGCTGTCGCACGACGGTGATATGTACGCGGTCCCGTTCTACGGCGAGTCGTCGTTCCTGATGTACCGCAAAGACCTCTTCGAACAGGCCGGGATCAAGGTCGATCAGTCACCGGACTATCAACCCACCTGGCAGGAAGTGGCGCAGTGGGCCGACACCCTCAAGACCAACAACCGCGCCGGCATCTGCCTACGCGGGAAGCCCGGGTGGGGTGAGGTGCTCGCACCGCTCGACACCGTGATCAACACCTTTGGTGGGCGCTGGTTCGACGAGCAGTGGGACGCGCAGCTGAACAGCCCGGAGGTGCGCAAAGCGGTCAACTTCTATGTCGACCTGGTCAAGCGTTCCGGTGAGCTGGGCGCGGCCTCGACCGGATTCCAGGAGTGCGCAAACCTGTTCGGGCAGGGCCAGACAGCCATGTGGTACGACGCGACGTCCGCGGTGTCGGTCCTGGAGGATCCGAAGGAGTACCCGGAGCTGGTCGGCAAGATCGGCTACCTACCCGCACCGATCGCGGAGAAGCCGAACTCCGGATGGCTGTACACCTGGGCATTGGGCATTCCGAAATCGGCCAAGAACCCCGACGGCGCCTGGAAGTTCATCTCGTGGATGACGAGCAAGGACTACATGAAGCTGGTGGGGGAAAAGCTCGGCTGGGCCCGTGTTCCACCGGGCAGCCGCACGTCGACGTATACCGAACTGCCGGAGTACGAGAAGATCTCGCAGTCGTACGGGCCTCTGACATTGCGCTCGATCGAGAATGCGAACCCGAACAAGCCCACGGTGCAACCGGTTCCGTACACCGGCATTCAGTTCGTCGCGATCCCCGAGTTCCAGGACCTCGGCACCAGGGTCAGTCAGCAGATCAGTGCCGCGATCGCCGGCCAGAAGACTGTGGACGAGGCCCTCGACCAGGCGCAGCAGTACGCCGAGGTTGTCGGCAAGACATACCAGGAGAAGTAATGACCGTAACCGCCGATACCAAGGCCGAAACCAGCGAAATGGCGGTGGCCGAACGGGTTCGAAGGATTCGAGAGGCACAGGACACCGGCGTGAGCCGCGCCGAGGCCTGGCGTCGCCGCGGCCCGCTGCTGCCGGCGCTGATCTTCATGATCGTCGTCACGCAGATCCCGTTCCTGTTCACCCTCTACTATTCGACGTTGTCGTGGAACCTGGTTCGCCCGGGTTCACGCAGGTTCATCGGATTGCAGAATTACGTCACGGTCGCCAAGGACAGCCAGTTCTGGACGGTCGCGCTCAACACCGTGATCCTGATCGTCGGGGTGGTGTTGCTCTCGGCGTTCTTCGGGCTGCTGCTGGCCCTCCTGCTGGACCGGGCGTTCCTGGGCCGCGGGATCGTGCGGACCCTGTTGATCACGCCGTTCCTCGTCACACCCGTTGCCGCCGCCCTGATCTGGAAGACGACGATCCTCGATCCCAACAACGGAATCCTGAACTGGGTGATGTCGCTGGTCGGGATCGAGCGCATGGACTGGATCGGGCGGTTCCCGCTGCCGATGGTGATGGTGATGCTCATCTGGCAGTGGACACCGTTCATGATGCTGCTGATCCTCGCGGGCCTCCAGTCGATGCCACGCGACATCCTGGAGGCCGGTCGAGTCGATGGCGCCAACGCGTTCCAAGTGTTTCGGGAGTTGACGCTGCCACACCTTCGGCGATTCATCGAGTTGGGCGTCGTCCTGGGAGCGATCTTCCTGGTCAACACGTTCGACGCGATCTACATGATGACCCAGGGCGGCCCAGGGATCGCGAGTGCGAATCTCCCGTTCTACATCTATCAGCGCGCGTTCCTCGGCTTCGACATCGGTCAGGCCGCTGCTATGGGCGTGGTGGTCGTGATCTTCACGATGATCATCGCCAGCTTCGCGCTCCGATTGATCTTCAAGTCGTTCACCGGGAAGGAAGAGGCGGCCTGATGACTACCACGGTTGAGAAGACCGCAGCCACACCACAACCCGCTGCGAGCGCAAAGAAGAAGTCGCGCACGTTCAGCCCGTTGGGCCCGGTGGCGTGGCTGGTCGGACTCGGGTTCTTCTTCCCGGTCTTCTGGATGGTGCTGACGTCGTTCAAACAGGAAGCCGACGCCGCCACCAGCCCACCGAAGCTGTTCTTCTCCCCGACGCTGGATCAGTATTCGGCGGTCTTCAACCAGGGCATCGGGCCGGCGATGCTGAATTCGCTGTTCGCCACCGGGGTCTCGACGCTGATCGTGCTGTCGCTCGGCGTGCCCGCCGCGTTCGCCTTATCGCTGCGGCCGGTCCGCAAGACGCAGGATGCGCTGTTCTTCTTCATGAGCACCCGCATGCTGCCCGTCGTCGCGGTGATCCTGCCGCTGTACGTGATCGTCTCCAATATCGGCCTGCTGGACAACATCTGGGCCTTGATCGTTCTCTACACCGCGATGAACCTGCCGATCGCGGTCTGGATGATGCGGTCGTTCTTCCTGGAGGTGCCCGGCGAACTACTGGAGGCGGCAAGCCTGGACGGGGCCAGCCTGTGGCGGTCGGTCCGTGAGGTGATCTTGCCGCTCGTGTCGCCGGGTATCGCCGCGACGGCGCTGATCTGCGTGATCTTCGCCTGGAACGAGTTCTTCTTCGCGGTGAACCTGACCGCGGTGAACGCTCAGACCATGCCTGTGTACCTCGTCGGCTTCATCGCCGGTGAGGGTCAGTACTGGGCCGTGCTGTCGGCGGCCGCAACCATGGCCGCACTGCCCGTGATCCTCTGCGGGTGGATCGCACAGAACAAGTTGGTGCGCGGACTTTCGTTCGGCGCGATCAAGTAACCGTCAGAGCTGATCAACAGACACGGAGATACCTATGGCAACAATCACTTACCGCAACGCCACGTGCATCTACGAGGGCTCGGACAAGCTCGCGGTCGACTCGCTCAACCTCGAGATCGCTGATGGCGAGTTCGTGGTGCTGGTAGGCCCTTCCGGGTCAGGAAAAAGCACGGCACTGCGCATGCTGGCCGGGCTGGAGGACATCGACGAGGGGGCGATCGAGATCGGCGGCCGGGACATGACGGGTGTGCCGTCGAAGGATCGTGACATTGCGATGGTGTTCCAGAACTACGCGCTGTATCCGAACAAGACCGTCGCCGAGAACATGGGTTTCGCGCTGAAGCTGCGTGGGGTGTCGTCGGCGGAGCGGCGCAAAAAAGTTGAGGAGGCCGCGAAAATCCTTGATCTGACGGAGTTCCTGGACCGCAAGCCGGCCAAGCTGTCGGGTGGTCAGCGTCAACGCGTGGCGATGGGCCGCGCGATTGTGCGAGAGCCGCAGGTGTTCTGCATGGACGAGCCGCTGTCGAACCTCGACGCGAAGCTGCGCGTGCAGACCCGAACCCAGATCGCCGCGCTACAGCGACGCCTCGGCACCACGACGGTCTACGTCACCCACGATCAGGTCGAGGCCATGACGATGGGGGACACGGTAGCGGTTCTGCGGTTCGGCAAGCTGCAGCAGTTCGCCTCCCCGAACGAGCTCTACGACAGGCCGGCCAACGCGTTCGTCGCGGGTTTCATCGGGTCACCGGCGATGAACCTGGTGACCCTGCCGATCGCCCCCGACGGCGTCCGGATCGGCGACTCGATCCTGGAGGTCGAGCGTGATCGATTGACCAAGTTGAGCGATGCAGGCCTGTCGGAGGTCACGATCGGAATCCGGCCCGAGCAACTCGAACTCGCCGACACCGGCGGTGTGCCGGTCGTCGTCGACCTGGTCGAGGACCTCGGCAGCGAGGCCTACCTCTACACGCACGCCGGTTCGGGTCCGGGGGTGGAGCTGGTCGCGCGGTGCAACCCGCGCACGGCGCCCAAGCTTGCGGAGACGGTGCGGCTGCGCAAGCATCCGGAAGGCTTCGTCCACCTGTTCCACCCGGAGACGGGCGAGCGCATCGACTGAGGCTCGCCAGCGGTGCGTCGAGTTCTGCACCAGGGTCGTGCTTTTAGCGTTATCACGACCCTCCGGCAGAACTCGGTGGCGTCCATCCGCGTCGGGCGAACGCGTCGAAGACGCGATGCAGGGTGTACCGACGACTGTGTTCCTTGAGCACATGAATGTCGATCCAGCCCTGGCGCTCGATGAACGCGGCGCGGCCCACGTCGTGTACGTACTGTCGTCGGTTCTCGCTGTGGTGAACTCCGTCGTAGTCCAGGCCCACCATCGGTTCGTCGTAGCCCATGTCAAGGAACGCCTCCTCGTAACCGTCGCTGAGCCTGATCTGCGTGCGCGGGGCCGGCAGCCGGCGTCTACGAGTGACGGTCGAAGCCGGGTCTCCTCGGGCGACTGCGCGCCCCTGTCCACCAACTCGAGCGCCACGCGTGCGCGACGAACTCCGCGTGCACCGCGATACCGGTCGCTCAGCGCGAGGGCATCGTCGGCGGACACTCCGGTCGCGGCGGCCAGGGCGTCCAGGTGCGCGACGGCGGTATCGCGCGGAAGGTGGCGAGCCAAATCCCACGCCGTGCGGACCGGACTCGTCACGGGCACCTCACCGACATAGGTGATCTCGTCGGGTGCCCGGCGTTCCTCGCGGACAATGACGCCATCGCGTCGGCGGGTGTGAGCGGTGATCACCTCGATCGGTGTCGACGCATCCACCCACTTCGATCCGTGAAGTGCGGCCGCGGCCCGCCCCGCGATGACGCCTCTGCGGCCCGTCCACAACCACACCGCGACGGCGCTCGCGTGGACGTTGCGCTCGGCGCCGTTCGGCATATAGACCCGCGGTAGGACCGCGGTGTTGTTCCAGCGCAGCCGGCCACGCGTGAGTCGGCCTTCGCCGATCGCTTCGCTGCCGAGAAACGGTCGCCACATGACCGGGATCGTGCTTGCGCCGGCCGACAAGACCGCGGATCAACCGCCCATTTCTGCGGCAGGGCTGTGGATAACGCGAAATCGCGACCCTGGGTGCAGAAATCGACGGGCGAGCGCATCGAGGGAGGCAGGCTCGCCAGCTAGCCCACGATCGCCGGGTTGCCCGGGTCGAGGCCGCTCGAGAGATTCGGGTCGAATCCACCTGGCGTGTGGGTGAACTCCTGATGTGCCATTGGCCGGCAGTTGTTGTCGATCGGCGTCTGATCGCCCGAGCAGTAGGGCAGGAGGTCCTGCGGATCCGCGGCCGCGTGGGGCGCCGCCAGCAAGCCGGCCACCGCGACCAGGACCGCCGCGAGGATTCTCGTCACGGATCCAACCTAGCAGCGGGTATACGTTCACATTGTGGATCGATTCGGCCGGGTGAAGCTGACCAACCCGGACAAGGTGCTGTACCCGGCGACGGGTACGACCAAAGCCGAGGTGTTCGACTACTACGTCGGCATCGCCGAGGCGATGATCCCGCACATCGCAGGCCGCGCCGTCACCCGCAAGCGCTGGCCCAATGGCGTCGAGGAGTCGTCCTTCTTCGAAAAACAACTCGCCTCCTCGGCACCCGACTGGCTGGACCGCGCCTCGGTCACCCACCGCTCCGGTACGACGACCTACCCGCTGATCGACACCGCCGAGGGCCTGGCGTGGATCGCGCAACAGGCCGCGCTCGAGGTGCACGTTCCGCAATGGCGCTTTGTTCGTAAGGACGACGGGCCGCCGGCCCCCGGCCCCGCCACCCGCATCGTGTTCGATCTCGATCCCGGCGAGGGCGTCAGGTTTCGCCAGCTCTGCGAGGTCGCCCACGAGGTCCGCGACCTCATCACCGACATCGGCCTGACCACCTACCCGCTCACCAGCGGGAGTAAGGGCTTGCACCTGTACGTCCCGCTCGAGGAACCGATCAGCTCCCAGGGCGCGTCGGTACTCGCGCGGAGGGTCGCCCAGCAGCTCGAGAAGACGATGCCCAAACGGGTGACCGCGACGATGACCAAGAGCGTGCGCTCCGGCAAGGTCTTCGTCGACTGGAGTCAGAACAACGGCTCCAAGACGACGATCGCACCGTATTCGCTTCGGGGACGCGAACATCCGACGGTCGCTGCGCCGCGCACCTGGGACGAGATCGAGGATCCCCAGTTGCGCCACCTCAACTTCGACGAGGTGCTCGATCGCATGCAGGAGATGGGCGACCTACTCGCCCCACTCGACGAGGCGGTGCCCGTACCGGACCGGCTGACTACCTACCGCAGCATGCGCGACGCGTCGAAAACGCCTGAGCCGGTACCGAACAGGCCGCCGACGACGGGCAACAACGACAAGTTCGTCATCCAGGAGCATCACGCCCGCCGACTGCACTACGACCTGCGGCTCGAACGTGACGGCGTGCTGGTGAGTTGGGCGGTGCCGAAGAACCTGCCCGACACCCCGTCGGTCAACCACCTCGCCGTACATACCGAGGATCATCCGCTGGAGTACCTCACCTTTCACGGCGAGATCCCCAAGGGGGAGTACGGCGGCGGCAAGATGATCATCTGGGACACCGGTACCTACGAGGCCGAGAAGTTCAACGACGTGCCACCCGACAGTGCGAAGGACGGCGGCGAGGTCATCATCAACCTGCGCGGCAAGAAGATCGACGGCCGGTACGCGCTGATCCAGACCGACGGCAAGAACTGGCTCGCCCACCGGATGAAGGACCAGAAGCGGCCGCAGGCGGGCGACCTCGCGCCGATGCTGTCGACGGAGGGTTCGGTCGCGAAACTGAAGGCGAGCCAGTGGGCGTTCGAAGGCAAGTGGGACGGTTACCGCGTGATCATCGACGCGGACCGCGGGAGGCTCACCGTCCGGTCCCGGCGGGGCCGCGACGTCACCGGCGAGTTTCCTCAGTTCGAGGCCGTCGCAGCCGACCTCGCCGAGCACCACGTCATCCTCGATGGTGAGGCGGTCGCGCTCGACGAGTCCGGGGTGCCGAGCTTTTCGGAGATGCAGAACCGTGCCCGCTCCACTCGCGTGGAATTCTGGGCGTTCGACATCCTGTACCTCGACAGCCGATCCTTGTTGCGCGCCAAGTATTCCGATCGCCGCAAGCTGCTCGAGGCGCTCGCCGAGGGTGGTGGTTTGATCGTGCCCGAGGTGTTACCCGGCGATGGCCCCGAGGCGATGGAATACGCCCGCAAGAAGCGCTGGGAGGGTGTGGTCGCCAAGAAGCTCGACTCGACCTACCAACCGGGCCGACGGTCGAAGGCCTGGATCAAGGACAAGGTGTGGAACACCCAGGAGGTCGTGATCGGCGGCTGGCGGCGCGGTGAGGGCGGGCGTTCGAGCGGTATCGGCTCGCTGATTCTCGGTATTCCGGCCGAGGGTGGGCTTCAGTTCGTCGGCCGAGTCGGAACCGGCTTCACCGACAAAGCTCTCGCCGCGCTCACGAAGACCCTCGAGCCGCTGGAGACCGACGAGAGCCCGTTCAACGAGCGACTCCCTCGCCCGGACGCGAAGGGGGTGACGTTCGTGCGTCCTGAACTCGTCGGCGAGGTGCGTTACAGCGAACGTACCTCGGATAACCGTCTGCGCCAGCCGAGTTGGCGCGGATTGCGGCCCGACAAGGAGCCTGATGACGTCAGGTGGGAGTAGCTCAGCGCGATACGAAATCCGCCATCTCCGCAAGTCCGGCGGCTAAGCTGACGAACGGAGCGTAGCCGAGTTCGGTTCTCGCAGCGCTGATGTCGTAGCTGCGGCCGCGGCCCATGAACGCGGTGATCCAATTCGTCAGCATCAGGCGTGGCATCGACATGAGGCCACTGCCGTTGCGAGGATGCCGCTTTCATGAGGCGAATCGCTGTCAGGTCGCCAATCGAAGGGGAAGTGCTTGCTGGACCCGCGCGGTCAGTGCGCCGCTAGCAGCGCTTCCTGTATCCCGCGTGTCGCGAGCACGTCGGCAAGCTCGTTGTCGGCGACGCCCGAATGGCCCTTCACCCAGAACCACTCGACCCGATGCGGCTTACACGCCAGCTGCAGCCGCTGCCAGAGGTCGACGTTCTTCACGGGCTGCTTGGCGGCGGTCATCCAGCCGTTGCGCTCCCAGCCGAGCACCCAATTCATGATGCCGTTGCGGACGTACGTGCTGTCGGTGTACAGGTGCACAACCACCGGACGGGTCAGCGCCTCCAGCGCCATGATCGGGGCGGTCAACTCCATGCGGTTGTTACTGGTCTGCGCCTCGCCGCCGTACATCTCGCGCACATGCATCCGCTGGCGCAGTACCGCGCCCCAGCCGCCGGGCCCCGGATTGGGCCGACACCCGCCGTCCGTATGGATCACCACGACGTCGTCTGCCATGGGCAGAGAATAAGCAACGGCGTCGAGCCGACGGCTCAGCGACGCGCGGGGGCGGAGATCATCGCCGTGCGGACCGACATGCCGAACGCCTGATGCCGCAGTGTGGTGATCCGTCGCCCGGGCTGCACGGCGTCCTTGACCGGTGCGGTCCGGTCGCCGAAGAACGCCGCGGCCGCGTCGATGTCGGCAACGACGTAGGTGATTCCCCAAAGCGTCGACGGCGCGTCGCTCGTGGTGCCGGAGGAGCCGACGACCTCGACGATCACCCCGCCGAACCGGAAGAAGATCTGGCGGATCGGCCTGCCGCCCAGTTCACCGTCGCGTTCCCGTCGCGGCGCGACGCCGATGCCCGTGAACGCCTGGACGGTCCGGTCCAGATCGGGGGAGAGCACCACGACATGGTCGATCGCGGTGACGCCGTTGACATGTTCGGCGCCCGACGCGAGCGGCGCGCCCGACACCGTCGTCGGGATCCCGTCGACTTCGGAAAGTGCGGCGTCCGAGGACAATCCGCGCAACGACCACCCAGCGATTCCACTGCCGCCATCCGCGCCGACCAATCGGACGCGCACACCGCCCACTCGGCAGGTGCTATCCGCGTCGACCGTGAATCCGGCCCGACCCCAGGCGTCGGCCGGATCGGCCACCACGAGTTCGTCGACACTGACGGCTGCCGATGACACCGCTCGAGTATGACGTCTGCGCTCAGCGCGCGAAATCGGCGGGGCGGAACTGGCCGTTGCTCAGCTTGCGTTCGATCTCCTCGAGACTTCTTCCCGTCAGGTCGGGCATCCGGAAATAGACGAAAATCCATGCGGCCACGTTGAACAATCCGTAGAGCCACATGGTCGGCCCGACCTCGATCGCGTTGATCAGCGACAACAGGGTCAACGTGATGATCAGGTTGGTGCCCCACAGCGCCGCGGACTGCGCGGCCGTGCCGGCCGGTCGCACCGCCAGCGGATAGGTCTCGGATCCGGTCAGCCATCCCATCAACTGCAAGCCGCGCGCGTTGAAGAGCATGAACACGATGAGACAGACGATGATGAACGGCACGGAATCCCGGCCGCTGTTGCCGGTGACAAACAACGTACCGAGAACGAACAGGCTCAGCGCCGCACCGGGAATCATGATCAACGTGAGTCGCCTGCGGCCAACCCTGTCGATGATGGACAGCCCGACGAGCTGGGCCACCAGATAACTCACACCGAGCCCCACCGACACCTGCAGCGCGACCGATTCCGAGAATCCGTTGTCGGTCAGGATCGTCGGCGAGTAGTAGATGATCATCTCGATGCCGCTGAGCTGAGTGAAAATCGCTATGCCACAACCGAGTATGAGCGCCGGGCGCACCCACCGCGCGCGCAGCCCCGGCCACCCCCGCGTCTTGGCGGTCTCCTCTTTGCGTACCAGCTCGGCCATCTCGTCGAGTTCGCCTTCGATGTCGTAGCCCGACGGTCGAACCCGGTCCAAAACGTCACGCGCCTTATCGCGGTTTTCGTTCTTGATCAACCATCGGGGGCTTTCCGGCAGCCGCAGCAGCAGACCGAACATGATCGCGGCGGGAACCGCGGCGATGCCGATCGACCATCTCCACGGGATCGATTCCGTCGCACCGACAATGGTCGCGATCACGATGCCGACCCCGATCGCGATTTGGAAGCAGAGCACGAGCCGGCCCCGGTACTTGGGCGGCGCCAGTTCCGCGACATACATGGGCGCGGTACCGCCCCGAGCAGAATGCTGGCGGCGATCAGCTGCTTCCAGCCCTCGGCGATGCCGAAGTCCTTTGTGATCTGCAGCAGTGCCCCGGAGATGATGCCGGTGTCGTAGCCGTAGAGCATCCCGGAGACCGCCGACACCAGCGCGACGATGACGACCGCGCCGGTCAGTTGTCCCGGTGTCTTGGCTCGCACGTCATCCGAGCGTTCGGTATCGATGGCACTCATCAGCCGCGGCTCCTTGAATTCATGAAGGTGCGGCACCGTCTTACCCGAGCCGGAGAAAAAGCAAACTCGCAGGTGCGCGGGGTCGCGTTCCGCGGTACCGACACCGACGTGCCGCTGGGTAATCCGCTGACCCTTCGCCACCCATAGGTCGCTGTACGGCATCAGTATGGAACTGGCGAAATCAGGCGTCGCAGCTTCACTTGCTCGGTACTTTGAGAGCGAAGATTCGGCATTTCACCGGAGGGCGGTGGCATATGGCCGGGGGAATAGCGACTGAGCTGGCGGCCGCCGGGTTCACCGAAGCGGTCGAGATCGGCCGCGGCGGCGGTGGCGTCGTCTACCGCTGCTATCAGCAGTCGCTGGCGCGAAGCGTCGCGATCAAGGTCCTCGCATCCGACCTCGACGAAGACGACCGCGAACGATTCTTCCGCGAGGGCTACGCCATGGGCGCGCTCTCCGGCCACCCCAACATCGTCAACATCCTTCAAGTCGGTGTGACCGAGGGCAATCGGCCGTTCATCGTGATGCCCTACCACCGCGAGGGCTCGCTGGCTGAGCGACTGCGGCGGGAGGGCCGCATCGCGTGGCCCGAGGCGCTGCGCATCGGCGTGAAGCTCTGCGGCGCACTGGAAACCGCACATCGAACGGGCACCCTGCACCGCGACATCAAACCGGCCAACGTCTTATTCAACGATTACGGCGAACCACAACTCAGCGACTTCGGAACCGCCCGGATCGCCGGCGGATACAAGACGGTGACCGGTTTCTTCACCGGCACGCTGTCCTACACCGCGCCGGAAGTGCTCGAGGGAAACCCGCCGACCGTCGAGGCCGACGTCTACTCGCTCGGCGCGTCGATCTACGCGCTGATCGCGGGCAAGCCCCCGCACGAGCGCAAGAACGACGAGGACCTGATCGCGCACTATCTGCGCATAACCTCCACGCCCGTACCGGATCTGCGTCCGCAGGGCATCCCCGCCGACGTGTGCGCCGCGATCGAGAAGGCGATGGCCCGCAAACCCTCCGAGCGCTACGCGTCGGCGGCGGATTTCGGTCACGAACTGCAGCTGGCACAACGCCACAACGGGCTGACCGCGGACGCAATGGCGCTCAGCGAGCCGAGTGCCGCGCCGGAACAGCCGGAAGGCACGCAGGCCGTGGCCGTTTCGGATCTCGCCGAGCCGTCGGTCTCCGCGCCGGCTGAACCCCTTTCGCCGGCGCGGCGCACGCCGGCTACGTCGGGAGCTTCCGACGCGCCCGCGCCCGAACCCGGAATGTTCGCTCACACCGCGTCGATCAGCCAGTCGAGCCTGCCCTGGCAGCTGCCGCCCGGTGTGCGGCCCGGTCAAGAGGCGGACACGCCGCCGGAGAGGAGCGGTCGGAAGCGGGCGCTGATCGTGTCCGGCGCGATCGTCGCGGTGCTGCTGCTGGTGATCAGTGGCGTCTTCGTCGTCGCATCGACGCGCGACAACGGCGGCGGCCAAACCGCCGCGCCCGCGCAGCCGGTCGCCGAGGCGCAGCCGGCCTGGCGGCCGATCGCCGACGCGCGGGTCGCCCGCGACGCCGTGGCCGCGACCCAGGCCGACGGCACCATCTGGGTCTTCGGCGGCCTCGGTGCCGACGACCGGGTCAGCGGTGAGCACGAGGGCTACGACCCCGCCATCGACAGCTGGAAGAGCGGCGAGGATCTGCCGGTTCCCGTGCAGCGTGCGATGGCGGTGACGTGGCGGGAGAACCCTGTCGTGCTCGGCGGCTGGCGTACCGAGGGCGACGACGCGAAGGTCGCGACCGACCGGGTGTGGCGGGTCGTCAACAGCCGCTGGACCGAACTGCCGCCGCTTTTACAGCCCCGCGCCGGCGGCGCCGCCGCCGTGGTCGGGGACCGGATCATCGTCGCCGGCGGGGTGGACTCTTCGGGCAAGCTGCTCACCACCACGGAGGTGTTCGACGGCACCGTCTGGAAGCTCGGTGCTCCCATTCGGACCCCGCGTCAGATGTTGAGCGCGGCGTCCGACGGCAAGCGGGTGTACGCGATCGGCGGCACGACCGGCACCGCCGACGTGGCCACCGTCGAGGCATACGACCCGGCCGCCGATTCCTGGACCGCCTTGCCCGAACTTCCCGAGCCACGAAGCGATTTCGGCGTTGCCGCCACCGACGACCGGTTGGTGGTGGTCGGGGGGACGTCGGCAGGGCAGGTCCTCAAGAGCGTCCTCGCGTTCGACCTCGCGACGACGACCTGGTCCGGCCTTCCCGACATGGGCACCGCACGCCACGGCATGGCGGTGGCCGCGGTGGGCAACCGCGTGTACGCGATCGGCGGATCGACGGATATCGGCGACGGCAAAATCACCGCGTCGGCTGAAACGCTGAAACTTCCTGTACGCCAACCTCAACCCGCTGCCGAGTGGCGCGCTCTCCCGGACGCCCCGACGCCGCGGTTGATGGCGGCGTGGAGCGTGCTCGACGACCAGATCTGGATCGCCGGTGGCATCCGCGAGGGTGAAACCCTCGACACAGTAGAGAGTTTCGATCCGCGGACCGGCAAGTGGCAGACCCAACCGCCCCTGCCGGTTGCGCTACACCATGCGACGGGCGCGACCTATAACGGGGACTTCGTCGTCCTCGGCGGCGCCACCGACAACATCGGGGAGCCGTCCGACAAGGTATTCGCGCTGCGCGACGGCAAGTGGACCGAACTCGCTGCGCTGCAACACGGTCGGGCCGGGGCCGCCGCGGCAGTGGTCGGCGACAAGCTTGTCGTGGTCGGCGGTCAAAGTGATAAGCAGCTCGTCGTGCCGACCGAGGTGTTCGACGGCGAGTCCTGGACGCAGGCCGCCGACATGCCGACGCCGCGCGAACATTTGGCCGCCGTGTCGGACGGCAACTATGTTTACGCCGTGGGAGGGCGCTCGCTGAGCGCCGACGAGAACAGCTCCGCATTCGAGCGTTTCGACCCGGCCAGCGGGGAATGGAAGAAGCTGCCGGACATGCCGACCCCACGCGGCAGCTATGGCGCCGCCTTCATCGACGGCCGGATCATCGCGGTTGGCGGCGAAGAGCCGACCCGCGTGCTGGCGACGGTCGAGATGTACGACATCGGCAACGACCGGTGGACGACGGTGGCACCGATCGGAACCCCGGTGCACGGGCAGGTGGTGGCCGCAGTCGGGGAGGCGGTGTACTGCATCGGAGGCGCCGACCGTCCGACTCACGAGGGCCCGGTCGCCACCGTCGAGGCCCTCGACTTCACGTAGCGCGCAATTGCGCCAGCGTCACGGCGCCGCGGCGAAGTGCCTCGTTGGCCAGCCGGACCCGGCGATCGCCCTCGGCGGGGATGGCGAACTTGTCGTACAGGTTCTGCAGATGCTGTTTGACCGCGGCCTCGGTGACGAACAGTTCGCCCGCCATCCGGCGGACCGAGGCGGGCTCGGGGAACGGGTCATCGGAGACCAGCGGCCGGCACAACACGATGAGCACGTCGAGTTCGCGGTGGGTCAGCCTCGGCGGGGGCTCGGCACCCTGAGCGGTGACCGTCTCCTCGTCGAGCTTGCCGTCCGAGCTGTCCCTAACCTCCCAGAAGACCAGCCGTGACTTGCCGAGGCGCACCTCGTCGCCGGATCGCAGCACACGTTCGGCGGTGATCCGCTCGCCGTTGAGAAACGTCCCGTTGCGGCTCCCGAGATCCCTTATCGACCAGGCGAACCCGAGGTTCTCCAGTACGGCGTGCAACCGCGAGACGGTCTCGTCGTGCTCCAGCGACACCGCGTTGGTGGACGCCTTGCCGAGGGTCACCCGCTCACCACTGAGCGGAACCAGCTCCCGCCCCGACGGCCTCGAGATTTCCAGGTGCGACGACATAGGACCTCCTATCGAGGCAATTCTGGCCCAGACAGGAGGTCCCTGGTCGACGAACGCTACGGCCGGTTGGTGAACTTCTTGTAGGCGCGGACGACCCGCTTGGCCGGAGCCGTCTCAAACAGCGGTGGCCAGGGCCATTCGCTGCGGTCACGCCCGCGCGGCGCCTTCAGGAAGGCCAGGCCCAGCACCAGGCCGAAGATCAGGTGTCCGACCAGCGTGATCGTCACGGTCGCGACGTTCAACGGGAACATCATCTCCTCGCCGCGCGGGGCCAGCGCGACCGTCGCCATCAGTCCGGCCCACGTCGGGAACACCGCGAAGGCGACCGACGCCAGCACCGCGTAGACGTTCTTCCACCGGTCGATGCCCAGCGCGAACGCGACGACGAAGAACGCCACGCCCAGGCCGCCACCGTCGCCGATGTAGCGCCAGACATAACCGACCGCCGCGCTGCCCGCGGTGTCGGGCTCACCGGTGACGAACGATCCCATCACCGGGATGAAGTCGCCCATCAGGCCCAACACGTGCACCGCGAACAGCCGGGCGGCGTCATAGACGATGCACGCCACCATGCCGGCGATCAGGCCGCGTCCGACAAAGATGTCCATCCGGTGTGGAGCGAACGCGATCAGCGCACCCAGCACCGCGCACAGCGCGATGACGATGACCGACGTGACGTTCTGGGGGACCAGGCCGAACACGTCGACCGAGATGCCCAGGATCGGCATGGAGGCCAGCAGCATCACCAGCGAGAGCCGCGCGATGTCCCACTTGGTCGGCGCCTTCCTGACCGCGCTCAAGTTCAGGTAGCGCTGCCTGACGGTGTTGGTCACCTTGGCGACGACCGGCAGGTCGATCGGGCGCAGCCGCACCGTCTTGCCGTCGAACGCGCTGGTGGCCTTCGGCAGTGGCTTGGTCGAAGCGGCGACGGGACGCAATCGCGTGGTCCTGGCCTCGCTGCGCGTGACCGGGGGCAGGTGGCGCACCGGCAGGTCACCGAGGCGCAGTCGCACCGTCTCGTCGCGGGCGGGCTTGTTCGTACCGGTGGCTGTCGTGGTCATCGGTTCCTCGAGTCATTCGTTGCAGGGACGCGTCAATAGTCGCGAGCGCCGTCAGGCCGCGTAATCGCCCGCGAGTGAGCTTTCTTCCCAATGCGGGAAGGGATTTCTGTCCGCGGGGTAAGGGGTTGGGGGCGACGCGCGGGCAGCGGATCGCTTTTCGTTTCGAGACCCTTCCGCTGGGTATGCTGCAAATCACTGGAGCTGAGACAACAGCTTCGCCGTGCGCCTCCTTGATGAGGTGAGCCCGATCGGTAATGCAGCCCCCGAGCCACAGCAGCTGGAACGGTCACACGTCGAAATCCGCGAATCCGCCGACGTCGACGAGTTTCTGGAAGACGCCTATGGCGTGAAGATGAGGCTCGCATTCAAGTCGCGGGAACACCATGAGGGTCCGCTGCTGACCCATGTCCGCGCCACGATGGGTCCGCTGACACTCGATGACGTCACCGTGGCCGGCCAGGCCGAAATGCAGCCCGATCCGCTGAACAGAGTTGCAGCGATCTGGCCCACTGCCGGCCGCGTGGCCAGTGCCTGCGACGGCCTTCGTTCGGAAGCGACGGCGGGGGAGGTCGCGATGCTGGCGCAGCCGCACCTTCCGTACCGAGCGCGCTTTGAAAACGCGCACGTCACCGCGGTCCTCATCGATCCTGCCGTGGTTGCCGGCGTAGCCACCGGTCTGCCGGCGGGACAAGCACCGCTGCCGATTCGCTTCAAGAGCCTCTCGCCCGTTGACGACGCCGCGGCGCGGATGTGGAAGGACACGGTCCGTTACGTCAGGGACTCGGTGCTGTCGGACGCCGCGCTCGCGACACCTCTGATCGTGGGGCATGCGAGCCGACTGTTGGCGGCGGTGACGCTGTCCACATTTCCGAACACCGCGGCCGCCGAGCCGGGGCCCCACGATCACACCGACAACAAGCCTGTGCTCCTGCGGCGCGCGATGGAGTTCATGGATGCCAACGCCACCAACGACATCGCGCTGGGGGATATCGCCGAAGCCGTCCATGTCACTCCGCGCGCTGTGCAGTACATGTTCCGGCACCACTTGGACACCACGCCGCTGCAGTACCTTCGTCGGCTTCGACTCCATTACGCGCATCAGCAATTGCTGGCCGCCGACCGCAGCACGGACACAGTGACGGCGATCGCCGCGCGCTGGGGGTTCGCCCATACCGGTCGGTTCGCGGTGCTTTACCGCCAGATCTACGGGCAGAGCCCGCACACCACGCTTCGCGGCTGAGCGCTTCCGTGCCTCAACCCTCAAAAGAGGCGTAGATTTTTTGCAGCTGACATCGTCGGGAGCGAGCATGAGTGACGACGAGCGTGGGTCCATCGCGTCCGGTGAATTGGCCCGTGCCCGGGCCGATGAATTGCGTCAGCGGCAGACCGAACTGGCGAGGGGCCTGCCCAGCACGCCGGAGTCGGTGGCGCGTGCGAAGAGGCGTGCCGAAGAGGCGTTGGAACGCGCACGCCGGGCACATCACGGCGCCGCCGCGCGCCATGACGACGCGATGCAGGCGCACCTGCGTGCGGCGGCAGCGCACGAGCAGGCGGCGATGCGCGCCGACGACCGGACCGTTGGCCTGCATCAGGACGCCGCCGAACGGCATCGCGACGCCGCGCTTCGTCATCGGGAGGCAGCCTTCCATGAGCAGCTGTTGGAGGCCGAAGACGCGGACCGCTAGCTCTGCAGCTCCATCAGCAGCAAGGCCCCGCTGGCTGTCTCGCTGGTCGCGCGAAATCCCGTACACACGACCCGGATCCGCGCCTGCTTACCCCGCCGGGTGACGGCATCGAGAAACGCCTCGGTGGTGAGGTCCGGGTCGACGAATGCCTGGCCGATCAGCGGCTTGACGTCATCTGTGGGTAAACCGATGTCCAGCGATGGCAGGGCCGAACCGTGAGCCTCGTCGGCACGAAGCCCCCAGAGCTCTTCGCAGCCGCGGTTCCACAACACCACCCGCATCTCGCGGTCCACCACGATGAGGCCGAAGTGGATCGAATTCACCAGCGAATCGAGGAAGGCCTTGGTCTCGTTGACCTCCACGCTGCGCTGGCGCAGTTCGTCGTTGATGGTGTGTAGCTCGTCGTTGGTCGACTGCAGCTCCTCGTTCATCGTCTCGAGTTCTTCGTTGGTGGACTGCAGCTCTTCGTTGGTGGTCTCGAGTTCCTCGACAGTTGACTGCAGCTCTTCGTTGGTGGTCTCGAGTTCCTCGTTGGTCGACTGAAGTTCCTCGTACGCCGTCTCCAGTTGACGGTTGGTCTCCACCACCTTGTCCAGCAGGGCGCGGGTCGCGGTCACGTCGAAGAAGACGATCGACACACCGCGTAGTCCGTTTTCGGCGTCGACGAGCGGGTTGACGTGTATCTCGAACCACACCACGTCCGAGCCGGGGCGGTGCCATTGCACATCCTGGATGCGGGCCGACCGCCGTTCGACCTTGGCCTGCTCGAGATAGGCGCGCAGTTCGACGGGGCGGTAGGAGACCTCGAGGTCGCGCAGCAGTCGCCCGATGTCGCGTGCCGACAAACCGAAGGTGGCCTCGGCCTGCTGGTTGATCATCGCGACGGTGTCGTCGCTGGTGACCACGATCTGGGCGACGGGTCCGGCGCGGAACGCGAGTTCGCGGATCGGGTCCAGCCCCGCCAGGTCTCCCTGCCGGTCGTTGACCGGCGCTGAGTTTCCGAGTCGCTCGACACCAGTGTGCGGCCCGGCCACCTTGCAGAAGATGCGGTGTTTGAGGTTGAGCGGGGTGAACCGGTCGCTGTGGCTCAACAGCATCTCGGCGTGGCCGAGGAACAACGTTCCCTGCGGGGCCAGTGCGAAGTGCAAGCGGCTCAACACGTTCCGTTGCGTCTCGGCGTTGAGGTACATCAGCGTGTTGCGACAGACCAGCAGGTCTACCCGCGAGATCGGTGCGTCCTTGACCAGATCGTTGCGGCCGAAGATCACGGCCCTGCGCAGATCCTTGAGGAACACGTGCCGGCCGTTGACGCGCTCGAAGTACTTGCCAAGCAGCGCCGGCGGGACCGACTCGACGGCCTTGTCGTCGTAGGTCGCGGTGCGCGCCTCGGTCAGCGCGTCCTCGTCGACGTCGGTTGCATAAATCTTGACCCGCTGCCGGAAAGCGTCGGTGCCGAGAGCCTCGGCCAACACCATCGCCAGGGTGTAGGCCTCCTGACCGGAAGCGCAGCCCGCGCTCCACACCCGGATCGGGTCGTCCGGCCCGCGTTCCGCCAGGAGTGACGGAACGACCTCCTCGCCGAGGTACTCCCATGCCTGCGGGTCCCGGAAGAAGGCCGTGACATTGATCAGGATCGTGTTGAACAGCGCGTCGAATTCGTCGGGGCTCGCCTGCAGGTGGTCGAGATACTGCTCGTAGGACTCGGAACCGGCCTGTCGCATCCGGTGTTGCACGCGCCGCATCAGTGATGTGCGCTTATAGCCGGTGAAGTCGAATCCGCGTGAGTCGCGCATGTAGCGCAGCAGCGCCTCGAACGCCTCTTCTGTCTGGTCGCTCAACCCGTGTCCGTCCGCTCGCTTCGGCTGCAGGCTTGACGATACTCACTAAAGGGCGTTCTCCGGACCGATGACCGCCCATACGGTCTTACCCGTCGTGTTCGGCGCGTTGCCCCAGGCACGACACAAGGCGGCGACGATCCGAAGTCCCGATGGCGCCGGGCTGTGGGCAGCGTCCTCGCGCAGTCCGGCGGGCGTGGCGCTCGCATCGGTCACGGCGACCGTGACAGTCGCGTCCTTCGACTCGATCCGGAGTTGGGGCCGACTGTCGGTGTGCTGCAGAACGTTCTCGACGAACGTCGTGGCAACGACCTTGGCGGTGGAGATCAACTCGGGCTGAGACCATGCCGTAAGCCACTCGACGACCAACTCGCGCGTGCGTTGCAGGCTCGCGACCGACCTCGGAAGATCGGCCCTCGCCCGATGGCGTACCTGGCGCGAGTCGTGATGCGCCAAGGCGTCGATCGCGTCCTGCATGCCTGCGTACACGGGCACGTAGCGGGTGACGCCGTTCCTGGCGAGCGCCGATCGGATCATCGGCTGTTCGCACACCAACAAGATCGGAACCTCGGGCCAACGTCCGACGTGCCAGCGGGCGCTGGTGAACACGACCAATGCCGATTCGGCCGGAACGACGAGATCGCCGATGTCGACGACAACGGCGCGCGGCTGCTCGAGTGCGGTCTTGATGATGGAATCGCGCAGCGACCGATATGTGCGGCTGTCGAGCACACCGCGTGGCCGCACAGTCGTGACATCGCCCACCGGCTCGGTGAAGACCGCCAGCGGCGTGGGATCAGGTGGCACCGAGCTCTCCGTGCGGCGCCGTGGTCGAAAGATGTTCGCCCAGAACCATCGCCGCGCGGTCGGCTTCATCCGCGGTTTCGAGATAACGTTGCCGCACGGTGCCGGGCCCGACGGTATTCGCCAACCTCCGCGACATCTTCGCTTTCTCCCGCAGGCTGCGCAGTGCCACCCAGATGGCACCCTCGATCTCGTCGTCGCGGGCTTTCAGCAGCGCGTCTGCGGTCCAGGCGTGTCCCACCCGACAGCGGAAGCTGCCCGGTCCCGCCTCGATCAGCGATCCGTGGCAGTCGGGGCAGATGTAACCCGAATGAGGGCCGAGGTCTTCCGCATCGATATTCGTGGAGAATCGGCGTCCCATCGCGATGCGGTTCTCCAACTCCATGGCCTTGTCAGGTTCCATATCCCGGACCTCGATCTCTCGTTCAAGCAGCTTCGTCAAGACGCCGCCGACGTCGCTCGCCGCGGCTTGGTGATCGGCGACCCCCGCCTGGATAGCGTTGAGCGGCATGGCCGCAAACAGCGCATCGCTCGGCGTCTGAATGACCGTCGTACCGCCCCGCGAGCGTATGGCCGCCGCACCCAACACGCCGTCGTCGAGGACGCCGGACAGCAGGACACCGATGGCGCGCGGTCCGAAACTCAGTGCCACGGAACGGAACAGCGCGTTGATGGCCGGACGATGCCCGCTCTCCGTGGGCCCCGACGACAAGATCAAATGCCCGTCCGCGACCAGCAGGTGACGGTCGGGTGCGCAGACGTATACACGACCGGGCTCGATCGGGGCGCCGTCGATGGCGGTCGCCGCGGGCAATAACCCGCTGCGGTCGAGGATCTTGGCCAGGACGCTCGGCGCGTTCGGCGGCATGTGCAGGACGATGAGAACCGCATAGGGCAGGTCCTGCTTCAGTCCGCCGACGAACTGGCTGAGAGCCTCCACACCCCCTGCGGATGCGCCCACCGCCACCACACCCGGCAGCGCGTCGTGGCGCCCCGACGTTGTACTTCCCATTGGACACCGGTTACCCGTAGCCCCCGTAGATAACCCCTTCCTGACGTCGACGCTACGCCTTCTCGGGGGCCGTTGGCACCCCTCAGAGCTTGGCGATGACGTTCTCCGCGAACTTTTCGAGGTGGCGGATCTTGCGGTCGAGCGGTTCGGTGTCCGGCCCTGTGATGTAGGGGATTCGGAATCCAACGATGACGTCGGTGACGCCCTTGTCCTCGAGCCGTTTGATGCCGTCGGGCGTATAGGCATCGGCCGAGATCACGTGAATCTCGAACGGCCCGGTGCGGCCCGCTTCCTCACGAAACTGCTTGAGCTGCCTGAGGAGCCGGTCCAGCTCCTCGGCGTCGCCGCCGCCGTGCATCCAGCCGTCGTTGCGCGCCGCACGCTTGAGCGCGGCGGTGGCGTGGCCGCCGATCAGGATCGGGATCGGCTGGGTGGGCGCGGGTGTCATCTTCGTTTTCGGGATGTCGTAGAACTCGCCGTGGAACGCGAAGTATTCGCCTGTGGTCAGGCCCCTGATGATCTCGATGCACTCATCCATGCGCTTGCCTCGCTTGGCGAACGGCACGTCCATCAACTCGTAGTCCTCGGGCCAGGGGCTGGTGCCGACGCCCAGGCCGAGGCGATTGCCGAACAGCGCGGCCAGCGAGCCGGCCTGTTTGGCCACCAGGGCCGGTGGCCGAATGGGCAGCTTGAGGACGAAGAAGTCGAACCGCAGCCTCGTGGTGACCGCGCTCAGGGCGCCGGCGAGCACGAACGCCTCGATGAACGCCTTGCCGTCGAGGAATTCGCGGCTGCCGTCTGCGGTGTAGGGGTATCTCGAATCCGATTCGAACGGATAGGCGACGCTGTCGGCGATCGTCATCGCGTGGTACCCGGCCGCCTCCGCGGCCTGTGCCAGGGGGATGTAGTACGTCGGGTCGGTCATGGCTTCGGCGTAGGTGAACCGCACAGGGCAATAATAGAACGTGTTCTAGTTCGGGGTTTGATCATTGGCGCATCGGGAATCTCGATCGCCGTGAGTGCGGCCAAGACGATTTACAAGCCCCTGTCGATCGCCAGCAGCGTTGCCGGCGGGATGATCGCGGGCCAGATCTTCCAGCAGATCTGGCAGCGCATCAGCCCGGACGATGAAGAGCCGGATCCGAAGGACCTCAGCCGCTCGACGCGCGAGGTGTTCATCGCCGCCGCGATCCAGGGTCTGCTCGCCGGCGTGGTTCGGGCAGCGCTGGCTCGCGGGCAGGCCAAGGGGTTCGCGGCGCTGACCGACGAAGATCTGGACTAGCCGTCCAGTGGATACGGCGGCGCGCCGACGCCTGCGACACAGTGCGTCCCCCACGGCGTCACCTCGGTCAGGTGGCCCTCTGCGGAGTGGTGGCCGATCGAGATGTGCACGGGTTGGGGCAGGCGCACATCGGATGTCAGATCGAAAACCATTCCACGCCAGTGGTATCTGCCGTCGATCGGGTCGACGTGACCGACGAGACGCACCCGGACGCCGTGGTCCGTGTCGTGCATCCGGAGCGCGGCGACCCCGTCGTACATGTCACTCATCGGGGTAGAAAACCGCTCCGTCGCCACATTCGGCGGGCGATCGGGCCCAGCAGGCCCACTTCATCGAGGAAGGCCGCCAGCGGTGCGAACCCCGTCACCTGGGTGTCAATGCGGTGCGGGCTGCGACGCGCCATGCGCCGCGTCCGGCGGGGGTCGAGGCCGACGCGGCTGTACTGCACCTTGTTGGTGAACAGGAAGCGGAAGAAGTAGCCGCCGAGACCGTTGATGTTGGACAGCACGAATTTCGGCAGCGGTCGCATGTGCGGGACCCGCTTGCGCAATCCGTCACGGGCAAACTGGATATGCCGTGCTTCTTCGGTGACGTGAATCCGCATGAGTCTCTGCACGATCGGCTGCAGCTCGTCGTCGTCCATCATCTGGCGCTGCAGCGAGTCGAAGATCTCTTCGCCGATCAACGCGGCCACCCACAGCGCGGAGCCCTGGAACACGAATGGCAGGGCGTTGATGATCACACGCTGATACCACTTGGGCCACACCGGCTTTGCGCCGACCCGTTCGATCGCCTTGCCGAACATCACCATGTGCCGGGTTTCGTCACCGAGCTCGGTGAGTTCGTAATGCGTGGCGCTCGCGGTGGGATCCTGATGCATCATCTTGCGCAGCAGTGACTGGTTGAGGATGTTCTCGAACCAGATGCCCGCGGACAATGTGTTGACCAACTCCTGGCGGGACAGTTCGATCTGCTGCTCGCGGGTCATCGCGTCCCACAGCGGCGTCCCGTAGAGGGAGACGATCTTCGGCGGCAGGAAGAACTTGCCCGGATCGAGCGGCGCGTCCCAGTCGATGTCGACGACGGGCGCGTAGGACTTCTTCACTGACCCCCGCAGCAGGCGTTCGGAGAACTCCGCACGGCTGGGGCTGAGCGTCGGGTTGGTCATCGTTGACGTCCCTTCGGTGACGGTCCTCCCAAGGTAGGCAACCGCAGGCGCTCTAGTCAATACCTGCGGTACCGCATACTTGCGGTACCGCTGGCGTTTGATGGAGGCGGGCAGGGGTATCGGGGGGTATGCAAACCGACGAGGCCGACAGGACCGTCCAGGCTCCCGACCCGGATGATCCCCGCAAACCGGAGTCACCGACCGACCTCACCCGGCCGTCGCTGATCTATGCCATGCGCAAGGCCGTCCGGGAGTTCCAGAGCGATCAATGCACGGATCTGGCCGCGGCATTGACGTACTACGCGGTGCTGTCGATCTTTCCCGCGCTCGTGGTCATGGTGTCGCTGCTCGGTGTCTTCGGGCAGGGCCGACGCACGGTCGACGCGCTCCTCGACATCGCAGGCGATGTCGCACCCGCGTCCTCGCTGGACAGCCTGCGCCCGACGATCGAGCAGCTGGTCAATTCGCCGACGGCTGGCTTCGCGTTGGTGGTGGGCATCGTCGGCGCGGTGTGGTCGGCGTCCGGCTACGTCGGTGCCTTCGGCCGCGCGATGAACCGGATCTACGAGATCGACGAGGGCCGGCCGGTATGGAAGCTGCGACCAGTGCAGCTGCTGTTGACGCTGGTCGGGCTGGTGATGGCGGCCGCGGTGGTCTTCCTGCTCGCGATCAGCGGACCGGTGGCCCACGCGGTCGGCGATGCGATCGGGCTGGGCGACGCGGCGGTGACGGTGTGGAATGTCGCCCGGTGGCCGCTGATCCTGCTGTTTGTGGTCGCGGCGGTCGCGATCCTGTACTACGTCACGCCCAACGTTCAGCAGCCGAAGTTCCGCTGGATCAGCGGCGGCGCTGCGCTGGCGATCGTCGTCTGGCTCGTCGCGTCCGTGCTGTTCGGCCTCTACGTAGCCAACTTTGGCAGCTACAACAAGACGTACGGCGCACTGGCGGGCGTCATCGTGTTCCTGCTGTGGCTGTGGATCACCAACCTCGCCCTGCTGCTCGGCGCGGAGGTCGACGCCGAGGTCGAACGCGGCCGTCAACTGCAGGCCGGCCTGCCCGCTGAACACGAACTGCAGCTGCCGATGAAGGACGATCACAACATCCGCAAGGACGAGGCCGCCGAGAAGAAGGACGTCAAGCGCGCCAGGCGGCTACGTCTGTCACGCGGCCGCAAACACTGAGGGCATACTCGCGGGCGTGACCCGTCGAATTCACGTCATCGGTATCGGCGCGGGCGATCCCGACCACGTCACGGCGCAGGCGGTGTCGGCCCTCAACGACACCCAGGTGTTCTTCGCGATGGACAAAGGTTCGGCGAAAGACGACCTGGTGGCGCTGCGACGGCACATCTGCGAGCGGTTCATCCGCGAGCCCCGGTACCGGTTCGTCGAACTTCGCGACCCGCCGAGGGTCAGGGAGGCATCGGACGGGCCCGCTTACCGGCAGGCGGTCGCCGACTGGCATGCCGCGCGGGCACGGGTGTGGGCCGAGGCGATCGAGAACGAGCTCGCGCCCGACGGCGTCGGCGCATTCCTCGCGTGGGGCGACCCCTCGCTGTACGACAGCACGTTGCGCATCCTCGACACGGTCGCGAACCACGTCGACATCGCCTACGACGTCATCCCGGGCATCACCGCGATCCAGGCGCTCACCGCGCGACATCGCGTTCCGCTCAACGACGTCGGCGAACCGGTGCTGATCACGACCGGCAGGCAGCTGCGTGACACCGGACTGGCCGGGAGCGCGGTCGTGATGCTCGACGCCGATTGCTCGTTCCTGATGTGTCCGCCGGAAACCCGCATCTGGTGGGGTGCGTATCTCGGTACGCCCGACGAGCTGCTGATGTCGGGCACCGTGGGCGATGTCGGCGAGGAGATCGCCCGGGCGCGCGCCGACGCGCGGATACGGCACGGCTGGATCATGGACACCTATCTGCTGCGCGCGAAGGACCGTTGATCGCACGCATCTGATGCGTGGGATCAACCGGCTAAGGGGTCTGGTGCCCGGGGTCGTTGCGCTGCATCCACAGTCGGTAGACGTCGATGGCGCTGTCCTCGGGCTGATAGCGCATCGGTAGTCGCCGTTGGTCCCAGTTCTTGGCGAACTCGTCGTAGAACGTGTTGAGCTCGAAGTACTTTCGATCGTCGACGTAGTAGCGCGCATAGTCGTCGCGGGTGGTCAGGAAGATCACCTCGTCTGGGGAGCAGTAATACAGCGAGCCGAGGCACATCGGGCAGGGGTGGGCGAGAACGTAAATCGTCGTGCCGACGAGATGCTCGGTGCCGAGCTTCGTGCACGCCTTCCGGATCGCGAGGATCTCGGCGTGTGCGGTCGGATCATGGGTTTGGGCAACCTGATTGGCGCTCTCGGCGAGCACCTCCCCGTCCTTGGCGATGACCGTAGCGAACGGGCGCCCGCCCTCCTCGACGTTTCGCCGTGCGAGATCCACGGTGCGCTGAACGAAATCCACGGCTGCCCTCCCAGTGCGTCGACTGGTTTAGGCTAGTGCGATGTCGTTTCTCTTGCGGGCCGCTTTGACCGGCTTCGCGCTGTGGGTGGTGACTCTCGTCGTTCCCGGAATCAGGTTCGTGGGCGCCGAGTCGCGACTGCAGGAAGTCGGCATCATCTTCGTGGTCGCGTTGATCTTCGGTGTGGTCAACGCGATCATCAAGCCGATCGTGCAGATCCTCTCGATCCCGCTCTACATCGTCACCCTCGGCCTCATCCACATCGTGATCAACGCGTTGATGTTATGGATCACGTCGCAGATCACCGAACACACCACCCACTGGGGGTTGTTCATCGATGACTTCTGGTGGACGGCGATCTGGGCCGCGATCGTGCTGTCGATCGTGAGTTGGCTGCTGTCGGTGCTCACCGGCGGTGCCGCGCGACGGAATTGACCGGCACACTGGAGCCATGCCCGAACTACCCGAAGTCGAAGCGCTCGCCGACCACCTGCGCCGCCACGCCGTCGGTCAGACGGTGGGCCGCATCGACGTCTCGGCGTTCTCGGTGCTCAAGACGTTCGACCCGCCGATCACGGCGCTGCACGGCCTGACCGTCACCGACGCCAACCGCTGGGGCAAGTACCTGGGCATGCAAGCCGGCGACCTGCACCTGATAACCCATCTGTCGCGCGCGGGGTGGTTGCGCTGGTCGGACAAGTTGGCGGCTGCGCCGCTGAAGCCGGGTAAGGGGCCGATCGCTCTGCGCGTACATCTCGGCCCGCCGGGTGATGCGCCCGGGTCGAATGTCGCCGCCGGGGCGGTTCCGGGTTTCGACCTGACCGAGGCCGGCACGCAGAAGCGGCTCGCGGTGTGGGTGGTCGACGACCCGACGAAGGTACCCGGTATCGCGACGCTGGGGCCCGACGCGCTGTCGCTGGGACCCGAGGACCTCGCCGGGGTGCTCGCGGGCAACAGCGGCCGGATCAAGACGGTCATCACCGACCAGAAGGTCATCGCGGGCATCGGTAACGCCTACAGCGACGAGATCCTCCACGTCGCGCGGATCTCCCCGTTCGCGACGGCGGCCAAGCTGACCGATGCGCAGCTGTCGGCATTGCACGACGCGATGATCGGAGTCCTCAGCGACGCGGTGACACGCTCGGTCGGTCAGCAGGCCGCGACGCTGAAGGGGGAGAAGCGATCCGGCCTGCGCGTGCATGCCCGAACAGGGCTGCCCTGCCCCGTCTGCGGAGACACCGTTCGGGAGGTGTCGTTCGCGGACAAGTCGTTTCAGTACTGCCCGACGTGTCAGACGGGCGGCAAGGTGCTCGCCGATCGGCGGCTGTCGCGCCTGCTCAAATGATTCGGCAATAGGAGCGGGTGGCCGCCGACAACGCGTGCCGGTAGAGCGGATCGAGCTGACGGCCGGTGGCCACAGCGTTGATCGCGTTGTCGAGCTCGACCGTGCAGTTCGGTGCGTGCAACGAATCCCACTGCCGCGCAATCTCGTCGACCATGACCTTGTTGAACTCGTCGATCTGGGAGCGCGACACCGACAGGTCGGGGGCCGTGGTGGGAGCGGTGGCGGGGTCGAATTTCCACTGGCCGAATCGGGTGTACTCGACGCCCTCGGTGGCGTCGATCTGGTCGGTGAAGATCGCCCGCACGTAGCCCTGGTCGATCGCGCGAGCGGAGGCGTCGGCGGCCACCGCGTTCAACACCGCATCGGCGCGCTGACGGTCCGTGATCGGTCCGCCGTTGACCCACTTGGCCGCCGCGACGGCGTCGGCGGTGGCCAGCCGCTGCGACGCGGTGTCGACGAGCCGGTACAGCGGCGAGGTGGGTTGTCCGGCGGCGATCCCCTGTGAGAGGGCGACGAACAGGGCCACGAGCAGGAATGTAGCGCTGCGCACAAGAACCATGTGGTCATTCTGACGGCGATTCCCTCGCCTAGTCTGTCGGGGTGACTCGGCAGAGAATCTTGATCACCGGTGCGAGCTCCGGACTGGGCGCCGGAATGGCCCGTGCGTTCGCCGAGAAGGGCCGCGACCTCGCGCTGTGCGCCCGGCGTGTCGACCGCCTCGACGAATTGAAGGCCGAGTTGCTCGAGCGCCATCCCGGTATCAATGTCGCGGTCGCCGCCCTCGACGTCAACGACCACGAGCAGGTGCCGAAGGTGTTCGCCGAACTCTCCGACGAACTCGGCGGCATCGACCGCATCATCGTGAACGCCGGTATCGGCAAGGGCGCGCCGCTCGGGTCCGGCAAGCTGTGGGCGAACAAAGCCACCATCGAAACGAATCTCGTTGCGGCGCTTGTCCAGATCGAGACCGCGCTCGAGATGTTCGAGAAAGCCGGCGGTGGCCATCTTGTGCTCGTCTCATCGGTTCTCGGAAACAAGGGCGTGCCGGGCGTGAAGGCCGCGTACGCCGCGAGCAAGGCCGGGGTCTCGTCGCTGGGGGAGTCGTTGCGCGCGGAGTACGCGCGCGGGCCGATCAAGGTCACGGTGCTCGAGCCGGGCTACATCGAATCCGAGATGACGGCGAAGTCGGCGTCCACGATGTTGATGGTGGACAACGAAACCGGCGTGCGTGCGCTGGTCGGCGCGATCGAACGCGAAAGCGGTCGCGCGGCGGTGCCGTGGTGGCCGTGGGCGCCGCTGGTCCGGGTGATGCGGGTATTGCCGCCGCGACTGATGAAGCCGTTCGCATAGAGCACCCGTGTAGAGGCAGGCGCTTCGGGGTAATCCGCAGCGCTAGTTCCTACGGGAGGTCTGAATGAGGGTGCTGTTGACCGGGGGTACCGGTTTCGTCGGGGCGTGGACGGCAAAGGCCGTGGCCGACGCAGGTCACCAGGTGAGATTCCTGGTCCGCGATCCGGCACGACTGGAGACGAGCGCCGCGGAGATCGGTGTCGCGATCGACGACTATGCCGTCGGCGACATCGCCGATGCCGAGTCGACGGCTGCGGCCATGGACGGCTGTGATGCTGTAATACATTCCGCTGCAATGGTTTCAGTCGACCCGCGACAAGCCGATAAGATGCTGCGGACCAACCTCGATGGCGCTCACAACGTGCTCGGTGTCGCGGCTGAGCGCGGTCTCGACCCGATCATCCACGTCTCGAGTTTCACGGCACTGTTCAACCCGGACTGCGATGTGCTGCACGCGGACCTTCCGGTCGTGGGAGGCACCGACGGCTACGGGAAATCCAAAGCGGAGGTGGAGAAGTACGCGCGCGGCCTGCAGGAGCAGGGTGCGCCGGTGAGCATCACGTACCCGGGCATGGTGCTCGGCCCGCCCGCGGGCAACCAGTTCGGCGAAGCGGCAGAAGGTGTTCAGGCCGCGGTTCAGATGCGCGGTGTGCCGGGTCGCGGGGCGGCATGGGTAGTTGTCGACGTTCGAGATCTGGCGGCATTGCACGCTGCGCTGCTCGAGCCCGGGAAGGGCCCGCGCCGCTACATGGCTGGGGGCAAGCGAGTTCCGATCGCCGACCTGGCGACGATGATCGGAAAAGCCGCGAACACGACGCTACGGGTGTATCCCATACCGGACATGGTGTTGCGCAACATCGGAAGGGTCGTCGATGTGGTCGGGCCGTTCCTACCGTTCGACGCGCCGGTGACCGCGGCGGCGATGCAGTACTACACGCAGATGCCGTCTTCCGACGATTCGCCTAGCGAGACCGAACTGGGGATCACATACCGCGATCCGCAGGAAACGCTGTCGGACACCGTTTCCGGACTGAAACAGGTCGGCCGGTTGTGACAGGAGCCTCACGTCGCGGAGAAAGTTTGAAGGTTTCAGTAAATCCCTGACGTGGTAGCCCTCAGAACATGAACGTGAAACTGACGAAGATGATGCCCCTGTTGTTCTCGGGCGCCGCGGCAGTTGCGATCGCCGTCGCGCCGGTGGCCGGCGCGCAGCCGGCGCCCCCACCCTGTCTGAATGCCGATGGCACCCCGTGTGCGGGTATCGGCAACATCGACGCCTCACCCGGTGGCGGCGCCGACGTCAACGTCCCCGGCGGCCCGCAGGGCACCGCTGACGGTGGCGGCGCCCAGGGCGTAATCCCTGGTGGCCCCGGCGGTTCAGCCGGACCAGGCGGCGCGAGCGGCGCGCTGGCTCCGAACGGACCTGGCGGCACGGCCGGACCCGGCGGCGCGAGTGGATGCCTGCCGAATGTCGGCTGCATCAACATCCCCGCCCCGTAATCACTAGCTAGCTGCATCCAGCGCCCAACCACGCGGCGCACGCTTCTCGTGAGCGTGCGCCGCGTTGCTCTGTGCGTAATGACCGATTGCAATTCACTTGTGTCTCTTTGGTTTCAGTGGTTACAGATGGGGCTGGGGTTGTCGGTGGCTCGAACTAGTGTTCGGGTATG